>NZ_JBHSON010000099.1:0-84466 GCF_042656285.1 Actinomadura rugatobispora | reverse complement strand
CTCGGCCACGGCCGGTGTGTCCGGGACGCGGGCCGCGCGGCTGAACAGGGCGACCGCCTGCGCCGGCGGCAGGACGTCCAGGGAGAGGGTGCGGGTGTCGTCCAGGCCGGTCAGGCGGCGCCGTAGGCGGGGAGCCAGCCGACGCCGGTCCGGCGGGTGACGGTCTCGGCGACGCTCGGGGTCACCGGGGTCGCGCCCCACATGATGAAGCGCAGCGAGGAGAGGTCGTACGACTCCAGGTCCGGGTGCGAGGCCAGCGCGAGCGCGATCGGCGCGACCGCCATCTCCACGGTGATCCGGTCCGACTCGATGTGCCTCAGCACGAGATCCAGGTCGAACCGGCGGTGCAGGCGCAGCCGGATCCCCGTGTCCAGGGCGGTGACGATGTTGAGCAGGCCGAGGATGTGCGAGGGGGGCGTGGTGATGTGCAGCCGGTCGGCGGCGGTCAGCCCCAACGCGTCCCGCCAGTGCCGGACCGCGGCGCCGAACGAGGCGTGCGTGTGCCGGACCGCCTTCGGCAGCCCGGTCGTCCCGGAGCTGAAGACCAGCGCCGCGTCGGCGTGCTGGTCGACCTCGGGGAACGTGCGCCGCCCGGGGGTGATCGGCGCGTCCAGGTGGCGCATGGGCATCAGGCCGGCCAGCACGTCGTGGTCACCGACCGCGTGCGACGGGCTCGTGATCGCCAGGGCGTGCTCGACGTCGCCGCGCTTCCACGCGGGGCTCAGCAGGACGGCCGCCGCGCCCAGCCGCCAGATCGCCTGGACGGCGATCACGAACTCGGGGCGGTTCGACGACATGAGCGCCACCCGGTCGCCCGCCCGGACGCCGCGTTCCGCGAGCTCCGCCGCGAACCCGCCGGCGAGCCCGTCCAGCTCCGCCGCCGTGTACTCCCGCTCCTCGAAAACCAGTGCGCTTCCACCGCTCACAGCGAGTCTCCCGGGTGGGGGTGCCGCGGTCACGTCTCCGACGCCGGCGGTCGCGCCGCCCGAGGCCCCGGGCGGCGCGACCCTCCGGTCACTTCGGCTGTTTCCAGGGCTCGGCGATACCGCCGACGGAGGTGCCCGGCTGGTAGGGCAGGTTGTCCTTGGGCTCGAACGGGTGATGCGAGGCGGCGGTGAAGCCGAAGCACCCCCAGGCGCCGCAGAACTTGTTCGTCTCCAGCCACTTCTTCATCGCGGCGCTGTCGAGCGACTTGGCGCCCTCCGCCGACATTTTGATCATGAGCATGGAGTCGTACGCCTTGCCCCAGAAGCCGCCCGGGTCCTTGCCCAGGTTCTGGCGCACGCCATCGAACAGACCCTGGACGTCCTTGCCCAGCGGCTTCTGCGTCTGCGGCGTGCTGCCGAACGGAATGATCTGCTTGGCGGCCTCGGCGGGCAGGAGGTTGAGCGTGTTGTCCTCACCGATCGCCTGGTTGCCCATGATCCAGCCCTTGTACTGGACCTGCATCAGCGACTTGATGATCGAGGCGAAGTCGGTGGCGGCGGCGGCGCCCGTCACCACGACATCGGCGCTCCGCGCGGCCGTCGCCTGGGCGGTGACGTCCGGGGCCCCGGCCGAGAACTGCTGCGCGCCGAGATACTGGAGCTTGCACGGGGCGCTGCCGATATTGTGCTTGATCGAGGCGTCGGTCTCCGTTCCGAGCGGATTGTTGACGACGATCGTGGCGACCGTCTTCGCGCCGAGCTTGCACGCGTGCGCCAGTTGCGCCTTGCCTTCGGCGTCCTTCCACCACTCGTTGTGGAAGGTGAAGGGGTACTTCTCGGCATTGCCCGCGTCGGTGAGGGCGGACATGTTGATGTTGATCAGCTTGGCCCGGTTGAAGTAGGGCAGCACGGCGCTGGTCGGCCCGGAGAGATAGGGCCCGACGATGACGTCGACCTTCTCCTTCTGGATGAGCTTCTGCGCGGCGGGCACCGCGGTCGCCGGGGTGGCGCCGTCCTCCAGCCGGACGTACTCGATGGGCCGGCCGAGGATCGTCGGGTTCTTCTTCTTGAAGAACTCGAAGCCCTCGTTGTACCCCTCGGTGATCGACTTGAGCGCGCCGACGCTCGACAGCAGGACGCCGACCCTGATCGGCTTGCCGTCGTCGCCCCCCTGCCCGCCGGTGGACGCCCCGCCGCCGCACGCCGCCGTCGCGGTGAGGAGGAGTGCGGTGAGGGCTGTCATGAACAGGGGTGGTCGAGGGCGTGAACCGGTGAGCCTCACGCTGCCTCCCAGGAGGTCGATGGGTCGCGTCGGCCGATGATGGCTGATTTCTGCATCGATATCAATATTGAGTACAAGATGTAGTGTCGCCGACACGCTGGGTGCCGTCCCGCGGAGGGGGCCGATACCGCCGCAGGTGACGCCCCGGACCACCCCGGGAGGCGGCCGGGCGGCGCGGGCCCGGCCGCGCGCCGGGACCGTGACTTTCGCCATGACTTCGGGTTCACTGCCGCGGAGGAGCGACCGTTAACGTGGGTTCGCGTTCCGGCGCAGTCTGAAGGAAGGGGCACGATGGCCGAGAGAGAGAAGCGGGCACGGCGGCCGAACGCGGCGTCGAAACGACCGCATGCCCGATCCTCATCTCAGGCCGACCCGACGCCGCGTTCCCCCAAAGGGGCCCGCACGAGGGCACGCCTTCTCGAAGCGGCGAAGCGGGTGTTCGAGCGCGACGGCTTCCTGGACGCGCGCATCGCGGACATCGCCGACGAGGCGTCGATGTCGCACGGTTCCTTCTACCACTACTTCAATTCCAAGGAGCACATCTTCCGCGAGGTGGCCGAGCAGCAGGAGGTGAGCCTGCTGTCGTTCGTCACGGGCGAGGACGGGCCCCTCGACCCGATCGAGCGGATCCGCGCCGCCAACCGCGCGTACCTGACCGCCTACATCGAGTCCGCCGAGATCATGAAGGTGATCGAGGAGGTCTCCCGGTACGACGACGAGGTGCGGGCCGCCCGCGCCGCCCGCGACGACGAGTTCGCCTCCCGGCTGGAGCGCTCGATCCGGCGGCTCCAGAAGGAGGGCGTGGCCGACGCGCGGGTGGACCCCTGGTACGCGGCCAACATCCTCGGCGGCATGGTCGCCAAGTTCGCCGAGATGTACGTCCGGCAGGGCACCTACGAGCTCGAGAAGGCCCTCGACCAGCTGACGCTGCTCTGGGGAAACGCGATCGGCTCCCCCTCGCCGCCGTCCTGAGCCCCGCGCCCCCGTGCTCCCGGACCGCGTGACCCCATGACCCCATGACCGCGTGACCGCGCGGGGTCACGGGCGGCCGGGCTTGTGAACTTGTGACCGCGCCGGGGTTTCGGTCGTTCCGGGCGGTCCGGGCCGACGGGTCGGTGGCGGTCCGCGCGCACCCGGCACGGACTCGGAGACGGAGCGGGTCGGAACGGGCGCAAATTTGGTATTGATGTCAAAATTGAAAGCCTGCTACGTTCGGCCGGAACACGGAGGTTCCGGTTGATCGAGTTGCTGAACATCGTGCTACGCGCCGTGCAGACCGGCGCGATCTACGCGAGCATCGCCGTCGGGCTCAATCTCACGATCGGCGCGACGCGCATCTTCAACTTCGCGCACGGCGAGGCCGTCATGATCGGGGCGATGCTCGGCGTCATCCTGTGGTCGTCGGCCGGCCTGCCGGTCGTGCTCGCGGCGGCCGTGGCCGTCGCGGCGGCGGCGCTGTTCGGCGCGGTCACCGACCGCGTCGCCGTCCGGCCCCTCGGAGAGCGGGCGCACACCACGGCGATCGTGTCCACCCTCGCGATCGCCCTGCTCCTGACCTCGGGTTTCACCGAGGTGATCGTGCAGGGGTCGACGGGGACCGACACCCGCAGGTTCGACAGCTTCCTGCCCTGGACCGAGACGTACTCGATCGGCGGCGTGTTCATCACGCCCGATCGGCTGTTCCCCATCGTGGTGCTCGGTCTGATGCTGCTGTTCGTCCGGTGGTTCACGAAGTCGACGGCCCCCGGCCGGTCGCTCGGGGCGCTGGCCGACGACCGGGAGGCCGCCGCCATGCGCGGGATCCCCGTCCGGTCGCTCCAGACGATGGCGTTCGCGGTCGGCGCGGCGCTGGCGGCGATCGCCGGGTTCGCCGCCGGGCCCGTCACCCAGGCGAGCGTCGCCATGGGCGCCGCGCTGACGATCAAGGGCTTCGTGGCCGCCGCGATCGGCGGCATGCCGAGGATCTCGGGCGCCGTCGCGGGCGGGATGGCCCTCGGCGCAGTGGAACAGTTCACCGTCGGCTATCTAGACACAGGACTCCAGGACCCCATCGTGCTCATCGCGCTGGTCGCTCTGCTCTATGTCCGTCCCCAGGGCATCCTGGGCCAGTCCTACCGGGTCGTCTGATGGCGATGAACGTGCTGGGGCGGATCTCGATCGCCCGGACGATCCTCGTCCCCCTCGCCATCATCCTGGCCACGCCGGTCTTCTTCGACTCCTTCCGGCTCACGACCCTGACGACCGCGGCGACGTACTTCATCACCGCGCTCGGCTTCAACATCGTGTTCGGGTACGCGGGCACGATCTCGTTCGGGCACGCGGCGTTCGCGCTTCTGGGCGCCTACACGGTCGCGCTCGGGCAGTACCACTGGGAGTGGTCGTTCGGCGTCGGCGCGGTCGTCGCGACGCTGCTGTGCGTGGTGGTCGGCGTCGTGACGTCGGTGCCGTCGCTGCGGATGGCGCCCTTCGCGATCGCGGTCATCACGCTGCTCTACCTCGCGGCGCTCAACTCGTCGATCCAGTACTTCAAGAGCTTCACGCTGGGCGGTGACGGCGTCCCGGCGTTCCCCGCCGAGCTCGGCACGGCACAGCAGTGGTACCTGGTGACCGCGGTCGCCGCGGTGGCGTGGCTGTTCTGCCGCAACCTCATCAAGAGCCCGCTCGGCCGCTCGTGGGAGATCGGACGGGTCGCGCCCGAGCTGGCGGAGTCCCTCGGCGTCAACGTCCCCCGCACGAAGCTCGCCGCCGTCGGGATCTCCTCGGGGCTCGCGGGCCTGGCGGGCGCGATGTGGCCGATCCTCAACGGCTTCACCAGCGTCGAGACGTTCACGCTCAGCTACGCGATCCTCATCCTCGTCATCGTGGTGGTCGGCGGCCAGGCGTCGGTGAACGGGCCGGTGGCGGGCTCGATCATCGTCGCCGCGATCACGCTCGGCCTGAACGAGAAGTTCGCCTCGGGCGGGACGGTCTCCTCGCTGGCCTATGCCGTCATCGTCCTCGCCGTGGTCCTGCTGGCCCCGGGCGGGACGGTCGAGCTCGTCAACCGGCTGTGGAGCATGCTGGCGGGCCGGTTCCGGCGGCCGCCGGAAGGCGCCGCGGCCGAGGCGGCCGAGGAGGCACCGGTCGAGGAGCTCATCGAGCGGACGATGCCCGAGACCGCGGGTGCGACGCTGGAGGCGAAGGGCGTCTCGTGGAACGTCGGGGCGGCGCGGATCCTCGACGACGTCTCGCTGGTCGCCCGCCCCGGCACGGTGCACGGGCTGATCGGGCCGAACGGGGCGGGCAAGACGAGCCTGCTGAACTGCGTCTGCGGCTACCTGGAGCCCTCGGCCGGCTCGCTCACGATCGCCGGCCGGCCGCTGACGGGGAAGCCGTCCAAGCGCAGCCGGTCGGGGCTGTCGCGGACCTTCCAGCACCCCGCGCTGCTCGATCACCACACCGTCCTCGAGAACCTCATGCCCGGCATCGACTCGCACCGGCGGGCGACCTACGCCGAGTACCTGTTCCGCCTGCCCCGGGCCGTCCGCGAGCGGCGCGCGATGCGCGAGGAGACCGAGCGGTGGCTCGAGGTGGTCGGCCTCGGCGGGGTGCGCGACCACGAGGCGCGCACGCTCGGGCCCGGCCAGCGCCGCCAGCTCGAGATCGCGCGCGCCCTCGCGACCCGGCCGCAGGTCCTGCTCCTGGACGAACCGGCGGCCGGGCTGACGGTCGCGGAGCTCCGGACCGTCGAACGGATCATCCGGGCCGTCGCCGACCGCGGTGTCACGGTGATCCTCATCGAGCATCATTTCGACCTGGTGCTGCGCGTCTGCGACGAGGTGACCGTCCTCGACGCGGGCCGGGTGATCTTCCGGGGGACGCCGTCCGGCGCGGCGCGCGACGAGACGGTCGTCGAGGCCTACCTCGGCACGGACTCCACGGGCCACGAGACGATGAAGGATGCCCACTGATGCGGTTGCGAGCCTGGAAGAAGGCCCCTCCGACCCTCCCCGAGGGGGGCGCGTCGCTGGTCGTCGAGCGGCTCGTGGCCGGCTACGGCGCCGACGTGCTCCATGAGGTCGGCCTGGAGGTCGCCCCGGGGGAGATCGTCGCGCTGCTCGGCGCGAACGGCGCGGGCAAGTCGACACTGGCGAAGTCGATCATCGGCCAGCTGCGTCCCGGCTCCGGCCGGATCACCCTGGACGGGCACGACATCACCGGGCGCCCCACCGGCGAGATCATGAGGCGGGGGGTGGCGCTGGTGCCGGAGGGGCGCCGGGTCTTCGCCCGCCAGACGATCGTCGAGAACCTCCTCATCGCGGCCTGGGTCCGCCGCCACGAGTCCGACGCGGTCCAGCGCGACATCGAGGAGCTGCTCCGCCGCTTCCCGATCCTCGGCGAGCGGCGGTCCGCCTACGCCAGCTCGCTGTCGGGCGGGGAGGCGCAGCTGCTCGCCATCGCGATGGCGCTGGTGGTGCGCCCCCGCCTCATCGTCTTCGACGAGCCGTCGCTGGGCCTGTCACCGATCGCCGTCGAGCGCATGGGCGAGGAGATCGCCGCGCTCGGGGCGGCCGGCACGTCCGTGCTGCTGATCGAGCAGAACGCCAGGACGGCCCTGCGGATCGCCGCGCGGGCCTACGTCCTGGAACGCGGCCGCGTGCAGGTGTCCGGCACGTCGGACGAGCTGCGGGCGAACGACGAGGTCCAGGCCGCCTACCTCCGCCTGTAGCCGGCGGCTTGCGAAGGGGCCCGGTGCCCACCGGGCCCCTTCCGGCATAACGGGTATTGTTGCTGGTAAGGACCTATCCGCTAGACGAGCGACGACGGTCTCCACGTAGCGCACGCGGGCGAGGCCGGTCATCGGGCGTGGCCGTCAAGGACCTCACCGGGCCCTGCCGGCCACCTCTTGATCATGCCGGTGCGCCATGGACGCCGGGCGCTGCCCAGAGATGCCCGGGTGACTGGCATGAAGGTTCCCGCAGGGCCGATCCACTGGCCGCAATCGATCCGCGGGCAGCTGACGATCATCGCGGTCGTCGTGGCGACGCTGCTGTTCGTCCCGGCCTGCCTGGCCAGCGCGGTGCTGGCCAGGAACGTGCTGGCCGGCAGCACCTGGCGCCACCTGCGGAGCACCGCCGCGACGACCGCGACCGCGGTACGGCAGGGCGCGGTGGCCGGAACGACCGCCGGCACGGGAGCCGGGGCGGAGGCGGGTTCGGTGGTGCCGCACGTGCCGAAGACCGACCTGGTCCAGGTGGTGGCGCCCGGCCGGAGGGTCATCGCCGCCTCGCCCGCCGCCCGCGGGCGCCCGCCGATCGCCACCGCGTGGCCGACGGCGGTCCGGCCCTGGATGAACGTCCGGGTCTGCGGACGGGGCCAGGGCGGGTGCCTGCGGATCTCGGCCGAACGCGTGTGGCCCGCCGCCGGTTCGCCCGTGGTGTATGCCGGCAGGCGCGCCCCCAGCGGCCTGACCGTCGGAACGTTCGACACGCTCTTCGCGCTCCAGGCCCTCGCGCTGATCGGCCTGGCGGGATGGGGAACGTGGAAGATCACCGACCGGGTGCTGCGCCCCGTGCAGGCCATCAGCGGCGCCCTGGGCAGGATCAACGTCAACCACCTGACCGACCGGGTTCCCGATCCCGGGACGCGGAACGAGGTCGCCCAGCTCGCCCGGACCGTCAACGCCACCCTGGGAAGGCTGGAGCACGCCGTGCAGCGGCAACGGCAGTTCACCGCCGACGCCTCGCACGAACTGCGCACCCCGCTGGCCGGCCTGCGCGTCCAGCTCGAGGAGGCGCGGCTGCACCCGGAGGACACCGACCTGGCTCCGCTGCTCGACCGCACGCTGAGCGACCTGGACCGGATCCAGTCCATCATCGCCGACATGCTCCTGCTGGCCCGCGTCGAAGCCGGCACGGCCCAGACCGCGGAGCCGCTCGACCTCACCGAACTCGCCCGCCGGCACCTGTCGGGGCGTCCGGGGGAACCGGTGGAATCGTCCCTGGAACCCGCCGTGATGATCAACGCCTCGCCGGAACTGGTCGACCGGGTCCTGGGCAACCTGCTCGACAACGCCCACCGGCACGCGCACCACCAGGTGCGCCTCAAGGTCAGCCACGACTCGGGCAGCGCCGAACTGCGCGTCTGCGACGACGGCGACGGCATCCCGAGCGCCGACCGGGACAGAGTCTTCCAGCGGTTCGCCCGGCTCGACAGCGCCCGCAGCCGCCACCACGGAGGCACCGGTCTGGGCCTGGCCATCGCCCGCGACATCGCCCACGCCCACCAGGGCACCCTCACCGTCGAGGACTCCCCGCTGGGCGGGGCATGCCTGGTCCTGCGCCTCCCCCTCGGCCCGCTCCCCGACGGCCGGCGCCCCTGACGGGCGCCCCTGTCAGGCGCCCGGGGCGAGCTCCCGCAGGATGGCCTGCCCGGCCGCGCGGTGCTCGGCGGCCGCGGGCGGGTCCGTCTCGTCGAGGACGGCGGCGACTCCCTCGTGTGCCAGCGCCTCCGCGTACCTGTACCCCAGGCGCGGGGCCAGCTCCAGCGCCTGCCGGTGCAGCCGCAGGGCCTCGCCGGGAAGGCCGGCCAGCCGGCAGGTCTCGGCGTAGCCGTCCAGGAAATGGATCTTCCAGTGTTCCTCGAACAGCTCGTCCAGCAGGGCGAACGCCCGCCGGTGGCCGGCGAGCGCCTCCTCGTACCGGCCCGTCCGCCGCAGCGCGACGCCCAGGCAGTTGAGGCACCACGCCTCGTTGTGCCTGTGCCCGTCCTCGCGGGCCAGCGCGAGCGCCTGCTCCAGGTGCGCCATCGCCGCCTCGGGCTCCTCGTCGGCGATGGCCACGCCGAGGGTGATCCGGGCCGTCAGTGTGGGCGGCCAGGCGGGATCGGCGTGCGGAACGTCCAGCGCCTCGCGGGCCAGCCGCGCCGCCTCCTCGCGGTGTCCCAGCTGCAGCATCGCCCACGCCTCGTACGCCGTCGCGTGGGCCGCGCCCATCGGGCAGCCGGCGTCCGCGTACAGCCTGCCCGCCAGCCGGAAGAGGTCGAGCGGCTCCTCGACGCGGCCCTCGTCCCACCTCAGGTAGCCGCGGCGCATGGTCAGCTCGGCCTCGGATCTGCCGCCCCCCGCCTGGGACACCAGCGGCGCCGCCGCCTCGTACGCGGCGTCCGCCTCCGCCATCCGGCCCGCGTTGTAGCGGGCGAAGCCCAGATCGCTGTGCGCCTCGGCCAGTTGCAGCGGATCGCCCAGGCGCTGCGCGGCGACCAGCGACCGCTCGAAGAGGACGTTCAGGTGCGTCGTGCCGCAGCGCCGCGCGAAGAAGGCCCGCATGAAACGCGGCAGCTCGCACACGTGCGCGTCGGCTCCGGCCGCGACCGCCGCCTCGAAGACGGCCATCAGGTTGGTGTACTCCGTCCCGAACCAGAACAGCGCCGCGTGCTTGCCGGCGAACGCCGGCAGCTCGGCCGGAGGCCGGCCCGCGGAGACCTCCAGGACGGGCGGCAGGTACGACATCGCGGCGTCGGCGGCGGCCGCCGCGTGCACGTAGTAGTCGAGCACCCGGCCCAGCGCCCGCTCCGGCTCCGCCGGCGGGTCCTGCTCGGTGGCGGCGCGGCGCGCGTGCTGGCGGACCAGATCGTGCAGCCGGTAGCGGCCCGCCGCGGGCTGCTGGACGAGGTGCGCGTCGAGCAGGTCCTCCAGCATCTCCCGGGCGGTGCGCAGCGGCACGTCCGCCAGCGCCGCCGCCACGTACTCGTCGAAGGCCGCGACGGGCAGCAGGCCCAGCAGCCGGAAGAAGCGGCGCTGCGCCCGGTCCAGCTGCCGCACGGACATGGCGAACGCCGTGTCGAACTCGGAGGCGCCCTCGGCCATCCGCTCGACGAGGACGCCCACGGTCCAGCCCGGCCGGTGCCGCAGCCGCGCCGCGGCCAGCCGCAGCGCCAGCGGCAGGTGGCCGCACAGCCGCAGCACCTCGGCGGCGGCCTCCGGGTCGCGGGACAGCCGGCCGTCCGGTCCGGCCGGGTCGCCGCTGGCGCGGGCCAGCAGCTCGGCGCTCTCCCGCTCGGTCAGCACGTCCAGCGACACCGGGGGCACCTCGTTCAGGCCCAGCAACCGGTTGCGGCTGGTGATCAGCGCGACGGACGGGCCCGCGCCCGGCAGCAGCGGGCGGACCTGGTCGGCGTCCGCAGCGTTGTCGAGGACCACGACGGCCCGCCGGTGCGCCAGCTCCGACCGCCAGCAGGCGGCCAGCGGCTCGATGCCGCCCTCCTGCGGGATCTTCTCCGACGGCACGTCGAGGGCGGCGAGCAGGGTCCGCAGCGCGGGGTCGGGATCGAGCGGCTCCCGCCCGGCGGTGAACCCGTGCAGGTCGACGTAGAGCTGGGCGTCGGGGTACTCGGCGGCGAGCCGGTGCGCGGCGTGCACCGCCAGGCAGGTCTTGCCGACGCCCGCCATCCCGTCCACGGCGACCACCCGGCTGCCCTCCACCGCGGCGAGCACGGCGGCGAGCTGCTCCTCGCGCCCGGTGAAGTCGGGCACGTCGCGCGGCAGATCGTTGCGGGGTGGACGCGGCGCCCCGGCGGGCGGCGCCGGGGGCTGGACCTGGCGGCTGGTCTTCGGAGGCGCCGGCAGCGGGTTGGAGGCCCGTTCCCACAGGGGGCGCAACGGGCGCGGGTCGCGCTTGAGGAGTCGGCAGAGCGCGATCACCGCCGTCCAGGGCGGCACCGTCTGGCCGCTCAGGTAGCGCGACAGCGACGACGAGCTGAGGCCCGCGTCCCGCGCGAGGGCCCGGACGCCGCGTCCGGACACCTCCTGGAGCAGGCGCAGCCGGGCCGCCAGCTCGTCCTGCGGATCGTCCTTCCCCGTCGGCTGCCGCTGTACGACCACCGTTCCCCCGCCTTCCCGTCCCACCCCGGCGGAGCTTTCCCGGGACGGGTCTTCGCTGCTCAGAGCCGTTGCAGGTGTCCCAGGGCGTCCCACCGCCGTCGTCATGGTAGGCCCCCTCCGGATGTGATGGGGCCACGCCCCCGAGGGGCACCGACCCGGTAGAGGAGAAACCCGATGCAGTCCCGTACGCAGCCTCGTATGCAGAACCCCGCCGTCGTCCTGTCCGGCGCGATGCAGCCCATCCAGGAGATCTTCAAGGCCGTCCACTCCGGTGGGGTGGCGGGCGCGATCCTGGAACTGGTCCACCTGCGGGTCAGCCAGATCAACGGCTGCAGCGCCTGCGTGGACGGCGGCGCCAAGACCGCGCGCAAGGCCGGGGTGAGCGAGGAGCGGCTGGCCACCGTCGCGGCCTGGCGGGAGGCCCCGTACTTCACCGACGAGGAGCGGGCGGCGCTCGCGCTGGCCGAGGCCGCGACCCGGCTGGCCGACCGCGCCGACGCGGTGAACGACGAGATCTGGGACGCCGCCGCCACCCACTTCGACGAGAAGCAGCTCGCCGCGATCGTCCTGATGATCGGCGTCACCAACCTGTTCAACCGGCTCAACGCCACGACCAGGCAGATCGCCGGCGCCTGGGGGTAGGGCAGGACCCGCCCACGCAACGACCAGACGACTCGCAGGCAAGGACGAGGGAGACATCCACCATGAGCGCAGCCCGGAAGACCGCCGCGGCCGGCAAGAAGTTCGACGGCTTCACCGACGACGAACGAGCCGCGATGAAGGAGCACGCCCAGGAGATCAAGAAGACCGCGCGCCGCAGCCCGCGCTCGGCCAAGGCCGACGGGGAGCGCGACGTCCTGGCGAAGATCGCCGAGATGACGGACGAGGACCGGGTCCTCGCCGAGCGGATCCACGCCGTCGTCAAGGCCGCGGCGCCGTCCCTGGTGCCGAGGACCTGGTACGGGATGCCCGCCTACAGCAAGGACGGCAAGGTGCTCTGCTTCTTCCAGAGCGCGCAGAAGTTCAAGGCGAGGTACGCGACGCTGGGCTTCAACGATGTGGCGAGCCTCGACGACGGCGCCATGTGGCCGACCTCCTTCGCCCTGGCGGAGCTGACCCCCGACGTCGAGGCACGGATCGGCGAGCTCATCGCCAGGGCCGCCGGCTGACCGCCGCCCGAACGCCGCGCTCGGCGCCCGCCCGTACGGTCAGGCGCTGAGCGCGGTTGAAGGTTTCAGCCATTGTTTCTGCTGGTATCGCGGGAAAGTCTCAACCGATTAGTTCAACGATACGGTTGAAGCCATGGTTACTGGCATCGAGGCCGCCGACGTCATGAGACTGCTCCCGTCCCGGCCGCGGGTGCTCGCCCTGGGGGAGCCCACCCACGGCGAGGACTCCCTGCTCGTCCTGCGCAACGAGCTCTTCCGGCAGCTCGTCGAGCAGGAGGGCTACCGGTCGATCGCGATCGAGAGCGACTGCATGATGGGCCTGGTCGTGGACGACCACGTCACCGCGGGCACGGGCACGCTCGACGAGGTCATGGAGCGCGGATTCAGCCACGGGTTCGGCGCGTCCGCGGCCAACCGCGAGCTCGTGCGCTGGATGCGCGCCTACAACGACGGCCGGCCCGCGTCCGAGCGACTCCGGTTCGCCGGCATCGACGGCCCGTTGGAGATCACCGGCGCCGCCGCCCCACGGGAGGCCCTCACCGCGCTCCACGACTTCCTCGCCGCCCGGGTCGGCGCCGACCTGCTCCCCTGCGACGCGGAAACGCTCGACCGCCTGCTCGGCGCCGACGACCGGTGGACCGAGCCCGACGCGATGATGGACCCGTCCCGGTCCGTGGGGCGGTCGGCCGAGGCCCGGGAGCTGCGACTGCTCGCCGACGATCTGGTGGCGCTGCTGGAGGCGGAGACGCCGCACCTGATCGCGGCGACCTCGCGGGACGAGTGGGACCGGGCGCGCCTGTACGGGCGCACCGCCACCGGCCTGCTGCGCTACCACTACTGGATGGCCGACGCCTCGCCGGGCCGCATGCCGCGGCTGCTGGGCCTGCGGGATTCGATGATGGCGGCCAACCTCCTCGCCGTCGCCGAGCGGGGCCCGGCACTGGTCTTCGCCCACAACGCCCACCTCCAGCGGGACAGGAGCTCGATGCGGTTGGGCGATCTGCGGCTGGAGTGGTGGAGTGCCGGCGCGATCGGTAGCGCCCACCTGGGCGAGGAGTACGCGTTCCTGGCCATGGCCCTCGGCACGATGCGGCGCCAGGGTGTGGACGTTCCGCCCCCGGACACCATCGAGGGACTCCTGTACGCGCTTCCCGAGGACCAATCCGTCGTTGACGTCCACGGACTCGGTGAAACGCGCCTCGTCCCTCGCGTGTCCCCCTACTTCGGCTATGGACCGCTGGACCCGGCCCACCTGGCGAACTACGACGGCATCGTGTTCGTCAAGGACGTCCCGCAGAGCTAGCCCTCATCCTGCGGTGCGGACGGCGGCGGGCGGGGCGGGCGCGATGTTGTGCGTGAGGCCGAAGGTGTTGTCGGGGTCGTAGTGGCGCTTGACGGTGGCCAGCCGGTGGTGGTCGGCGCCGCTGTACGCGTCGGCGGTCCGGGTGGGGTCGTGCAGGAAGTTCAGGAACGCCCGGCCTCCGGAATGCGGGCGCAGGGCGTCGGCCAGGGCCGGGGAGCGGGTGTCGGCGATCACCGACAGGCGGGTGGAGCGGTGGCCCGCCGGTCCGGCGCCGGTGCCGGGACGGCCCATCGCCCCGTCCCAGTGCCGGATCTCCACCGCCGGCCCGTGGGACGGCTCGGCGGCGCGCACGATCGCCGCGATCGCCGCGTCCGGTAGCTCGCCGAGGAGTTCGACCTGGCCGGGGGCGGTGCCGCCCATCGCCGCCTCCGCGTAGGGCAGGACGCGGAAGTCCCCGGTGAGCGCCGGGCCGGCGGCGCGCGTCAGCGGCCGCAGCAGGCGCCGGGCCTGGTCGGCGCTCCCGGCGTACATCGCCTTGAGCTGCAGGACGCGGCGGCCGCGCACGGACGGGTGCGCCTCGGGGGCGTCGGGCATCGGGGTGAGCAGCAGCGCGGTGCTGAGCCGGTCCGGCGCGCCGTCGATCCAGTCGCGGTAGCGGGTCAGGGTCTCGGCGGCGCGTTCGATCGGGAAGCAGGCCGTGCCTGCGAAGACCTGGCCCACCGGGTGCAGCCGGAACTCCATCGCGGTGACCACGCCGAAGTTGCCCCCGCCGCCGCGCAGCGCCCAGTACAGGTCGGGGTGGCTGCCGGGGGACGCGGTCACGATCCGCCCGTCGGCCGTGACGACCCGGGCGCGCAGCAGGCTGTCGGCGGCGAAGCCGTGCGCGCGAGAGAGCCAGCCCAGGCCGCCGCCCAGGGTGTAGCCGGTCACGCCGACGCCGGCGTGCGAGCCCGACAGGCCGGCCAGGCCGAACGGCGCGGCGGCCGCGAGGACCTGCCCCCACACGGCGCCGGGGCCGACGCGGGCGAGGCGCCGGTGCGGGTCGACGAGCACTCCGGCCATCCGGGAGGTCCTCAGCAGCAGGCCGCCGTCGCAGGGGACGTGGGTGCCGTGCCCGGTGGCCTGCACCGTCAGCCCCATTCCGGCGTCGCGGGCGGCCAGGACCGCGGCCCGTACGTCGTCCGCCCCGGTCGCCTCGGCGACCAGTGCGGGGCGCGGGTCGATCGGCGCGAACGGGGTGCCGCGGAGTTCGTCGTAGCCGGTCTCTCCGGGCAGATGCACGGCGCCGGCGAAGGCCGCGCGCACCTCGCGGACGGCGGTGGAGGTGGAGTTCATGGCGGCCAGGCTATGGTCACGAATATTGATAGTCAATCATCGTGACTATTCTCCTCCGTCATCGTCGCGCCAGCCGCGCTGGCGGTCGGTGATCCGCTGAAGGGTCCGCTTGAAGTCGGTGTAGCCGTCGGCCCCCAGCGCCTCCCGATGGCGCCGCTCGATGCCGGCGAGGATGGCGCGGGCGGTCTCGATCTCATCCCTTCCGTGGTCGGTGGGGACGATGAGCTTGGCGCGCCGGTCGGCGGGGTCGGGCTGCCGGGAGACGTAGCCGAGCTTGACGAGCTCGTCGACGATCGTGCCGACGATCTGCTTGTGCTGGCCGGAGCGTTCGGCCAGCTCGGTGGCCCGCAGCCCGCCCGCGTGGAGGTGGGCCAGGACCGTGCCGTGCCGGGGCCGGACGTCGGGGTGGCCGCCCTCGGCCAGCCGCTGGAACAGCTCGTCCTGGATCGCGCGCATCAGCTGGCCGGTCAGTACGCCCAGGTCGAGCAGGGTGTCGCTTGTCATGCGGGAACTCCTGGGGGAAATTAGTCAAGCTTCTTGACGATCAATGACTGTGACTATATCGTTCTGGTCAGTTGATCGCCACCGACCTCGGGAAGGCCCCATCATGCGCAAGATCATCGCTTCCACCTACAGCACCGTCGACGGCTTCATCGACAACCCGCACGAGTGGTCGCTGCAGTACAACAGCCCCGACGCCATGGCCTACGCCTTCGAGATGACCACCGGCTGCGACGCCCTGCTGCTCGGCCGCGTCACCTACGAGGGCATGGCCCAGGCCTGGCCCCACATGGGCGGCAACCCCTACGCCGACCACGTCAACGACACGATGACCAAGTACGTCGTGGCCTCGCGGCCGGTCGACACCTCCGCCTGGAACCCCACCGTCGCGATCGACGGCACCGACCTGGCCGGCCAGATCACCGACCTCAAGAAGCAGGACGGCGGCGACATCCTGATCTGGGGCAGCGGCCGCCTCACCGACGGGCTGGCCGCCCACGGCCTGCTGGACGAGTACCGGGTCTGGATCTACCCCGTCCTCAAGGGCGAGGGCGAGCCGCTGTTCCGTCCCGGCAGCGTCACCGGCATCGAGGCGGCCGGCGCCACCACCTTCGAATCCGGCGTCACCGTCCTCACCTACCGCCCCACCGGCGTCTGAACGTGCCCGCGCGCCACGGACCCCTCGCACCCTCCCCCACCGGGGCGCGAGGGGTCAGGCGGCGGCACGGTCGATCGTGGTGCGGAGCGCCTTGAGGGCACCGACGTAGATCTCGGAAAAGGTGGGGAAGGGCTGGATGGTGTCGCGGAGCACCGCCAGCGGGACCCGGGCGCGGATGGCCAGGGTGGCCTGCTGCATCCACTCGCCCGCCTCGGGGCCGAGCGCGTAGGCGCCGGTCAGCCGCTCGCCGTCCGACAGCAGGGTCAGGAATCCGTTGGACTCGGCGTAGGCGCGCGTGTAGGTGGCGCTCTTGGCCACCTCCGACACCGGGACGGTCGCGGTGAACGGGGCTTCGGCCGCACCGACCGCGGCCGCCTGCGGGTCGGTGTAGACGACGTCCGGTATGGCCTCGTAGTTGGCCTCACGCGGTTCGCCGAGAAGGTTCGCGGCGACGACTTCGCCCTGGTACTTGCCCACGTGGGTCAGCAGCCGGATGCCGGTGACGTCGCCGATCGCCCACAGCCGGTCGGCGGCCCGCAGCCGCGCGTCGACCGGGATCCCGTGCCCGTCGGCCTGCACGCCCACCGTTTCCAGGCCGAGCCCGGCGGTGCGCGGGCGCCGTCCGGTGGCCACGAGCACGCGGTCTCCGCGCAGCTCGCCGCCGTCTTCGAGGGACAGGACGTACTCGTCGCCGTCGCGCCGCGCCACGGTCGCGTGCACGCCCAGCAGCAGCTCGACGCCGTCCTCCCGCAGCACCTCGCCGAGCGCCTCGCCCAGCGGCGCCGGTTCGCGGGCGAGCACGTGGGAGGCGCCGTTGACGAGGGCCACTTCGGCGCCCAGGCGCCGCATGGCCTGGGCCATCTCGACGCCGACCGGCCCGCCGCCCAGGATGAGCAGGCGGCGCGGGACGGCCTTCATGCCGGTCGCCTCGCGGCTGGTCCACACGCCGTCGAGTTCGCGCAGGCCCGGGACGGGCGGGATGACCGGATCCGAGCCGGTCGCCAGCACGACATCCCGGGCCGAGTGGTGAACGCCGTCGACCTCGACCACGCCCGTCCCGGCGAGCCTGCCCGTCCCCCGCAGCAGGGCGATGCCCTTGTCGGCCAGCAGGCGCTCCTGCCGGGCGTCGGAGTAGCCGGAGACCATGAAGTCGCGCCAGGCCAGCGCCGCCCCGACGTCGAGCTCGGCGGTGGCCGCCGCGTCGCGCGCGTCGTGCACGGCCTCGCCGGGGCGCAGCAGCGTCTTGGACGGGATGCACGCCCAGTACGAGCACTCGCCCCCGACCAGGGCCCGCTCGACCAGCGCGACGCGCAGGCCGCCGTCGGCCAGTTCGATGACGCAGTGCTCACCCGGTGATCCGCCGCCCACGACGATGGCGTCGTAGTCGGTCACGTGCCCTCGCCCGGTCCGGACGATCCACCGGTGCCGGGGTCGGCGTGCCTGGCGGCCTGCTCGTCCAGCATGTACTGGGCGTACCAGTCGGGCCAGTCCGGATCGGCCTGGCCGATCTCCTTCTCGTGCCTGCCGTGCGCGTCCTCCGCACGGCGCAACGCGGCGGCCAGGTCGGCCGCGGAACCATAGGTCGCTTGCATGCGGTCACTCCCTCTTCGCGCGGGGCGCCTCGCCCGATCACCTGCCCGGCAGGCGCGTGGTGATCTCCTGCAGGTACCAGCCGTTGCCGTCGGGGTCGCTGAACGAGGCGAACGAGCCGTAGCTCGTCCGGTCCGGGGCCAGGCCCGAGGCCCGCTCCCGGGACCCGGCGTGGTGGAACACGCCGCCGGTGTCGTGGAAGACCTCGCTCATCTCGGCGCCGTGGTCGGCCAGCTCGGCGCGGGCCGCCTCGATGTCGTCCACGATCAGGTGGAGGCCGTGCGCCGAGCCCGGCGCGTCCGAGGTGACGCCCGTGCCGAAGATGACCGAGCACGCCGAACCGGGCGGCGTCATCTGCACCACCCGGAAATCGTCACCAGTGGTGACGTCGGCGTCCTCCCGCCAGCCCAGTGCCGTGTAGAAGTCCTTGGCGCGGTCCACATCGGCGACGGGCAGGACCACGACCTCGAGCTTGGTCTCCACCATGTCGGTTCCTTTCCCCCGGTGACGGCTGGCCCGATCCTGACCTCCAACCTCACGCCCCCCATTGCCCGAAGTCGACAAATTTCAGCAAATAATCGGGGAAAGCCTGCGGGAGTGACTCCGTTTCGGCCCGCCTTTACCTGGAATGGCGGTTATTTGCCGGTGCGGGCTTTCATCCGTCGGCGGCGGCGATGAGGGTGGGCACCATGACCAGCGCGACCGCTCCCGGTTCCGTCCACCGCGAACCGGAACTGATCGGGCAGACCGTCGTCGTGATCGGCGGCAGCGCGGGCATCGGGTTCGCGACGGCCCGGCGCGCCCTCGCCGAAGGGGCCGAGGTCGTCATCACCGGCCGCGACCCCGACCGGCTCAAGCAGGCGGCAGAAGACCTCGGAACGCGACGCACCGCCGCCTTCGACGCTCACGACCCGGCTTCCCTGAAGGGCTTCTTCCAGGACCTGCCGGGGCCGATCGACCATGTGATGGTCACGGCGGGCGGCCCGCGCTACGGTCCCCTGCTCGAGATGGACGCGGACCAGGTGCGCGATGCGGTCAGCGACCACCTGGTGCTGGGGCTCGAGGTCGCGCGCAACGCCGCCGCCAAGATCAGGCCCGGGGGCGCGCTGCTGCTCATGGGCGGCACCGGCGGCCGCCGCATCGGCCACGGCCTCGGGATCGCCTCCGCCGCCACCGCCGCGCTGCCCCCGTTCACCGCGGCGCTCGCGCTCGAACTCGCCCCCGTCCGCGTCAACCTCATCGCCGCCGGATTCGTCGACACGCCGCTGTCGGCAGCCCTGCTCGGAGACCGGGTGGAGGAGCGCCGGAACGAGCTGCGGGCGACGCTCCCGATCGGCCGCGTCGTCGGCCCCACCGACGTCGCCGCGCTCGCCGTCCACCTCATGAGCAACACGGCGCTCACCGGCGCGACCTACGACATCGACGGCGGCCAGCAGTTCGTCTAGCGCGGGCCGCCGGTCGGCTCAGGGAACGAGCCCGGCGGCGACGCGTTCGAGGACGGTCGCCGACGGAGGCGGCGGGACGAGCTGCAGCGCGACGTGGTCGGCCCCGGCGGCGCGTTGCTCGTCGAGGCGGGTCCGCAGCGCGGACGGATCGTCCGAGACGGCGAGGGCGTCGACGAGGCGGTCGCCGGTCGTGTCGAGGTCTTCCTCGGAGAAGCCGAACCGGTGGAGGTTCTGCCGGTAGTTCGGCATCCCGAGGCACAGCTGGAGGTAGTGCCGGACGGCCTCGGGCTCCCCGATGGAGACCATCTGCGACGGGGCGATCCACGCGCCGTCGCCGACGGCCTCCCGGGCGGCCGCGGTGTGCGCGACCGGGGCGAAGTAGGTGTGCAGGCCGTCGGTGGCCGAGCCGGCGAGCTCGATCATCCGGGGGCCGAGCGCTCCGAGGAACCGGGGCGGCAGGGTGCGGCGCCCGGCGGCGGCGTCCATGGCGGCGAGGTACTCGCGCATGGCGCTCAGCGGCCGTGCGTACGCGCCGCCGCGCGCTTCGGCGAGGTGCCGGTGGCTCGCGCCGAGTCCGAGCCCGAAGCGTCCGGGGAACGCCTCGTGCAGGGTCGAGGCCGCCGCCACCATCGCCTCGGGGTCGCGCGCGTGGATCGTCGCGACGCCGAGCGCCACGGTGAGCCGGTCGGTCGCCTGCAGGTAGAGCGCGGCGCGTACGAACGGGTCGACGCCGCTGTACTCCTGGAGCCACACCGTCCCGATGCCCGCGTGCTCGACGTCCCGGACGGCGGCGACCGCCTCGGCGACCGGCAGGCGGTCGAGGAACCCGCCCCACAGCCCGACACCGCCGGGCAGCCCGCCGCGCGTGCCGCTCTCGTCGCCCATCCCGACTCCCGCCCTAGGCAGTTTTGTTTTCGACGTCGATATTAGAGCGCCCGCCGATCGCGGCCGCGCCCCGGGGTACGCGCTGCACCACCGCCTTCGCGGAGGGCGGCCCAGGCGTCCGCCACGGGGCCCAAGTGCCCGAGCTTGTCGGGGTTGTTCACCGTCCGGATCGTCTGGATCCGCCCGTCGAGGACGTCGAGCGCCCAGGTGTTGAGGACCTTGCCGTCCCGGTCACGGAAGATCGCGCCCGGCCGGCCGTTCACCTGGTGCGGCTCCACCCGGGCCCCGATGCGGGCGAACAGCGGCACGAGCGCGGCGAGCGCCCGGGCCACGTTCTCGACGCCGGCGAAGCGGTCCGCCCACTGCGGGGCCTTGCCGCCGGCGTCGCCGACCATCTGGACGTCGGCGGCCAGCAGCACGGTCAGCGCGTCGACGTCCCCGTCCCGGAAGGCGTCCAGGAACCGCCCGGCGAGCTCCTCGCGCTCGGCCCGGCCGGCCTCGAACCGGGGACGGCCCGCTTCCATGTGGCGGCGCGCCCGTACCGCGAGCTGGCGGCACGCGGCCTCCGAGCGCCCCACGGCGGAGGCGACCTCGGGGAACCCGAACCCGAACACCTCGCGCAGCACGAAGACCGCGCGTTCGAGCGGACTGAGCCGTTCGAGCAGCAGCAGGGCCGCCATCGACACCGAGTCGGCCAGCTCCGCCGAGCGCTGCGGGTCCTGGTAGAGGTGCGGAACTTTTGGCGTTTGAGTGTTCATGAGTGTCAATGAACGATCAGAAGGTCCCTGCGGGAGGTGTTGCCAGGGAATGCGATCAACGCAAGTCGATTGCATGTTCGAATACTCTTACTTAAAGTGTTCGTCATGTCACGTACCGCTGTTTGTGGTGGAGTGGCCGCCGAGGCGGCCAGCCGCCATGCTCGCAGCCACGAGGACCAGGCCACGGGGAGCGGACTGCGTCCGGTCGCGCCGTCGTTCGTGGTGGCGGGCCCGTCGGGGGTGGCGGTGCGTGACCGTCTCAAGGGCCTCACCGCGGCCGACGAGCGGGTGTTGCGGCGTGCGGGGGCGCATCTGGGGTCGCTGGCGTCCCGGGATCTGAAGCTCCGGTGCGGCGATGGCCTGGATCATGATCCGGGCCGGTGGGCGGCGCGCAAGCGGGAGTTGACGGGGGAGTCGTCGGCGCGGTGGGCCGGGAGCATCACCAAGGCCACCCACGACCAGTGGGCCCTGGCCCGCCGCAGCCAGAGCGCGCACATCCGGGGACTCCAGGCCGGTGTCGGGACGCTGGAACACCGGTTGTCGCTGCTGATCGGCGCCAAGGGCGCCAAGGGTGCGCCGGGCGGGTACCGGTCCCGGCGGGAGTGGTTCGCCAAGTCCCGCCGCCTGGGCGTCCTGCAAGACCGGCTCGCGGCCGCCAAGGCCGACCGCGATGCCGGGATCGTGCACGTCGTCCGGGGCGGTGGGAAACTGGCTCGTGCCCGGCATCATCTGGATGATGCCGGGCTCACCGGGCGGGAGTGGCGGGAGCGGTGGGAGGCCGGACGGTCGTTTCTGCAGGCTGACGGTGAGAGCGGGAAGCGGTTCGGCAACGAGACCCTCCGTGTCACCCCTGATGGTGAGGTGTCGATCCGGCTCCCCGCCCCGCTGGCGCATCTGGCGAATGCTGCGCACGGCCGGTACGTCCTGTCCGCCCGCGTCGCCTTTCAGCATCGGGGCGCCGAGTGGGCCGACCGGATCGAAGCGAACCGGGCGGTGGCCTACCGCATCCACCACGACCCCGACCGGGACCGGGACCGCTGGTACCTCACCGCCTCCTGGCAGCGCGGCCCCGTCCACGCCGTCCCCCTGGACGCCGCACGCGCCCGCGGTGTGATCGGTGTCGACACCAACGCCGACCACTTCGCCGCCTGGCACCTGGACGCCTGCGGCAACCCGGTCGGGGACCCGATGAGGTTCGGCCACGACCTGACCGGCACCGCGTCCCACCGCGACGCCCAAATCCGGCATGCCATCACCCGCCTGCTGCACTGGGCCCGCCGCCGCGGCGTCACGGCCATCGCGGTCGAGGATCTGGACTTCGCGGGCGAGAAGACGCGGGAGAAGCACGGGCGCCGCAAGCAGTTCCGGCAGCTGATCTCCGGCTTTCCCACCGCCAGGCTCAAGGCCCGCCTGGTCTCGATGGCAGCCGGGCACGGTTTGGCGATCGTGGCCGTGGATCCGGCCTACACCAGCAAGTGGGGTGCGCAGCACTGGCAGAAGCCGCTGTGCACTCCTGATCGTGAAATTTCCCGGCACGATGCGGCAAGCATCGCGATCGGGCGACGCGCCCTGGGGCATCCGATCCGGCGACGGACGGCACCGCCCCCGCACGACCGGAGCGATCGTGCGGGGCATCGGACCGCCCAGGCCCGACCGGACGCCTCGGGGCGTGAGGGACCCCGCCGACCCGGCCCGGACCGTGCACGTGATGCACGTCGCCGGACCGGGCAACGAGAACGCGGGGAACCAGCGCATCCAACACCGTTCGGGATGCGCGCAGTTTCGGGACGTGGGCCCAAGACCCACTCCTGAACACTGATGAGGAACGGTCGGTCAGCAGCGGCTCGGGGAACCACGGCCCGACGTACTCCTCCCTCCGGACGCGGGCCGAGCGCAGCACGTCGATCGAGATCCGGGTCACCACGGCCGACAGGAAGGACTTGGCCGAGGCGGGTCGCGCGGTGGACGACTCGTAACGCAGCCAGGTCTCCTGGACGGCGTCCTCGGCCTCGCTCACGCTGCCCAGGATCCGGTAGGCGATCGAGAACAGCAGCGGCCGCAACTCCTGGAACTCCTCGACCCGGCCCGTCCCGGCCCCTTCCGGCGCGGTCACCAGGGCACCGGGCCTTCCTCGCCGAAGAACCCGGCGGTCGGCCCGTCCGGGCCGAGCACGGCCAGGCGCACCACGACCGAGGCGCCCTGCTCGACCGTGAGGAACCCGGTGTGGTCGTTGCTGTCGGTGGCGACGAAACCGGGCGCGACGGCGTTGACGAGGATGCCGTCCTTCCGCAGCTCGTTGGCGTACTGCACGGTCAGCGCGGACAGGGCGCTCTTGGACGGCGCGTACGCCGCCGACGGCAGCAGTCCCGCCAGGGGGCCGTCCGGGTCGCTGCCGAGGGTCAGCGACGCGGCGTGGCTGCTGACGTTGACCACGCGCGCCGCCGGCGACCGCCGCAGCAGCGGCAGCATGGCGTTGGTCACCGCGATCACCCCGAACACGTTGGTCTCGAACACCGTCCGGACCATGTCCAGGTCGACGGTACTGGGGACCTGATCGTGGGCGTCCGCGGGCGAGACCTGCCCGGAGCCGGTGATGCCGGCGTTGTTGACCAGGACGTCGAGGCGGCCGAAGCGCTCCCCGATCCGCCGGGCGGCCTCCTGGACGGTGGCGGGGTCGGTGACGTCCAGGGCGACCGCGTGCGCGTCGCCGCCCGCCGCGCGCAGCGCCGCGGCGGCCTCCTCGCCGCGCCGCGGGTCCCTGGCGCCGACGAGGACCGTCGCGCCCAGCGCCGCGAGTCGCTCGGCGGTCCCGCGGCCGATCCCCTTGTTCGCGCCCGTGACCAGGGCGACCTTCCGGTGTGCGGCCCGCTCGTTCATGATCGGCTCCTTGCCGTGGGAGGGTGTGCTCGTCTCGGACTCCGTCGTCGAGACCCGAGACGAGACAGCCCCGCCTCCTGTGACATGCGAGCGGAAAGGGCGTCAGCGGCGCGGCTCCCAGCGGAAGAGCCGGGACGCGAGCGCGACGGCGACCACGACCCAGGCCAGCGTGGGCGCCAGCAGGAGCAGGGAGTCCGCCACGGGGACGCCGCCGTTCCAGGCGTTGACGACGAGCTCGGTGGCCGAGCCGCCGGGGAGCAGCCGCTTGAGCAGGGCGAGCTCCTCGGTGCCGCTGATCCCCACCCAGCTGGCCACGGCGATGGTGCCGAGGCTGACGGGCAGCGTGGTCACCTGGGCGTGCTCGGGGGAGTTGGTCAGCCCGGCCGTGGCCAGGCCCAGCCCGATCATCATGATCACTGTCGCGAGGATCGCCGCCGCCAGCAGCAGGAGGTCGGCCGGTCCGCCGGCGACCGCGCCCAGCACGGTCAGGAGCACGACCACCTGGACGAGCGAGATGGCGGTGACCGGGAGCAGCAGTCCGGTGAGGATGCCGGCGTCGCCCGCCGCGGTGGAGCGCAGCCGCTTGAGGAAGAGGTTCTGCCGGCGCGCGGCCAGCGTGGTCACCGCGGTGGCGTAGAGCCCGAACGCCCCGACGGTGAACACCAGCACCGCCGCGATATAGCCGAGGCTGCCCAGCTTCGCGAAGGATTCGTGCTGGCGGATGAAGAGCGCGCTGACGGCCACGGGCATGATGAGACTGGTGACCAGGACCAGCCGGTTCCGGAAGATCTGGATCAGCTCGCTGAGCGCGATGGAAAGCATGGGAAGTCCCTTCACTCGCTGCCGATGGAGCGGAAGACGTCGTCGAGGCGGGTCGGTCCGGCTTCGAGGTCCCGCGGCTCCACCGCGTGCTGCCGCGCCCAGTGGAGCAAGGTGTAGAGGTCCCTGGCCAGGTCGAAGGTCTCGACGAGGAACCTGCCGTCGCTTTCGAGCGTGGCCCGCAGCGGCAGCGCCGGCGGGTCGCCCGCGAGGGCGAAGCGGATGGTGGACGGGAGGGTCCGCGTCAGTTCGGAGACGGTCCCTTCCCGGTGGAAGGCGCCCTTGTGCATCAGCCCGATGCGGTCGGCCCGCTGCTGCGCCTCCTCCAGGTAGTGCGTGGTGAGGACGATGGTGGAGCCGTCCTCGCGGAGCTTGTCCACGGCGCCCCAGAGGTCGTCCCGGGACTGGATGTCCAGGCCGGTGGTGGGCTCGTCCAGGAAGATCAGCTCGGGCGCCCCGTACACGGCGGTGGCGAAGTCCAGGCGCCGCTTCTCGCCGCCGGACAGCTGGGACACCTTGGTGCCGGCCTTGCGGGTGAGGTCGATGATCCCGAGCACGCGCTCGGCCGTGTCCGCGCGCCCGCTGAGCTTCCCGATCAGCCGGACGGACTCCTTCACCGTCAGATCCGGTGAGAAGCCGCTCTCCTGCAGCATCACGCCCATCCTGGGCCGCACGGCGCGGCGGTCGCGCGGGTCATGCCCGAACACCCGCACGGTCCCCGAGGTGGCGGTGCGATGGCCTTCGATGATCTCCAGGGTCGAGGTCTTCCCCGCCCCGTTCGTGCCGAGCAGCGCGTAGAACTCCCCGCTCCGCACCTGGAAGGACACGTCCTTCACGGCGTGGAAGTCGCCGTACTTGAGGTTGAGACGTTCGACGTCGATGACTGGTGTGGAGGTCATGCACCGATTCCAGCCGCCGCCGCGCCCGCCGGGCAGTGGGACCGCGTCACCAC
This sequence comes from Actinomadura rugatobispora, assembly GCF_042656285.1. Taxonomy (GTDB): domain Bacteria; phylum Actinomycetota; class Actinomycetes; order Streptosporangiales; family Streptosporangiaceae; genus Spirillospora; species Spirillospora rugatobispora. The sequence continues at coordinate 59,106 of NZ_JBHSON010000099.1, read as the reverse complement.
TTGACCATGACGTTTCTCCGGGTGAAGGCATGACGCGGTGTCACTGTCGGCACCGCCGAACGCGAAGAATGCTGGGGTGGACTCTGCTGTGCTATCCCGGAGAGCCACGATGGACACCAGACCACTGCGCCTGCTGCTGACGGCCAACCTGGCCGTCTTCGTCCTGGTCTGCGTGGCGTTCCTCGTCCACTACCTTGGCCTGGGCCTCTTCCCCGGAGGGATGGAGTCGTGGCTGGAGGAGAACCAGTGGCTGATGTGGACGGCCACGGCCCTCACCGGGGCGAGCGCCTTGGCGCTGCCGCTGCTCAGCATGAAGACTCGGCGGTGACGCCGGAACGGGGGGCACGCATGACGTCCAAGCGCGAGGACGGGCCGTGGAGACGGCTGGACAGGCTGAACGTCACCTCGATGGTCGTGTCCGTCGCCCCCGTGGGGGCGCTGCTGGTGGTGACCGACTCCGAGACGTGGTGGCACGCCGTCATCCTGGGCCTGGGCCTGGGCGCGGCGCTGGTGGCCGCCGCGCGGTGGCGGGCGAAGGGCACCCCCCGCGTCGTGCTCTACTGCCTGATCGTCGCGGCCGCGGTGTGGGTCGCCGGAGCGCTCGTGGTGGGCGGCCACACGGCGTACTACGGCCTCTGCGTCGTGGGCTCCGTCTACGCCCCGAAGCTGCCGCGCCACCGCGGCGCGGCCGCCGCCGGGCTGGTCGCGTTCGTCGCCGCGGTGGGCGCGACAAGGCTGCTGGTGTCGTCGGAGGACGCGCCCGACGTCCTGATCTCCTACGTCCTCATCCCGACGGGCGTCACGGTGGTGGTGACCGGCTTCCTGTTCGCCGGCCAGGCGTTCTACGACCTCGTCGCGGAGCTGGACGAGTCGCGGGAACGCGAAGCCGAGCTCGCCGTCGCCCGGGAGCGCATCCGTTTCGCCAGCGATCTGCACGACATCCAGGGGCACACGCTGCACGTGGTGAAGCTGAAGACCTCGCTGGCCGAGAAGCTGCTGCGCAGCGACGTCGACCGGGCGGCCGAGGAGCTCCGGGAGGTGCGCGCCCTGGTCGGCGACACCATCACGCAGACCAAGGAGCTCGCCTACGCGCAGCGGCGGCTCAACCTCTCCGCGGAGCTGGAGAACGCGAAGAACCTCTTCGAGGCCGCGGGCATCCGCGTGCGCGTCGACCGCGACGCCGAGGTCGACGCGCGCGCCAACGAGCTGCTCGGCCAGGTCCTCCGGGAGACGACGACCAACATCCTGCGGCACGCGCAGGCCGAGCAGGTGCGCATCACCCTGTCCAGGTCGGGCATCGCCATCGTCAACGATGGCGTCCAGGAGGCCCCGCTCCCCGAGCTCAGGGGCCTGGCCACGCTCAGGGAACGGGTGGTGGGCGAAGGAGGAGAGCTGACGGTGGAGCAGAAGGACGGGCGTTTCCTGACGGCCGCGGCGTTCCCGCGGCTCCGTCCCGAGGCACGGGAGGGCCGATGACCAGCGTGGTGCTCGCCGACGACGAGGCCCTCCTCCGCAAGGCGCTGGCCGCGCTGCTCCCGCTCGAAGGCGAGATCACCGTGCTCGCCGAGGCGGAGGACGGTGCGGCGGCCGTCCGGGCCACGCTGGAGCACCGGCCCGACGTGCTCGTCATCGACCTGGAGATGCCCGGCGTGGACGGGCTCGGCGCCGTCGCGGAGATCCGCCGCGAGCGTCCGGACCAGGTGATCCTCATGCTGACCCGGCACGCCAGGCCCGGCGTGCTCCGCAAGGCACTGAAACTCGGCGTCCAGGGCTTCGTCAGCAAGTCCGCGGAACCGGCGCACATCACGTCGGTCATCAAGACCCTGCACGAGGGCAGGCGCTGGATCGACCCGGACGTGTCCGCGCTCGCCGTCGTCGACGACTGCCCGCTCACCGACCGCGAGATCGACGTGCTGCGGGAGACCGGCGAGGGCTACTCGGTCGCCGACATCGCCGCCCACCTGCACCTGGCCGAAGGCACGGTGCGCAACTACCTCTCCAACGCGATGCAGAAGACCCAGACCCGCACCCGCCACGAAGCGGCACGGTACGCGCGCGAACGCGACTGGCTGTAACCCTGGACCGAACGCGAGGGCGGCCGGTATGGGAGGGTTTGATGCGGCTGGATCATGGGAGGCGCGGTGGCACGGCGGGTGCGGGGTGTCGTCATCGTGATGGCCGCCGCTCTGCTGGTGTACCTCGTGATGCCCAACGGCCTGCTGTCCCGGCAGGCGGGCGAGACGCCGTCCACGGTGTCCTCGTCGGGCGGGACGTCCTCCGCCGGGGCGCTTGAGCGGCCCGGTCCCGAGGAGATGACCTCGGACGAGGTCACCATGCCGCCGCGCGACACGCTCCCGGACCTGTCTCCGGTCTTCGCCTGGGACGTCCCCTGGCTCGCGGCGCCCGCGTGGACGGTGCCGTCGGAGCGCGGGCCGCCCGGCGGACGGTCCGGAACCTGGAACCGGCTGGCCGTGCTCCAGCCGGCGCTCAGCCTCCTGCGCGTCCTTCGCTGCTGATCAGCACTCGTCGTGCGCCCGCCCGCGCCGCCGCCCCGGCCCCGCTCCGCCCTGGGCGCACCCGTGTCCCCCCACTACGACTTCCGAGGGTTGATCAGATCATGCAGTGTTCCGTTTCCTCCGGCCACGGCGGCCGGACGTGAACCCGGGAATCGTCGGCCAGGCCGCCGGCCTGTTCGCCGTCACCAACATCGACGACATCCTCATCCTGGCGCTGTTCTACGCCCAGGCCACCGGGCACCCCGGAGCGGGCCGCCGGGTGGTGATCGGCCAGTACCTCGGGTTCGCCGCGATCCTGGCCGTCGCCATCGCCGCCGCGTTCGGCGCGACGTTCCTGCCCGAGTCCGCCGTCCCCTACCTGGGGCTGCTGCCGCTGGCCCTCGGCCTGAAGGCGGCCTGGCAGGCGTGGAGGCACCGCGGCAAGGACGACGGCGAGCAGGAGCGGCGGGAAGGCGGACCGGGCGTCCTGGAGGTCGCCGCGGTCACCTTCGCCAACGGCGGCGACAACATCGGCGTGTACGTCCCGGTCTTCGCCACCGCCGGCACCGGCGGCATGGCGGTGTACGCCGCGGTGTTCCTCGTCCTGGTCGCCGTGTGGTGCGCGGCGGGACGGTTCTTCGCCACGCGCCCCCTCGTCGCCAGGGCGCTCAGCCGATGGGGCCACGTCCTGCTGCCGGTCGTCCTGATCGGCATCGGCCTGCTCATCCTCGTCGAGGGCGGCGCCTTCGGCCTCTGAACGGCGGTGTGATCGGCTGGTCTGCGACAATGCCCGTGCAGGGTGAGAGCGAGGTCGTGCATGGCATCCTCCCGGCGCGTGGGCGCCGAGACGTCCAAGACGAGGGATCTCCTGCTCAACTGCGTCGAGCGGTTGATGCTGGAGACGGGCTACGCCAGCGTGTCCTACCGCGCCGTGGCGGCCAGGGCGGGCGTGACCCCGGGGCTGGTCCAGTACTACTTCCCCACCCTGGACGAGCTGTTCGTCGCGGCGGTCCGGCGGCGGTCCGGGCAGAACCTGGAGAAGCTGGCCGAAGACCTGCGGACCCGTGCCGACCGACCGCTGCACGTCCTGTGGGAGTACAGCAAGGACGAGTCGGCGGCGGCGCTCACCACCGAGTTCCTGGCCCTGGGCAACCACCGCAAGTCGATCCGCGCGGAGATCGCCGAGTGGGCGGAGCGGCTGCGGCGGCTGCAGACCGAGGCGCTGGCCGAGGCGTCCCGCGAGCGGCCCGTCACGCTCGGGAACCTGTCACCGGGGACGCTGCTGTTCCTGGTGACGGGGATCCCGAAGCTGGTGCGGCTGGAGGAGGGCGTCGGCATCTCCTCCGAGCACGCCGGGGTGATGGCGGAGTTCGAGGAGTTCCTCGACTCAGTGGAGCCCTCCTGAGGACATCGTCATCCCCGGGCGATGATCGCGGGCATCGCGTCCCACCCCCGGACGGTCGTGGTGGGTGAGCGACGGGCGCCGGCCAGGTCGATCTCCCACTCGGGGAAGCGGTTCAGCACCTCGTCGAGGGCGACGCGTCCCTCCATGCGGGCCAGCGCCGCGCCCAGGCAGTAGTGGGCGCCGTGCCCGAACGTGACGTGCGTGCCGATGGCGCGGTGGATGTCGAAGCGGTCCGGGTCCTCGAAGCGGCGCTCGTCCCGGTTGGCGGAGGCGACCATGAGCAGCATCGCGGACCCGGCCGGGACCGTGGTGCCGTGGTAGCGGACGTCCTCGGCGACGTAGCGGGCCACGTGCGGTCCGGGCGGCTCGTAGCGCAGCAGCTCCTCGATCGCGTTCGGGATGAGGGAGCGGTCCTCGGCCAGCTCGCGGCGCTGGCCGGGGTGCTCGGCCAGCACCTTGCCCATCCAGCCGAACAGGCGCCCGGTGGTCTCCACCCCGGCTCCGGCGATCACCGCCAGGAAGGTGAGGATCTCGTCCTTGGACAGCCGGCGGACCGTGCCGTCCACGTCCTCGAACTCCAGGGCGAGCAGTTCGGTGATGAGGTCGTCGGAGGGGTTGCGCTCCCGCCAGGCGACGTAGTCGGCGTACATGTCGCCGTCGAAGTAGTGGTCCTTGTCGACCGGTAGCGGCTCGCCGGGCTGGTTGCGCAGGCTGCGCTGCGCGTGGTCGCGCACCTTGGGCTGCTCGGCGTCGGGGATGCCGACCAGCATGCCGATCGCGCGCATCGGCAGCTCGTTCCCGAGATCGGCCACGAAGTCGAACCGGTCGGAGCCGGTCAGCGGGTCCAGGCACGCGACGCAGAAGGCGCGCACCTTCTCCTCCACCATCCTCATCCGCCGGGGCGTGAAGGCTCGGGCGACCAGGGCGCGGTGGACGGTGTGCCGCGGCGGGTCCTCGTTGATGAACACGCCGGGCGGCATGACCGGATCGGCCTTGACGACCTCCAGGATGTCGCCCTTGGCCGAGCTGAGGCGCGCGACGTCCTTCAGGGCCGCGTCGACGTCGGCGAAGCGGCTCAGCCCCCAGAAGTCGTGGCGCTCGTTGTAGTACAGCGGCGCCTCGTCCCGCAGCCGCCGGTAGATCGGGTACGGATCGCGGTCGATCTCGACGTCGTAGGGGTCGTAATAGAGATCGCTCACTTCTCCTCCTCGAACGGTGCTGCACGATCGTATAGCATATGCTGTACGGTCGTATAGTCGAAGAAAGGAGGGCCCGTGGGAGAACGGTCGGATCGGGTGGCGGTGGTGACGGGCGGCGCGTCCGGGCTGGGGTTGTCGATCTGCGAGCGGCTCGCCCGGCGGGGCGGCCGCGTCGCGGTGCTCGACCTGGACGGGGACGCCGCCGCGCGCGCGGCGGACGGCCTTCGCGCGCGGGGCGGCGAGGCCGTCGCGGGCGAGGTCGACGTGTCCGACCGGGCCGCGGTCGACCGGGCCTTCGACGCGGTGCGCGCCGCGCTGGGGCCGATCGAGATCCTGGTCACCAGCGCGGGCGTGTCCGGGTTCGTGCCGTTCGACGAGGTCACGCCGGACGACTGGGCCCGCACCATCGCGGTGAACCTCACCGGGACCTTCCACTGCCTGCAGTCGGCGATCGGCGACATGGCGGCCGCGGGCTGGGGCCGGATCGTCACCATCTCGTCCGCCGCGGGGCAGACCGGCGTGCCCCGCCAGGCGCACTATTCGGCGTCCAAGGGCGGCGTCATCGCGCTCACCAAAACGGTGGCCCTCGAATACGCGAAGAAAGGGATCACGGCGAACACGATCCCGCCCTTCACGGCCGACACTCCGATGCTGCGGAACAACCAGGAGGCCGGAAGGCTGCCGGGCCCGGAGGCGCTCGCCCGGATGGTCCCGGCGGGACGGCTCGGCACCGGCGACGACATCGCGGCGGTGTGCGCGTTCCTGTGCTCGGACGAAGCCGGCTACGTCACCGGCCAGGTCATCGGCGTCAACGGAGGTGCGGTCACGTGAGCGGCAGATTCGATCTCGGCGGGCGGGTGGCCGTCATCACGGGCGGCGGCACCGGCATCGGCCGCGGCACGGCGCTGGTGCTCGCCGCGCACGGCGCCGACGTCGTCCTCGCGGGACGGCGCCCCGAGCCGCTGGAGTCCACCGCGCGGGAGATCGAGGCGCTCGGCCGCCGGGCGCTGGCCGTGCCGGCCGACGTGACCGACCCCGAGCAGTGCCGGCGGCTCGTCGGCACCGCCGTCGAGCGGATGGGGCGGCTCGACATCCTGGTCAACAACGCGGGCGGCGCGGAGACCAAGTCGCCCATGAAGTGGACCGACGACGAGTGGACCCGGGTCCTGGCCCTCAACCTCGGCAGCGTGTGGTTCCTGTCCCGGGCGGCCGCCGAGCCCATGATCGAGCAGGGCGGGGGCGCGATCGTGAACATCTCGTCCGGCGCGAGCCTGCTGGCCATGCCGCAGGCGGCCCCGTACGGCGCCGCGAAGGCGGGGGTGAACAACCTCACCGGTTCCCTGGCCGCGACCTGGACGCGCAAGGGCGTCCGGGTGAACACGATCGCCGTCGGTGCCGTGCGGGCGGCGACCCTGCTGGAGGAGGCCGAGCGGTACGGGCACGACCTCGACGCCATCGGCAAGACCAACGCCTCCGGCCGCCTCGGCGAACCCGAGGAGATCGGCTACGGGGTCCTGTTCTTCGCCTCCGACGCCTCCAGCTTCTGCTCCGGCCAGACCCTCTACATCCATGGCGGGCCCGGCCCCGCGGGAGTCTGACCGGACGGCCTCTAAGTGCCGGTCAGCTCGGCCACGACGGGGGCGAAGGCGTCGATCTGCTTCCTGGGCACGGTGACGTAGTTGACGCCCAGCGTCTCGCGGCGCTCCCGCAGCCGTTCGACGATCTCCCCGACGGAACCGACGAGGACGTTGGGATGGTCGCGCAGGGTCTCGGCCCGGACTTCGGGAACGGCGGTGCGCAGGCGGGCCGCCCACCGCTCCAGGGCCTCGCCGGCGTCGCCGGTCACCTCCAGGACGTAGGGCGAGCTCTCCAGCTCCAGTGCCGCGAACCGCTCCCCCGCGGCGTCGCGGACCAGGCGGGACCGCCGTAGCGCCTCCTGCGGCGGGGTGAGACCGGCGTCGTTGACCGGGGTCCACGGGACGTTGGCGAGGCTGACGATGTCGGCCTCCCTGGCCGCGAGCGACAGCACCCTCTTCCGGGAGCCACCGATCATGATCGGCGGGTGGGGGCGCTGCACCGGGAGCGGGAGGCCGGAGTAGCCGCCGACCTTGACGTGGGCGCCGTCCTGGTCGATCGGCTCACCGGTCGAGTGCGCCTTGATGAGGGCGACCACCTCCTCGAGCTTGGAGACCCGGCGCGGAGCGTCCTCGAAGGCGAGGCCCATGGCCGCGTACTCGCCGCCGTTCGTGCCCGCCCCGAGGCCGAGTTCGAGGCGGCCGCCGGAGAGCAGGTCGATCGTCGCGGCCTCCTTCGCCAGCGCCGCGGGCACGTGGTAGTCGACGCAGAAGACGCGGCAGCCCACGCGAAGCGTGGACGTCCACGCCGCCGCCGCGGCCATCGCCGCGATCGGGGCCAGGTGCTGCGGCCGCAGGAACGTGCGGTCGCTCACGGGGCCGGGCCCGATGTAGTGGTCGGCGAGGAACAGCGTGGAATAGCCGAGCTCCTCGACCTTGCGGACGAGATCCCGCCACTGCCCCGCCGACGTGGCCGTCGTCGTCTGAACCCCGAAACGGAACGGTCGCATCCCGGTCGCCTCCTACTCGCAGACGTAGCCGCCGTCGACCGGGAGCGCCACCCCGGTGACGAACGACGATTCGTCACCGGCGAGGAACAGCGCCGCCGCGGCCAGTTCGGTGGGCAGGCCCCACCGGCCCATCGGCTGCGGCGGGGCGAAACCATCGGCGGGCGGGGGCGCCCCGTCCTTCGCCGCCGGGACCAGAGCGGTCCAGGTCATGCCGGGGCAGAGGGCGTTGACGCGGACGCCCTGGTCGGCGAAGTCCAGAGCGGTCGCCTTGGTCATCTGGACGACACCGCCCTTGGAGGCGCCGTAGAGCGCGTTCTTCCTCCAGCCGACCAGCCCGGCCGCCGAGGCGGTGTTGATGACCGACCCGCCGCCGGTGCGGAGCATGGCCGCGATCCCGTACTTCATGCCAAGGAACACGCTCCTGAGGTTGACGTCGAGAACGCGGTCGTAGTCCTCCTCGTCCTGCTCGGTGATCGGCCGCTTGGGGCCGCCGATCCCGGCGTTGTTGAACAGGACGTCCAGCCTCCCGAAGCGCCGCTCGGCCGTGGCGATCGCGTTCCGGACGTCGGCGGAGACGCTCACGTCCGCGTGCACCGCGACCGCCGCGTCCCCGATGCCGGCGGCCGTCCGCTCCTGTTCGCCGCTGACGTCCGCGCAGACGACCCTCGCCCCCTCCCGCGCGAACAGTTCGGCGCTCGCCCGTCCGATGCCCGAACCGGCGCCGGTGATCACCGCGACCTTGCCGGCCAGCCGTCCCCCGCTCATTCCGCCGCCCCGCCTGCGAGGTCGCGGAGGAGGTCGCGGGTGCGGCGGCTGGAGGCGGCGCGGTCGGGCCCGACGGGGACGATGTTGACCCAGATGTCGGTCGCGCCCGCGTCCAGGAGCGACTGGAGCTGCTTGCGCACGGACGTCTCGTCCCCGACGAGGGCCGCCTCGGCCGGGGAGCGGGCACCGCCGATGTCCATGATGCGCTGGTAGTTGGGCATCCCGGCGTACGCACCGGCGGTCGCGGCGACCGCCTCCCGGGCCTGTGCCTCATCGTCGTGGACGGCCACGGGCAGCCCTGCGACGATGCGGGGCGCCGGACGCCCGGCGGCGGACGCGGCGGCGTGGATCCGGGGCGCGATGTGCTCCTCGATCGCCTTGACGGGAGCCATCCACAGGATCGTGCCGTCGGCGTACTGGCCCGCGACGCGCAGCATCCGCGGCGACAGCGCCGACAGCAGCACGGGGACGGGGTGGGCGACGGGCGCCATCCGGCCGGCGCTGCGCGTCGACCAGTCCTCGCCCTGGAAGTCCACGTCCTCGCCGCGCAGGAGGCCGGTGAGGATCCGGATGTACTCCTCGGTGCTGCGGCCGGGGTGGTCGTAGGACATGCCGTACACGTCCCGGACCATCGGCTCGTGGGAGGGGCCGATGCCGATGGTGAGCCCGGGGCGGCCCATCGTGGCGGCGGCGGAGGCGGTGCGGTTGGCCTGCAGCAGCGGATGGCAGGGGTAGGTCTGCAGGACGGCGGTGCCGAGCTCGATCGCCGAGGTCTCCCGTCCCGCGAGGGCCATGGGGGTCAGCGGGTCGCCGGTGACGATGCTGGCGTACCAGAGCGAGGCGAAGCCGTCCGCCTCGGCCCGCTTCGCCTGCTGGACGATCTTGTCGGGGGTGGCGGCGCCGCCGGTCAGGCCGATGCGCATGCGATGTCCTTCGTCGTGAGGTGGGGGCGGGCTAGCGGACGCTCTCCGACCAGCGAGCGGGAGGGGGCGTCTCCTGGAGCAGCGGACGCCGGTAGGAGAGGTCGTCCCGGTCCCGCGTCCCCTTCAGGTAGCCCTGCTCGGTGAAGAACGGCGACTTCAGCACGGAGGCGTCCGCGGTGAACATGGCCTCGACGGTGGAGCGGCGCAGCGCGATCCGCCACCGCCCGTCGCGCCGTTCGAGACGGTCGAGGTAGCGCCCGTTGATCACCTGGGCGGTCCGCCCGTCCCGGCCGAGCAGGACGACCATCGAGTAGCTCTCGCAGTGGGCGACGTCGCCGTCGATCTCGCAGGACTGCGTCGTGATGTTGTGCAGGTGCGCCTGCGAGGTCGCCGCGTGCGTCGGATTGACCCAGGCGGCGTAGTCGGCGCCGGAGTTGAGCGTGAAGCCGTGCTCGTCGGTGCCGTCCGAATGGTACGCGCTGCCGATCAGCTCCTCGTCGTGGCGGTCGCAGCCGCGCGCGTGGCGGGCGACGCAGTCGAGGATCTCGGCGCGGTCCTTGAGGTACCGCACGTCATCGCGCAGCGCCTCGAACTCCTCGTCGGTCATCTCAGGCCACCGCCTCTTCGCCCACGAGCGTGGTCCGGTGCATCAGCCGCAGGGACGTCGGCTCGAACGGCATCGCGCGGTGCAGCATCCCGGTGTTGTCCCAGATGACCAGGTCGCCGCGCCGCCAGCGGTGGCGCAGCACGAACCGCGGCTGGGTCGCCCATTCCGTCAGCCGGTCGAGCAGCGCCCGGCCCTCCTCGGGCGGGCGCCCGACGACCTCGCCCGCGGTGGCGCCCACGAGCAGCGACCTGCGGCCGTTCTGGCGCGTCCACACGAGCGGATGGACCTTGGGCGAGACGCGCTCCCAGACGGCACGCTCCCGTTCCGACGCCTCCGGATTGGCGCGCAGCTGCGCGGCGGCGAAGCTGTGCACCACGCGCAGGCCGTCGAGCTCCGCCTTCTCCTTCTCGGGCAGCGCCTGGTAGGCGAGGAAGGTGTTGGCGAACTCGGTGTCGCCCCCGGCCGGGTCGACCTCCCGGGCCGTGAGCAGCGTGGCCTGCTGCGGGACGTCGATGGTGGCACCGTCGATGTGCCAGTGGAAGTTGCCCCTCCGCACCGCGGCGAGCGCGGCGTTCGTCTTCGCCGGATCCAGCGTGATCGTGTCGATCTCGGGATGCCGGTGCTCGCTGGTCTTGGCCACCACCGGCTCCCCCAGCAGCCGGGTGAAGGCGACCAGGTCGTCGTCGCCGATGCCGAGCTCGCGATAGATCACGACCCCGTGCTCGTCCAGCGCCGCCCGGCACTCGTCCGCGGCCCGCCGATCGACCAGCCGCCCGCCGGACGCACCCGTGATCTCGACACCGAACGGCTCCAGCCCGGTGAACGCGACGGCCATCACGCACCTCCCATGTACAGCAGCGGGCCTTAGGCGTTCGCCTAAGACTTTCTTAGGCATATGCCTAACACCGGCGGATCGTGCGGGTCAAGGCCCCGCTACAGTGGCCGGGTGCTCGACACCGGCAGATCCGAGGCGACATGAGCGAGTCCGCGCCGGCCAGGGAGTCCACGACCCGGGCCGCGCTGATCGACGCGGCGACCCGGCTGATGCTGGAGGACGGGTACGCGGCGGTCACCACCCGCAAGGTCGCCGCGAGGGCGGACGTCAACCAGGCCCTGGTGTACTACCACTTCGGCACGATGGACGAGCTCTTCCTGGCCGTCTTCCGGCGCGGCGCCGAGGCCAGCCTCAAACGGCTGGAGGACGCGGCGCGCTCCGACGACCCGCTGCGCACGCTGTGGCAGGTCAGCAGCGAACCCCAGGGCAGCGCCCTGACCATCGAGTTCATCGCCCTGGCCAACCACCGGCAGGCCATCCGCACCGAGCTGGCCGACTACACCCGCAGATTCCGGCGGAAGCAGCGAGAGATCATCGAACAGGTCAGCGACGCCCAGGACCCCGGTACCCCGACCCCCGCCGCGGCGACCGTCGTGATCGCCGCACTGGCCCGCATCCTGTCCATGGACGGCATGCTCGGCATCACCGACGGCCACGACGAGGTACTGGCCCTCATCGAGGACCGCCTGACGCGTTGGCCGCCCCATGAAGCCCCGTCCCCGGCCTTGCAGGCGGCACCTGAGGAATCGGCGCCACTGGCGAGGCGGGGATGCGAGCAGTGAACCGCTCGCATCGCCGCCGGCGACGTTCTTCGGTTACCTGAACGCTTCGCGGCAGCCGGTGATGGCGTGCTGAACGTGCACGCCCGCCTTCACCAGCAGATTCCGGCAGGCCGCCCCGCGGTTCGAGCCGTTGGCCGCACGAAACGCTGTCGGCCCTGCGGCCGTTCGCCTTCTGGAACCCGGCCGACCGCATACTCCAGGCCCGCTACCCGATTCCCCTCGACGTCCACCTCGGCGGCCGGGGTCTGCGGCTGATCCCCTCATGGTTCTGCTCGGCGGCACCCGTCGTCCTCGCCGACCCGTCCCTGCCCCCCCGTGATGGTCTACCCGTTGCCCCACAGGCCGCCGCCGCGCGCCGGCCCCAACGCGCTGGCCGAACTCCTCGGCCCCACCCGCGCCAGAATCCTCGCCACCATCACGGTCGCCACCCCCACCGCCACCCTCCAGCGCGAGACCGGCATGGCGCCCTAAGGGCCCACGGCCAGGCCGACCGCGTGACGCATGGCCTCGCGCGCTCGAGGCACGGCCGACGGATCCTCCAGCAGCTGAATCTCCTGGTTGAGCGCCATGGACAGGCCGATCAGGGTCGTGGCGACCTCGTCCGGTGGACGGTGCCGCCCCGGCGACTCGGCCTGGGCGGCGGCGATCTCCGTGGCCAGCCGCCGCCGCCATGACGTGACGATCTCCCGCAACCGATCGCGCAGCGGACCCGGACGCCCGTCGAGTTCGGACGACGCGGCCGTGACGAAGCAGCCGCCGGGGAACGGGCAGTCGGCCAGATAGTCCACCCATCGGTCGATCAGCTGCTCAAGTCGTCCCGGCCCCGGGGGCAGACCTTCCAACGGTTCGGTGACCGCCGCGCGGAAGACCTGACCGGCCTGCTCGAGCGCGGCCGCGAGCAACTGCTCCCGCGATCCGAACGGACCGACCAGGCCCGCCTTGCTCATGCCGAGCCGCCGCGCGAGTGAGCCGACAGTCAGCCCTTCCAGCCCCAGGCGCGAGGCGTCCTCCACCGCGGCCCGCACGATCCGCTCCCGCGTCCGGGCCGCTTCGACGGTCGAGTGGCGAGGAGACATGCCCACCACTATAGCGAACGCTCGTACGCTATATTTTTGGCGTACGAGCGTTCGCTATATCGCCACTCGAACGGAACCCGACATGACCGACCTGCTCCGGCCGGACGCCACGGCCCTGGCCCTGATCGGCCACGACGTGGCGCTGATCCCCGATGCCGCGATGGCGAACCCGACACCGTGCGAGGGCTGGACGGTGACGGATCTGCTCCACCACATGAACGAGCGGCACGAGGCCGTCGCCCGGACCGTGCTGCCGCCCCTGGAAGACAGCGGCGACCCGCGCGACGACTTCCCCCGCATCACCGCACGCTGGGTCGCCGCCCTCGAACAGACCGGCGAGACCGTGAACCTGCCGTGGAGAGGGCCGATTTCGACCGAATGGGTACTCGGCGTCCACCTCGTCGACATGCTGGTCCACCGCTGGGACCTGGCCCGTGCGCTACAGACCGCACCCGCCGTCCCAGACCGGTTGACCCAGATCGCATTGCCCCTCGCCCGAGCCAACACCGCGCCCGGCAGCCCTCTCAACCAGCCCGGCGGCGCCTACCACCCACCTCTCGCCGAGGACCCGTCCCGTCCCACGATGGACACCATCGTCGCCCTCCTGGGCCGTGACCCCCGCTGGTCTCCACCGGCGTGACACGCCGGCCGACCCCGCGCCCGGTGACCGGCCGCCGCTCACTCCTTGGCGGCGTCCGCGCCCGCGTAGACGAGGTGCACCACGCCGGTGGCCTCGAACGTCGTCGAGGACACCAGCTTCAGAGGCACGGTCGCGCCGTCGGTGAAGAGTTTCGCGCCGTGTCCGACGACGATCGGGTGCACGAGCAGGTGCAGCTCGTCGACCAGGCCCTGTTCGAGCATCCAGCGCACCAGGGCGGCGCTACCGGTGGTGCCGAGCCGGGTGCCGGCCTTGAGCCTGGTCAGCTCCGCCGCGACGTCGCCGCTGATCAGCGTGGAGTTCTCCCAGGCCGCCTCGGTCAGCGTGTTCGACACGACGTACTTGCGCGCGCTGTTCATGGCCTTGGTCATCGGGTCGGCGGGGTCGGCGTCCGGCCAGTAGGAGGCGAACCCGTCGTAGGTGTTCCGGCCGAGGAGGGTCGCCTCCGCCTCGATCATCAGCTCGGCGACGACGGCGCCCATCTGGTCGTCGAAGTAGGGGAAGTGCCATGCCTCCGGCGACTCGATCACGCCGTCGAGAGAGATGAAGAGGCTGGACTTGATGAATCCCATCGGGATGCTCCTTTGATCGCGTCCGGGACGGGCGCCCCTGGACGGGTACCGTCAATCACAGGTCGAACGACGCCCCCATAGATCGACGCGCCCGCACAGATTTTCTAATCGCCGGCCGCACGCCGGGACGGAGCTGATCTTGACGGGCGCTCGGTGATCGGGTGTCATGGCGCGGACACGGATGGGGTCGAGCCGGGACGGGTGGCGTTGGGTGGACACTGCTCCTGACCATGCGTCGCGGGACGTCACCGGCGCCGAGGAGACAGAGCCGCGCACGGCGCCCGGGCTTCCGTTGGAGGAGGTGACCGACCCGTTCTCGCTGGGGGTCCGCCCGGCGATCGGTGCATCGGCCCCTGACCTGCCCGACCTTCCGGTGTACGTGCCGCGCGAGCATGACGTGCGGCTGGGCGAGGTCGTCGCGCGGGCCGCCGAGGGGACCAGCCAGGTCGCGGTACTGGTGGGCGGACCGTCGACCGGCAAGACCCGCGCCTGCTGGCAGGCCCTCGACCTGCTCCGCGAGCGGGCCGAGCCATGGCGGTTGTGGCAGCCTGCCGATCTCACCCGTCCGGGCGACATCGCGCCGTACACGGTGGTGTGGCTGGACGAGGCCCAGCTCTACCTGACTCCCGACAAGCTGGGGGAGAAGGTCGCCGCAGGGCTCCGGAACCTGCTGAGCGAGCCGGGACAGGGCCCGGTGCTGGTGATGGCCACCCTGCGGCCGGCCCACTGGGACGCTCTGACCGGCCGCGACGAACCCGATGTGCACGTCCAGGCCCGCGAACTGCTGGACGCGCATGCCATAACGGTGCCCGAAGCCTTCAGCGGCACCGACCTGAACGCCCTTGCCGCCCAAGCCGTTGACGATCCGCGGCTGGGCCGGGCCGCCGAGCACGCCGACGAGAAGCAGATCACGCAATACCTGGCGGGCATGGGGGTGCTGAGGGAGCGCTACGCCCGCGCCCCACGCGCGACCCGTGCGCTGATCTGGGCGGCGATGGACGCTCGTCGGCTGGGCTGCGGGCCGGACCTGCCGCTGAGGCTCCTGGCCGACGCCGCCCCCGGCTACCTGACCGAGTCCCAGCGGACGCAGACCGGCGACGACTGGCTGCGGCAGGCCCTGGACTACGCCGCCGCCCCGTGCGACGGCATCACCGGCATCCTCACCCCGGTCACGACCACAGATCCCCACGCGGCGGGGCCGCTGTACCGGCTGGCCGACCACCTCGACCAGCACGGTCGCCGCCACCGCACCGGGCAGATCCCTCCGGCCGCTTTCTGGGACGCGGCCGCCGCCCACGCCCAACCGGCCGACCTGACCAGCCTCGGCAACGCCACCCGGGACCGAGGGCTTTACCGTGTCGCCGCCCAACTCCACAAAATCGCGACCACCTACGGCGACGCCGAAGCCGCCGCCGCCCTCGTCCTCAACCTGCACGCCCTGCACCCTGCCGACCAGCGTCCCGCCCAGCACGCCGCCGCCCACGCCGCCCTCGACGACCCGTTCGCCGTCGCGAAGCTGCTGGACAGCCTGCGGGAAGCCGGAGCCCGCGGCCAAGCCGCCGAACTGGCCGGACGGGCCGCGGCCCACGCGGCCCCCCGTGACCCTTACGCCGTGGCGGTGCTGCTGGACAGCCTGCGCAAGGCCGGGGCCGACGACCAGATCGATGTACTGCTGGCGGCCTGTGCCCCCGCCACCCACGTCGCCCTTGACGACCCGCTCGCCGTGGCGTGGCTGATCAAAAGCCTCCTGAGGGCCGGGGCCGATGACCACATCAGACCACTGGCCCAGCGAGTCGCCACGCACGTGGCCCTGCACGAGCCGCACCACGTGTCGGCACTGCTGTACGGCCTGCGCATGGCGGGAGCGGACGGTCCGGCCGCCGAGCTGGCCCGGCGAGCCGCCACCCACGCCGACCTCGACGACCCGTACGACGTGCAGGTCATGCTCGACACCCTGCGAGAGGCCGAGGCGGACGGTCCGGTCGCAGTGCTGGCCGAACGCGCCGCCACCCACGCCGACCTCGACAAGCCTGACCAGGTGGCATGGCTGCTGAGCACCCTTCGCCAAACCGGTGCCGACGGTCCAGCCGCCGAACTGGCCGGACGCGCCGCCACCCACACGGCCCTCAACGATCTGCGTGCCGTGGCGACGCTGCTGGACACCCTGTGCAAGGCCGGGGCGGACGGTCCGGCCGCCGAACTGGCCCAGCGAGCCGCCACCCACGCGAACCTCGACAACCCATATGGCGTGCAGGTATTGCTGGGCTCTCTGCAGCAGGCCAGGGCGGACGGCGCAGCCGCCGTACTGGCCGAGCGCGCCGCCACGCACGTCGCCCTCGACGACCCGAGCGCCGTGGCGACCTTGCTGGACGCCCTTCAGAAAGCCGAAGCGGACCGCCAGGCCGCCGCGCTGGCCGAACGGGCGGCCGCCCACGTCGCCCTCGACGACCCGCGTGCCGTAGCGACCATGCTGGACGCCCTGCAGAGGGCCGGGGCAGACCGCCAGGCCGCCGCGCTGGCTGAGCGCGCCGCCGCCCACACAGCTCTCGACAAGCCTGACCAGGTGGCACGGCTGCTGAACACCCTTTGCCAAACCGGAGCCGACGGCCCGGCCGCTCTCCTGGCCGGCCGAACGCGCCGCCACCCACACCGCCCTCGACAATCCGAGGAACGTGGCGAAACTGCTGGACTGCCTGTGCAAGGCCGGAGCCGACGGCCTGGCCGCAGCCGAACGCGCCGCCACCCACACCGCCCTCGACAATCCGAGGAACGTGGCGAAACTGCTGGACTGCCTGTGCAAGGCCGGAGCCGACGGCCTGGCCGCACTCCTGGCCGAACGCGCCGCCACCGGCGCCGCCCTTGACGACCCGAGTGGCGTGGCGGCGTTGCTGGACAGCCTGCGGAAGGCCGGGGCGGACGGGCCGGTCGCCGTCCTGGCCGAACGTGCCGCCCGCATCACTCCCGACAAGCCAGAGGATGCAAGGTGGCTGCTGGACAGCCTTCGGAAGGCCGGGACGGACCGCCAGGTCGCCGCGCTGGCCGAGCGAGCCGCCGCTCACACTGCCCTCGGCAACGCCTACAGCGTGGCGGACCTGCTGAACGGTCTGCGGGAGGCCGGGGCGGACGACGATGCGGCTGCGTTGGCCGGGCGAGCCGCCTCGCACGTCTGCCTTGACGGCTCATTCGAGGTCGCGAAGCTGCTGAGCGTCCTGCGGGGCGACCAGGTCGCCGTGCTGGCCGAGCGAGCCGCCGCCCACGGGCACCCGGCCGCCGTAGCGGAGCTGCTGGCCGTCCTGCGGGACGCCGGGGCACATGGCCCCGCTGCCGCACTGGTCGAACGGTTGCCCGCCGCCGGCAGGTTCGATCTGTTCATGGACATCGGTGACCACCAGGACCGCTTCCGATTCGGCCGGGAACCGGACACGACCGCCACTGCTCCCTGGACGTGGGAAGACCTGGAGTGACCAGGGCAGACCGCTGTCACCGCGATCCCCGGCGGCGGCCGTGGTCAGTTCAGGTTGCCCTCCATGCCGCTGTACAGTTCGGTGGCTTCGCAGAAGGCGACGCCGAGGTGCTCGGCCACGCCCATCGCCTCGTCGATCTTCTGCGCGTCGAAGGGCTCGCAGTCCAGCCGGAGCCGGTGGCGGTTCAGGTGCGCGCGGGCGCCGGCGACGTCGGACGCGGGGACCAGGCCGCCGACCATGTAGTTGGAGTCGATGGTGTGGGACGGCGCCGGCCAGTCCAGCCCTGGGAACTCCTCGCGCAGCAGCCCGGTCAGCGCGACCGAGGAGGTGAAGCCCTCATCGGCGATGCCGGCGTCGCCGTACAGGCGGGTGGGCCAGGTGTAGCCCCGCGACATCCAGCCCGGCAGCAGGGCGGCGGCGAAGTCGAGGAGGTTGTAGGGCACCTCGCGGGCCAGCAGGTCGGCCGCGTCGAACTCCCTGCCGTCGGGGTGGCGGACGGTCCGTTCCCCGGCCCGCAGGGCGAGGGCGGCGCCGCGCAGGATCCGCATCGCCGCGGAGAGACTGTCGGCGAGGGCCGCGTCGTCGGGCAGTCGTCCGCCCTGGTCGGGTTCGATCCGCCCGGCCAGGGCGGGGTCGAGCCGGTTGAGCATCTCCGCCGCGAGATCGTCCACCTGGTCGCTGGGCGTGGCCAGGTAACGCTGGACGTCCTCCGCGACCCGCTCGGCCCCGTCCGCGACGATGAAGAACGGACGCCCCCACACGTGCAGATCGGATTCGAAACCGGCGGGCTCGAACTTGAGGGCGCCGAGCGCCCACGCCTTGGCGCGGAAGCGGGTCTTGCGCAGGGCGACGGCGCCGGCGATCAGGTCGTCGATGGCGTCGTCCTGCCCGTGACCGGCGAGGTACGGCAGCAGCCGGTTCTCGATCAGCGACAGGTCGACGGGATGGAAGCTCGTGTCGAAACCCATGCCCGGCCACGTTAGTCCACACCTCCGACACACAGACGGGCTTCGCCGTCCCGCACGGTGACCGGTCGTCAGGTTGGGAACATGGTGCACAGAGATGTGGAACCGATCGCGGTCGACGCCGTCCACGGTGAGGTGGCCGGGGCGGGTGCGCCGGTCGTGCTCACCCACGATGGGCTGCTGCACAGCGAGTCCTGGGACGCGCAGTTCGGCGTGTTCGCGGCCGGCCATCGGGTGGCGCGGTGGGATCGGCGCGGCTACGGACGCTCACCTCGGCCGACCGAGCCGTTCTCCAGCGTCGATGACCTCGCGGCCGTCGTCCGTGCGGTGTCCGACGCTCCGGCGGTGCTCGTCGGCTCCTCGATCGGCGGCCTCTTCACGGTGCGGTGCGCGCTCGACCATCCGGGAACCGTCGCCGCGTTGGTGCTGGTCGGACCGACCGTCACCGGCCTGCCGCTCAGCGAGCACTTCCTCACCCGAGGCGGCCGCGAGGTTCCCACGCCCGACACCTCGGACGCCGAGCAGATCGCCTACTGGAGCGGGAAGGACCCGTGGTTCACCGCGCCCGGCAGCACCGCCGCGCGGGAACGGCTGCGTGCGCTGCTGGCCGCCAACCCGCAGAACCTGCGTCCACCGATGGACCTGGAACGGGACCTGGCGCGGCCCGTGCTCCCGCGACTCGGCGAGATAGCCGTGCCGACGCTGATCGTGGTCGGTGAGCTGGACGTCCCGGACGTGCACGCGCACAGCGGAGCCGTCGAGGCGGCCATCCCCGGCGCCGAGCGCGTCGTCCTGCCGGGCAGCGGGCACGCACCGTACCTGGAGGTCCCCGAGGCGTTCAACCGGGTCGTCCTCGGCTTCCTCGCCGAGGTGAAGCGCCCCGGCTGACCACCGGCGCCCGGCACGGGGAGCGATCTCGGTCTCCTTCCGGAACGACCGCTGAGGGCGCTCGGACGAGGCCCTCAGCGGTGGCCGCCGGTCAGCGTCGCTGCAGTGCCTCGTTCAGGACGCGGCCCTGGACGCCCGAGGGAGGGGCGATGCCCAGCAGGGCGGCCATGGTCGGAGCCACGTCCACGTGGCGCGGACGGTGCGGGGCCCGTCCCGGCTTCACCCCGGCGCCCGCGAGCACGAGGGGAATCCGGAGGTCGTTGGTGGTGCCGTGCGCGCCCGCCGGGGTCGTGCGGGAGGCGCCCAGCGTCCATCCGGGTTCCGGCTCGACGACCAGTTCGCCGTAGTTGGGGCTCATCCGCATGCGGCGCTGGTCGTCCTTGGCGTAGACGGACCGGATGTGCGGGACGGCGCGGAGCGCCGCGGCGATGCGCCGCTCCGCCACCGGGTCCCCGGCGGCCTTCCCGACCAGGTGCAGGCTCCCGACGCCGCCCACCACGATCACCGCGTCGGTGCCGGCCGCGGGCCGCTGCCCCGAGGCGAGGTACTCGGCCTTGTACCCGGCCTTGGCGATCGCCTCGACGACCTGGGTGTCCAGGCCGTTCATGAACGTGGTCATCCCGTGGTCGCCCGTGATGACGAAGGCGGTGCGGCCGTAGACGCCCGCGTCCTTGGTGGCCTGGACGAGCCGTCCGATCTGCTCGTCGATCATCTGCAGCGCGCCGGGGATCCGCGGGTCGCGGTCACCGCCGGAATGGCCGATGGCGTCCAAGGTGTCGCAGTAGACGGCGGTCAGGTCCGGGATCTTCGGGGCGGTGACCGGCGCGCCGCCGCTGGAGACCGGCCTGCCCTCCAGGACGGCGACCGCGTCGTCCACACGCCTGGAGCACTCGCCGCCCGGCTGGGTGTAGATCCCCTCGGGGTCCCCGTAGGCGGTCCCGTAGTTCTGCAGGATGAACCACTGCGCGGACATCACCGTCCCGCCCTGGTCCCGCACGGCCTGCGCGATCGTGGGGACGGCCAGTTCCCGCTGCTGCCCGCGCGCCGTCCCGGACGCCGCGTCGTACCAGTACGCGGTGTTGCGATGCCGCTCCGGCCATGCGCCCGTGGCCACCGACGACCACGACGGGTTGGTGATGGAGGTCATCACGCCCGTCGAGGTCGTCAGGCTGCCGCGCCGCAGGAGCCGCTCGAGGTTCGGCATCGGGGCGTCCCCGACGTAGTCGATGTCGAAGCCGTCGAGTCCGAGGAACACGACATGGTCCGCCCGCGGTGCCGGGGCGGCGGAGGCGGGGGCGGTCAACCCGGAGCACAGCCCGGCCAGGAGCGCGGCACCGGCACCGGCCGCAACGGTGCGAAGTGCGCGAACACGAAGTTTCATGCCGCCAGCCGACCGGCATCCGGTGGCCTCCGCATGATCGACGAGGTGTCCCCCGGTAAACGCCCCCGAAAATCACCCCGCGCCGCCGGCTCTCAGGTCACCAGGCCCCTGCGGTAGGCGTAGACCACCGCCTGCACGCGGTCGCGCAGGTCGAGCTTGGTGAGGATGCGCGACACGTACGTCTTGACGGTCTCCGGGCTGATCACCAGCGCCGCGGCGATCTCGCCGTTGGACAGGCCGTCGGCGATGAGGCGCAGGACCTCCAGTTCGCGCGGGGTCAGCGCGATGTCGTCCGCCTTGCTCCCGGCGGGACGGATCCGCGCCGCGTACCTGCCGACGAGCTGCCGCGTCACCTCGGGCGCCAGCAGCGCGGCGCCCGACGCGACGGTGCGGATGCCGTGCAGCAGCTGGGCGGGCGGGGCGTCCTTGAGCAGGAACCCGCTCGCCCCCGCGCGCAGCGCCTCGTACACGTACTCGTCCAGGTTGAACGTCGTCACCACGAGCACCTTGACGGGTTGCGCGACCCCGGCGCCGGCCAGCAGGCGGGTCGCCTCGATGCCGTCGAGGATCGGCATCCGGACGTCCATCACCACCATGTCCGGGTCCAGCCGGCGGGCGAGGTCGACCGCGGCGCGCCCGTCCCCGCACTCGCCGACCACCTCCAGGTCGGGCTGCGCGTCGATGATCGTCGCGAACCCGGTGCGGATCAGCGCCTGGTCGTCGCAGACCAGGACCCGGACCGGCGCGGTCACGACGGCCTCCCCGCGGGGATGCGCGCCCGCACGACGAAGCCGCCGTCCGCCCGCGGGTCCGCGCCGAACTCGCCGCCGAGGGCGTCGACCCGCTCGCGGAGCCCGGCCAGGCCCCGCCCGCTCCCGCCGGGAGAGCCGGCCCGCGAGCCGGACCCGTCGGTGCTGACCCGCACGGTGATCTCCTTTTCGCCATGCCGCACGTGGACCGCGGTGCGGCTGCCGTGGGCGTACTTGAGGGCGTTCGTCAGGGCCTCCTGCACCACCCGGTAGGCCACGACCCCGGCGCTTCCGCCCGACTCGGCCGTCCTGCCCTCCTCGGTGAACTCCACCGGCTGCCCGGCCCGGCGCGTCTGCTCCACGAGCGTGTGGAGTTCGCCGGCGGACGGCGTCCTGGCGTCGGTGCCGTGGTCGGGGTTGAGCAGGTCGAGCAGGTGCCGCAGATCGGTGATGGCCCGCCGGCCCGTGTCGGTGACGGCGCTCAGGGTCTCGTCGAGGCGTTCGGGTGCGGCGGTCAGGTAGCGTGCCGCCTCGGCCTGGACGACCATCGCCGTCACGTGGTGGGTGACGACGTCGTGGAGTTCGCGGGCGATGCGGGTGCGTTCGGCGGTGCGGGTGGCCTCGGCGACGCGGCGGCGGCGTTCGGCCTCGGCGGTCCGGGTGGCGCGGAGCCAGGTCCCGACGCACCACGCGGCGGTCAGCCCCAGGTAGAACGCCACGAATCCGTCCAGCCCCTCGGTCGAGCCGAGCCGGACGAGCGTGACCGCCAGTGCCACGTACACGATGGAGAGGACGACCAGGGTGGCGCGCCGGTGCCGTTCCAGATGGGCGCCCGCGCTCAGCACCGCGATGGTGATCGCGGTGCCGGCGACCATGTGGTGGCTGCCGAGCTCGGCGATGAGGAAGCCGAGCGTCACCAGGACGAGGGACGCGGCCGGCCACCGGCGGCGGAGGGCGAGCGGGAGGCATTCGAGGGCGAGCGCCACGGCGGCCACCGCGTCGAAGGGACGGGCCGGCAGGTCGCCGACCTGCGTGTCGTGGCCTTCGAGCACCGGCAGGAACGACGCGACGATCAGCAGCAGCGCGATCGGAAGATCTCGGACGGTGACGTCGCAACGCCGCCAAAGGGCCGGAACCCGACGAAGATCGATCACCGGGAGAGCGTAGCGGTCGCCTCGGCACGGCCGCTGCGCCGACCGGAAACCCGCCAGCCGGACAGCGTGCGCAACAGGATCCCGCGGACTCGGTCACGGCGACCGGCCGGGGCCGAGGGCGGCGCCCTTGTCCCCCGTGCGAGCTACCAGCGAATGTCCACGGCACGGTGACGCTTCATGAGCCTCCGGTTCCATAGCGTTTCGGCATGGCCGCGGCGCTCCCGCAACACCGCCGCGCAACGCCGATTCCCCTCACTGGAGGACATCATGCTTCGCAAGATCAAGGCATCCGCTGTGGCCGCGCTGTGCTGCACCGTGGTCGGCGCCGGGCTCGTCGGCTGCGACGGCGACGCGGTGGAGGACTGGGACCCGTTCGCCTCCGGGAAGGCCGAGGTCGACCGGTTCACCGGCACCAAGAAGATCGACATCGGCGGGAAGTCGGTGAACGTGTCCTGCTCGGGCGCCCAGGCCGACGGCAAGCCGGTCATCGTCCTGATGCACGGAGGGGGCGACGGGCTGGACAAGCTGGCCGCCGTCCAGAAGACGCTGAGCGAGGGCAACCGGGTCTGCTCCTACGACCGGCTCGGCGCGGGAGCGAGCGACCAGCCGGACGGCCCGCAGAACTTCACCGGTACCGGGAAGATCCTGACCGGGGTACTCGACCGGATCGCCGGCAAGGGCCCGGTCGTCCTGGCCGGGCACTCGCTGGGCGGGCTGGTCGCCGCCAGGTACGCCCCCGACCACCAGGACAGGGTCAAGGGGCTGGTCCTGCTGGACACCACGTCACCGACCATGGTCGAGGACATCACGAAGACGATCCCCGCGTCCGCCACGGGTCCGGGGGCCCAGGTGCGCGCGCAGAACCTCGCGATCTTCCAGGGGCAGAACCCGGAGAAGCTCGCCATCACCGACGGGAAGGTGCGTTCCGCCGGGAACATCCCGGTGGAGGTGATCCAGCACGGGAAGCCGTACCTCGCGGCCATCCCCGAGTACGGGCCGCGGCTGGAGCAGGCGTGGTCCGCGGGCCAGCGCAAGTGGCTCGCGCTGTCCGGCCGCGCCAAGCTGAGCACGGCCGCCAAGAGCGGGCACTACATCTACGTCGACCAGCCCGACGTCGCCGTCCAGGCCGTCCAGCGCGTCGCCTCCCAGGCCGTGCGGCAGGCGAACGGCGGATGACCGCCCGCTTCAGTGGTTCGGGGCCGGAACCGGCCCGCACCGGCCCCTGATCGGCAGCGGATTTCTCGTCTAGTGTGACGTGGGTGTCACGCGCTGCTCGGGCGGTTCCGCGGAAATGGAGTACGCCGCGTTGGCTCTGGTCGGCGATGGCCCTGGTCCTGGCGCTGGCATCGCTGTTCTGGCTGGTCGCGACGGCCGTTTCGGTGGGCGGCCAGGCCGCGGTGACGACGGCACGGGAGCAGGACGTTCCCGCGTATGTCAGCGCCCGCGCCGCCCGTGCCGCCTTGTCGGACGCCGACCGCGCCGCGTGGCAGAGCTTTCGTTCCGGGGCGGCCAAACTCATCGGCCCCGGTCAGCGGTTCCGGGACGACCTCACGACGGCCGGGCAGAGCCTCGCGCGCGTCGCCGGGACCGACCGCGGTGGCGCCACCGGACGCGACCTGCTGCACGCGGTGAACGCTCAGGTCGTCACCTATCAGGGGCTCGTGGAACAGGCCGATGCCACCTACCGGCAAGGCATGGAGAAGCTCGGCTTCGCCTATCTGACCTACGCCTCCGACCTGCTGCACGGTGACGGTGGACTGCTGGCCAGGATCGACGAGATCGCGCGGCGGGACCGGCAGGCCGTCGAAGATCAGCGCGATTCCGCCTGGATCGGCTCAGGTGTCGTCATCGCCCCCGTCGCGGTCGGGGTCGTTCTCATGGCGGCGCTGGTCTATGCGCAGGTCGCGATGGCGCGGCGGTTCCGGCGCGTTCTCAACCTGCCGCTCCTGGCCGCCTGCGTCGTGCTGTCCGTGCTGGTCGTCTGGACGACGGTCACGCTCGTGCAGACCCAGCGGGCCTTCACCCACGCCCACGACACGGAGCTGCCCGCACTCGACCGCGTCTGGCAGACCCAGATCGCCATGGCCGACGCCGGTGCCGGCGCGCTGAGGACGGGCCGGAGCGCCGACCTGACCGGCGGGCTGAACGTCGCCGCGGCCGACCGTGCGCGCCGGCCGCTCACGACCCGGCTCAC
This sequence comes from Actinomadura rugatobispora, assembly GCF_042656285.1. Lineage (GTDB taxonomy): Bacteria > Actinomycetota > Actinomycetes > Streptosporangiales > Streptosporangiaceae > Spirillospora > Spirillospora rugatobispora. Next base: position 34,410 of record NZ_JBHSON010000099.1, on the reverse strand, counting down.
CGACGCCGCGGACACCGGCGGGCTGACCTGGGGACTGCCGCTGCTGAGCCTTGCGGTGGCGGGCCTGGCCGCGGCGGGCTTCGCGCTCCGGCTCCGCGAGTACCGGGGATGATCATGCGACTTCTGACGGCCCTCCTGCTGCTCTGCGGTGTCGTCCTCGGCGGCTGCGGCGGCTCCGGCTCGGACACGACCGTCTCCGTGCTCGGCTCCTGGACCGGTCAGGAGGAGGTCTCGTTCCGGGCGGTGCTGGCCGACTTCCAGAAGCGCACCGGCATCCACGTCGACTACACCGGCACCCGGGACGCCCGCGCGGTGCTGGCCAGCGAGCTGCACGACGGCCGCCCACCGGACACGGCCGTCCTGTCCAGGATCGGCGACCTCCGCGGCTACGCGGCCGGAGGCGATCTGCGTCCCCTCAGCGGACTGCCGCACGGGGCCGACGACGGGCTGACCACCGCCGCCGGGCCGGACGGCGGTCGCCGCCCGTACGGAATCGTCGTCAAGGCGACGGTGAAAAGCCTCATCTGGTACAACCCGCGAACGATCCCGTCCGGGCTCCGAGACCGGCTCACCGCACCGCCTCGAAGCTGGGCCGACCTCGCCGAAGCCGCGGCCGAGTCGACCGGTGCCCGCCCCTGGTGCCTCGGGCTCGCCGACACGTCCAACTCGGGCTGGCCGGGCACCGACTGGATCGAGGACGTCCTGCTGCACGAATCCGGCCCGGAGGTCTACGACGCCTGGGTCTCCGGACGCCTGCCGTGGAACTCCGCGCCGGTACGGAACGCCTGGCGGGCGTTCGGCTCGGTCGTCGCAGGTGCCCGCGGCGGCACCAACGGCATCCTGCTCACCGGCTACGGCCAGGCCGGGGCACCGATGTTCACCGATCCGCCGGGGTGCCTCCTCGATCACGCGGGCTCTTTCGCCACCGCCTTCTACAACCAGGCCGCGAGCCGCCCGCAGCCTGGACGCGACTACGACTTCATCCCCTTCCCCGGCCGCCGCGCGGTCGAGATCGGCGGCGACGTCCTCGGCATGTTCCGCGACACCCCCGCGGCCCGCCGGCTCATCGCCTACCTCACCACCGCCCACGCCCAGGAGATCTGGATCAAACGGGCGGGCAGCGGCGCGTTCTCGCTCAACCGGGCCGTCCCGCCCGAGCGCTACCCCGACCGGCTCTCCCAGCGCATCGCCCAGACCCTCACGAGCGCGCAGACCGTGCGCTTCGACGCGTCCGACTCCATGCCGACCGTCATGGCCGCGGCGTTCGACCACGCCGTCCTGGAGTTCGCCGCCGACCCGAGGGACCCTCGCCTCGACACCATCCTGACCGCCCTGGACCAGGTCCGCCGAACCACTCGCTTCCCGTCCTGAGTGCCTGGGTGGCCGGTGTTTGGGAGGATCTCAGCTTGGCCGGGTACGAAAGTCTTCGTGTGGGGTGGCGCCCTTGGGACCGCTGAACCAGGCGGGGGACGCGGACGGGCAGGTGCTGGCGGGCCGGTACCGGCTGACCGATCTGCTGGGCCGGGGCGGCATGGGGGCGGTCTGGCTGGCCCGTGACGAGCAGCTGGACCGTGAGGTGGCGGTCAAGGAACTGCGCCTGCCCGAGCATCTGGACGACGCCGCGCGCCGGATCTGGGTCGCCCGGCTGGAGCGGGAGGCGCGTGCCGCCGCGCGGCTGCGGCATCCGGGGATCGTCACCGTGTACGACCGCGTCACCGGCGAGGACGGGCGCCCCTGGATCGTCATGGAGCTGGTGCGCGGGAGTTCGCTGCAGGACCTGGTGAAGGCCGAGGGGCCGCTGCCACCGATGAGGGTCGCGCGGATCGGGCTGCAGGTGCTGGACGCCCTGCACGCGGCCCATCGGGCGGGCATCACGCACCGCGACGTCAAGCCTGCCAACGTCCTGCTCGAGGGTGACCGCGCCGTCCTGACCGACTTCGGCATCGCGGCCGTCGAGGGCGATGTGACGCTGACCGGAACGGGCGCGGTCCTGGGCACTCCCGCCTACATGTCGCCCGAGCAGGTCCGCGGCCAGAAGGCCACGGCCGCCTCCGACCTGTGGTCGCTCGGGGCCATGCTCTACACGGCGGTGGAGGGGCACCCGCCGTTCGAGGGCGCCAGCCCTGGGGCGATCTTCGTCGCCGTCGCCACCCAGGACCCCGCCACGCCCGTGCACGCCGGTCCCCTCGAACCGGTGCTCCGGACGCTGCTGCGCCGTGAGCCGTCCCGGCGTCCTACCGCCGAACGCCTGCGGGCCCGGCTCACCTCACTCGTCCAAGAGCAACCGACCGCACAGCCCGATGCTCCGGGGAGCAGCGCCCTGCCGGAAGACTCCGGCACGCTGACCGGACATCCCGTCGAACTCGACGCGTTGCGGCTCGACGAGCGTGACCAGGCCGCGCGCCGGTTCGGATACCGGGTCTCCGGCCGGCCCGCGAGAACCGTCTCCCCCGAGCTCTTCGAGCAGCTGTCCCAGGAAGTCCGTATCGCACGCGAACGACGGCGGTTCCGGACCCGGCTCGGAACAACGATCCTTCTCGCGGCGATCGCTCTGGCGGTGCTCCATGCGATCCTCCACAGCATGGGCGTTGCCGCGCGCGACGTCATTCCCTGGCCTGCCCCGGTGTCCTTCTGGGCGTGCTTCGGCGGAATCACCGGCGGACTGGCGATCGCTCTCGGCCCCGGCAAAGGCTCCACGCGGATGCGGGCCGTCATGAGAGGCAATCCGTGGCAGGTATGGCCGTGCATGGTGACCGAGGACGTGGACGCCGCCACGGGAACGAACACCAGGTTCATCACCCTGATGGATCCGGGCGGCCGGCCCGTCACCTCGCTCACCCAGGTGGACACCGCCTCGGGAGGCATGGTGATGGAATGCTTTCCGCCCGGCCCTCTCGTCCTGTGGATCGCGGGACGGCTCGACCTGCGATGCGTGGTCGCGTCGCCCTTCCCCGCCGGGGCGCGGCCCAACAGCCCGGCGCAGGCGTTCCTCTGCCGACCCTCGACGGACACCGAGACGCGCTCACTCAGCCTCGGCTCGGCAGGGCAACGTTGGACTCAGATGGTGGAGCACGCCCGAACGGTCCCCGGAAGCTGGCCCACGGGGTGAGCACGCTGCCGGGTTTCAGCCGGTGGCGGGGTCGGTCCAGGCGACCTGGACCTGCTCGGGCGGGACGCCGCGTCTGGCCAGCAGCGCCCGGCCCTCCGGCAGGCGGCGGGAGGCGACGCCGTTGGCCAGCCTCCCCTCCATGCGGTCGCCGGAGAACAGCAGCGCGGGCGAGGACATCTCGGTGAGCGCCTGCAGCACCGGCTCGTACAGTGCCCGCGCCGCCCCGCCCGTGCGCCGTGCGACGATCAGGTGCAGGCCGAGGTCGGCGCCCTGCGGGACGAACTCCATCAGCGGCGACAGCGGGTTCGTCGCGCCCGCCGCGGTGAGCATGTCGAGGTCGTCGACGACGACGAACATCTCCAGCCCGCGCCACCAGGACCGCTCGCGGAGCTGCTTCGGGGTGACGTCCGGTCCCGGCAGGCGTTGGCGGATCTGTGCGGCGACCTCGGTGAGCACCTGCCCGGCGTGGTTGCGCTCGGTGCAGTACGCGAGCTGGTGCGGGGTGTCGACGAGGCCGAGGTGGCTGCGCCTCGGATCGACCAGCACGAAGCCCACCCGCTCGTAGGGGACGGCGGCGATCTGACGCAGCAGGGTGCGCAGCAGCGCCGACTTCCCGGTACGCGAGTCGCCGAACACCACCAGGTGCGGATCGGTCAGCAGGTCGAGCCGGACCGGGCCGAGATCGCGGTCGCCGATGCCCAGCAGCGGCGAGGTCACCTCGTCCGGGCGGTCCCCGCCGGGCAGCCGGGCCAGTTCCACCTTCTCCGGCAGCGTCCGCACCGCCGGCACGGCGGGCATCGACCAGCGCGCCAGCACCCGCTCGATCAGTTCCGCCTCGGCCGCCGGCAGATCGTCCAGGCCGGTGCCGCCGTCCACGCGGGGCAGGGCAGCCTGCGCGAACCGCTCCCCCGCCAGCAGCAGACGGCCCGGGACGTCGTGCGGCAGGCGCTCGGCCGCCTTGCGCCCCAGCGTCGAATCGAACGGGTCCGGCAGCCGCAGTTCGATGCGCCCGCCGAACGCCGCCTGCGTCCGCGCCCGCACCTGCGAACCGGCGCCGGCCGTGACCACCGTGTGCAGGCCCAGCGCCGGGCCGCGGGTGACCAGGCCCGCCAGCTTCTCGTCCAGGTCGTCGAACGCTTCCCGGGCCGCCGCCAGGCCGTCGATGAGCAGGAACACGTCCCCGTACACCGACGCGGGGATCCGGCCGTCCGCGCGGGCGCGGCGCAGCGCCGCCGGGGAGTCGAGCCGGTGCCTGCGCATCAGCCGCTCCCGCTCGTCCAGGAGGACGGTCAGGTCGGACAGGACGCGCTCCACCCGTTCGGGATCGGACCGGGTGGCGACCGAGGCGACGTGCGGCAGCCGCTCCAGCGGGGTCATCGACCCGCCGCCGTAGTCCAGGCAGTAGATCGCGACCCGGCCCGGCGGGTAGCGCAGCGCCAGGCTCGCCACCAGCGTGCGCAGCAGCACCGACTTGCCGGTCTGCGGGCCGCCGAGCACGATCACGTTGCCGTCGCCGCCCGCGAAGTCCCAGACGGTCGGCTCCTGCCGCTGCTCGCGCGGCAGATCGGTCAGGCCCAGCACCGCGGTGATCTCCTCGGGGCCGGGCTCGCCGCCCGTCCCGTCGAGGACGGCGCCGAGCGGCAGCGCCTCCGGCAGCGGGGGCAGCCACACCGGCCGGACGGGCGGCGCGGCGGCGTCCGCGATGCGGTCCACGATCACCCGCAGGACGCTGCGCCCGGCGGGATCGGCGGGCGCCTCCTCCCCGGCCGGGACCGGGCCGGCGCGCAGCAGCGCGCCGAGGCCGTTGCCGGGCAGCAGCGGCAGCACCGGCAGGTCGGGGCCCTCGTCGGGACGCGGCGGCGTGTACGGCCCGGACACCATCGCCGCCTTGAACCGCTCGAACACCGACGTGTCGACCTTGAGGATCCCCGACCCGGGCTCGGGCGGCAGGTGGTAGGCGTCCGGGACGCCGATCGCCTCGCGGCTCTCGGCCTCGGAGAAGGTGCGCAGCCCGATCCGGTACGACAGGTGCGACTCCAGGCCGCGGATCCGGCCCGACTCCAGGCGCTGCGTGGCCAGCAGCAGGTGCACGCCGATCGACCGGCCGATCCGGCCCACCGCCACGAACAGGTCGGCGAAGTCGGGATGGGCGGCCAGCAGCTCGGAGAACTCGTCGATGATCACCAGCAGGTGCGGCAGCGGCTCCAGGTCGGTCCGGCCGCCGTCGCGCAGCTCGGCGTGGGCGTGCACGTTGGGCAGCGCGCCCAGGTCCTTGAGCAACTGCTGGCGGCGGGTCAGCTCCCCGTACAGCGCCTCGTGGAACCGCTCCACCAGGGCGTCGTCGTCCGCCAGGTTGGTGATCATGCCGGCCGAGTGCGGCAGCGCGGCCAGGTCGGCGAAGGTGGCGCCGCCCTTGAAGTCGACCAGCAGCAGCGCCAGCCGGTCCGGCGGATGCGCGATCGCCAGCGCGCTGACCAGCGTCCGCAGCATCTCCGACTTGCCCGAGCCGGTGGCGCCCACCACCAGCCCGTGCGGGCCCATCCCGCCGAACGCCGACTCCTTCAGGTCCAGCAGCACCGGACGGCCGTCCGGGCCCACCCCGATCGGCACCCGCAGGAAGTCGCCCGCCGGCCGGGGCCCCCAGGTGCGGGACGGGTCGAGCGCCGCCGGGTCGGGCACGCCCAGGATGTCGGCCAGCCCGATCGTGGCGTGCAGCGCGTCGCCGGTGTCGTCGGCGGACGCCCGCAGCGGCGCCAGCTCACGCGCCAGCTCGGTCAGCAACGCCACGCCCGCCCGGTCGGCGACGCCCGTGACCGGCTCCGGCAGCGGCTCCTCGGACGCCTCGCCGGGCCGGTCGGCGCCCGGGACCGGCGTCAGCCGCTCCAGGGTGAGGGCGCCGTCCCCGTCCACGCTCACCCGGACGTCCACCGCCTCCGGCTCCTCCCGCCGGTCGGTGATCAGCACGATCACGTGGATGCCGAGCATGGCCAGGGACGGCACCGGCGGCACCGGCTCCAGCCCGGCCAGGGTCGCCTGGTACTCGCCGTCCACCACGACCACCAGCCGCCGGGTGCCCGGCCCCGGCGGGCGCCCGCGCCGCCGCTGCCAGGCGACGGTGCGCTCCTCGATCTCCTGTTCCAGCAGCTCGGCCATGCCCAGCGTGCCGGCGGCGACCAGCCGGGCCGGCAGCGGGCCGTCCAGCCGGCCCTCGGCGGCGTTGTGCGGCACCCACTTCAGCCAGTCCCACTCCACCGCCAGCCGCTCCGCGCGGACGACGGCCAGGCCCGCGTCGGCGGGCGAGGTGGTCGCCACCAGCTGCGCGGCCAGGGCCCGCGCCAGGTCCCGCCCGGCGCTCCGGCCGGCGACGACCGAGACCATCCCGGCCTCGGCCAGCGCCAGCTCCAGCGGCTCGCCCGCGACCTGCCCGTAGTGCCGCACCAGGCGGTCGGCGGCGTCCAGGCACACCGGGTCGTAGACGGTCAGCGGGTCGTCGCGGTCGATCCGGTCGGTCAGCGGACGGGCCAGCGGCGCGGTGCCCGTCCCGGCGCGCAGCCGCAGGAAGTCGGGGTCGGACGGGCGCCGCTCCCACCGGCGGCCGGGCAGCCGGGCCAGGTCGGGCAGCGCCCCGGGCGGCGGGTGCCGCATCGCCCCGGCCGCCCGCTGCGCGGCCACCACCTTCCGGAGCGTGCCGCGCAGCCCGTCGAGGTAGTCCAGATAGCGTTCGCGCTGCTCGCGGACGCGGCGGCGCGGCCCGTTGTACTGCGACAGGAACATCACCAGGCCGACGCCCACGCTGGCCACCATGAACAGCAGGCCGGCGGCGGCGAACAGCGGCCTGCGGCCCATCGTCAGGGTCATCAGCAGCCCGCCCGCGCCGGAGACGATCGGCATCATCAGCATCGCGCTCATCCCGCCGAGCGGAGCGTTCTCCGGCAGCTGCGGCGGCGCGGCCAGCATCAGCCGCTCGCCGCCCGGATCGGGCACCGGCCGCCTGGGCGGCCGCCGCACCGGGGTCGTGGCCACCTGAGTTCTCCTCCCGTACACCCGCCGGTCGGCTCCGCGTCAGCGAGGACCACGATGCTGACGATCGCTCCGGCCGCGGGGGAGATCATCCAACGGGGCGGCGGCCGGACGGCGAACGGAGGGTGGCCCGCACATGACGAGCGGAGGTTCGCAGGGGTGAAGCGGGCACTGGTGCGCCGGGCGGCGGCCGAGGAGACCGCGACGCAAGGCGGGTACTGCCGGGTCACGGTCGCCGGGCCGGGCCGCCGCGCCGACCTGGTGCTGCCGGCCGGGGTGCCGGTGTCGGTGCTGCTCCCGCAGCTGATGGCGCTCTGCGCGCCGGACCGCCCCGACCCGGACCCCGCCGCCTGGCGGCTGGCCCGGCTCGACGGCCGGGACCTGCCCGGCGCGGAGCCGCTGGCCGCCGCCGGGATCGCCGACGGCGAGGTGCTGATGCTGCACCCGCGCGCGGTACGGGTCCGGCCCGCCGAGGTCGAGGACGTGCGCGGCGCCGTCGAGGACCATGTGGACGCCACCTGGATCTGGGGGCCGTCCACCACCTACGGGTTCGCGCTGGCGCTGGCCGCGCTCGGACCGCCCGCCGTCGCCGTGGCCGCGGGCTGGGCCACCTCCTGGGACGTCCCGGCGGGAACGGCGGCCGGACGGGCGGGCTGCGCGGCGATCGCCGCCCTGCTGGCCGTGGTGGGCGCGTGGGCGTGCGGAGAGCGCACCTTCCTCGCCCGGCTGATGACGGGCGCGGCCTGCGCATGGGGAGCCCTGGCCGCGGCGCTCGGCGCCACCGCCGTTGCCGGAACCGCCCCGGTCCCCGCCGTCCTCGCGGTCCTGGCCGCCACCGGGGCGCTCGGCACGGCCGGGCTCGTCTGGTCGCGCGCCCCGTCCGCGCTGCCGTTCCTGAGCGGGTCCGCGGTGGCGGTCGCGGCGGCGGGCGCGGTGACGGCGGGTGAACTGCTCGGCGAACCCGGGCTCGGCGTCCGCACGGGCGCGGTGCTGCTCGTCCTCGCCGCCGGGGCGCTGCCCCGCGCCGCGCTGACGCTCGGCGGCCTGGCCGACGCCGACCAGCAGGCCCGCGACCACGGCCGGGTCCCCGCCGACCACCTCGACGACCGGCTCCGCACCACCGAGGACGTGCTGATCGGGGCGCTGCTGGGACTGTCCGGCGCCGCCTGCGTGCTGCTCGTGCTGCTGGCCGCGGGCGACGGCCGCGACCGGCTCCTCGCCGCCGTGGCCGCGCTGGCGCTGCTGCTCCGCTCCCGGCTGTTCGACCGCGTCCCGCAGGCCCTCGGCCCCCGCGTCGCGGGCATCGCCGGCCTGGGAGCCGCGGCCGTCGCCGCGGCCTCCGGGACCGCCCTCTCCGGCTGGACGCCCGCCCTCGCCGTGACGGCGGCGCTCGTGGCGGTGGGCCTGAGCGCCGTGCCGCTCGCGACCGTCCCCCGCGCCCGCCTCCGCCGCCTCCTCGACTGGACCGAACTGGCCGTGATCGTCGCGATGGTCGTCACCGCCGCCCACACCTTCGGCCTCTTCGACCGCCTCGGCCCCCTCCCCTTCTGACGAGAAGGCCGGACCAGGAGGAACCGTCCGTGAATCCCTGGTCCGGCCACACATGGTTCACCCGTGGTAGGAGGTCATCTCGACGCCGTTGCGGATGTCCCTGTTGTACTTGTCGAGGCTGTTGGCGGCGAACGTGTTGTAGTACTGCGCGTAGGTCTTGGACATCTCCCCGATGGGGTCGCGGTTGGGCGGTACCGCCGAGTCGAGCAGCGGCCGAATCAAATCCTGCATTTCGCGCTGTCCGATGGTGACCTGGTTGAGCCTCTTGATGGGGTCGGCCGGTTTATCGGTCCGGAGGTCCACTGGCACCACCTCCAGCGGCACCTTGCCGTTGCGGACGGCGGACTCGAGCATCGACAGCGTGGCCTCCGCTTCCAGCGCGGTCTGGGTGTACTTGTCGCTGCCGTTCGGCAGCTGCACCTCGACCGTCGGCGAGGTCACGCCGGCACGCACGTCGGCCCGGTAGATCTCAGTGCTCGAACCGATGATCGACTTGGCGTAGCCCGACCATTTGAACAAGTTGCCGACCGTCTCCTTGGCGAGGCCGGACCAGAGGGTCTTGGCGTTGGTGGAGCGGAACTCGGCATCGGTGCGGGCTTGCTGCTCGTTGCCGGTGCGGTCCATGGCCTCGTTCAGCATGCCCGCGTCATACAGAGCGCGCAGCTTGCCGTTGGCACCGCCGTATGTGGACGCTTTGTTCTGGCCCGTGGTGATCTGCTCGGTGACATAGCGCTGCAGATTGGCGTACTCGTACGCCTCCACCCCGGTGCCCAGGTGCCACGCCGCCTTCTCGTCGCCGGCGATCAGTTCGAAGAAGCGGGCGGCGTCGCCCTCGCCGACCTTCAGGTTGCCCCCGGCGTAGGCGGTCACCGTGGGATCCGTCATCTTTCCCTTGTCGGCGGAGATGAAAGCGGCGTCGGCTCCCTGGGGGTTGGGCACGACATCGGCGGCGAAACTGTCGAGGTGGTGGATGGCGATCTTGGCGAATTCCTTGGCCACTTCGGGGTTGACCATGCCCACCGAGTGCATGTCCGAGCCGATGTCGGCGAGGGCGGGGTACAGGCCGTTGTCCGCGTCGGTGACGGTCTCGATCAGGGCGGCCGCGGCCTCACCGGCGAGCTGCCGCCGCACGTCGTCGGTGTCGTCCCGGTCGTTCGTGCTCTCCTCGTAGATCCAGTCGGTGAGGCCGGTGACGGCCTTGCCGCCGTCGCTCCAGTCGTGGGAGTACAGCGACTTCAGCAGGTCCGGGGTCGGCAGACCCAGCTCGCCCGGATCGTGGTCGCCGGTGAGAAGCGCGTGGTTCGCCTCGATGTTGCGGGTGGCGACGTTCAGCATCGTGATCGCGGGCTTGTCGTCCCACCCCTGCCGCATGTCCGGGTGCGGGTTGTTGAGACTGTGATCGAGGTAGTAAGAGGTGGCGGAGACGAGCTGGGTGGAGAACTCCTTGCCGCCGGCATACTGGTGATCGCCACCGAGCAGCTGGCTGAGGGCTTTGTAGTTCTGGCTCCAGGCGTACTGGATCGTCCTCCCGTCGCCTTCTCCGACCGGGACGCCCTTGAACAGTTCGTGGATGACCGGCGGCAGCTTGTCATAGCCGCCGCCGACCTTCTCGTCGGACAGCAGCAGCAGGCCGCCGCCGAGCGCGTTGATCGTGTCACGCTGGAGGAGCGGGTCGTCGCCAAGGCTCTTGTCGCCCTTGCCGTTGAGGAAGCCGGGGAGCGTCTTGAACAGGTCGGGGCCGAGCGCGCCGTAGAAGCTCTGCAGGTACTGGATGGTCCTCGGGTCCAGTTGCCCGCCCTGCGCCGTGCGGAAGGTTCCCGCCTGCACGGCGGCGTTCAGCGCCGCGATCATGGCGGCGTACTCGGTGTCGGGCGGAAGCTTGCCGGTCGTGTAGGCCTTGAACTTCTCGGCGTCCGCCGCGGCGAGTTCCGGGTTCAGCGGCAGCGGGGCCTCGGCACCACGGATGTTGAACGGTGCCCAGGACAACGCCCCGGCCTCGACCAGGTACCTCACGTTCTCCGGGGTCGGTCCGGCGGTGAGCCGGTTGCCGAGGTCCGCGGCCGTCTGCTGCAGGGTCGACCAGGCGCTGTCGATCTGCTGGTTCAGATATCCGAGCTTCTCCTCCGCGGCCACCTCGAGGTCTTCTCTGTTGAAGGTGGGGCCGCCCGCCCCTTTCACCGCCTGCTGCGAATCCTTGGGAAGGGTCTGCTCGTAGAGCGTCAGCTCCGACCCCACGACACCGAAATTATTGCCCTTGGCGGTGTTCCACTCGTCGATGAGCTGCTGCCGGCGCGCCTTGAAGTCCCGGACGGCCTTGGCCCATGCCAGCGTGACCCCGGCACCGAAGTAGACGGCCTCGACCGCCGTCTTCCAGTCCTCGACGTTGTATCCGGTCTGACTGGTGATCTCGCTCGCCACCAGGGAGGTGAAGTTGAGCGCCGAGCTGTCCAGCGTCGCCCTGAGGTCACCGGAGCGTCCGATGATGCGGCCGGCGGTCGCCCAGAACAGGTTCGCCGCCGCCTCGATCAGGGCGGGGTCCGCCGCGGTGTCCGTTGGCTGGAATTCCCTCATCACTGCCCCCGGGGGATCTCGTAGTTGAGGTTCCGGAGCAGCGCCTGAGTGGCGCTCATGTCGCCGGTGATGGTCTGGTCGGTCTGCCCGACGTGGGTTCCGGCGGCCACGATGTTGCCGCTGAGCGTGACTCCGTGCGTCTGCACGCGGGCCATGGCCGACACGTTGGCCTCGCAGTAGGCCAGGTAACCGCGCTGGATGGGCGCCTCGACCGCCCGGATGTTCGTTTCCGACACCACCATCTGGAACTCCATGACCAGTTGTTCGAAGGTGCCGGCCAGTTCCTCCGCCACATTCCCCTGGGTCACCGCCTGGCCCGGATTGGCCCCGACCTCCGCCATGACGCCCCCTTCACACGTTTTTGCGGGGAGCGTAAGCGATCTCCGGGGCCGTACCGTGAGCGCCCGGTGAACATTTCTCCGAGCGAAGTTCACCCCGTGGACACCTGCCCTTAATCGACCATCGAACCGTTCGGGTACGGGCCCTTCGGAATTACCGAAGGGCGGGGATCGGCTCCCATCCCCTACGGATCCGCGCTGGGGTACCGTCGGCACCTTCACTTCGCGGGCGCGCTCCACACGAACCGGGGGGAAGGTGTTCACCCGTGCGTCGCCCGGCGCTCATCTTGATCGAATTGGCTTTGCTCGGCGTGTCCTGGTCTGGATACCGGGGCGATCGAATGCGATCGGGAGGCGGCATGGGGGCCGAATTCATCGGGCTCACCCAGGGCGGGGCCCTGGGGCAGGGCGGCGACCAGCTCAGCGCCGAGGCGCGGAACCTGCTCGCCCAGGTGCAAACGCTGGGCGCGGACATGGAGCGGGCCGGGGAGGCGATCCAGGGAGCGGGGCTGTCCTCGCTGAACGGGGCGATCGGCGAGCTGATGACCCGCTGCGGGGAGCTGATCCGCTGGTGCGACCAGAACGGCGTCAAGCTCGTCACCGCCAACAACGACGTCGGCCAGACCGTCACGCAGACGGTCGACGACTTCAGCGCGGCCAAGGGCCAGTTCACCTCGCTCGAGCGTCCCATCACGGCCTGAGAGGACATCGCATGGGCAACAACGGAGGCTTCGAGGTCTACGGCAACTCCGGCAAGCTGACCGGGCTGGCCGGAGACCAGGCCCACCACCTGGGCCGGCTGCGCGCGCTGCTGACCGCGATCGACGGGCAGGCCCGCACGACGCTGAGCCAGTGGGAGGGCGCGGGCAACGAGAGCGCGACCCGGCTGTTCAACGAGTACGAGCAGCACTTCAACCAGGTGAACGCCGCGTTCCAGAGGCTGGTCACCACCACCGAGAGCGCCGGGACCCAGTACGGCGCGCTGGCCCGGCGGCTGGACGGGATGTTCTGAGCGATCCGCCGTCCGCCTTCCAGGCGACGCCGTCGGCCGAGCGGTACGTCCTGCAGGCCGACGCGCTGCGCCGCCGCCAGCTGAACGGCGCGCTGCTGTACGGGTCGGGCCGCAGCTGGCGCCGCCGCCAGCGGATCTGGCCCGCCGTGGTGGCCGGGGTGGTCGTCGTGTCCGTCGTCATCGGCGCGCTCACCCTGGCCGCCGCGTTCCAGCGGCAGCAGGAGCTGAACCGGGAGCAGCAACTGCGCGACGGGGTCGCCGCCTTGTCCCGGCCGTCCGGGTAGCGAGAGAGAGAACGTGTCAGTGCGGCAGCAAGGGACCGGGGTGCCGGTCCGGGCGCGGATCGGCGGCTGGGCCACCGCCACGGTGATCACCCTGGCGCTGCTGGCCAGCCTGCTCGGCGGCGGCCGGATCGGGCACGCCACCGCGGCCTCGGACGGCAGCGCCTGGCTGTGGAGCCGGCCCGGCGGGACGGTGAGCAAGGTCAGCGCGCAGACCGGGCAGGTCGAGCGCACCCTCCAGGTCCCCGGATCGGGCGGTCACCGGGTGCGGGTCACGCAGAACGACCGGCACCTGCTGATCCACGACCTGGACACCGGCCGGGTGTCGTCGCTGGACCTCAGCGCCCTGGGGCTGTCCGGGCAGGCCGACGTCGGCCTGCGCGGCGACCCGCACCTGGCGATGGGGAACGGCGCCGCCGCCGTGATCGAACGGACCGGCGGGGAGGTCCGCGCCGTCGACCCGGCCACGCTGCGGCCGACCGGGGCGGTGCTGCGGCTGCCGGGGCCTCTGGTCGGCGGCGCGTTCGACGGCTCCGGCGTGCTGTGGGTGGCGCTGCCGCAGCAGGGCACCGTCACCGGGTTGAAGATCACCGAGCGGGGTCCGAAGGCGGTCCGCACCGTCGAGGTCGCCGAACCGGGCCGGGACCTGGCGGTCACCGTCCTGGACCAGGGCGCCCTGGTGGCCGACCGCGGCGGCCGGGACCTGGTGGTGGCGAGCGGCGAGGCGACCCGCCGGCTGACCGCGCCGGTGGCCCTGGCGGGCGCGATCATGCCGGAGCGCACCCATGGCGCGCTGGCCGCGGTGACCGTGCCCGCCGCCGGGGCCGTGGTCACCGTCGCGGACGTGCGCAAGGGCGGTCCGATCCGCTCGTTCCGGTTGAGCGACCCCGTGCAGGAGCCCGCGGTGCCGTTCTCGGGCAAGGTGTACGTGCCCGTGCGGGAGACCGGCCAGGTGCGGGTGCACGACCCGTCCGGGCCGCAGACGGGCGTGCTGACGATGCCGTCCGGGCGCGGCGACATCGAGCTCCAGGTGCGTGAGGGCAGCCTGTTCGTCAACGCGCCGGGCGGCAGGGACGCGCAGGTCGTGGGCTCGGACGGCCAGGCCCGTCCGGTCGGCAAGGACGGGCTCGGCACCGGGCCGGGCGGCGACGGTCCCGGTGTCACGCGGCCCGGGGCGCCACCGCCGCAGGTGGCGGCGCCGCCCGCGGTGCCGAACTTCCCCGAGCCGGTGGACACGCGGAGGCCCGTCGTCGATCTGCGCCCGCGCGTCCCGGAGGACGAGCCGTCCTCCAGACCGTCGGCAGAGCCCGAGGAGCGGCCGTCGCCCAAGCCGTCCGGGGAGCCGAGCCCGAAGGCCGCGCCGCGGGAGCGGTCCGCTTCGCCGTCGCCGGAGGGGAAGCCGTCCACGGAGCGGCCTCGCTCGTCGACGCCGACGAACCCGAATCCGGCACCGCCGCCTCCCCCTCCGCCTCCGCCGCCTCCGGCGACCAACCCGTACACGCCGCAGCAGGTCTGCGGCAGCGGCTACAAGGTGCAGCGGTCCTCGTCGTTCGCGGGCGGGCACGTCTACCAGCTCTACAGCGCCGCCACCAAGAACAACTGCGCGGTCGCCATGAAGACCTCCAGCATCGGCACGGCGACCCCGGCGTGGGTTCGGCTGGAGAGCCAGCGGGGCGCGAAGGTCGTCTCCGACAGCGGTTCCTTCAAGTACTACGCCGGGCCGGTGTACGTGAACGCGCCCGGCGACTGCGTCCGGTACTCGGGCGGCGCGAACGGCGGCAGCGCCTCCGCGGGCTGGGCCAACTGTGGCTGATCCGCTCCGACGCGCACGATCGAGAGGAGAAGGGTGAGCGCCCCCACGGCCGTGTCCCCCACCCCGGCAGGCACCGTGACCGAGGAGGAGGCGGTGCTGGCGGCCGACGCCTTCGACCGGATGGCGGCGGCCATCGAGTCGGCGGCCCGCTGCGCGCCCGCGACGGTGCGGCTGGTCCTGACGGCGTTCGCGACCGGCGGGCACGTCCTGCTGGAGGACCTGCCGGGCATGGGCAAGACGACCCTGGCACGGGCTCTGGCGGCGGTCACCGGCGGCACGTCCCGGCGCGTCCAGTGCACGCCCGACCTGCTGCCGTCCGACATCACCGGGGTGACGATCTTCAACGAGCGCAGCCGGGAGTTCGAGTTCCACCCCGGCCCGGTCTTCGCCAACGTCGTCATCGTGGACGAGGTCAACCGGACCTCGCCCAAGACGCAGTCGGCGCTGCTGGAGGTGATGCAGGAGGAGCAGGTCACCGTGGACGGCACGGCGCATCCGGTGCCCCGTCCCTTCCTGGTGGTGGCGACGCAGAACCCGGTCGAGATGGAGGGCACCTTCCCGCTCCCCGAGGCGCAGCTCGACCGGTTCCTGATGCGGCTGTCGCTCGGCTACCCGGGCGAGGAGGCCGAGCTGTCGCTGATGCGCGGTTCGTCCCTGACCGCCCCCGGCGACCTGAGTCCGGTGCTGGACGGCGAGCAGGCGTCGCGGCTGGGGCTGATCGCAGGCCGGGTCACGTTCGCCGAGCCGGTCTACGAGTACGTGCTGCGGCTCGCCCAGCGCACCCGCCGCCATCCGAGGCTGCGCGCCGGGGTCTCGATGCGGGCGACCATCGCGCTGTGCCGCGTCGCGCGGATGCACGCCCTGGCCGACGGCCGCCCGTTCGTCACGCCCGACGACGTCAAGGCGCTGGTGACTCCTGTGTGGGGGCACCGGCTGGTGCCGCTGTCGGGCCTGGCCACCGCCGACGAGGCCGCCGAGCTGCTGGACGGCGTACTGGGCGAGGTCCCGGCTCCGGGCCCGCACGAGAACCCGCGCTAGCGGTGGCCGCCGGGTCGCCCCGCCCCACCGCCCGCGGCTGGGGGCTGCTCGCCGCCGGCGCCGGCCTGTGCGGCGGCGGTCTCGGGTTCGGGTATCTGGCGCCGGCCGTCCTGGGGGCGCTGGCCCTTCCCGCCGTCGCGGCGGGGCTGCTGCTGGCCGGCCGGTCCCGTCCGGTGGACGTGCGGCGGCGGTGCCCGGCCGTGCGCGCCCGGGCGGGCGAACCCGTGACGATCACCTTGGCGCTGGACCGCCCGCGGCCGTCCGAGGTGGTCGAGCGGGTGGCGGGGCCCGACGGCGAGGCGGTGATCTCGCTGGGGACGGCCCGCGCCCGGATGCGGTACGAGGTGGCGGCCGGGCGGCGCGGGGTCGTGAAGGCGGGCCCGCTGCGCCTCGTCCGGACCGATCCGCTGGGGCTGGCGCGGACGTCCTGCCCCGCCGACGACGTGCCGGTCCGGGTGCTGGTCCATCCGCGTCACCATCCGCTCGCCGCCGTGCCCGCGGGCGGCACGGGCGGGCGGGACACCTCGACGGCGGCGACCCGGGCGAGCGAGGGGGCCTTCGCGGGGTTGCGCGATCACGCGCCGGGCGACGACGTCCGCCAGGTGCACTGGCGGACCTCGGCGCGCCGGGGGCGGCTGGTGGTGCGCGAGCAGGCCGACGCCGTCCAGGCGGGCGTGACCGTGCTGGTGGACGACCGTCACGGCCCCGCCGAGCTGGACGAGCTGGCCGAGGTCGCGGCCTCGATCGTGGAGCACCACCCCGCCGTCCCGGTCGAGCTGCGGCTGGCCTCCGGCGCCCTGTCGCCCGCGACGGCGAGCCGGACCGCGCACCTGGACCTGCTGGCGGAGGCCGGGGCCCTGCCCGGCGCCGACTTCGCGGCGGCGTGCGGGCGGCTGCGCACCGGGTCGGGCCGGGTGGTCGTGCTGCTCCCGGGCGCGGCGGAGGAGGACGTACCTACCGCGCTCGCGGCCCTGACCGGGCGCACGGCGCTCTCGCTGGTGGGCGTGCTCGGAACGGCGAGCGGCGTGGAGCCCCCGCGTGGCGTGAGACTCCTGGAAGCGCCCGACGCGGCGGCGTTCACCGAACGCTGGAACCGGACGCGGTGGTGGGCGCGATGAGCCGCGTCCGCGCCCTGGTGGAGGCGCTCGCGATCGTGGCGGCCTCCGGCGCCGCGGTCCCGCTGCTGGCGGCCGGTTACGACAGCCCGCGACCGGTGGGGGCGGTGCTGCTCGCCGCCGCCGTGACCGCGGTCGCGGTGACCGCCGGGACGTATCGGGCGCTGCCGAGGTTCGGTCCCGCCGTCGCGCTTCCGGCCGGGCTGCCCGTGGCGTTCGCCGGGCTGGTCGCGCTGGCCGCCTTCCGGCCGGGGCCGGTGCGGGAGCCGGTGCCCGGCGCGCTGGACGCCGTCCTGCATTCGGGCGCCCGGATCCTCACCACCGCCTCCCAGGCACCGATGACCGTGGACCTGGTCGCGTTCCCGCTGCTGGCGGTGTGGCTGGCGGGCGCGACCGGCACGGCGCTGCGCCGAGACGGACGCGGTCTGCCCGCGCTGCTGCCGGGAACGCTGCTGCTGGCGGGAGCGGCGGCGCTCAACCCGGACGCGGACGGCCCCGGCTACTGGTCGGCGGCGCTGCTCGCCCTCGCCGGGGTGGTGCTGCTCGTCTTGTCGCCGCCGGAGCGTTCCTCCGCCACGGCGGCGGGGATCACGGTCCGGGTGCTCGCGGACGGCCCCAAGCCCGCCCCCGGCGGGTTCCGGACGCGCCGTGGTGCAGCGGGGGCTGCGCTGGCCTGCGCGGTGGTCGCTCCCGTGCTCGCCGTGGTCGTGGCGGCGCCCGGCGTCCTGAACGCTTGGCCGGTACGGGCGGCCGACCCGCGCACCGTCGTGGACTCCCCGGAGGAGCCGCGCGAGGTGCGCAATCCGCTGGCGTACCTGTCGGCGTGGGCGGCCGATCCGGACCGTCCCCTCATGACGGTGCGGGGGCCGCGCACCAGCCTTCGGTGGGTGGCGCTCGCGGAGTTCACCGGGCCGACCTGGCTGCCGGACAGTTCGTACCGGCCGTCGGGGCCTTCGGTGCCGTCCGCCAAGGTGCGGCCGCCGCGTGCGACGCGCACGTCGGTGGAGGTCTCTGTCGGAGACCTGCCCGGTGACTGGGTGCCCGTCCCTGGGACGCCCACCCGCATCGACGGGCTCGACTTCGGCTACGACGAGGTCTCCGGCACGGCCCTGTCCTCGGCCGGCCCCATGACGGGCAGGACGTACCGCGCGGCGGGTTCCGTCCCCGACTGGTCTGGCGGTGAAGCCTCTCGGGCGACGCCCGCGCTCGGTCCCGGTTTCGAGCGGTACGTGCGGCTGCCGCAGGGCGCGCCCGCGCGGCTGGCCGACATCGCCCGCAAGGCCGCCGGGGACGGCACCCCGCACCAGCGCGCCTCCCGCCTGGCCGAATACCTCCGCGAGAGCTACACCTTCGGGTCCGCGGCACGCGGCGGGCACGGCTACGCCGACCTGAACGAGTTCCTCGTGGAGCCGGGACGCAAGGGCGGCGGCGGGACGTCCGAGCAGTTCGCCAGCGCGTTCGCGGTCCTGGCGAGGGCCGCCGGGCTGCCGAGCCGGATCATGGTCGGGTTCGGGCCGGGCACCGGGGGCGACGGCGGGCGCGTGGTCCGCACCGGGGACGCCGTGGCCTGGGGAGAGATCTACTACGAGGGTCTCGGGTGGGTGTCGTACGACCACAACCCGCGCGTGCGCTCGGCGGCGGCCGCCCGTCCAGGGGGCGATGAGGGCGCTTCCGGCGGGACGGGCCCGCGCGGCGGCGTGCAGACCCTGACACCGCCTCGTGCTGCGGCGACCGGCACCCGTCCGGGATCGTCCGTGTGGCCGGTCGTGGGAGGCGCCGCCGCAGCCGTTCTTGCGCTGTACCTCGTCGTCGTACCGTTGCTGCGGTGGCGGCGGCTCCGGCGGATGCGCCGGGTGAAAGGCCACGCTCGGCAGGCCCTGACCGCCTGGACGGAAGTGCTGGTCGCGATGCGTCTCGCCGGTGTCCCGGCCTCAGCCGCCGCGACCGCCTCCGAGGTGGCGGGCCACCTTGAGCGCTCCCTTCCGGGCACGGACGCGCCACGGCTCAGGCGGATGGCCGGGATCGTGAACGCGGCGGGCTTCGGCGGCCCGGTCACGGCGGCCGACGCCTCGTTCGCGGTCGCGTCGGCGCGTTCTCTGATCGGCGCGCTGCGCAGATCGCTGCCGTGGTGGCGGCGGGCGTCGTGGTGGTGGGACCCGCGCCCGCTGCGGTGGCCGGCTCAGCCCCGCTTGACCCGGCGGGTGCAGACGGGCTCGGCGTGGGCCACGCGGTCGACGTCCACGACCGCGACCACGGTCAGGCAGTAGTCCACGCTCGGATTCAGCGCGGTGACCACGACCTTCTCCGTCCCGGCCGGGGCGCTCGCCAGCGTGGACGCCGGACGGCCCTCAGGGCCGCCCACCACGTAGTGGGCCGCCCTGCCCCCGCTGCGGTCCTCCCAGGACACCTCGATCGACACCCGGCCGTCGACGATCCGCACCCGTCCGGGCAGGTACTCCTTGGCCGGACGGACCGCGGTCGGCGTGGAGGTCGGCACCGACGGCGCCGCCCGGGGCGGCTCCTCGGCCGTCCGCCCGCCGGAAAGCAGGCCGGTCACGCCGATCCCGGCCCCCACGACCGCGAGCGCGACCACCGCCGCGACCACCGGGCCGACGCGGCGGCGCGGACGTGACGGCC
Source organism: Actinomadura rugatobispora (assembly GCF_042656285.1). Lineage (GTDB taxonomy): Bacteria > Actinomycetota > Actinomycetes > Streptosporangiales > Streptosporangiaceae > Spirillospora > Spirillospora rugatobispora. The sequence goes on along the minus strand of NZ_JBHSON010000099.1, from coordinate 14,925 downwards.
CTCCTAGCGGCCCTCGCCTGCGTTCGGTCGCTTCCGGCGCGGGCTCGGCCGCGCGGTGGCCGTCGTCGCCGCCGATGCCGTCCTCGCCCCACGACCAGCCGGGAAGCCGGTCCCAGTCACGGGACGGCCCCGGAGGCGGTGGCACCGGGCGCGGCGGTTCGGCGGGCGCCGGGAGTTCGCCCAGGCCGTCGGCCAGCGTCCGGACGAACGCCGCCGCCGACGGGAAGCGGTCGCCGGGTTCGGGCGCCGTCGCGGTGCCCAGCGCGCTCACCAGCCAGCCGGGCACGTCGTCGCGAGGCAGCGGCGGCACCGGCTGGTTCAGGGCGCTCTTCCGGATCGTCCACAGGTCGTCGCCCGTGTAGGGCGGACGCCCGGCCAGCAGCGTCCACAGGGCCGCGCCGAGGCCGTACACGTCGGCCGCCGCCGTAAGCCGCTGCCGCCGCAGCGCTTCCGGGGCGGCGTGCGCGGCGTCGACGCGGTCCAGGTCGACCGGGTCCAGCACTCCGAGGGCGGAATGGGCGGCGAGCCCGCGCAGAGTCGCCGCGCCCGTCAGCAGCGGGCCGTCGACGCCCCGGAGGATGTTGCCCGGATGCACATCGCCGTGGACGAGCCCTTCGTCGTGAAGGGCCTGCAACGCCCTTCCGGCCGCGGCGGCCACCTCGACCGCCTGCCGGACGGGCATGGGTCCCCCGCCCGAGTAGGTGGTCCCGTCATGGTGCGGCAGCGTCACGTACCGGCGCCCGGTCGTGGTCATGCCGGTGCCGAGCACCGTGAGGGCGCGCTCGTCGCGGGACGCGCGGCCGAGCGCGTCGAGGTCGTCCTGCGGGATCTGCCCGCCGTCGCGCTGCACCCGCACCGTGACCGCGTCCCCGGACTCCTCGTGGACGGCCCGGTAGGTGACCGCGCCCGCGCTGCGGCGGATCACCGACAGCTCGCGGTACCCGGGCAAAAGGCTCGGTGCGTCCCCGTCGCCGGACATGGCGGCGCCCTCCCCTTGGTACCGCTCGGCAGGCCACCGTCCAGTGTGCAGGCGCGGCCGGAGCCGCACGAGACGCCGGGCGGCACGAACGTGATCATTCGGCCTTCCGTCACCGTCCGGGCGACGGACGTCCACCGCGCGTTCACCGTCAGCGGACGTGCGCGCCGCGGTTCGCCGGGATGGCGGGAAGGCTCGGGCCGTCCGCGACGGGCCTGCCCGCCGGGCGGACGGTGGCCAGGAGGACCACCGCGGCGATCAGCTGGACGCCCATGACGATGGCCTGCGTGACGGGCGCCTGGACGCTCAGCAGGACCATCGTCAGGTTGGTCGCGAAGTGCACCGCGACCGCGGCGAGGACACCGGCGCGCTCGTAGGCGTAGCAGACCAGCATGGCCATCGGGACGGCGCTGACGGCGAAGAGCACGCCGCTGGGGCTCGTCACGCCCAGCTGGTTCTGGACGGTCCCGTCGATGAAGAACAGCGGCATGTGCCACACGGCCCAGATGACGCCCAGGATCAGGCTGACCTGGAAGCGGTTCAGCGAGGCGCGCATCCTCGGGTAGGCGGTGCCGCGCCAGCCCGGCTCCTCGGCCAGCGGGCCGGCGACCAGGATGTTGACGAGGAACGCCACGGGGCCGCCCGGGTAGGTCGTCATCACGTCCTTCGCGTCCTCCAGGCTCGGCGCGGGGCCGCCCGCCGCGTGCGCCACGAACGCGGCCCCCAGGACGAGCGCCGAGGCCAGCGCCAGCAGCAGCGGCGTCCAGCCCAGGGCCGCCGGCCGGAACCGGACCGCGTGTTCGGGGACGGGCTCGCCGCGGCGGGCGCGGCGGATCCGGATCACCAGGGCGGCGATCAGAGGGCCGAAGGCGCCGAACACGTGGAACGCGAGCGTGGGAGGCTTGGTCGAGGATCCGCCGATCCCGATCGCCACGGCCCAGGACGCCCAGCTCAGGGCGAAGGCGATGGCCATGAACAGGACCAGGTCGTTCCGGTACCGGCCGGGGGCGGCGGGGCGTGCGTGTGAAGCGGTCATGGGTTCCCTCTGTCGGTGTCCACTGTCTTGCGTGCGTGCAGGCGGGGGTCAGGAAGAGGTCGTTCTCTCCTCGGCGGGCCTCTCCCCGGGAGTCGCGTCCAGTCGGCGGGTGAGCCAGGTGGCGATGAGCGCCAGGAGGTCGGGGTCGACCGGGCCGCGCAGGAGGCGGCGGTAGGAGCGCACGGTGTGGTGCCCCGGGTCGTGGCGCAGCACGTGGGTGAGGCCGGGGACGCGATGGATCTCGGTCGGGCCGGGCACCAGCCGCTGGATCTCGTCCAGGTCCGCGGGATCGATCTGGACGTCCTTGTCGCCCGTGACGGCCAGGACGGGAGCCCGGATGGCGGTGAGATCGTCGCGGGTGTCGTGGACGAGCATCTCGCGCATCCAGCGGGCGTTGACCGGGAGCCCCGCCACGCGCGCCACGTCCGTCCGGGTCTCCTTGAGCCGGGCGAGGACCCGGCCGCCCAATGCCCGCAGCGGCCGCCGCAGGAGGCGGACGGGGGCGGGCATGCCCTGGAGGATCGAGCGGGCCTGCCAGCGGAAGGCGTCCTCGCCCAGGCGGGCGTATCCGGCCAGCAGCACCACCGCCCGCACGTCGTGGCGCGCGCCGAGGGCCATGGCGTGCAGGGCGCCTTCGCTGTGGCCGATGACGCCGACGGCGTCGGCACGGACGGCGGGGTGCCCGGCCAGGGCGCGCAGGGCGGCGGCGGCGTCCTCGCGGTTGTCGGTGAAGCCGGTGGCCTGCCACCGGCCGGGCGTGGCGCCCGCGCCGCGCCGGTCGTAGCGCAGCGTGGCGATGCCCTTCTCCGCGAGGGCGGCGGCCAGCGGGGGGCCGAGGTTCGCGGGGAGCTTGGGGGTGTTGCCGTCGCGGTCCAGGGGCCCTGAGCCGTGCAGGAGCAGGACGGCGGGGTGCGGACCGGGGCCCGCCGGCAGGGTCAGGGTGCCGGCCAGTCGGGTCCCGTCGTCGGCGGTGACCGTCATGTCGGTGTCGGGCAAGACGTCGCCTCTCGTTTTGTTCTCAACTCTGAGAACGTTATCAGGCATGAGATCATGAAGTCATGGCGACCGCGAACCTGCTCCTCCACCCCGTCCGGCTGCGCATCCTGCAGACCCTCGTCGGCGCCGACGAGATGACCACCGCCCAGCTGCGCGAACGGCTGCCCGACATCCCCCCGGCCACCATGTACCGGCACATCGCCACCCTCACCCAGGCCGGCATCCTGGAAGTGGTCCGCGAACGACCCGTCCGCGGCACCGTCGAACGCAGCTACCGCGTCCGCCAGGACGAGGCCCTCGTCGACGCCGACGCCCGCGCCACCATGACCAAGGAGGACCACCGGCAGGCGTTCGCCGTGTTCACCGGGGCCCTGATGGCCGACTTCGACCGCTACCTCTCCCGCGACGACGCCGAACCCGCCCGCGAAGGCGTCCTCTACCGGCAGGGCGCGGTATGGGTGACCGCCGACGAGTTCGCCGCGCTGGTCGAAGAGATCGAGGCCGCCGTCGCCCGCCGCACCCGGACCACCCCCGGCGACGGCCGCACCCGCCACCTCCTCAGCCTCGTCTTCGTCCCCGACAAACCCGACGTCGAGAGCCCCCCGGGCGACGAACCTTGAACGCCCGGTTGCCTTACGCTGCATGGGTGATCGTGTCGGGGGAGACCGGGCGAGTGCTGGTGGTGGACGACGATCCCACCGTCGCCGAGGTCGTCGCCCGCTACCTGGTGCGCGACGGTCATCGGGTCGAGTGCGTGGCCGACGGGCGCGATGCTCTGCGGCGGGCTCTGGAGGACCCGCCCGACCTGGTCGTCCTCGACCTCATGCTGCCCGGTCTGAACGGTCTCGAGGTGTGCCGCAGGCTCCGTGAGACCTCCTCGGTGCCGGTCGTGATGCTGACCGCGCTCGGTGAGGAGACCGACCGGCTGGTCGGTCTGGAGACCGGCGCCGACGACTACGTCACCAAGCCGTTCAGTCCCCGGGAGCTGGCCCTCCGGGTGCGGTCGGTGCTGCGCCGGGCCCGCGGCCTGGTGGTCCCCGCCGGTACCGGGGTGCTGCGCGACGGCGACCTCAGGGTGGACGCGCTGGCGCACGGGGCCGAGCTGCGGGGCGCCCCGCTGAGCCTGACCGCCCGCGAGTTCGACCTGCTGGCGTTCCTGATGCGCCACCCGCGGCGGGTGTTCACCCGGGACGAGCTGCTGGAGCGGGTGTGGGGCTGGTCGTTCGGCGACACCGCCACGGTCACCGTCCACACCCGGCGGCTGCGGGAGAAGATCGAGGACGACCCGACCGCGCCGCGGCGGATCGTCACCGTCTGGGGCGTCGGCTACCGCTACGAGCCCGCCGGCGCAGGGGAGGCGCCGCCGTGATCCCCCTGTCCGACCTGCTGCAGGTGGTCTGGTACGCGGCCGTCGCGGCGCTGGGCGTCGCCGCGGCCGGGCTGGCGCTCCTCCACCTGCTGCGCGGCCGGTCCATCGCCGTCCAGCTCGGCCTGGTCGGCGTCGCGACGGTGCTGGCGACCGTCTCCGGCATCGTCGTGATCACGTTCATGATGGTGCTGAACGACCACGACCAGTCGGTGGTGCTCGCCGTCGTCGCCGCCTCCGGCGCGGTCGCCGCCGGGGTGTCGGTGCTGCTGGGCCGCCGCCTGGTCGCCGCCAACCGCGTCCTGGTCGCGGCCGTGCGCGCCGATCCGTACCGGGTGCCGGGCGCCCGCCTGCCCGCCGAGCTGGCCGAGCTGGCGCGCGAACTGGACGACGCCTACCGGCGGCTGGCCGAGGCCCGCGCCCGTGAACGGGCGCTCGAGTCCAGCCGCCGCGACCTCGTCGCCTGGGTCAGCCACGACCTGCGCACGCCCCTGGCCGGGCTGCGGGCGATGGCCGAGGCGCTGGAGGACGGCGTCGTGGCCGACACCGAGACCGTGGCGCGCTACCACGGCCGCATCCGCGTGGAGGCCGACCGCCTGTCGGAGATGGTGGACGACCTGTTCGAGCTCTCGCGCATCCACGCCGGGGCGCTGCGGTTGTCGCGGCGGCGGGTCGGGCTTCAGGACCTGGTCGCCGAGGTCGTCACGGGCACCGAGGCGCTGGCGAAGGCCAAGGGCGTCCGGCTGCGCGGCGAGGTCCGGCGCCGCACCCCCGTCGAGGTGGACGCGGGTGAGATGGAACGGGCGCTGCGCAACCTGATCGTGAACGCGATCCGGCACACCCCCGAGGACGGCACCGTCGAGATCACCGGCGAGGTGGACGAGGGCATGGCGTGCGTGAGCGTCGCCGACGGGTGCGGCGGCATCCCCGAGACCGACCTGCCCCGGGTGTTCGACGTGGCGTTCCGCGGCGAGAGCGCCCGCACCCCGGGCGGCGGCGCGGGCCTCGGCCTGGCCATCGCGCGCGGCATCGTGGAGGCGCACTCCGGGCAGATCGGCGTGGCCAACGCGGGTCCCGGCTGCCGCTTCGTCGTGCGCCTCCCGCTGGCCCCCTGACGGCGGCGGGCCCGGCCGTCTCCGTCCCTCGGGTCAAATCGTCGGCGGCAAATCTTACGAGGTTCGTACGGGATGGGCTCGGGCCGCGTTTCCGTACGTCCGCCCCCTTACGTTCGTCGCATGCGAGTGCTGCTCACAGGTTCGGCCGGATTCATCGGCTCGCACGTCGCCGAGGCCCTCGCGGCCTCTGGGCACGAGGTCCGCGAGCTCGATCTGCGCGCGGGCGAGGAAGCCGGAGACGTACGGGACCCCGAGGTGGTGGCGCGCCGCCTGCGCGGCGTGGACGCGGTCTGCCACCAGGCCGCGATGGTCGGCCTCGGCGTGGACGTGTTCGATCTCCCGGCCTATGCGGGTGTGAACGTGCAGGGCACGGCGGTGTTGCTGGCCGAGATGGCCCGTGCGGGGGTGCGAGGGCTCGTGCTGGCGTCGTCGATGGTCGTGTACGGCGAAGGCGCCTACACCTGCGACGTCCATGGGAACGTCCGGCCGGGCCCACGGTCGGAGACGGATCTGCAGGCAGGACGCTACGAGCCGGCGTGCCCCGTGTGCGAGAACCCTCTAGAACCCGGGTTCGTCCATGAGGAGGCCGCCCTCGATCCGCGCAACGTCTACGCCGACACCAAGGTGGCCCAGGAACATCTGGCCGCATCCTGGGCGCGCATGACCGGGGGCAGGGTCGCGGCCCTGCGCTACCACAACGTGTACGGCCCACGGATGCCCCTGAACACGCCCTACGCGGGGGTGGCGGCGCTCTTCCGTTCGCGGTTGGAGCGCGGAGAACCGCCGTTGGTGTACGAGGACGGGCGGCAGCGACGCGACTTCGTCCATGTGCGCGATGTGGCCCGCGCCAACGTCCTCGCTCTGGAGTCGCTCAAAGACAGGAGCGAGGGTGAGTCGCGGGCGTACAACATCGCCAGCGGTACCCCTCGTTCCATTGCCGAGATGGCTCACGCGCTGGCCGAGGTGTACGGCGGCCCAGAGCCGCAGGTGACCGGTGGTTACCGCCTGGGCGATGTGCGCCACATCGTGGCGACCCCGGAGCGCGCGCGGAACGAACTCGGTTACACGGCACACGTGCCTTTCGCCTCGGGCATGGCCGAGTTCGCCAACGCGAAAGCGGGCGCCGACCGGTGAACGACGTCGTCGATGTCATCCTGCCGTGCCTGAACGAGGCGGAGGCTCTGCCCTGGGTGCTGTCACGGATGCCTGCCGGGTTCACGCCCATCGTGGTCGACAACGCCTCCACCGACGATTCGGCGGAGATCGCGCGAGGCCACGGCGCGGTCGTGGTGGAGGCTCCGCAACGCGGGTTCGGTGCCGCGTGCCATACCGGCCTGCTGGCGGCCTCGGCGGACGTGGTGTGCTTCATGGACGCCGACGCCTCCCTTGACCCGCGGGAACTGCCCCGCGTCGTGGCGGCTCTGGAGACGTGCGGGCAAGGCCCGGGCCTGGTGCTCGGGAGGAGGCGCCCGTCAGGACGGGGCGCCTGGCCGTTGCACGCCCGCCTCGGCAACGCCGTCCTGGCGCGTTCCCTCAACCGGAGGGCCGGAACGGCCCTCCACGACCTCGGCCCCATGCGGGCCGTCCGGCGAGCCCGGCTGCTGGACCTGGCGCTCGCCGATCGCCGTTTCGGCTACCCGCTGGAGATGGTCCTGAAGGCCGCCGCCGCCAGCTGGGCGATCACCGAGGTCGACGTGACGTACCGCCCGCGCCGAGGCCGCTCCAAAGTGACCGGCACCGTCGGCGGGACCGTACGGGCGGTCCGCGACATGCGCCGCGTGCTGGCCGAGGTGACTCCGTGAACGCCGACCTGGTCGTCATCGCCAAGGAGCCCGTGCCAGGACGGGTCAAGACGCGGCTGACCCCCGGATACACGGCGGAGGAAGCCGCCCTTCTGGCCGAGGCGGCCCTCGCCGACACGCTCGCCACCGTCGCGCGCACCCCCGCCGGGGCCCGGATCCTCGCGCTGCGGGGCAGCCCCGGGCCGTGGCTGCCGCCCGGCGTGCGGGTGATCCCGCAGCGTGGCGACGGCCTCGACGAACGGCTCGCGCACGCCTTCGACGACGCGTACGAGGGGCGGCCCATCGTCCTGATCGGCATGGACACCCCGCAGGTCACGACCGCTCTCCTGGAACGGGCCGGACGGGCTCTGGAGCACCGCGGCGCGGTGTTCGGCCCGGCGGAGGACGGCGGTTTCTGGCTGCTCGGCCTGGCCCGTCCCGACGCCGCGCTGCTGCGCGGCGTGCCGATGTCGCGTCCCGGCACCGGGCGGGCCCAGCTCGACCGGCTGCGTGCGGCGGGACTGACCGTGGCCGAACTGCCCCGCCTCACCGACGTGGACACCGCCGCCGACGCCGCCAGGGTCGCCGCGCTCGCCCCGCACGGCCGGTTCGCCGCCGCCGTCCGGGCCGTCCGGAACGGCGAGGCCGGTACCGGGGAGGCTCTCCGGGCGGGCACGGAATGATCGGGGAGCTGTACGAGCGGGCCCTCGAACGGCGCGACGGCCTGGAGGTCGAGGTCGAGGACGGCGCGGGCCGCCGCAGTCCGCTGCCCGTCGGGGAGTGGATGTCCCTGCGCCCCGGCGACGCCGGCCTGCTCGACCGGTGCGACGGCCCCACGCTGGACGTCGGCTCCGGCCCCGGACGGCTCACCGTGGCGCTGACCGAGCGCGGGCTGCTTGCCCTCGGCATCGACGTCGCCCCGTCCGCGGTCGCGCTCACCGTCGCGGCCGGCGGCCTCGCGCTGGTCAGGGACGTGTACGGCCGGGTGCCCGGCGCCGGGATCTGGACGACCGTGCTGCTGGCCGACGGCAACATCGGCATCGGCGGCGACCCGTCCGCGCTGCTGGGCAGGGCCTTCGACCTGCTCGCGCCGGGCCGCGGCCGGGTGCTGGTGGAGGTGCTGGAGCCGGGGACCCGCTCGCGCGCCGGACGGCTCCGGCTCCGCACCGGCCGGATCGTCGGCGGATGGTTCCCGTGGGCGTGGGTGTCGGCCGACGACGTCATCGGGCTCGCCGCCGCCCACGGGGCGGAGGTCACCGAGGTGTGGGAGGAGGCGGGCCGGTGGTTCGCGTCCCTGAGCCGCTGAGCCGGGTCCGCGGCCGGGCGGCCTTCACGAGCCGGCTGCATGACGAGCGGGTGGCGGCCTGGCTCGGCATCGCGCTCGGCCTGTCGTTCGCCACGGCGTTCGTCACGGGCCTGATCAGCCACTTCATGCAGCACCCGCCCGGCTGGATGGTGTGGCCCTCCCGTCCGGTGAACCTCTACCGGTTCACCCAGGGCCTGCACGTGATCGGCGGACTCGCGACGATCCCCCTGCTGCTGGCCAAACTGTGGACGGTCTATCCCAAGCTGCTGCAGTGGCCGCCCGTGCGCTCCGCCGGGCACGCGATCGAACGGATCCTGGTGTTCGTCCTGGTCGCGGGCTCTCTGTTCCAGCTCGTCACGGGGCTGTTCAACATCGCCTACTGGTATCCGTTCCCGTTCTTCTTCCCCACGGCGCACTACTGGACGGCCTACATCCTCATCGGAGCACTGGTCGTGCACGTGACCAACGAGTGGGCCAAGGTACGGCGCACGGTCATGACCCGTCCGGAGGACGGCCTGGGACGCCGCGGTTTCCTGCTGACCGTCGCCGCCGCCGGGGGGATCGTCACGTTGACCACGGTCGGCGAAGCCTTCTCGCCCCTCGCCAAGCTCGCGGTACTCGCACCCAGGCGTCGCGGGGTCGGTCCACAGGGACTACCGGTCAACAAGTCGGCGGCCGCCGCGGGCGTCACGACGGCAGCCCGTGACCCCGATTACCGGCTTCTCGTCACAGGCCGCGTCCAACGCGAACTCGCCCTTTCCTTGGACGACCTCAATGCGCTCCCGTCCCATACGGCGCGACTGCCGATCGCGTGCGTGGAGGGGTGGAGTGCGGGAGCCACCTGGACGGGGGTGCGGCTACGCGACCTCCTCCACATGGCAGGTGTCTCCGAGGACGCGCGCATACGGATCGAGTCATTGGAGCGCGGCGGCCTCTACCGAACGTCCTGGGTCGACCCTCCCCATTGGAACGACCCTCTCACCCTGCTCGCGCTCCAGGTGAACGGCGCGCCTCTCGACCTCGACCACGGCCATCCCTGCAGGCTCATCGCGCCGAACCGCCCCGGGGTGATGCAGACCAAGTGGGTGTCCAAGGTGACGGTCGTATGAAGAGGCGCATCCTGGGTCACGGGGTGGGCGGGGCGCTCATCGCCACCGGCCTGTGGGGCCTTGCCAGGGAATCCGACGTCGATCTCGTGGGCTGGGCGGTCTGGTTCGGGGGAGCGGTCCTCGCCCATGACGCGGTCCTGGTCCCGTGCGTGCTCCTCGTAGGAGCGGCCACCACGCGCCTGCCCCGCTCCTACCGGCGGCTTGTGCAGGGCGCGCTCATGGTGGGCGGAACGGTGACGCTGGTGGCGTTGCCGTTCGTGCTGGGCCTGGGGCGGCGCGCGGACAACCCGTCCATCCTGCCTCTCCCCTACGGCCGCAACCTTCTCATCGTCCTGGCCGCTGTTCTCGCCCTCGCCGCTTGCATCGCCCTGTGCCAGGGAATCCGCGGAAGGCGTTCCCATGGCGACCGGTGAGCTCGAACGGCAACGGCATCACCCCCAGAGCAGGACCCACCTGTATGGGCGGATCGCGATCACGGCATGGGCCCTGCTCATCACCGGCGCGTTCGTCGCCGGCGACATCCTCAGGAGGTCTGGGCTCGCCACCGAGGACGAACTGCCCCCCTTGCACGCCGCACCCCGCCTGCTCACCTGGCAGATCGTCCCCGCCGCCTGCCTGGGCGGGGTCGCCGTGGCCATGCTGCCGCCCCTTGCGCGACGGCTGCCCTGGCGGGTTCTGCTGCCGGTGTCCTGGGCCGCGTCCATGGTGTGGACGGTCGCGCTGGCCCTCAGCGACGGCCCGGACGCCCTGCACCGTCCACTGGACGCCCCCACCGAGTACCCCGCGGGACTCGACGCCGTCCGGGCGGACCCCGCGGAATGGCTGCGAACGTTCACCGAGAGACTCGGCGGCTACACCACCCACGTGCGCGGCCACCCGCCGCTTCCCACCCTCGTGCTGTGGGCCTTGGAGGAGACCGGTCTGCGCGGTACGGGCTGGTCCTCCGCACTCATCGTCGCGACCGGGACGTCCGCCGTCATGGGCATCGCCGTCACCGCCCGCCACGTCGCCGGTGAGCCACTCGCCCGGCGTGCCCTGCCCTTCCTCGTCCTGGCGCCGCTCACACTGTGGATCGCCACGGCAATGGACGCCTTCTTTCTCGGTGTCGGCGCCTGGGCCACAGCCCTCACCGCCATCGCGGCCAAACGCGGCAGCCTCGTCGCAGCCGCAGGAGCCGGTCTCCTGCTGGGCACTCTGCCGTACCTCAGTTACGGCCTGCTGCCCTTGTTCGCCCTGCCTCTCGCGGTCGTGATCCTGCTTCGCCCAGGCCGTCGCGTCCTCGCCGTACTGCTGTGCTGTGCCGCGGTCGCGCCCCTGGCCTTCAGCACGGGCGGCTTCTGGTGGCCGGACGGTGTCGCGGCCACCCACGAGACCTACCTCATCAGCCGAGGGTCGGCGCAACGTTCCTACGCCTACTTCGTCATCGCCAACATCGCTGTGCTCGGCCTACTGGTCGGCCCTGCGACGGCCTACGCCCTGCCGGCGGTGTTCTCACAGCGCCGTCCCCTGGCCTGGCTTGTGGGGGCAGCCCTGCTGGGCCTCCTCGCATTGGACGTGTCGGGCGTGACAAGGGGAGAGGTGGAACGCATATGGGTGCCCTACGCGGCGTGGGTCGTCCTCGCCTCGGCCCAGCACGATCCACCCGCACGCAGATTCCTGGCCGCGCAGGCGGGGTTGACCCTGGCGATCCAGGCGCTCGTCCACTCGCATTGGTGACGCCTGGAAGGAGCGAGTTCCTCAAGGAGTAGGCGAAGCGCTCGGAATCCCCTCCAGGTGCCGGACGACGAGTTCGGCGGTCTCCTGGAGATCGACGAGCGGACGCCGAACGCACCGGCCCGGCTCGGCCTGCCAGCGGAACTGCCCCCCGAGCACCCAGACGTTCAGGCCCCGCAGCTCGACCACGAAAACGCCTTCGTCACCGCTGCTTCGTGCCCCGCTGTAGCCGCGTTCGCCGAGGTTGAGAAGGAGGCACTGCGCGGCCGTGCCCGGCTGGACCTCCAGGTTCAGCCCCGGCCAGTCGGACGGCAGCGGCAGCGCGAACCAGACGGTCTTTCCGGGGGTGCGCTGCACGGACAGGCGTGACCGGGACGGGGCGGTGCTCCACTCGGCGGTGAACGCGGCGAGCAGCCCCAGTCCCTTGCCGTGCTCGTCGAGCAGCCCGGTACCGGAGGCGCGGGGAAGGGCGCCCCTGGCGCAGTCGAACACCGAGACGACCAGCTGCGGGGCGGGGATCGTCCGCGCCCAGATCCACAGCTCGGGCGGGGTGCAGGAGCCGAGCGGCTCCGGCCGCGCGTGCCGGAGCGCGTTGGTCGCGGCCTCGGAGACCGCGAGCCTGCCGTCCTCGATCACGTCCCGCCGCAGCCCGAGCCGGGTCATGACCTGCTGGAGCAGGGAGCGCGCCGCGGCCGGCCCGCTCTCATCGGAAGGAAGCCGCCAGGCGCACATACCGCCGGCGGCCAGGTTGGGGGTGTGAGAGATCACCATCCGGGAGCCACCTCCATCCCGCGCGGACAAGTGATCAGTCAGTCACCGTCCGTATCGACTTGGGGTTCACATAGTGCGCTGCCGACACAGAACTCCGCAACGGTTTCAGATAATGACATCAAGATCTTTTTTGCAAAGGTGCGAAATCGCTTGTAGCCCGACTACGGAGCGGGCATGCTCGATCACATGACAGCCAGACCGCCGACCATCCGTGAGCGCCGACTCGCCAGCGAACTACGCAGGTTGAGGGAGACGTGCGCACTTCTCAAGCTCGAAGAAACCGCCGAGAAGTTGGGGTGGAGCAAGACCAAACTGTCTCGTATCGAGAACTCGTTGCGTCGGGTCTCTCCGGCAGAGGTTCAGCAGATCCTCGCCGTCTACGAGATCGACGGCCCGCGATCCGATGCGCTCGTCCGCTTCGCTCGTTCGGCGCGACAGCGCGGCTGGTGGGACGCCTATGCGAACAGTCTGCCCGCCGACTACACCACCTACATGGGTCTTGAGGCCGAAGCCGAGTGGCTCAATGCCTACAGCATGGGAATCATCAACGGGCTGATGCAGACCGCTGATTACGCCATGCATGCGACCAAATCGGTACTGATGCGCTTCGCGCCCGCGTCTGATGTCGAGCGACGAGTCGCAACACGGATGACACGACAGAAGGCTTGGTCGGAGCGCGAGGAGCCGACCCGACTCTGGGCGATCACGGACGAGACGGCGCTCAAACGCGTCATTGGCAGCCCCGACGTGATGCGTGACCAGTACCTACGCCTGATCGAGTTGGCTGCACTGCCCAATGTGATGTTCCAGGTCATGCCGTTGCACGCCGGGGGACACCCGGGCGTGGTCGGCAGCTTCACGGTCATGGGGTTCCCTGAGCGTTTCACCCCGGAAGTCGTGTATGTCGAGAACATGACCAGCGCTCTGTACATTGAGGACGAGAGGGAGGTTCACACGTACTCCCTCGCGTTCGAGCAGATGGGAGCGATGGCCCTCAGTCCTGAGGAGTCGCTGGCCATGCTCGAACGACTTGCCGGACAGTGATTGCCAGGAGGACGAAGTGTCCGATCTCGATCTTGCTCAGGGCGTCTTCCGCAAGAGCAGCTACAGCGGCTCCGATGGTTGCGTGGAAACCTGTGTCATCGGCTCACGTCGTCTTGTTAGAGATTCCCAGGATCCGGACGGCGGGTGTGTGGTGTTGCACGGTGCGGCCTGGAACACGCTGCTGTCGAAGATCAAGCAAGGAACGTTCGACCTTTAGCAGAACGTCTGCGGCCCCTGCATCCGTGCGGATGCAGGGGCCGTCACGCTGTCGCCTCCTTCAAGGCCCGACGACGCACCGCCGCCAACGAGCGGTGCCGGGTGCGCTCAATCGCCGCACGGTGATCGAGCGCACCGCCGGCGGGGAGGCGACGGAAAGGCATCCTCAGAGCACCACCGCGGTGGGGTTCGGACCTGTCGGCGGGAGAGTGTCCAGGAGTGTCCATGAATACCCGCGCGTACCCATGGCGGCGTGCCGTCACAGTGTCCGAGCAGCGAGAGTCGATTGCATGTTCGAATACTGTCACTTAAAGTGTTCGTCATGTCGCGTACCGCTTCCGGTGGTGTGGCCGCCGAGACGGCGCCCCGCCACGCCGCCCCCGGCCGCACAACCCGCCCCCCAGGCGGCGGGGTGCGTCCGGTCGCGGCGCCGTTCGTGGCGGCGGGCCCGTCGGGGGTGGCGGTGCGTGACCGTCTCAAGGGCCTGACCGCTGCCGACGAGCGGGTGCTGCGGCTGGTGGGGGCGCATCTGGGGTCGCTGGCCGCGCGGGATCTGAAGGTCCGGTGCGGCGCCGGCCTGGACCATGATGCGGATCGGTGGGCGGCGCGCAAGCGGGAGCTGACGCAGGTGTCGTCGGCGCGGTGGGCCGGTTCGATCACCAAGGCCACCCATGACCAGTGGGCCCTGGCCCGCCGCGCCCAGCACGCCCACGTCCAGGGCCTGGAGGCGGGGGTGCGGACGCTGGAGCACCGGCTGTCCCTGCCGATCGGGGCCGAAGGGACCAGGCGCGCCCCGGGCGGGTACCGGTCCCGGCGCGAGTGGTTTCACAAGTCCCGCCGCCTGGGCATCCTCAAAGACCGGCTCACCCGTGAGCGGGCCGACCGGGACGCCGGGATCGTGCACGTGGTCCGCGGCGGCAAGAAACTCGCCCGCACCCGCCACCAACTCGAGAACGCCGGGCTCACCGAGCGGCAGTGGCGCCAGCGCTGGGAGGCCCGGCGATTGTTCCTGGCCGCCGATGGCGAGAGCGGGAAGCGGTACGGCAACGAGACCATCCGCCTCACCCCCGGCGGGCAAGTGTCCCTCAAGCTCCCCGCCCTGCTGGCCCATCTGGCCAACGCTCCGCACGGCCGCTACGTCCTCACCGCCCGCGTCGCGTTCCGGCACCGGGGAGCCGAGTGGGCCGACCGCATCGCCGCCGACCGTGCCGTGGCCTACCGCATCCACCACGACCCCGAACGCGACCGCTGGTACCTCACCGCGTCCTGGCAGCGCACCCCCGCCCGCACCCTCCCCCTCCAGGCGGCGTGCGCGCGGGGCGTGATCGGAGTGGACACCAACGCCGACCACCTCGCCGCCTACCGCCTTGATCCGCACGGCAACCCTGTCGGTGACCCGAAACGCTTCGGCTACGACCTGTCCGGCACCGCAGACCACCGCGACGCCCAGGTGCGGCACGCCATCAGCCGGTTGCTGCACTGGGCCAAGCGGTGCG
>NZ_JBHSON010000098.1:0-44111 GCF_042656285.1 Actinomadura rugatobispora | reverse complement strand
TCGGTCAACATGGCCTTCCTCGTCGTGCTCGAATCGATGACCCCGGCCGAGCGCGTCGCGTTCGTCCTGCACGACGTCTTCCGCTACACCTTCGCCGAGGTGGCCGAGATCGTCGGCCGGACGCCGGCGGCGTGCCGCCAGCTGGCCTCCTCGGCCCGCCGCCGCATCCGCGCGTCGCGGGCCGCCGAGACGGCGATCGAGCCCGCGACGCCGTCCGCCCGGCAGGCCGGCATCGTCCGCGAGTTCAAGGCGGCGTGGGAGGCCCAGGACATCGACGCCCTCATCGGCCTCCTCGACCCCGACGTCAGGACGATCGCCGACAGCGGCGGCCTCGTCCCCGCCGTGCTCCGCCCCATCGAAGGCGACGAGCAGGTCGCGCGCGGTTTCGTCGACGTCGCCGTCAAGGCGCCCGGACTGGAGATCCTGGAGCGCACGGTCAACGGGCAGCCCGGTCTGGCGGCGCGGCTGGACGGCGTCACCGTGGTCGTGGTGGCGTTCGACGTCGTCGGCGACCGGATCAAGCACATCTGGGCCGTGCGCAACCCCGAGAAGCTCCGCTCCTGGACGACGCGCTGAAACGCCCTCGGCCGATCAGCACCGGAACCACGTCTGGCGGCGGTACTCGTAGGCGTTGCCCTCCGCGGTCATCACCAGGATGAGGGCGCCCGCCAGCGCCTCGGCCTCGTCCAGGCGCTTCCGGTACTCCTCCGGCGACAGCGGTCGCACGCCCAGGGCCTCGGCGGCCTCGGTGTCCTCCTCCTCCGGGTCGTCGCCGGCGGGCTCGGCGCTCACCATGAACTCCAGGGCCTCGGTCAGGTCGCGTCCCAGGATCTGGTAGCCGCCTTCGGAGTCGGCGTACAGCACCGGGCGGCGGGGACCGTCGCCGCACAGGAAGTAGGTGCCGCCGGTGCCGTGCCCGCCGATCGGCTCCAGGCGGGCGCCTCCGAGCAGGTGGAGCTCTTCGACAGGCTCGAGATGCGAGGGATGGGACATCTCAAAATCGAGTCGCGCCAGCTCATCTCGCAGCGGTTCGCTCTGGCGGATGCGCGTGAGCAGTTCCGGCTCCGGCGAAGGGGGGCGGGTGGCGTCGCCGAGCCAGGCCGCGGCGTCCACCGGATCGGTCGCGTCGGGCGGAACCGGCAGCGCGGCTCCGTGGCGGGCGCCTCCGGTGCGCACCACCACCCGGGCCTCGCAGCCGAACACCGTCGCGGGGACGTCGTAGAGCGCCAGCTCGCAGCCGGGATCGCCGGGGTCGGCCACCGGCCCGGCGACCGCCGCCAGCGGCGCCTCGGCGGCGAACCGGGGCCAGCCCAGGCGCTCCAGCGCGCAGCGGCGCAGATCCGGGGCGACGTTCTCGGCCGAGAGGACGGCCGCGTACGAGGCGGTACCGAACTCACGCACCGCGCGCTGCCGCAGCTCCTCGTCGGAGGCGTAGGCGATGTCGGCGGCGCTCCATCCGGGGTCGATGAGGTCGGACGGCACCGGCTGCCCCCGCCAGCAGTGCTGCGCGAAGCCGCCCTCGTAGCGCACGGCCGGCCCGTCCTCGCGGTGCAGCCGTCCCGAGTCGTCGGTGTGGACCTCGGCAGGGGGAGGGGTGAGGAGCGCGATGTCGTTGAGCGCCCACCACCAGCCGACCGCCGGCGCCAGGCGCAGCCGCGCCTGGAGCGGCCCGGACTTTCCGGCCTTTCCGCCGCGCACGGCCTCCAGGATCAGCGTCGCGTGGTTCTCCGGGGCGCGCACCGCCCCCCACACCTGCCGCCACTGCTTCCAGTCGCCGGTATGCGGGGCGTCGGCGCAGGACCGCAGCGCGGCACCGACCGTCCCCCACTCCCCCGCCGGGAACACCGGTTCCAGCGCGCGGAGCAGGAGCGCGTGGACGCCGGCGCCGACGGCCGCGAAACGTTCTGGGGCGGCGGGCGACAGCGCCTCCTGCTGGAACCAGGGCGCGACCCCGCTGTTGATCGCCCAGGCGGGCTCGCCGACGCGCCGCAACACGGCCGCCAGGTCGGGCTCGTCCAGGTCGTAGGAGAGGTTGTGGGCCGAGCGCACGTCCGGCAGCCGCCACCTGGCGGCGGCGGGCTCGTTCTCCTCGAAGGAGTCCGGCTCCTTGCGGCCGAACGTCCTTTCCAGGCGTGCCGTGGTCGCGCTCATCCACGTGCGGTGCGCCTCCAGTTGCAGGTCGCCGTCGAGGTACCGGTGGCCGTAGAAGAGGGTCCGCGCCGCGATGGCGCCCGCCAGCGGGGACTCCAGCCAGATCACGGCTTTGGGACGCTCCCAGCCGCGGTGGTCGTACAACTCGGCCAGTGCCCGCTCGGCATCGCGGCGGTCCGGGTCGGCGGCACGCGCCTCCCACCGCCCGCACAGCTCGTCGACGCGCCTGCGCTGCTCGGCGGTCAGCCGGTCCTCTGGTCCCATGGGTGTTCCTCGGTGTTCGGCGGATGGATCTTCATTCTGAGACCCGCGGGGCCGTCCGGGTTCCCCCGAAACGCCGCCGCGGCGGCGGCCGGCCCGGCGGGCACCAGAGGGTTCTTTCGTTGGGCGAAGCCGAGACGGGCCGGGCCTCGGGCGCCGCCCGGCCCGTCCGCCCGCTCAGGCGGGACGGTCCAGGTCCAGGCGGTCGGCCAGCCCGGCGGCGGTGAAGGCGGCGACCAGTTCGTCGCGGCCCTCGGTGAAGTGGGCCCAGCTGTCGCAGTGGACGGGCACCACCCGGCGGGCGCCGAGGATCCTGGCGGCCTCGGCGGCCTGGGCGCTGTCGAGGACGATGAGCGCGCCGTCGAAGAGGATGTCGAAGCGGGGAGCCCCGGCGAAGAGGATGGCGGTGTCGACCGGGCCGAAGCGTCCGGCGATCTGCTCGACCGCGTCGAGGGAGGCGTTGTCGCCGCTGACGTAGACCGTGGGCAGCCCCTCCCCGGTCAGGACGAAGCCGACGACCTGGCCGGTGATCGGTTCGACCTCTTCGCGGGCGCCCGGGCCGTGGACGGCGGGCACGCCCGTGACGGTGACCGTCCCGCCACCGGGGCGGTCGAGCTCGACCTGCTCCCAGTCGGCCAGTCCCTTGGCGCCGCCTCCCAGGCGCTCGCCGCCGCCGGGGGTGGTGAGGGTGAGCGGCACGCCGGCGAGAAGCGCCCGGCCGGAGTCGTCGAGGTTGTCGGGGTGCTTGTCGTGGGACAGCAGGACCACGTCGATGCGTCCGAGGTCGTCCGGTGCGGCGGCGGAGGGCGCCGTCTTGGTCAGCCGGCCGCCCGGGACGGGGTACTCGCCGGGGGCGTCGAAGGTGGGGTCGGTCAGGAATCGCAGGCCGCCGTACTCGAACAGGGCGGTCGGGCCGCCGAGGACGCGGACGGGGATCCGCTCGCGGGTCGCGCTGGTGCTGGAACCGGTCATCGAAACCTCACGGATGAGAAGCGGTCTATCCGTGAAGGACGGTAACCGTTTCTCACGGACGGGCGCAACTCGTACCATGAGAGCCATGAGGGAGTCCCCGACCGCCGAATCCGCCCCGCCGCCCGCGCCGGGAGCGGAGGACCACCTCGCCCTCGACTTCGTCAACAGCGCCGTCGCGCTGCCCGGCGGGCACTTCGTCGATCTCCTCGGCACGCCCGCCGGAACCAACCGGTGGCTCTTCGAACGCGGCCTCGCCCCGGCCGACGCCGGAATCCAGGAGATGTGCGCGACGCAGCTGCGCTCACTGCGCGAACACGTCAGGGCGCTGTTCTCCGCCCGCGTCGCCGGCCTTCCCGCGCTGCCCGGGGCCCTGTCCGCCGTCAACGACGCGCTGAGCAGGGTCCCCACCGCTCCCCTGCTGCACTGGGACGAGAAGAACGGCCCCTACCGCGCCGCGCCGTGCCCCACCAACGAGATCCTCGACCACGCTCTCGCGACCCTCGCCGCCAACGCGGCCGACCTCCTCACCGGACCCGACGCCGAACGCCTCACCGCCTGCGCTTCCGCCCCCTGCAACCGCTATCTGCTGCGGCACGGCCGCCGCCACTGGTGCTCCACCCGCTGCGGCGACCGCGCCCGCGCCGCCCGCGCCTACGCCCGCCGCACCCAGCCGAAAGAAGACTGACACTCCCGAGTTGACCTCGACCCTGGTTGAGGTTGAAGGCTCTGCTGTGGCGGTGCCGAATCGGAACGTGGAGGGTGATGTGCATGCGCGTCGTGCAGGCGGTGCGTTTCGGAGGTCCCGAGGTGCTCGTACCCGGCGAGGCCCCCGATCCGGTCGCCGGACCGGGTCAGGTGGTCGTCGAGGTCTCGGTGGCGGGGATCACGTTCGTCGAGACGCAGATCCGGCGCGGCGTCGACAGGTGGCACGCCAAGCCCGAGCTTCCGTACGTGCCGGGCGGTCTGGTGGCCGGCCGCGTGGGCTCGCTCGGTGAGGCGGTGGATCCGAGCTGGTCGGGACGGCGCGTCCTCGCCGGAACCGGGGAGACCGGCGGGTTCGCCGAGCGGGCGGTCGCCGACGTCCGGGAACTGATCCCGGTGCCGGAAGGGCTCGGGCTGCCCGAGGCCGCCGCCCTGCACACCGACGGCAGCACCGCGTTCGGACTGGTCGAGGCGGCCGGAATCCGTCCCGGGGACTGGGTGCTGGTCGAGGCGGCGGCCGGCGGCGTGGGCAGCCTGCTCACGCAACTGGCCCGGGCCGCCGGCGCCAGGGTCGTCGGGGCCGCACGCGGCGCGCGCAAGCTGGACCTGGTCCGCGACCTGGACGCCGAGGCCGTGGTCGACTACTCCGAGCCGGACTGGACCCGGCACGTGCTCACGGCGACCGGCGGGGCGGGCCCCGATGTGGTGTTCGACGGTGTCGGCGGTGAGGTGGGGCGGGCCGCGTTCGAGGTGACGGCCCGCGACGGCCGGTTCTCGGTGCACGGCGCCTCCAGCGGCGAGCCGACGGCGATCGATGCCGACCAGGCGCGACGGCGCGGAGTGGAGGTGCTCGGGATCGAGCAGCTGTACGGGTTCGGGCCGAAGATGAGCCGCTGGGCCGAGCAGGTGATGGCGGAAGCCGCCGCCGGCCGGATCCGCCCGGTCATCGGGCAGACCTTCCCACTGGAACGCGCCGCGGACGCACATGCCGCCATCGAAACCCGCGACGCCCTGGGCAAGACCCTGCTCCTGCTCTGAGATCCGGGTCACGCTGGTGGTCTTCGACTCGGACGCGCTGCGCGGCACGGTCGAGGCGTACCGGGCCGGGCACGCCACCGGCCCCGTCGTGGTGCAGGTGAACGGCCCGGCCGCTGGACGAGCGGCCGGGCGCTGACCGGCCCCGCCGAGCGCGTCCCGCTCATCGCCCCGCTGAGGCGATCAGAGCGCCCCGGCGTCCTTGGCGGTGTAGACGGTCGGATAGACCGGGCGGAAGCCGAGCAGGCGGCGGATCTTTGAGGTGTCGACGATGCCCTCCCACGGATCGTCGAGCGTCCTGCCCGCCGCCTCCTCGGCGGCCGGCTCGCCGTTGAGGTCCAGCAGTTCCAGGGCGGTGACGGGCGCGTCGTCGGCCACGTTGAAGATCTCGCCGTCCACGCCGTCCGCCCGGAGCGCCCGCAGCAGGACCTGGCCGACGTCGGCGTGGTGCACCATGTGCAGGCGCTTGTGCGGCGGCCAGTCGCGCGCCCACATCAGCGACTCGGCCAGGTGCGCGTCGCCTTCGCCGTACACGAACGCCAGCCGGGCGATGCGCAGCGGCAGTCCCTCGGTTCGGTGGAGGTCGAGGAGGGCCTTCTCGGCCGCGGTCTTGCTCGTCGTGTAGGCCAGGTCAGGGGGGACGGGGTCGTCCTCCTCCCGGACCGGGCGGCCGTGCCCCGGGCCGTAGACGAGGGTGGTCCCGGCATAGACGAAACGGGTGACGTTCGCCCGAAGGGCCGACTCGGCCAGTTCGACGGTGGCGGTGTGGTTGACGCTGACCGCCTCCTCGTCCGGCACGCCGCGGAACGCCGCGCCGAGGTGGACGACCGCGTCGACGCCCTTGAGCGCGCCGTCGAGGTCGCCGGTCTCGCGCAGGTCGCCGACGACGACCTCGGCGCCGAGCCGCTCGAGGGGCTCGGCCCGGACGGGATCGCGGACGAGCACCCGCACGGACTCGTCCTGCTGGAGCAGGCGGGGGACGAACCGGCTGCCGACCCGGCCGGTCGCCCCGGTCACCAGGATGGTCATACGAGACTCCCGAAGGCTCGATGTGCTGTCGGTGCCGACGCTAGCAGAAGCTTGGATATATCCAACCTTTGGAGCCATCAAATATTCTGCACCGTGCGACGGCCGTACGATGACCGTCATGGAGGAACGCGGTTCCGAGCAGGACGAACGGCTCAGGTCCGAGCTCTGGGAGGCCTTGTACGACCTCTTCCTGGACGAGCACGAGCGCCACCTGGAGTCGATCGCCGAGCTCGGTGTCAGCCCGGGCGACCTCAAGGCCCTCATGCGCCTCGTCCCTGGCGATCGCGAACCTATGCGCGCGCTGGCCGACATGTGGCGCTGCGACGCCTCGACCGTCACCTGGATCGTCGACCGCCTAGAGAAGCAGGGCCTGGTCGAGCGCCAGGCCCACGAGAAGGACAGGCGCGTCAAGGTCGTCGTCCTGAGCCGCCGCGGCAGGCAGCTGCGCACGCAGTTGATGAGCCGCTTCTACGAGCCGCCCGCCATCCTGTCGGAGCTGTCCTCCGGCGACCTGGACACCCTCCACCGGCTCTCCCTGCGGCTACGCCCGAAGACACCCTGACGGCGCCGGTTGTGGCCAACACCTCCTGACGTGCCAGGAGACACCTGCGCCCGCGGAGTCACTCTGGCCGCGGCGGGGTTTCCATAGTTGACTTCCCGCATGCGCTACGGCATCTGCGTGCCCAATCTCGACGAGTTCGTTGACGCGCGTCACTTCGCGGACCTCGCCCGCCGGGCGGAGGAGGCCGGCTGGGACGGCTTCTTCGTCTGGGACCACGTCGTCTTCCCGCACGGCCGGCGGTACGAGGTGGCCGACCCCTGGGTGCTGCTGACGGTGGCGGCCACGGCGACCGAACGGATCAGGCTCGGCCCGCTGGTCACCGCGGTCGCCCGGCGGCGTCCCGGAACACTGGCGCGGCAGACCACCTCGCTGGACCGGCTTTCGGGCGGGCGGCTGGTGTTCGGAGCGGGCCTCGGATTCACGCTGGAGGCCGAGTTCGGCACCTGGGGCGAACCGGTGGAACCGCGGGTCGTCGCGCAGCGGCTGGACGAGGGCCTGGCAGTGCTGGCCGGGCTGTGGTCCGGTGAGCGGGTGGACTTCCACGGCGAGCACGTGACCGCCGCGGACGTCACGTTCGCGCCGACCCCGGTGCAGCGCCCGCGCCCGCCGGTGTGGATCGGCTGCAACTGGCCCAACCGGGTGCCGCTGCGCCGGGCCGCCCGCTGGGACGGCGTGGTCCCGATGGTGTTCGGACCGGACGGCTCCTGGACGCCGACCGCGGAGGTGGTGGCCGAGGTCGTCGCGCACATCGGCGAGCAGCGCGACACCACCGGGCCGTTCGACGTGGTGATCACCGGCCGTACCCCGGCCGACGAGCCCGGCGCGGCCCGCAAGACGGTCGAGCCCATCGCGGACGCGGGCGCCACCTGGTGGCTGGAGGGCTTCCGGCCCCAGCCGGGAGAGTACGACGCCGCCGTCCGCCGAATCGAGGCCGGCCCGCCCCGCTGACGCGAGCGTCGACCGCCGTCGGCTCGGCCGGCAAGAGTGCTCATCGCGGGCGCAGGCCGTCGAGCGCGAGGTCGATGAACCGCCGCCAATCACCGAAGGTGTGCCGGCTGATCGCCGCCACGGCTCCGGCGATCATGTAGAGGTCCGCGACGGTGGCGTCCGCACGGAAGGCGCCGTCGGCCTGGCCGCGTTCGAGCAAGGCGCCCGTCAGCGCGAGGAGTTCGGCGCCCACCTCACCCCGCGGCTCGGTCGAGCCCAGGGCCTTCTCGATCGCCTCGGACAGGCCGCGCCCCTGCTCGTGCACCGTGCCGATACGGCTCAGGAAACAGGCCAGGGCCCGCCGCGCGTCGGGGTCGGGCAGGCACCGCGTCCGCGCGAACGCCAGGATCTCGGCGAAACGCCGTTCGGCGACGGCGTCGACCAGGGCCTGCCGGGTCGGGAAGTGCCGGTAGACGGTGCCGACGCCGACCCCGGCCGCCTGGGCGACCTCCGCCATCTGCACCTCGTCCCCGCGCTCGGCGAACAGGTCGCAGGCCACCTGCAGCACGCGGACACGGTTGCGCGCGGAGTCGGCGCGCGGTTTGCGGGCGGCTTGCTCTGACATCCGGTGCAGTCCTTCGTCTAGACTCTATCCGGAACTGGATTCCGATTCCGGAAGGGCATCATGTCCGCAGACCGCTTCATTCTCTTGGACGCCGCCGAGGGACGCCCGACCCGCGTCCCGGTCCCCCCGGCGTTCACCGTCAAGGCCACGACCGCCGACACCGAGGGCAAGTTCTCGCTCCTGGAGGTGACACTCGCCCAGGGCATCCCCCGGCATGTCCACCACAAGGCCGACGAGAGCATCTACGTGCTGGACGGCGAGCTGATCGTCGAGTTCGACGACCGGACGCACACGGCCACCGCCGGGCGGTTCGTCCTGCTGCCGCACGGCGTCCCCCATGCCCTGCGCCCCGGCTCGACACCGCCGAGGCTCCTCCAGATCTCCTCGCCGGGCGGCTGGGAGTGCTTCATCGAGGACATGTTCGAAGACCGCTCCAAGGTCACCACCAACGGCAGGCTCGACCCGGCCAAACTCAACCCCATCGCCGCCAAGTACGACATCACCTACGAAGAGCAGCCCTAGCCACCCGGCCCCGGCCCGTCCCTCTCGCCGGACGGGCCGGAGTGCCGAGGGGAGACCATCCTGAGCAGCGTCCGTCCGAGATCGCGCACCGAATCCTCGGCCTCGTGCAGCGCGTTCTGAAGCGCCGTGACCTCCTCCGGATCAGGGTCGCGCGTTCGTTCTCGCCCGGGGTCGGCCTCTCGCCTGCGCCTGCGCCTGGTCGGCGGCGCGGGGTCGTCCGCGGATCCGCCGGGCTTCGTACGCGCGGCACCTTCGCCCTTCGTCGCCTTCTCACCCACGTCGCGGACGACATCGCCGGTACCCGCCCCGACATCACCCACCGCCCCAGCCGTCCCCTTCCCAACATCCTCAACAGCACTTCCAACACCCTCCACCGCACCCCCAGCACCCTTCCCAAGCCCCTCCACGGCACCTCCAGCACCCCTCCCAACACCTTCCACCGCGCCCCCAGCACCCCTGCCAACGTCCTCCACCGCGCCCCGAGCGCCCTTCCCGACGTCCTCGACCGCGCCGCCTGCGCCCCTGCCGACGTCCTCCACGGCGCTTCCCGCACCCCTGCCGACGTCCCTGACCGCTCCGCCAGTACCCCTGCCGAGTTCGTCCACCGCCGAGCCGGTTCCGGCGCCGATGTCGCGCACGGCCGACTCCAGGCCGCGGCCGATGTGCTGAAGGATCTCCGGATTGCGGTCGAGCGTCGTCAGCACGCGGTCGACGATGACGGCGACGTTGCCGAGCCGGACCTTGAGGTGCGCCTCCGCCTCGACCCCCTTGATGTCCAGCTCGACCTTGCCGAGGGCCACGTCCGCGCCGACCGACAGCCTGAGCAGATCGAGGACCTGCGCCACGAGTGAGACATGCGCCTCCAGGTTCTCGACCTTGAGGGAGATCTCGTCGACCTTGAGCTCCGGGACGTCGAGATCGACGTCCGGCTCTTCGTCGACCCGGACCCGCCTCTCCGGCGCACCGACCGGGTCCTCCGCCCCGCCGCCGGATCCGCTTCGCCGCCGTTCCGGCTCTTCGTGGCCCATCGCTCCCCCCGGGCTCGGTCCGTGGCCCTCCGGGCCCGCTACCCGCCCCTGAGCAGCAGTAACATGCGCGGCAGACGGTCCGGCGCCAAAAGATCTACCCTTCACGGATCCCGTTCGCCGTGGGGCCCCGCGGCGAGAACGGCCCACCTGGACCAGGGATAACGTGAGTTATGGCTCGCTGGGTCCTGCACGTCGACCTGGACCAGTTCATCGCCGCGGTCGAGGTGCTGCGCCACCCGGAACTGCGCGGACGCCCGGTCGTCGTCGGCGGGGACGGCGATCCGACCAAGCGCGGGGTGGTCAGCACGGCTTCGTACGAGGCCCGCGTCCACGGCGTGCACTCCGGCCTGCCGCTCCGCACGGCGGCGCGGCGCTGCCCGGACGCGGTGTTCCTGCCCGTCGACCGGGAGGTCTACGAGGCCGCGTCGTCCCAGTTCATGGCGGCGCTGCGGGGGTTCGACGCCGTGGTCGAGGTGCTCGGCTGGGACGAGGCGTTCCTGGCCGTCGAAACCGACGACCCCGAGACCACGGCCGACGAGATCCGCGACCGGATCCGCGCGGCCACCGACCTGGAATCCACGGTGGGCATCGGGCAGAACAAACTCCAGGCCAAGCTGGCGACCGGTTTCGGGAAACCGGCCGGCGTCTTCCGGATCACCCACGAGACCTGGTTCGAGGTGCTCGGCGCCCGGCCCACCGACGCGCTGTGGGGCATCGGCGCCAAGACCGCCAAGCGTCTGAAGGCGCTGGGCATCGGCACCGTCGGCGAACTCGCGGCCACCGATCCGTCCGCCCTCGCCGCGCACGTCGGCCCCACGACCGGGCCATGGCTGGTGCGCCTGGCCCGAGGGCAGGACCACTCGCCCGTGACCAGCGCACCGTACGTCCCGCGCTCCCACGGCCGGGAGACCACCTTCCAGCACGACCTCGACGACTGGGAGGACGTCCGCCGCGAGGTCGCGAACCTGGCCCGCAAGGTCGCGAAGGACGTCGCGGACGACGGAAGGGACACCGTCCGCGTCATCGTCAAGGTCCGCTACGCGCCCTTCATCACCCAGACCCACGGCCGGACCCTGGAGACCCCGACAACCGAGGCGTCCCAGATCGAGACCGCAGCCCTCGCCGCCCTCGCCCAGTTCACCGAACGGCGCCCAGTACGCCTGCTAGGCGTCCGCACCGACTTCGCCCGCTAAGCGAAACCCAACCCCCAACCGGAAAGACCAGCCCGGCACGAAACAGGCCCCTACCAAAAGACAGACCCACCGCCCAACAGGCGGATCCAGCACAGAAGGCCAGCCCGGCCACGAAAGCCGAGCTCGGGCGCAGGAGGCAGGCTCGGCACAAGGCGAACCCGGCCACAAAAGGCGGGCTCGACGCGGGAGGCCAGCCCGGCATTGGAGGCAGGCACGCACGGAAGGCGGGCCCAGTCACGGAAGCCGAGCCCGGCACGAAAAGCAAGCCCGGGCGCGGGAGGCGGGTCCAGCACGAAAGACAGGGCCAGGCTCGGAAGGCGAGCCCGACACGGGAGGCCAGACCGGCACGGAAGGCAGGCACGCGCGGAAGGCAGGGCTGGTCACGATAGGCGAGCCCGGCCACGGGAGGCGAGCCCGACACGGGAGGCGAACCGACAGGCAAACCCGGTCACGCAAGGCGGGGCCCGACGCGGAGGCGGGCCCGGCACGAAAAGACAGGGGCGGGCTTTGAAGGCGGGCCCGACGTGGGGGCAGATCGGGGCGGGAGGCAGGCACGCACGGGAGGCGGGGCCGGGGTTTGGCGGCCCCGCCTTGCGTGAGGGGCGGGGTGTGGCGGCGGGGCCTTGTTCGAGGTGGGGTTGTGTTAGCGGAGGGCGGTGGCCAGGCGGCGCCATTCTTCGCGGGGGAAGGCGCTCGAGTCGGCGGTGAGCACCTGGACGCACACGTGGTCGGCACCGGCGGCGCGGTGCTCGTCCACTCGGCGCTTGATGGCGTCCTCGTCGCCCCAGGCGATCAGGGCGTCGAACAGGCGGTCGCTCACCGACTCCACGTCCTCGGCCGAGAAGCCCAGGCGCAGCAGGTTGCCCGCGTAGTTGGGCAGGGAGAGGTATCCGCGCAGCCAGTCGGTGCCGATCGCGCGGGCCTCGTCCCGCGTCGAGCAGAGGACGACCGTCTGCTCCGGGAGCACCAGCGGCCCGTCCCCCACTGCCTCGCGGGCCTGCCGGGTGTGCTCCGGCGGGACCAGGTACGGGTGGACGCCCCCGGCCCGCTCGGCCGCGAGCTTGAGCATCTTGGGGCCGAGCGCGGCGAGCACCCGGCTCTCCCGGGGCACGGGCTGATCCGCGCCGTCCAGGCCGTCGAGGAAGCCGGTCATCGCCGCCAGCGGCTTGCGGTACCGGCCGGGCTCGGAGGCGTCCACCAGCGGGGCGTGGCTCACCCCGATGCCCATCAGGAACCGGTCACCGTGCGCCGCCGACAGCGACGCGAACGAGGCGGCCGTTTCCTCCGGCGTGTGCATCCACAGGTTGAGGATGCCGGTCGCCACGACCGTCTCGCGGGTCGCCTCCAGAAGGTGGCCGACCGCGTCGAAGACCGGTCCGCCGATGTCCGGAACCCACAGCGCGCGGAAGCCCAGTTCCTCCAGCTCCGCGGCGGCCTCCGCCGACTCCGCGGCGTCGCCGTACCGCAGCTGCTGGCTCCACACGCCGACCCCAGAAAGCTTCACAGTGCCGTTCCCTTCTTCAGCCCGCCCGGATCGATCAAGCCTAGCGGCGCCTGAGACAGCGCCACCGGAGCCGGGCCGCATGTCGCATCCACGCTCGGCGCCGGGCTCCGGTCAGGCACCGGACGTGACCTGCGGGTGGAGCGGTGTTGCCTATCGGGTCGCGCGCGTGTCCGGGCGGCGGGCTGGGTTAGGGCCTGCCGCCCGGACGGGGGTGTCGTTCAGTTGAGGAGGGCGGCGATGGCGTTGGTGGTGGTCGGGTACTCGGTCAGGAGGGCGGAGCCGGTCGTTGTGGTGGGCCAGTCGGGTGAGAGGCCCAGGAGGGCGGCGACGGCGTCACAGGTCGCGGGATGGGTGGTCAGGAGTTCGCTGGTGGGGCCTCCGGCGAGAGTGGAGGGGGGCGGCGCGGCCTGGGCGGACCAGGGCGGGACCCATGCGTCGAGTGCCTGGGTGGTGGCGGGGAACGTGCGGCCCGCCTCTCTGACCAGCACCGGGACCATCTCCGCGGCGTGGTCCTTGAGGGTGGTGATCAGCTTCGGCAGCCACGGCAGCAGGACGGTGTCGGGCAGCCGGGCGAACGCCTTGGACAGGACCTCCACCACCAGCGACGCGAGTGCCGGGGCGGGTTCCAGGGCCTGGACGAAACCGCTCAGGTAGAGCGGGAACGACGGGACGACCAGCGGGTTGTCCAGCAGTTCGTCGCACCGCCGCCGCAGTTCGTCCAGGGGGAGGAGGCCCAGCTGTGTCTGCGCCGCCCACAGCAGGGCGACCTTGGCGGGGGCCTCCGGGTGCGACTGCTGGACGGCCAGTTCCAGCTGGGTGTGGTCGCAGCCGAGCGAGAGCGCCAGGCTCTCCATGCCGAGCAGGAACCCGAGCATCGCCGCGACCTGCCGCACGCCGGTGGCGTCGTCGGTGAACGCGGTCGGCAGGAGGGTGCAGTAGTGCGCGTACCCGGCGGTGACGAACGCCTGGCACCACTCCGGCAACTCCGGTTCGGTCGCCTGGTAGTGGGTGAGCAGCCGCCGGACGCGGCGCAGGACCTCGGGCGCGTCGTCCACCGTGCGCTCGGCGGCCAGAAGTTCGACCGCGCGGGCGCCCAGTTCGTCGGTGAAGCGCCTGGCGCCCAGGTAGAGGATGGCGTCCTCGACGGCTTCGAGGGCGTGGGCGGCGGTCGCCTGCGGGGCGTGCACCGCCTTGCGGAGCCGCTGCTCGAGCACCTGCTCGATGGTGACGCCCTCGTAGCCGAGCTCGACGATCGAGCGCATGTTCCGGCCGATGGCCAGGTCCCAGCTCTCCTGGATGGAGCGTTCGCCCAGGCGGCGCGAGCCCATGATGGGCTGGACGGCGTCGTGCGGCACCAGCCGGCGCAGGATCCAGAGCAGGTCCGAGCACGGGCGCAGGTGCGGGTCGGCGTCCAGGTTGAGCAGCGCCCGCTGGATGGTGCGCTTCTCCAGGTCGAGGCCGAGCGGCTTGAGCCGGTCGAGGACGTCGCGGGCCAGCGGCGGCAGCGCGTCGTAGCCGACCTCGCCCACCCGGTCGCCGCCGAGCAGGATCTCGCACAGGCGGGCGACGTCGCGGCGGCCCGGCACCGCGTCCTTCTCGATGCAGGTGATCGCCGCGTCCTGGAAGTCGTACGGCGTCGGCCGCCGCCGCCCGCGGATCCCGGCCAGCAGGATGGACGTCTCGTACACCGCGATGGCGTCGGCGGTGCTGGAGGCGTAGCCGTTCTTGCGGGCCAGCCGGACGATGTCGACGCACCAGCCGAGGAGTTCCTGCTCGTCGAGGCCGTCGGTGGCGGGCGCCGCCGTCAGGAAGTCCGACAGCCGGTCGGTCACGGGGGCCTGCGGGGCGGGCGGCTTCGCGGCCGGAGCCTTCTTCGGTGCCCGCTTGCCCAGCCGGAACGGTTTGAGGCCGCTGCGCCGCAGCGCCTTCGCCCAGGTCGCGGCGGCGATCGACACCGAGCCGGGCGCGAGGCCGAACTGGGCCTCGATCGCCGAGTGGCTGGACGGGATCAGCCCGTACTGCCAGCGCGTGGCGGTGCGCGGGGTGATCTCGAACGTGCCCGTGCCGTGCAGCCCGAACTCCTCCACCCGGCTCGCCGCGTGGAAGGCGCCGCACACGTACAGGCAGTCGGCGGGGTCGGCGCCCGAGGACGCCAGATGCTCGCGCATCCGCGTCCACATGTAGCGCTCGCGGTCCTCGTCGACGGCGGTGCGGTCGGAGCCCTCCGGCCGCAGCCGCCGGAACAGGCTGCCGATCAGCACCATGACCTGCCGGTAGGTGTCGTGGTCGGCGTCGACCAGCGGCTGCTCGACGTACTGGTCCCACCACTCCGACCAGTGCCGCACCTTGCCGTGGTGGAGCAGGTGCTCCTCCAGCTCGGCGAAGCGGGGCCGCAGGTCGCCGATCTCGACGCCGACGGCGTCGCCGTGCAGCGCGGTCTCGTCGTCGTCGGCGTTGCCCGCCTCGGCGTCCTCGCGCGGCTCCCACTGGAAGACGTGGTCGGTCGACCGGTCCACCAGGACCAGTTCCACGCCGGGCGTGGTGAGCGCGTACGAGATCGCCTGGTACTCGGCGGACGCCTCGGTGAGCGGCGCGACCACGCTGAGCGGCGCCCACTTCGCCGGGAATCCGTCGATGTCGGTGGCGAACGACTGCAGCGCGACCGGCAGCGTGCAGTTGTGCAGCTCGTCCAGCAGCGGCCGCAGGTCCTCGCACAGCTCCAGGTAGACGACCTTCGGCCGCTTCTCCCGGAGCCGGCGGGCCATCGCGGTCGCCGAGGACGGCGAGTGGTGGCACACCGGGAAGATCTCCAGCGGTTCGCGCAGCGCCCGGTCGACGTCCTCGACGAGCCCGCCCAGGATCTCCGCCACCGGCCCGGACCCGAACCGCTCGGCCGCCCCGAGCAGCTGCCCGCGCAGCCCGCCGAACGGCCCCGCACCCACGTCGCCCAGATCGGTCGCGTTGTCGATTGCCGGGCCGGTCATTGGGAACTCCTCGCGTGAAGAACCCCGCCTTCAGGCGGGGAGGAGACGAGTCCCGCGGACGCGGCGCGGTGCGGCATCGGGCGGGAGGGCTCCTCGGGATGGATGGTGTAGGCGTAGCCGTCGGCACGCTGAAGCAGGGTGAAATGCCGGTGGTGCGCGGTGGCGTGGCCGTTCCGGGTGCGGATGGTGAATGTGCCGGAGGCGCGTACGGCGACGCGGCCTGTGTGGGTGCCGGCGTACTTCCCCGTCGGAACGACGGCGCGGGCGTGGTCTCCGGTGGTGAAGCCGAAGAACCGCTTGAGTCGTGGGAGGCGGAGGCGCGGGAAGCCGTACTTGTCAGGCTTGGTCCGCTGGTACTGACCGCGGCCGGTGCAGGCTGCAACGAGCACTTGGTGAACGGTTTGGGTGATGATGTCGAGCGTGCCCACGCATAGTGCGTCGAGGGTATGGGACTTCGGCACGCGGTTGCGGGTGCGGTTCCACTTGGTGCGGCCGCCTGACGCGACGTGGGTGGGAAGCCGTGCGTCGAGTTCCCGCCACAGCGCCCACCGAGTGGACTGCACCGCCGCGGCATCCCGGAGCGGGGCCTTGGCCCGCCTCAGGATCTGGGCGGCCCGCTGGGGGGCGAACTGCTCGACCGGCCGGTTGCCCTTGGCCTGGTTACAGGGCACGCAGGCCAGGACGAGATTCGAGACACGGTCTGAGCCGCTCCGACTACGGGGGTGGACGTGGTCGATGTTCAATGGCACCCCGTTGACGCCGCAGTACACGCAAGCCCGGCCGAATTTCGCGAGGAGGTATTCGCGGACCTCGTAGCCGTGCAGGGTCCCGTGCTGATACTCGGCGCCCTCCAGTGGGCGACCTGCGGACAGGGCGTGGGTGTCGAACGCGACCCGCTCCACATGCACCGCACGGACAGGCGCCCAGCGGGTCAAGCGGTCCACCCACGCCACCGTAGTGTCCACCCGGTGCCGCAAGCTTGGAGGAAGCCACCCGTCCGGGCGGCGGCGGTTGCGGTACCGCGGGGCGCGGTACCGCAGGTTTCGTGACCTGCGGCCGCGCCGGTAGGCGGCGCGTTGTTGAAGCCTTTCGCGGATGGTCGCACCGCGATGGCCGAGTCGGATGCCGTATCGGCCGCGCCGCTCACCGGCCCGTGCGGTGAACACCGCGATGCCGGTGTGTGCGCTGCCGGGGTCGATGCCCAGTTCCACACCCTCCACCTCGGATTCTGAGACGGTGCGATCTTTAAGGCGGATGACGAACGGAGTACGGCGGTGCACGACCGCCCGGCCGGACGTCAGCAGCTTGCGCGCCCGGGCGGGCGTGGTCGGTTGCAGCGGTGCGCCGTGCTTGTCGAGCACGAACACCGATGGGTGCACCTCACGGTGCCTCTCCCCGACCCGGGCGGGTCCGGGGGTGACGCCGCCGACGGCAGGTGAACCACCGGCGGTCTCCCCTCGACCATGTCCCACACCGGGTACCACCTGCATGAGGCGGTCTTCGAGTCCTGTTTCGTCCCTGATCCTGGGGTTGTCTACTGACTCGAATTCCAGCGCCACCTGCTGAGGAAGCACAGGGGGGTGGGTCTTCCGTCCTGCATGGAACGTCGCCGACAAGGTCACCTCCTTCGTATGTCGGCAGGTCTGGTAACGGCGGCCTCGACCACGCGGGCCGAGAGCTCCCGCCCTCAGGCGGGGGATCCCGTTACGACAGCTTCGCCAGCGCTTCGCGGCCGCCCGCCAGGAAGCCCTGCCACTCGCCCTCCTCCTTCTTGCTGCGCGGCTCGACGACGCCGTGCCAGAACTTGTTGAGGATGGCCAGGTCCTCCGGGGTGCGGCGGGCCAGCGACCCGACCAGCGAGGACGCGAGGGTCTCGGCGCGCAGCGCGCGCTCGCCGAAGAACTGGCTGTGCAGGATCGCGTCCTCCAGCACGCCGATCTGCTCGGCGGTCGACAGCGCCGACTCCAGCTTCTCGTCGTCGCTGCGGGCGGACGCGGCGGCGGCGCGCAGGTCGGCGAAGCTCTGCAGCAGCACCTCCAGCAGGGACGGCGCGACCTCCAGCTCGATCCGGTGCCGCCGCAGCAGCTCGCTGGTCCGGAACCGGACGATCTCCGACTCGGCCTTCTTGCTGGTCACCACGGGGATGCGGACGAAGTTGAAGCGCCGCTTGAGGGCCGAGGACAGGTCGTTGACGCCCCGGTCGCGGCTGTTGGCCGTCGCGATGATGGAGAAGCCGGGCTGGGCGAACACGGTGTTGTCGGTGTCCAGCTCGGGGATGGAGACGTACTTCTCCGACAGGATGGAGATCAGCGCGTCCTGCACGTCGCTGGTGGAGCGGGTCAGCTCCTCGAACCGGCCGATCACGCCGCGCTCCATCGCGGTCATGATGGGCGAGGGGATCATCGACTCCCGGGACTGCCCCTTGGCGATCACCATGGAGACGTTCCAGGAGTACTTGATGTGGTCCTCGGTGGTGCCGGCGGTGCCCTGCACGACCAGCGTCGAGTTGCGGCTGATCGCCGCCGACAGCAGCTCGGCCAGCCAGGACTTGCCGGTGCCCGGGTCGCCGATCAGCAGCAGCCCGCGGTCGGAGGCGAGGGTGACGATCGCGCGCTCGACGAAGGTGCGGTCGCCGAACCACTTCTGCGGGACGTCGCGGTCGAGGCCGTCGGAGCGCTCGGAGCCCAGGATGAAGGTGCGCACCATCCGCGGGCTCAGCCGCCACGAGAACGGCTTGGGCCCGTCGTCGATCGACTCCAGGTGGTCGAGCTCCTCGGCGTACTTGACCTCGGCCGGGGCGCGCAGCATGTCGTCGGTCATGTCGGGGGGACTCCGTCTCTAGGTGAGGAAGTTCTTCAGTTCGAACACGAGCTTGTCGATGTGGCCGGAGATCACCGGGGTGCCGAGCTCCTTGAGCTTCTGCCGGTACCACGAGTCGACGCTGGCCTGGCCGGAGCTGTTGACCGAGCCGACCGGGATGAACTTCACCCCGGACCGGCGCAGCGCCCCGAAGTCGCTCAGCAGGCTCCGGTCGTCGTAGAAGTCGGAGATCCAGACCAGCGCCGTGTTGCGCGGGTCGGCGATCTTCGGACGGGCCATCCGCATCGCGACCGGCCCGTGCGTGCCGCCGCCGAGCGTGGTGCGCAGCAGCACCTCGAAGGGGTCGTTCACCCACGGCGTCAGGTCGATCGCGCGGGTGTCGTAGGCGATCAGGTGCACGTCGACCTTGGGCAGCCCGGCGAAGATGGAGGCCAGGATGGTGCAGTTGACCATCGCGTCCACCATGGACCCGGACTGGTCGACCACCACGATCATCCGCGCCGGGGTGGTGCGGCGGGCGGTGTGCTTGTAGAACAGCCGGTCGACGTAGAGGCGCTCTTCCGCCGGGTCGTAGTTGACCAGGTTCTTCCAGATCGTCCGGTCGAGGTCGAGGTTGCGGAACACCCGCTTGGGCGGGACGCTGCGGTCGATCTTGCCGGTGCTGGTCTTCTCCACCCGGGTCTTCAGGACCTCGGCGACCTCGTCGACGAACCGCCTGATCAGCGCCTTGGCGTTGGCGAGGGCCTCGCCGGACAGGTTGTGCTTGTCGCGCAGCAGCTGCTCGATCAGCGACATGCTGGGGGTGAGCTTGTTCGCCAGCGCCGGGTCGGCGAGCACCTCGCGCAGCCGCATCCGCCGGACGAGGTCGCCTTCCAGATTGGCCAGCACCGCGTTGAGGTCGGCGTCGGTGACGTCGAATCCCGAACCGGCCCCGGATCCGCGGCCCTGCCCGCCGCTCTTGCCGCCGTCCGCGCCTGTACCGGTGCCGCCGCCCTGCCCGGTGCCCGTGCCCTGGCCGGGGCCGTCGCCCGCGCACGCGCCGAGGGCACGGCGCAGCCACTCGGCGTCGCGCTGCCAGGCGGCGAGCCGCGTCGCCGACACGTCGCCCGAGCCCGTGCAGAACGCGTTCAGCAGCAGTTTCGACACCAGCGCCGCGCGCCGCACCCGGTCGCCGCCGTCGCCCTCGGCCAGCGGGTCGCGGATCTCCGGCTCCAGCTCGGGGAAGCGCTGCAGGACGGTGTCGACCGTGACACCCGGGTCGAGCAGCGCCGCCGGGAGCCCGCGCTCCTCGACGACGGCCAGGCTCGCCGCCTCCAGGGCGGGCTGCTCCTCGGCGTCGAACACCCGTCCCAGCAGCCGCCAGAGCAGAACCTGCCGGCGGACCTCATCGCTCTCGGTCATTTCCGCAGCAGCCTTCCCGCGCGTTCGGTGAGGACGGCCACGGCGTCGCCCGAGCGGGCCTGCGCCTTCACGACCTTGGGGTCGGTGGGGCCCTGCGCCCAGTCGCCGTTGTGCGCCTCGACCGGTTGCTTCTTCACGGCGCCCTGCACGGCGAGCGGCTGGAGCGTCCAGCGCCCGGCGTCCCAGCGGAGCAGGCCGATGCACGCGGTGGACGCGCCGACCAGCTGCGGGGTGAGGGGGCCGCTGGGCGGCAGCCGGTCGAGGTCGACGGCGAGGGTCTCGCCGTTCAGGTCGAACGTGCCGTCGCGCGCGGCCTTGTAGCCCTCGACGAGCACCGGCTCGGCGACGCGCACCGGGTGGCGGTCGAGCGGCGGGACGGCCGGGGCCTGCGCGTCGGAGAGGCGGACGCGGGCGGTGGCGAACGGGTCGGCGGGGTTGCCGGCGGTGGCGCGCTCCTCGTCCCAGAGCAGGTCGCCGCCGGAGGTCAGGGACATGCCGTCGACGTCGACGGAGCGGTGCTCGGCGAGGGCCGCGAGCAGCGTCGGGTACGCCTCCAGCAGCTTCCACACCGCGGGGCCGAGGATCGTGTCGACCTTGGCGGCGGCGACGGCGACGCGGACGAGCCGCACCGGCCCCTCCCCCGCCGGCTCCAGCACCGCGTGCAGCTGCGCCTGGACGAGCGTGCCGTGCTCGTGGACGTCGACGCCCAGGGGCAGGAGCCGCCCGGAGACGGCGGCCGTGCCGCCCGTCCAGCTCCCCGAATGCGAGAGCAGCACCGCGCGCGTCCACAGGTCGGCCCAGCGGCGCTCCGGGATGCGCTCCATCGTCGCGACCGGGCACGAGGCGCGCAGCTCGGCGGCGAGGCCGTCGAGCAGCACGGCGAGGCGGCGCAGCCGCGGCTCGGCCCACAGCGACTCGAGCGCCTGGTCGGCGGCCGACACCAGCCCGTCGTCGACGCCCCGCCAGCCGGCGATGGCCAGCTCCTGCAGCCAGGACCGGCCTCCGGCGAGCAGGTCGGCGGGCACCGGCTCCTCCCCGGCGGAGGCCTCTTCCCAGGTGGGACGGGTGCGGCCGAGCGCGCCGTCGAGGCGGTCGAGCAGCGCGTCGTGCACCGAGCCGAGCAGCGCGGCGCGGGCCCCGGCCAGCGCGGTCAGCTCGGCGACGCCGATGGAGCCGGTGCCGAGCCCCGCGGACGCGTCGGCCACCGCGGGGCCGAGCGGGGACGCGCCCACCGCTCCGGCCAGCGCGTTGAGGGCCTCGGTGTGCTTCGGGCCGAGCCGGGCGAGGCCGTCGGTCAGCGCGGCGTCGAACCCGGCGACCGCGTCCAGCGCCTCCCCGACGCCCGGCGGCGTCTCGGCGAGCAGCCCGGCGAGCTGTACTCCCTGCATCAGCGGACCGCCCCCAAGGCCGGGAACCAGTGCATCTCGGTGAGGGGCTCCGGGCTGGCCGGAACCTCCAGGTAGGCCAGGTGGCGCAGGAACCGGCTGAACACCATCGCGGCCGGGGCCTTCTCCTGGGTGCCCTGGAGGAGGTAGTTCAGGTCGTCCCCGTCGGACGCCTCGACCTTCAGGTAGCGGGCGAC
The DNA here is from genome assembly GCF_042656285.1 of Actinomadura rugatobispora. Lineage (GTDB taxonomy): Bacteria > Actinomycetota > Actinomycetes > Streptosporangiales > Streptosporangiaceae > Spirillospora > Spirillospora rugatobispora. The sequence goes on along the minus strand of NZ_JBHSON010000098.1, from coordinate 22,813 downwards.
GCGTTCGAGGCCGTACTGCTTGACCGCCTCGTCGATGAGCGCCTTGAGGTGCTTGCAGCGGTAGTTCCCGCCGGCGCCGCCGCACGGCCGGTTGTTGTTGGTGCTGCAATTGAAATGGTGCGTCTCCGCCGCGATCGACGAAACGTACACCCGGGCGATGTCCGAACCGCTCGACACCACCCCCTGCAGGCGCCCCTCCGCCAATTCGACGAACGGCACCTTGACCAGTTTGCGTGGTTGGACGGGCGGCACCACGCGCACCGCGCTCCGTTCCTCCCACCCGGCCTCGCCGGAATTCATGAGTTGTCGACCTCCACCTTCGCGGCCCGTCGGATGCCAAGAGTTCTACCGGTCTCCTCCGACAGAATCCGGCGCCACCGGTGACCTGGGCGGAGACGGGTACCGGTTGACAAGGAGGCGGCGTCTCGGCGACGCTTCGTCATATGAACAGATCTTCAGACATCGGCGCCCGGCCGGAACGGGGGCGGTGATGGGCGTGGGACACGGGCACGCGCACGGGCACGGGCACGGGCACGGCGCGGGCGGGGTCGCCGGGCACGCCGGCGGGCGGCACCGGTGGCGGCTGGGCGCGGCCTTCGCCATGATCGGCTCGTTCTTCGCGGTCGAGCTGGTGTACGGGCTGCTGTCGGGCTCGCTGGCGCTGCTGTCGGACGCCGGCCACATGGCCGCCGACGTGGTGACGCTCGCCGCGGCCCTGGCCGCCACCAAGATCGCGATCCGCCCGGACACCACCGGGCGCCGCACCTACGGGTCCTACCGTGCCGAGGTGTTCGCGTCCGGGTTCGCGGTGCTGGTGATGCTGGGCACCGCCGTCTACATCACGGTCGAGGCCCTGTCCCGGATCGGCGCGCACGCCGAGGTCTCCGCCGGGCCGATGCTGGTGGTCGGCGCGCTGGGCCTGGCGGTCAACGCGGCCGCGCTGGTGCTGCTGCGCGCGGGCGCCGCCGAGAGCCTGAACGTCCGGGGCGCCTACCTGGAGGTGGTCGCCGACACCGCCGGATCGGTGGGCGTGATCGCGGCCGGGATCCTGGTCGCGGCCACCGGCCAGGTCCTGTTCGACACCCTGGTCGCGCTCGCCATCGCCGTGTTCGTCATCGTCCGCGCCGTGGCCCTGGGACGGCAGGTGCTGGCGGTGCTCGGCCAGCACGCCCCCGCCGGGCTCGACGTCGACGCCGTGGCCGGGGAGCTGGCCGCGGTCGACGGCGTCCGGGACGTGCACGACCTGCACCTGTGGACGCTGACGTCCGGCATGAACGTGGCGACCGCGCACCTGGTCACCGCCGAGCAGGCCGACGCGCACGCCGTCCTGGACCGTGCGCGCGACCTGCTCCGCGACCGCCACGCCATCGCCCACGCGACCCTGCAGGTCGAACCCGAGAGCCACGAGGGCTGCGACGAGGTCGGCTGGTGAACCGCCGCCGGCCCCGCCCCTCCGCCGTTACCGCAGGTAGGCGATGCCGTCGATGCCGACGGTCGGGCGGCCCGAGGTGCCCGCGACGACGATCTTGACGGTGTGGGTGCCGCTCGCGCTCCAGGTCCTCGTCCAGATGAGCTGCCGGTAGGCGGTGGTGGACGACCGGGTGTCGAGGGTGCCGATCCGCACGCCGTCGACGTAGACGATGACGGCGCCCAGGTTGCTCGCGCGCTTGACGATCAGCCCCATGGTGCGGCCGGTGAACTTCCAGCTCGCACTGGCGCCCTTGCTGCTGCTGTAGAGGCCCTTCCCGCCGAGGTAGGAGGCGGTCGTGGTCGTCTTCCAGGTGCCGGTGCGGGTCGCGCTGAACTCGGAGACGAGCGCGGAGTACCGGCTCGCGGCGGACGTGGTCGCGTTCCCGGCGGCGTCGGTGGCCGTGAGCGACCAGTTCTGCGTGGTGCCGGGCTTGGCGGTCGCGTTCCACCCGGTGGCCGTGGTGGCGAAGGACGCGGCGGCCGGCGAGGTGGCCCTGACCGAGCTCAGCAGCGCGTTGTCGGTGGCCTTCCAGGACAGCGTGACGGGCAGCGCGGTCGTGTTGACGGTGTTGCGGCGCAGGTAGAGCGTCGCGGCCGGGTTGAAGACCGGGCGGGTGGGGTCGGCCGTCACGGGGTGGTCGGCGGAGGCGGCGGCGCTGCCGTCGGCGTTGGTCGCGTGCAGCCGGACGCTGTGGGCGCCGGGCGCGAGGGTGATCGTCGCGGAGGTGGACGACGGGCTGGGCCGGGCCACGGTGGCGCCGTCGACGCGGAGCTCGTACGAGCTGACGGCGGCGGGTTCCCAGCCGAGCGTGACCGTGCTCTTGGTGTAGTAGCGCGTGCCCACCTTGGTGGCGCCGGTCACGGTGGTGGCGAGGGAGGCGGTGGGGGTCGTCCACTGCTTGGCGGCGGTGCGGATGACGCCGAGCTTGGCGTACAGCTGCTCGCCGGGGCAGGCGGTGGCGAAGCCGTCGCGGTGCCCGCTGACGGTGTTGAACGAGACCTGCGTCCCGTAGGGGTACTTGCCGCCGGTGCCGTTGGGCGCCATGGAGGTCAGCGTGGTCGTGGCGGTGGGGTCGACGCCGGCCAGGTCGAGCTTCCAGGCGGCGATCCTGGCGGTGGCGTCCAGGGCGGCCTGGGTGGGGGCGACGCCGGGGGTGGGGTCGGTGGCGGCGGTGTGGGTGCCCAGCAGGGCGATGCCGGTGGTGTCGGTGTTGAAGCCGTAGGTGTGGGCGCCGTGGACGGGACGGTCGGCGCCGCCCGCGCGGCCCTCGAACAGCGTGCCGCACTTGTCGACCAGGAAGTTGTAGCCGATGTCGGCCCAGCCCAGGCTCTTCACGTGGTACAGGAAGATCGAGCGGATGACGGAGGCCGACTGGTCGCAGGTGTAGGCGTTGCCGGTGTCGGTGTGGTGGACGAACGCCGCCTTCACGGCCGTGTCGTAGGCGGGCGGCTCGGTCACGAGGGTCTCGTCCGCGCCCCACTGCGCCCGGGAGGTCATCGCGGGCCGGGGTGCCGCCGCCAAGGTGGTCGCGCCCGCCTTCTGCTGGGCCGAGGGAGCGGTGGGGGTCGCCGTCTCCGTGGGGGCGGAGGGCTCCAGCGAGGGAGTGGCCGTGCCCGTGGCCGTGGGGGTGTCCGTGGGGGTGTCCTCAGGGCCGGGTGTGGCGGCGGGGTCGGTCGCGGTGGCCGCGGGGTCCGGCGTGGGGGTGCTGGTCTCGGCCGCTGCGGCGGCGGCCGCGAGCCGTGCGCCGGGAGCGTTCCCCTTGGCCCGGGGGCCCGGCGACTGCTTGCCGGTACCGGGGTCGATCAGGTCCACGCGCAGCCCGGCGGGAAGCGACCCACCCTTCCCGGTGACCCGTACCTCGACGCCGTTGGACGGGCCGACCCACAGCGCGGTGGTTCCGCCCCGGGCGCCCTTGGCGCTCTTCTCCCGGCCGTCCGGAGCGTCGGTCGTCCCCGCCTCCAGGCCCTGCCAGCGGGACCAGGCACCGGACGCGGCGTCGCGGGTACGGACCTGAACGTTTCCGCTCAGCGCGGAGCCGGGCCGGTCCCAGCTGACCCCCAGCAGGCTGAACGGCTCGGCCGAACCGGCGGGAAGGCCCTGGACCTTCTTGGCGGCCGTGCTGCCCGGCAGGTCCTTCAGGGCATGGGCGTAGGCCCTTCCGGGCGCGGCACGCACAGCCGACATCCCGGCGTCGGACTCGCCGGCGACGCTGTACGCCACGGCCGCGGCGGTGACCGCGGCCAGCAGGGAGCCGCCGATGAGTGAGCGCTTGAGCATGGTTCTCCGTTCACGACACGGCCGGGAATCGGCCGCCGGAGGTGGGAGCGTGTCCCCGTCCCCCACTCACACAAGCGCCGCACATCGAACATTTGTCACACATCAACCAGTGGGCGGCCGGCCGATCGCCTCGGCGACCGCGTCCCACTCCTCGGGACGCGCCATCCACCGGCTGACCGGCACCTTCTTGCGCCGGCCGTCCGCCTGGACGAGGAAGATCCGGCCGCCCTCCGCGACGAGGCCGCCCCCGCCCGCGCCCCCGAACGGGCGGCGGATCCCGATCGGGGCGATCACCTCCAGCGTGCGGGTCTGGGGCGTGTAGGCGAAGTACGGGCGGCCGAGGAAGAGCGCGCCCAACACGATGAACAGCACGCCGAGCACCAGATTGATCAGAGGTCCGGTGCCCAGGAACGCGAGCACGAAGTTGACCAGGCCGATCGCCAGAACCGCCCACGCGAACGGCGGGTTGTAACGGACCGGCAGGGTGGTACGAGGAGGAGTCGCCACGATCGGGTCCTTTCGTCCCCGGTCATGATTGTTCACCCGCCCGCGCGGTGGCAGCCGCGCCGCTGGCCGGTTACGGCCGCGCACACGCGAGGGCCGGCGCCCTCGGCGGGACGCCGGCCCGGGATCAGGACGATGCGCTCACATGGGTGCCGCCACGGTGACCTTCTCCTGCCAGGCCACGTCCCAGGTCCGGCGGTCGATCTCGCCGGTCACCGGCACGCCCCTGAACCGCTGCAGCTCCTTGCAGATCCGCTCGGTCTGGTCCCCGAAGTCGCCGTCGACCTGGAGTGACGGCCACCCGCGGTTGTTCACCTGCCGCTGCCACTTGCGGACGTCAGGGTTGTTCATGTCGCCCTTCTTCAGGGTGCGGCTGGGCGCCTGCGGAGGCTTCGTGCTCGGGGCCTCCCAGGTGGCCTTCCAGGTGTCGGAGCCGACGATGCCGTCGATCTCCAGACGGTGCTCCATCTGGAAGTTGGCGCACAGCCGCTTGCTCTCCTCGCGGTAATCGCCGTCGACGGCGATGTGCCAGCCGCGGTCCCTCATCTGCTGCTGCCACTTCCGGACGCTCGGCGTCTGGGTCGGCGGCGGGTACTTCAGTGGGGGCGGCTGGAACGGCGGTGCCGGCATGCGTTCCTCCTCGACTCGGTGGCGGCGGACCGAACACGGCCCGCCCTTTTCGTGCGACCTCTCCGGAAATGAGGCCGCACTTCCACCACAACACAGGACGACGCGAAGATCCGCTTTCATCCGCGTTTTTTGACTGCTCCCTTAACACACCATGACTGATGTTCTTGGGAGATCTGGGACCGGGCGATGGATATAAATTTCCATTGAGTTTTCAACCCGGACGGCGGTGCGCGGCCGTCAGTCCGCCGAGAGCCCGGCGTCGTGCGCCAGAATGGCGGCCTGCACCCGGTTGGCGCAGTCGAGCTTGGTGAGGATCCGGCTGATGTGCGCCTTCGCGGTGCCCGCGCCCATGTGGAGCCGCCCGGCGATCTCCGCGTTCGACAGCCCGGCGGAGACCAGCCGGAGCACGTCCCGCTCGGTGCCGGTGAGCCGCTCGATCCGGCGCCGGGCCGTCTCGGCGCCGTCCGAGCCGGCCAGCAGGTGGCGCTCGATGAGCCGGCGGGTGATCTGCGGCGCCAGGATCGACTCGCCGGTGGCGGCGACGCGCACGGACCGGATGAGCTCGGTGGGCGCGGTGTCCTTGAGCAGGAATCCGACGGCGCCGGCGCGCAGGGCCCGGGCGACGTTCCGGTCGTCGCCGAACGCGGTGAGCATGGCGACGTTGGTCCGCGGGGAGTCGCGGACGATGCCGGCCACGGCGGTGAGCCCGTCGCCGCCGGGCATGTTCACGTCCAGCAGGGCGACGTCGATCTCGTGCTCGCGGCAGGCGCGGACGGCGGCGGGCCCGTCCGGCGCCTCGGCCACGACCTCGATGTCGTCGGCGTGATCCAGGATGAGGCGGATCCCGGCGCGCATGAGCGCCTCGTCATCGGCGATGAGGGTCCGGATCACCGGGTCATTCTAGGAGCTTCAGGACGATCAGCATGGCCAGTCCGGTGACGACCGGGACGACCGCGAGCAGCCCCAGGCATCCGGCGCCCAGCGCCCGCGGCAGCGTGAGCACTTCGGCGTCGAGCGGGGCGGGCCGCTCCGGTTCGTCCACCGGGACCGAGGGCGCACCCGCGGCCGCGGGCGGCGGTACGGGCACGGGCACGGGCGGGTGCCGGTGGAGGTCGGCCACGATCTGGAAGCCGCCCTCGGGCGTCGGACCGGCGGTGAAGGAGCCGCGGAGCAGAGCGATCCGTTCTTCCAGGCCGACGAGTCCCCGGCGGGTGCCGGGGGCGCGCGGGCGCGTGCCCGGCACCGGGCCGTTGATCACCCGTACGCGGACGCGGCCGGCCTCACCGGCCACCTCGACCCTGGTGCGCGCGGACGGGGCGTGCTTGTGCACGTTCGTCAGCCCTTCCCGGACGACGCGGTGCACGGCATGGCGCGTCCGCGGATCCGCACCGTCGAGGTCCGGGCCCGTCCACACCAGCTCGACGTCGCCACCGGCCCGCCGGGACTCGGCCACGAGGCCGGCGATGTCGGCCCGGGTCCCGCTCCGCTCGCCATCGGCCTCGGCGGCGCCCTCCTCGGGATCGCGCAGGACCTCCAGGATCTCGCGCAGCTCGCTCATCGCCGTCGCCGCCGTGGTGCGCAGGAGCTCGGCCTGACCGCTCACCCGTGGGGCGTCCTTGGCCGCGGTGAGTTCCAGTGCCCCGGCGTGCATCGATATGAGGCTGAGCCGGTGCCCGAGCATGTCGTGCATCTCGGCGGCGATGCGCGCGCGTTCCTTCATGCGCGCCTTCTCCGCGTTGAGCACCTGCGCCCGTTCCAGGTAGTCGTTGCGTTCCCGCAGCACCCGGACCAGGGGACGGCGCTGCCCCAGCAGACCCCCGGCGAGCGCCGGGAACAGGAGCAGCAGCGCGGCGCTCATGGCGTGACCGGCGAGCGTCTCGGCGAGTCCGTGCGGCCCACCGGTCCCGACCGCGACCGCGACCGCGAGCAGCAGGAGCGTGTCGATGCCCGCGGTCACCAGCACCGTCGTCCACAGGCGCCGGGCGGGTCTGACGCGCCGTGCCGCCGCGTAGGTGACGACGGGCAGGACCGCCAGCGCACCGATGTTCTCGCCCGCGAACACCGGCGCGGTGGCGAGCAGCGTCGCGACCGGCCAGCGCCTGCGGGCGGGCACCAGCAGCGCCGCCCAGCACGCGCTCGCGGCGGTGGCGGCGACCAGGCCCGGCGACGGCCGCTCCATCGCGAGCGGGAAGAACCCGACGGCGAAAGCCACCACGAACGCCGCCACCTCGCCCGCGACCACGTGCCGGGGCGCGGAGCGCGCGGCGGCCCGCGCCTCCGCCGCCTCGCGGGCGACGGCCGCCGCGGCCGAACGCGTCCTTCCGAGCGGACGAGCCCCTTCGAGCAGCGGAGAAATCTGCGGACACCTCACCTTCAGTCCGATCTACCCGCACATCATGGCCAATCGGCCACGCCGTCGGGACGATCGGCACACGCCCCGGCCCCTGTCGCGCTCCTAGGCTGCGGAGCGAGAGATCGGCTCACGAAGGGATCCGCATGCGGCTGGAACCGCACACCGCCGGCACCGACGCCTCCCGCGAGGTGATGGAACCGCTGGTCGAGGCGTTCAGGCGGGCCGTCCGGCTCGGCCACTCCGCGGTGGGCACCGAGCACCTGCTCTTCGCCCTGCTGAAAGGCGAATCCGCGGCGAAGGAGCTCCTCGCGCCCACGACTCGCGTCTGCGGAACGCTGATGGGGGTCATCGCGGCCAAGGAGGACGAGGACTGGGTGAGCGCGGACGGCGCCGGCGACGCGGCGGCGACGGCCGGCGACACCCCCGATGTCGCGACGCTGCTGCGCGAGGCGGAGTGGCTGGCGTCGCAGCGGCAGGAGCGGCGAGGCGAGCGGGCGGCGCCGGAGAACGGGCGCCCGCTGCCCACCGGAGCGCTCGCCGCCGCGCTCGCCCACGCCTTCCTGCGCGCCCGCGAACTCGGCGCCTCCCGGGCGAACGAGACCCACATGCTCATGGGACTGATGCACGATCCGGGCAACCGGGCGGGCGAGGCGCTCCTCGAACGGCGCATGGATCGGGACGACCTCATCGCCCGGCTCGCCGTCCACCCGAGCGCCCGCCAGGACGGCACACCGCACACGCTCAGCCTCGACGGACTGCGCAACATGGGCATGCTCACCCAGCGGGGCCGGCTCTGGGGCGGCCTCGCCAGAACCCTCTCCAGCGGCGGATTCGGGTCGCCCGTCCTGCCCACGGTGCGCCTGGAGGCCAGGTGCCAGGCCGTCCGGCTCGGGCATTCGCACGTGACGACCGTGCATCTGCTGCTGGCCATGCTCGCCGTGGACGACCAGCTCACCGCCGCCGGCCAGCGGCTCCGCGCCGGCCTGGCCGAGCACAGCACCGGCGCCGAGCTGCTGCGCGGCCGGGGCGTCACGCTGCCCGCCGCGGTCAAGGCGGCCGCCGACCTGATCCCGGTGGACGAGGACCGTCCGGACTCGCCCGACCCGACCGACCACCCTGCCGCCCGGCAGGCGATGACCCGCGCACGCCTGCACTTCAAGGAACGCGAGGACGGCTCCGCCGGGACCACCCACCTGCTGACCGTCCTGCTGGCGGACCCCGACGACCCGTGCGACGCCCTCCTGGCCGCCGTCGGCGTGGACACCGGCGAACTCCGCCGCACCCTCGGACACTGATCCCTCCTTCCCCAAGGGCCGGCCCGGCCGGGTCAGGGGACGGACCGCAGCCGCCAGGCGTGCAGGGCCATGAGGTAGTCCAGGGCGTGCTCGGGGTCGTAGATGTCGGGGCCGAGATGGTGGTTGAGGTGCCGGATGCGGCTCCGGACCGTCTGCGGGTGGACCCGCAGGCGCTCCGCGGTGCTGACCGCGTTGAAGCCGCATTCGATGTAGGCCAGCAGCGTCTCGGCGAGGCGGTCGCGCTGGGACGGGCGGAAGCGCTCGAAGGGGGCCAGCCGCCGATCGATCACGTACCGGGTGAGGTCCGGGCTGTGCAGCAGGAGCAGCGTGGGGATGTGCTCGGCCACGTGCACCGGCGTGCGGGCGGCGATGACCTCGGCCGGCAGCCGGTCCAGGCCGCGCCGCGCGAGCCGCAGCGACAGCGCCGCCCGGCCGGGCTCCACCGTGGGCCCGACGACGGCGGGGTGGTCGCCCAGGATCCTGCGCAGGACGTCCCGGCGGCCGGGCCCGGCGGGGTCCGGGACGATCAGGCACGGGCCGTCCAGGTGCAGCGCGGGCAGCACGTCCGGCGGCAGGAAGCGCGGCACCCGCGTGGGGACGCGCCTGCTGTCGACGGCCACCACGGCGAGCGTGCGGGGCAGCGTCCAGCCGGCGTCCGCGGCGGCCTTCTCCAGCTCGTCGGGCCGGCAACCCGGGCGCAGGAGCGCTTCGAGGAGCCGCCGGCGGGCGCGGTCGGCCCCGGCGGCCGGCTCGCCGCTGGCGAGGACCGCCGCGTACCCCGCGGCGGCGGCGTGCCGCAGCCGGTTGATGTAGGTCAGGCCGCTGCGGACCAGGCGCCCGGCCTCGTCGGGAGTGGTGGTGAAACCGTGCCCGAGGGCGCCTTCGGTGAGCCGCTGCGTCGCGACCCCGCCGGCGATGGACAGGGCCTCCTGGAGGTCGGCGAGGTCGCGCCCGGCGCGGGCCTCCGCCTCGCCGAGCAGCCAGAAGACGTCCAGGACGGGGGCCGGGACGGCGTCGTCCTGTTCGAGCGCCGCCGGGAAGCCGCACAGCGCCTCCTGGATCGCCTGCGTCAGCAGATCGGGCCGGTACGGCTCGCGCGCGGCCCGGGGCTCGCTGGGAGGCGGGCCCCATTCGTAGGCGAGGATCTGGGAGCGCGCGGCATGGGCCGCCGCGACCGCGATCGAGGGGGCGGCCTCGGGCAGGCGGGCACGCTCGACGAGACTCCGCGCCAGTTCGTCGCGCCGCCGGGCCTTCCTGCCTGCCCGCCGGTCGGGTCTGGGTGGGGATTGCGTGGTCATGCGCGCCGGTGCCGGTGGGCGGGGCAGGGGTCGTCTGGAGTCGGGCCGTCCACGGCGAACTCCTCCGCAGGGGGCGTCACAACCGACACTGATGTCGGTTATTTGGCCACCCACTATGAGCACGCCCCAGCCAGACGTCAAGCCCCCAGAGACGCTGAACTCCCCACCTTCCTCCCCTTGCTCACAACGTCGACTCGACACTGATGTCGGTATAGCGCCAGAGAGGCGCGCGGAACGCCGCCGGGGACGGATCAGCGGCGGGGGCGCTCGGGCGGCCTGATCCGCACCCGCTCGGTCTCGGGGACGTTCTCGATGTCGTCGAGTTGCGCGACGACCGTGTCGCGCAGGTCGTCGTAGTCGCGGAAGGAGAAGTCGTTGAACAGGGTGTAGCCGGTCCACATCAGGTTGGCGCACACCCGCGGCGACACCCGGCCCGTCGCCGCGCCCATGCCGACCAGCGCCACCGAGCCGACGCTGCCCGGCGCCCGCTCGTTCTGCAGGTGGATCGCCTGGAACGCGGCGGCGCACGCCAGGGCGACGTTCAGCGTCTCGCTCACGTCCTGCGACGACTGCTCCATCGTCGGCGTCGAGATCAGGAACCCCGGGTTCGTCGCCCCCGACGGCACGCACACCGCGCTCCCGACCGGGAGCCTTCCCCCGAACTCGTCGCGGATGGCGCGCTGGACGCGCAACTGGATGCCCGCGCCGAGATGGCGCTTGATGATCGCGTCGACGCCGCCGTCCATCCGCCCGCGGGCGTTGGTCGGGCTGACCCAGGCGTCGACGCGCCGGTCGAGAATCGACCCCCGTTGAATCTCGATCCCGGGGGTGTCGGCGAACGCCGCCTGCCACGCCTCGACGACTTTAGCGTTGATGTCGGTCAGTACCACCTTGAGCGGCGGCGGCATGCGATTGACGGTCATGGATCACTCCGGTTCGCGAGGGGGCTTTTTCCGGCTGCCACGAACCTACCGCGAGCCTCTGACAAAACGGCCGGCCGCCGGAGAAGCACGGCCGATCTTCGTGATTGCGAGTGTCATGACCGGGTGTTACTCTGCCGTGTGCTTCCGCCGGCCGGGCCTTGAAAGCCGGGAAATCCCATCGCTCCACCCCGGTTCTTCTCCATCGCTTCCAGGGCCTTCGCGCGGACCATTCACCGCCCCCGGTCGACCGTGCCGCCACGGGCACGTTTCGCAATTCTGGAGCCACGATGAGCGACGCCGATTCCCCCGGCCCGAACGACCCGAACGACCCGCTCGCCCTCACCGAACTGTTCAAGGGCGGCGGCGAGCCGTGGCTGCCGCTGCTGAAGCCCGTCATCGAGGCGCAGCCGGCCGCGGCCACGTTCATCGGGCCGGGCCGCGGCCCGGCGGTGGTCCCGGTCCGGGAGCTGACCTTCCAGGCGCTCAAGCCCAATCCGCCGCACAAGTGGAAGGTCGTCGTCTTCGGCCAGAACCCCTACCCGCGGCCGGAGAGCGCCACCGGCATCGCCATGTTCGACAACACCTTCCACGACTGGAAGGACAGCCAGTTCGGCAGGGTCGTCAGCATCCGCTGCATCATCAAGGCCGCGGCGATGTGGAAGTACGGCATCCCGAAGAAGACGCCGATCGCCGATATTCGCAAACTGCTGAAGCAGCAGGACACCGTGCAGCCGCCGGAATGGTTCCAGGCGATGCTCACGCAGGGCGTGCTGCTTTTGAACGCGGCGCTCACCGCCAGCACCGACGGGGCGATGGCCACCGACCGGCACACCGCGTTCTGGCGGCCGGTCGTCGAACGGCTCGTCGAGGAGATCCTGAAGGCCAAGCAGGACGCCGACGAGCAGGACCGCGGCGTGGTCTTCGCGTGGTGGGGGGCGCACGCGCGCAATCTGAAGAAGGTCGTCCTCGAACTCCAGAAGAAATACCCCGGGGTCGAGGTGCGTCATATCGACCATCCCAATCCCGCGGCGCAGGGCGATATCTTCTGCGAGGGCGACCATTTCCGCCTGGTGAACGCGGCGCTCGCGTCGGTCGGCGCCGACGAGGTCGACTGGCTGCCGAGCACGGGGTGGAACGAGGCCGCCGCGCAGGGCGGCGGGTCGGACGCGGGCACGGCCGACCGCATGGGGGCGTTCATCGCGTCCACGATGGAGCTGCACCAGCTCTACCTCGAACGGCTCGCCAGCGTCAAAGACGAGGGGCTGGTCCTTCCCGCCATCGCGGGCGTGTTCGACACCCCGCTCATGGACTTCCGCGAGGCCGTCGCCCCGGTGGCCGGGCTGCTGCGGGGTCTCGACGGGCACGTGACGCGGTCGCACGGGTTCGGCAAGAGGCAGGCGGACGCCGTGGACGGCCGCCTGTCCGCCGACGAGATCGCGGCCCTCTACCTCTACACCTGCGAATCGGCGTTCTACCGGCAGATCAACGCGACGCTGCGCGACCCGGACCGCGCCCGGGCCGTCCCGTACCTGCCCTACCTGCGGCTCCTCTTCTCGGCCGTGTCGCGACTGCCGGCCCGCAAGGAGCCGTTGTGGCGCGGGGTGTCGCTGGACCTGCGGGCGCAGTATCCGCTCGGCCGGACCGTGACCTGGTGGGGCGTGTCCTCGTGCACGTCGGAGATCGGCGTGGCCCGGGCGTTCCTGGGCCACCGCGGCAAGCGGACGCTCTTCGAGGTGACGCCCGTCCGCGCCGTGGGCATCCGGTCCTTCTCCGCGTTCACCGGCGAGGAGGAGTTCATCCTGCCGCCCGGCACCCAGCTCAAGGTGACCGACGTGAAGGCCGAGCGCGGCGGCCTGTGCACCGTGAAGCTGACCGAGCTGCCCGAGCAGACCCTGGTGTCCTGAACGAACACGGCCTGGCCGCCGTGACTGAGGGAAATCACCTGTGGCGGGTGATGCCCGCGACGGCGCCGCGCACGACGGTCGGTCTCATGGTCCACGCCACTGGAGGATGGCCATGAACGAACTCGCACAACCCGTCGCCGCGACCGGCTACCCGCTGCTGAACCTCTTCTGGACGATGCTGTGGTTCTTCCTGTGGGTCGTCTTCCTCATGGTGCTCTTCAGGATCCTCACCGACGTCTTCCGCGACGACCGGCTGAGCGGCTGGGCCAAGGCGGGCTGGACGGTCCTGGTCATCGTGCTGCCCTTCCTCGGTGCCCTGATCTACCTGGTCGCGCGGGGCAAGGGCATGGGCGAACGCGACCAGCGCGAGATCGAGAAGCGCGACGCCCGGTTCCGGGCCTACGTCCAGGAGGCCGCCGGGACGCCGGAGCACGCGCCGGAGCAGGCCAGTGCTACCCACGCCGACGAGCTGGCAAAGCTGGCCGACCTCAAGCAGCGCGGCGCCCTCAGCGACGACGAGTACGCACGCGCCAAGACCAAGATCCTCACCTGACCCCGCCGTTCCGGGTGAACGCCAGCCTGCACAGGCGCGGCCAGTCCAGGCGCGGCCTGGGCCTGGGGCCGCGGCGGCGGTGGCGCGGCACGCGCACCCGCAGGGCGCCCGGCTCGATCCGGCATCGCACCGGTGCCGGCAGGGTGAGCGCCTCGCCGTCGACGCCGACCGGGATCTCGGCGATGTCGGCGTCGATGACGGCCTCGCCGGCGGTCAGCGCGGTGAGGCCGGAGCCGTGCCGGCCGCGCAGCATGCCGGCGGCCTGGACGGCGTTGTCGACGGTGACGCCCAGGACGCCGAGGACCCCGGAGTCCAGCCGCTCGCGGCGTCCCAGACCGGCGGGATCGCCGCCCTGGTAGGGGTTGTTGCTCACCAGGACGGCCTGCGGCCCGTCGATGACCGTGCCCGCGGCGCGGACGGTCAGCCGGGGGCCGCGGTGGCCGGTCAGGAGGTCGGGGAGCATCCGCAGGGTGGTCGCGGCCTTGTCCTCGCGGTACTCGGGGCTCTGCACGACGGCCGCGTAGGCGCCGAACGAGGCGGTGTTGACGAAGACGCGGTCCCCGACGCGGCCGATGTCGACGCGCAGTTCGACGCCGTCGGTGAGGGCGTCCAGGCAGGTGGACGGGTCGCTCCGGTCCAGGCCGAGGTCCAGGGCGAAGTGGTTGCGGGTCCCGGCCGAGATGACCATGAACGGGACGTCGTGGCGGGCGGCGACCCCGGCGACCAGGGCCTGCGTCCCGTCGCCTCCGGCCACCCCGAGCAGGTCGGCGCCGTCGAGCACGGCGTGCCGGGCCAGCGCGGCGAGGTCCTGCGGCCAGTCGGGGTCGAGCACCACGACGTCGGCGCCGAGCTCCCTGGCCCGGTCGGCCAGGTGGAACCGCTCCACCTTCCCGCCGCCCGAACGCGGATTCATGATCAGGAAGGGGTGCCGGGGGCGCCGGGCGGGGCGCTCGGCGGTGCCGCGCGCACCGCCGCCCCCGCTCAGCGCGGCTCGCCCGGCGCCCACCGCCAGGGCCCAGAGGACGAGGGACAGCAGCACCGCCCACAGCACCCCGACTACGGCGTAATGGACCACGACGGCGACCGGCGCGGCCACCACCAGGACCCCGGCCAGCAGCCGGGGCGCGCCGCGGCTCGTGAGGAACCACCAGACCGCCGCGGTCGCCACCGCCAGCCCCGCCAGGCCCGTGACCAGCAGGGCGACGCTCCGCAGCCCGGCGGCGAGGATCACGGGCAGCGTCGCGGCGGCCCCGAGGGCCAGGGAGGCCCGCGCGGCCCGGCGCTCCCCGGCATGGTTGTCGCTGGTATCCGGCACAGGGGACATCCCACCCGCCCGCGCGGCCGGCCCGCATCACCTCGCACGGGTGATGCGGGGCCCGGCCCAGGCCAGCGGGGTTCCACGCCGGTGCAATGAGGGCGGAAAGTCCCTTGATCTCCGACTTGTCCAGGGGCTCTCCTTGAAGTGAGCCGGCCGGATGCACGGCCGGGTCGCAGCGATGGAACCGCCGTCACAGGTGAGGCGCATGGCCGTCCAGTCGCAGATCACGAGGGCGTTCCCCGGCTGGGTCGTTCGCCGGCCCCGGCTGGAGGAGCGGCTGAGGAGGGGCGTCCAGGGCCCGCTCACGCTGGTGACCGGGCCGCCGGGCGCGGGCAAGACGGTCGCGGTCTCGTCCTGGGCCGCGACGGGGACGTGGCGGCCCGCGGCCCTGTGCTGGATCACCTGCGACGACACGACGGCGACCGTCGGGCGGTTCTGCCGCGCGCTGATCACGAGCCTGCGCCGGGCCGGGATCGACCTGCCCGTCGCCCCGTCCGGGCGCCGTGACGGGGGCGACGACGAAGCCCTCTCGTGGGAGCTCGGCGAAGCGCTGTCCGAGCTGGCCGCGCCCGTCATCGTCGTACTGGACGATTTCCCGGCGCGGCCCGGATCGGCGCCCGCCCAGGTCGTGACCTGCCTGCTGCGGCACGCGCGGCCGGTCCTGCGCGCGGTCGTCCTGGCCCGCGGCGAACCGTCCCTGCCGCTGCACCGCCACCGGCTGGCCGGCGAGCTGACCGAGATCCGGGCCGGCGACCTGGCGTTCGCCGATCACGAGAGCGCCGCGGTGCTCGCCCGGCACGGCGTGCGGCTCGCCCCGGCGGCGCTGCGGACGCTCCAGGAGCGGACCGGCGGCTGGCCCGCCGGGATCAGGCTCGCGGCGATGGCGATGGCGGGCCGTCCCGACCCGGACGCGGTCGCGGCGCGCTTCTCCGGCGACGACGACGGCGTCGTGGGCTACCTGCGGGAGGAGGTCGTGGACGCGCAGCCGCCCGGCACGCGGGAGCTGCTGCTGGCGACGAGCGTCGCCGACCGGATCGACGCCGGGCTGGCCGGCGGACTGGCCGGTGAGGCGGGACGGGCCTTCCCGGACCTGGTCCGGCGCAACGCGTTCGCGGTGCCGCTGGGGCACGGCTGGTACCGCTATCCCCCGATGTTCGGGGAGGCGCTGCGGACCGTCCTGGAGCGCGAATCGCCCGGCCTGGCCCCCGTCCTGCACCGGCGGGCGGCGGCCTGGTTCGAGCGGGCGGGCCTGCTGGGCGAGGCCGTCGGGCAGGCCGCCCGCGCCGGGGACTGGCGGTACGCGGCGCGCCTGGTCGTCGACCGGCTCGCGATCGGCGGCGTCCTGGGCCTGGCGCCGCGCGAGCACCTGGACCGGGCCTTCGACGCCATGCCGCGTGAGGCCGTGCTCGGCTGCGCCGGCCCGGAGCCCGCCATCGTGGCGGCGGCCGCCGCCGCGGCGCGCGGGGACGATCCCGCGTGCGCCGCCGCGCTGGAGCACGCCCGCGCGGGGCTCGGGCCGTCATCGGACGGTGCCGATCCGGCGGCCCGGCTGTGCCTGGCGGCCGTCGAGCTGTGCCGGCCCGGCCTCCCCGCGTTCGCCGGGGCCGCCGGGACCTTCGCCAGGGTGGCGGCGCTGTGCCGTGAAGTGCCCGAGCCGGCTCTCGACGCGTCCCCGGACCTGCTGGCGCTGGCGCACGCGTGCGGCGGGCGCTCCCACCTGTGGCGCGGGGAGTTGCGCGAGGCGGCGCGGCTGTTCGGCGAGGCGCTGGCCGCCGCCGAACGAGCGGGCGGCTCCGCCCAGAGCCTGGAGTGCCTGGGCGACCTGGCGCTCACCCGGGCGCTGCTCGGCGACGTCGGGCGGGCCGCGGGCCTGGTGGCGCGGGCGGGGCGGCGGTCCGGGACGCCGGCGTCCCCGGGCAGCCGTGGCGCCGTGACGCTGCACCTCGCCCGGGCCTGGGTCGATCTGGAGCAGTGGCGCCTGGACGCGGCGCGGGCCGAGCTCGCCCGCGCCGCGCTGGCGTTCCCGGCCCCGCCCGATCCGCTGCCGGCGGTCGTGCACGCCCTGCTGGCCGCCCGCACGGAACTGGGACGGGGGCGGCCGGAGCGGGCCCTGGACGATCTGCGGCCCGCCGAGATGATCGTCCCGCGTCCGGCCTGGCTGGCGCGCCGCCTGGCGCTGGTGTCGGCGGAGGCGCACGCCCTGCGCGGCGAGAGCGGCCCGGCGCGGGCGGCGGCGGAGCGCGCCGGCGGGCGGGGGCAGCTCGACGCGGCGGTGGCGCTGGCCCGCGCCGACCTCGGCGACGGCGCGCCGGACGCGGCGGCCCGGCTGCTCAGGCGGTCCCTGCGGGGGCCGTTCGAGGCGCCCGCGGACGCGCGGGTGGAGGCGTGGCTGCTCGACGCCGGGCTGTCCTTCGGGCTCGGCGATCCTTCGCGGGGCCGGCGCTGCCTGGACCGGGCCCTGCGGCTGGCGGGCCGCGAGGGGATCGGGAGGCCGTTCGCGATGGCGCGCGGCTGGCTGCTGCCCGTGCTGAACCGCGATCCGGACCTCGCGCGGCAGCACAGGCGGCTGCTGGAGCCGCTGGGCCTGGCGCCGCGGAACGGCGGGACGCCTCCCCCGGAGCCGGGGCCAGGGCCTGAGCCGGGCGCCGAGCCGCTTCCGGTGGAACGGCTCAGCGGCCGCGAGCTGGACGTCCTGCGGCTCCTCGCCCAGATGATGACGACCGAGGAGATCGCCGACCGGCTGTGCCTGTCGGTCAACACCGTCAAGACCCACCTGCGGAACATCTACCGCAAGCTGGCGGTGACGCGGCGGGGGGCGGCGGTCAGGCGGGCCCGGCAGCTGTCGCTCCTCGGCCCCGGTTCCGGCGCGCCCGCCCGCCGGAGCGCCTCCTGACACCCCTCCGCACGCATCCGCCCTGGTGAGTTGCGCCCTCTACATATTTCGAAACACAACTTCCCAAAAGGTAGAGCCTCATTCTACATTGGTGTCGTTCAGCTGACCGAGGGCGGCGCACAGGAGGTTCCCGGGTGGGCAACGATGCGTTCGACGGCATACGTGTCGTCGAACTCGCACAGTGGGTGTTCGTTCCGGTGGCCGGCGCGCTGCTCGCCGACTGGGGCGCGGACGTCATCAGGGTGGAGAACCCGGCCGGCGACCCGTACCGGGGTCTGGCCACGCAGGGCATCGGGACCGACAGCGACGGCATCAACCTGTCGGTCGCCCTCGCGAACCGCGGCAAGCGCTCGGTCGCGCTGGACCTGCGCACCGACGAGGGCCGGAAGCTGCTCGACAAGCTCCTGGAGACCGCCGACGTCTTCCTCACCAACTTCCGCCCCGCCGTCCTGCGCCGGTACGGCCTCGACTCCGCCGAGCTCACCCGCCGCTTCCCCAAGCTGGTGTACGCGCGCGGCCACGGCTTCGGCGTCCGGGGCGAGGGGGCCGACCGGCCCGGCTACGACTCCTCGGCCTTCTGGGCACAGGGCGGCATGGCCCACGTGCTGACCCCGCCGGACCGGGACCACCCCATCAACCAGCGCGGCGCGCTCGGCGACCGCAACGGCGGCATGGCGCTGGCGTTCGGCATCGCGACCGCGCTGCTGAAGCGCGAGCGCAGCGGCGAGGGCTCGGTGGTGGACGTGTCGCTGCTGGCCACGGCGATGTGGACGCTGTCGTCGGACGTGCTCGCAGCGCTCGCGGGCGGGAAGCCCCGCGCCACCGCCGGCCGCGGCGGCGCGGTCAACCCGCTCGTGGGCGCCTACGGGACCAAGGACGGCCGCCACATCCAGCTCGTCTTCCTCCAGGCGGACCGCTACTGGGCGGACTTCTGCCGGCTCGTCGGACGCGAGGAGCTGATCGAGGACCCCCGCTTCGCCGACCTGAAGGCGCGCGCGGAGAACCTCGAAGCGTGCGTCGCCGAGCTGGAGGCCGAGTTCGCCAAGCGGACGTTCGAGGAGTGGAAGGAGCTGCTGACCGGGATCGACGCCCCGTGGGCGCCCGTCCAGGCGGTCGAGGAGCTGCTCACCGACCCGCAGGTGCTGGCCAACGACTACATCGGCGAGGTGGAGACCGAGGACGGCCGCAAGTACTCGCTGCCGAACGTCCCGGTGCAGTTCGACGAGCGGCCCGCCGCGCTGGGCCGGGCGCCTGAGCACGGCGAGCACACCGAGACGGTCATGCTCGAACTCGGCTACTCCTGGGAGCAGATCGCCGAACTCAAGGACGCGGGGGCGATCCCGTGACCGCGGCCCAGCGCCCCGTCCCGGCGCCGGACGAGCTCTCCGCCCCCTACTGGGAGGCGGCGGCCGCGCACACCCTGGTCGTGGCGCGCTGTTCCCGCTGCGAGTCGTACGTGGTTCCGCCCGGTCAGGCGTGCCCGAACTGCCACACCTCCGAGCCGATGTTCACGTTCGAGCGGGTGAGCGGGCGGGGCAGCGTGCGGTCCTGGACGGTGATGCGGCAGTCGTTCCTGCCGGGGTTCGCCGAGGAGGTGCCGTTCGTGCTGGTGGACGTGGAGCTGGCCGAGCAGGAGGAGCTGCGCCTGATCGGCCGCCTCCTGGACGGCCCGGACGCGCCCCTGCGGATCGGCGCCCCCGTGAAGGTGGCGTTCGAGGACGTGGCCGAGGGCGTCTCCGTTCCCGCGTTCGTGCTCGGAGAGGAGAGCGCGTGAGCGCACGGTTCAAGTCCTCCAACCAGGTCGCGATCGTCGGTTACGCGCACAGCGCCGTCCAGCGGCACGCCAAGCGCCCGCTGGGCGCGATCGCCACCGAGACAGCGCGCGACGCGATCGCCGACGCCGGGTTGCAGGTGCCCCAGGTGGACGGCTTCGTCACGGCGTCGCTGTTCCCGACCTCCGGCGCCCACGCCGTCGAGGACGGGGTGAGCATCGTGTCGGCCAACTGGCTGGCCGAGAGCCTGGGCGCCGACGCCCGCTACGTCGCGGGCTTCCAGGGGATCGGGCAGATCTCCGGTTCGGTCTCGATCGCGGTGAACGCGATCGCCAGCGGCGCCGCCGACTACGTCGTGCTGCACCGGGCGCTGCACAATCCGGCGGGCAAGTACCACGCCAACCCGATGCGCGAGGCCACGGGCCCGCAGCAGTACACGGCCCCGGCCGGGTTCTTCGGGCCGCTGGCGATGATCGGGCTGCCCTACAACGAGTACCTCCAGCGCTACGGCGCCAAGCGTGAGGCGATGGCGGCCACGGTCGTGGAGGCCCGCAAGAACGGCGCCCGGATCCCGTGGTCGTACTGGTACGAGCGGCCGCTGACGGTGGACGACTACATGGCGGCGCCGATGATCAACGACCCGGTGTGCCGGTTCGACGCCGACATCCCGGTCGACGGCGTCGCCGCGTTCGTCCTGACCTCGGCCGAGCGCGCCCGCGACCTGCCGCACAAGCCCGTCCACGTCGCCGGTTACGCCTCCAGCCCGCCGCCCAGGCGCAGGCTCCCGCTGCACTGGCCGCTGGACGACATCATGACCGGCGGCGCCGAGACGGCCCGCCGCCTGTGGGAGAGCAGCGGCCTGCGCCCCTCCGACGTGGACCTGCCCCAGGTCTACGACGGGTTCTCGCCCTTCATCTGGTTCTGGCTGGAGGTCCTGGGCCTGTGCCCGGTCGGGGAGGCGCACCGCTTCATCACCGACGGCGGCATCGACAGCGACGACCCCGCCGCGCTGCCCGCGCTGTCGGGCGGCGGCGCGATCGGCAACGGCCGCATGCACGGCATCCCGCAGATGCTGGAGTGCTACCTGCAGCTGTCGGGACGGGCCGGCGAGCGCCAGCGGCGGAACGTGACGGTCGGGCTGGCCTGCCACTCCTCGCCCCACTACGGGGGCGCCGTCGTCTACACCAACGAGCCCGGGTGACCCCGGCCGCTCACACGCGACCGGCAGTTACGCCGCCCGGCGGCGAGAAAGGGAACGCGCCCATGGAAGGCATCCTCTCGGAACGGCGCTCGTATGTGGCCGGTAAATGGGTGGAGGGCGACCAGCCCTTCGCCGTGGAGAACCCGGCCGACGAGTCGACCGTGACCGAGCTCCCCTCGACCCCGCTGCCCGAGGTCGAGCGGGCCATCGTCGAGGCCCGGAGCAGCTTCGACAGCGGGGTGTGGGCGGACCTCGCGCCCGCCGAGCGGGCCCGCGTACTGTACGCCTTCCTCGACCACTTCGCGGCGTCGCGCGACGCGCTCGTCGCGACGATGATCGCCGAGGCCGGGCAGCCCACGTCCTTCGCCGAGCGCGCGCAGTTCCAGGCGGGGCTGGCGATCGCCCGGGGGACGATCGACCTCTACCTGTCGATGACGCACGAGGAGACCAACCCCGTCCCCACCGACGAGCTGCTCCGCGGCCGGGTGGCGCTCAGCCTGCGGCGGCACGAGCCGGTCGGCGTGGTGGCGGCGATCACCCCGTACAACGGGGCGATCATCATGGCCATCCAGAAGCTGATCCCGGCGCTGATGGCGGGCAACTCGGTGATCCTGCGGCCCAGCCCGCTGACGCCGCTGTCCTCGCTGGTGTTCGGCGCCGCGGCGGACGCGGCCGGGCTGCCGCCGGGCGTGCTCAGCGTGGTGGTGGAGGGCGGCTCGGCCGGTGCCGAGCTGCTGACCACCCACCCGGCCGTGGACATGGTCTCCTTCACCGGGTCCACCGTCGTGGGCCGGGCGATCCTCGCGCAGGCGGCGCCCACGATCAAGCGGGTGGCGCTGGAGCTGGGCGGCAAGTCGGCGCAGATCTACCTGCCCGACGCCGTCGAGAAGGTCGCGGCCGGCGCGCTCGCCGTCGTCGCCACCACCGCGGGCCAGGCGTGCGTGGCCGCCACCCGCATGGTGGTGCCGCAGGACCGCAAGGACGAGGTGATCGAGACGGTCTCCAAGGCCTACTCCGCCCTCGTCGTCGGCGCGCCCACGGACCCGAAGACCACGATGGGGCCGGTCGTCAGCGCCGCGCAGCGGGAGCGCTGCGAGCGCTTCGTGGCCCTGGCCGTGGAGAACGGCGGCAGGGTGGCCCGCGGGGGCGGCCGCCCGGCGGGTCTGGACCGCGGCTACTACTTCGAGCCGACCGTCCTGGACCTGCCCGACAACTCCAACCCGGCGGCGCAGGAGGAGATCTTCGGCCCGGTCATCTCGATCATCGGCTACCGCGACCTCGACGACGCCGTCCGGATCGCCAACGACAGCGAGTACGGCCTGTCGGGCCAGGTCTACGGCGCCGACACCGCGCAGGCCACGGCGATCGCCCGGCGCCTGCGCACCGGCGCGGTCAACGTCAACACGGCGCTGTTCAGCGCCTACGCCCCCGGCGGCGGCTACAAGCAGAGCGGCCTCGGCCGCGAGCGCGGAACCGACGGCATCCGCGCCTACCAGGAAGTGAAGCACATGGTGGTCGGCGAGCTCCGCTGAGCCCACCCCCGCAAGGAGCCCGTAGCAAGGAAGGAAGGGACCCATGACCTCCAACCTCAACCTGGACTGGCTGATCTCGGTCGACGACCACGTCCTGGAGCCCCCGAACGTGTGGACCGACCGCGTCCCGGCCAAGGACCGCGACCGCGCCCCGCACATCGGGTACGACGACAACGGCATGGACTTCTGGGTCTATGACGGCAAGAAGTACCCCAGCTCCGGCCTGAGCGCCGTGGTCGGCAAGTCCAAGGAGGAGTTCAGCCCCGAGCCGCTCCCCTACAGCGAGATGGCCCCCGGCTGTTACGACCCGCTGGCCCGGATCAAGGACATGGACCGCGCGGGCATCCTCGCCTCGCTGTGCTTCCCGACGGTGACCCGGTTCTGCGGGCAGCTGTTCATGGAGGCCAGCGACCGCGACTTCGGCCTGGTGTGCCTGAAGGCGTACAACGACTGGATGATCGAGGAGTGGTGCGGGTCGGCGCCCGGCCGCTACATCCCGCTGATCCTGATCCCGCTGTGGGACCCGCGGCTGGCGGTCAAGGAGATGGAGCGCTGCGCCAACAAGGGCGCCACCACCTTCGCCTTCTCCGAGAACCCCGAGCCCCTCGGCCTGCCGACCATCCACGACAAGGACGGCTACTGGGAGCCGGTCATGGCCGCGGCCAACGACCTGGAGATGGTCGTGTCCATGCACGTCGGCTCCTCCTCGCAGCTGCCGCAGATCTGCAAGGACGCGCCGTTCATGGCCAACCTCACCTGGGGCGCCACCCGCACCTCCGGGACGATGCTGTCGTTCCTGTTCAGCGGGCTGTTCCAGCGCTACCCCAACCTCAAGATCGCCCTGTCGGAGGGCGAGGCCGGCTGGATCCCCTACTTCCTGGAGCGCGCC
>NZ_JBHSON010000097.1:0-44808 GCF_042656285.1 Actinomadura rugatobispora | reverse complement strand
CGTGGTGAACGGCCCCGGCGAGGCGCGCGAGGCCGACCTCGGCGTCGCCTCCGGCAACGGCAAGGGCCAGATCTTCGTGAAGGGGCAGGTCATCAAGACCGTCCCCGAGGCCCAGATCGTCGAGACGCTCATCGAGGAGGCGATGCGGATCGCCGAGGAGATGGGCATCGAGATCGACGAGGAGGGCGCCGTCACCGGCCCCGGCGCGACGGTGGTCGTCGGCTGACGTAGCGAGCCCCCCGAGCCCTCCGAGCAAGCCCCCCGAGCGAGGCCCCTGGTCGTGGACCGGGGGCCTTCAACGTGTGAGTCGTATCACGGGTTCCGCGAAGGTTGTCACGATTGCGCATCCTCTCCCGACAGCCCCTGCCGTCCATACCCCCACAAGCGCCACAATCTCCAGCTATTGCATGAATCGCTCTAGCGGAGCGGCTCCCGCCCCTCGCGCGGCCACGGCCGGGCACCCCCCGCCCCGCGCGCGGCGTGGCATGCCGCCGGCGAACGAGGGGGTTTGGTGAAGAGGCTCGTACTCATCACGGCGGCCACGGCGGTGGGCATCGGCGGCACGGCCGTCGCGGTCTCCGCGGGCGTGGGGCCGGAGACGACCGCGAACCCGGCCGCGGCGTCCAAGATCTCCTGGGGCGCGTGCCCCACGGACGTGACCGGCGGCTCGTACCTGAAGAACGCCGAGTGCGGCCAGGTCGAGGTCCCGCTGGACCACGCCAACCCGACCGGGCGCAAGATCTCGGTCGCGGTGTCCCGGGTCAAGGCCACCGACCGGGCCAACTACCAGGGCGTCCTGATCGGCAACCCGGGCGGTCCCGGCAGCGCCGGCCTCTACCTGTCCGGCGGGCTGGCCTCCTGGCTGCCCAAGGAGGTCGCGGCCCGCTACGACATCATCGGGTTCGACCCGCGCGGCGTGGAGTCCAGCAAGCCGGCGATCAGCTGCTACCCGGCCTACTCCGACCCGGTGCGGCCGGACTACGTCCCGCGCAGCGTCCGCGAGGAGAAGCGCTGGCTGGCCCGCTCGAAGAAGTACGCCGACCTGTGCGCGCAGAAGTACGGCTGGCTGCTGCCGCACCTGCGCACCACCAGCTCGGCGCGCGACCTCGACTCGATCCGCACGGCCCTGGGCGCCCAGCAGATCAGCTACTACGGCTTCTCCTACGGCACCTACCTCGGCGCCACCTACGCCACGCTGTTCCCCAAGAACGTCAAGCGGATGGTCTGGGACGGCAACGTCGACTCCCGCAACGTCTGGTACCAGGGCCAGCTCCGGCAGAACGAGGCCTTCGAGCGCAACATGAAGCTCTGGTGGGCCTGGACCGCCAAGTACAACTCCCTCTACAAGCTCGGCGCGACCGGCAAGGCGGTGGAGGCGAACTACTACAAGGTGCGCGCGGCCGCGAAGCAGAGCCCGATCGGCGGCAAGGTCGGCCCGTCCGAGCTCGACGACATCGTGCTCAGCGCCGGGTACAACACCGCCTTCTACGTCCCGTTCGCGCAGGCCCTGTCGGCGTGGGTGACCAAGAAGGACCCGGCGCCGCTGCTGGAGTGGGTCAGCGAGGGCGGCGGCGACAACGGGTTCGCCGTCTACAACGCCGTGCAGGCAGTGGACGCCCCCTGGCCGTCCAAGTGGAGGACCTGGCACGACGACGCGGTCCGCCAGTACAAGAGCGGGATCCGCTTCAACAGCTGGTCCAACACCTGGTTCAACGCCCCGATCCACTACTGGTCCGCCAAGGGCGGCAAGGCGTTCGCGATCGGCGACAGGCAGAAGGCCGTGCCGCGGTTCCTGCTGGTGCAGTCGACGCTGGACGCGGCCACCCCGTACCCGGGCGGCCCGCAGATGCGCAAGCTGTTCCCCTCGGCGACGCTGCTGGCCGAGAGGGGCGGCAAGACCCACAGCAACACCCTCAACGGCAACGTCTGCCTGGACGAGAAGGTCGCCGCGTACCTGACCGACGGGACGCTGGCGCCGCGCCGGGCCGGCCAGGGCGCCGACGTGGTCTGCGACGCGCTGCCCGCACTGAACGATCCGAACCCCGGCGCCGCCAGGACGGCGGGGGCCGGCAAGGGCAAGGACGTCCCCATCGGGCGGCCGTAGCCCCCGCGGCGGGCCTGCCGAAACGGCCCGGCACTCGGATTCGCTCCGGTGCCGGGCCGTTTCGCCGTTGTTGGGCCCGGAATCGCGCGATTCGCGGATCCGTGGCGGGACGGGGCGTCCCCGGTAGAACTCGGGGGTGCTGAACGCGTCGAAGACCGCCGCCGCGGGGATGGCGACCGCCACCGTCGCCCTCGGGAGCCTTTCCGTGCCCGCCACCGCCTCAGGAGCCGCATCCGCCATCGCCTCCGGGGGCGCGCCCGCGCGTGCCCTGCCGCCGTCCGCGGAGATCGCGGGCCTCGGAGCCGCCGCCCCGAAGATCGCCTGGAAGCGGTGCCCCAAGAAGGACCCCGTGGAGAAGGGGGCGCTCGAAGGGCTGGAGTGCGGCTCGCTGCGCGTGCCGCTCGACTACGCCCGGCCGCGCGGTGAGCAGATCACCCTCGCGCTGACCCGGGCCAGGCACACCGCCGCCCGCTCCCAGGGCGTGATGCTGCTCAACCGGGGCGGGCCCGGCGCCCATGGACGCGACCTGGCGCGCCTGTTCAAGGCCGGGCTGCCCAAGGACGTGGCGGCGGGCTATGACTGGATCGGCTACGACCCGCGCGGCGTGGGCGCCAGCAGGCCCGTGCTGGTGTGCGACACCAAGTACCAGAAGCCCGACCGTCCCAAGGCCGACGTGGTCCCCGCCAACGAGGCGGAGGAGCGGGCATGGGTCCGCCGGGCCCGGGCCTACGCGGCCGACTGCGCGTCCAAGTACGGCCGCGTGCTCCCCTACATGGGCACCCGCGAGTGGGTCCGCGACATGGACGCCATCCGCGCCGCCCTGGGGCAGAAGCAGATCAACTACTTCGGCTACTCCTACGGCAGCTACCTCGGGGCCGCCTACGCCTCGGCCTACCCTGGCCGGGTCCGGCGGATGGTCCTGGACAGCGTCGTGCGGCCGAGCGCCGTCTGGTACCGGAGCAACCTCGACCAGAACATCGCGTTCGAGAAGCGCATCCAGACCTACTTCTCCTGGATCGCCCGCCACCACTCCAGGTACCGCCTGGGCAAGACCCGCAAGGCCGTGGCCGCCTCCTACTACCGCGCGCGGGCCAGGGCCGAGGCCAGGCCGCTCAACGGCAAGGTGGGGCCGTCGGAGCTGGACGACATCTTCCTCGCCGACGGGTACGCCGACCACAGTTGGCCGGCGCACGCCCGAGCGCTGTCCGCCTACGTCGTCAAGAGGGACCCCACGCCGCTGGTGAAGGCATGGAAGCCCCCGAACTGGCTGGAGCAGAACAACTACACCGTCTACAACGCCGTCCAGTGCCGGGACGCGCCCTGGCCCCGCGAGTGGAACGTCTGGCACGACGACCACTGGCGCCTGTATCGCTCGGGATACCGTTTCGAGACCTGGGGTAATGCCTGGTACAACGCCCCTTGCGCGTTCTGGCCGGTCCCGGGGGGACCGCGGCCGCACGTCCACGGCAAGCCCGGGATGTCGCCGATCCTGCTCGTCCACGCCACCGAGGACGCGGCCACGCCCTACCACGGTGCGCTGGAGACCCACCGCCTCTTCCCCGGCTCGCGCCTGATCGTGCTGGCAGGAGGAGGGAACCACGGGGTCGCCCTGGGCGGGGACGCGTGCGTCGACACCCCTGTGATGACCTACCTGAGGAACGGCAGGCTCCCCGCCGACCGCCGCGGCCCCGACCTGTCGTGCCCCGCGGGCCCCCAGCCCAAGGCGGGGCCGTCGAAGAAGGCGGGCAGGTTCGCGCGAGGGGCCGGAGTGGCCGGTGTCGTGCCGCATGACCGGCTTGGTTAGGGAGGCGGCCATCACGTCCGGATGCCGAACGTCATAGGCTTGTCGGCGTGGTGCTGAAAGCAGTGACCTGTCCATGGTCGCCCGTCCGGGAGCGGGGCCGGTAGGCCATGCGCATGCTGGGGTCGTTGCCGGTACGGATACTGGACGACCGACACCGAGCCGAGGCCCTGGCCATTCTGGACGCGGACCCGGTCGCCAACGTCTTCGTCAGCTCCCGCGTGCACGCCGTGGGCCTCGACCCTCGCCGCCTGGGCGCCCAGATGTGGGGCTACATGCGGGACGGTCATCTGGACTCGCTGTGCTACTCGGGAGCCAACCTGGTCCCCGTGGCCGCCACCTCCGACGCCCTGCGCGCGTTCGCGGAACGTGCCCAGGCCCAGGGGCGGAGGTGCTCGTCCATCGTGGGCCCCGTCGACCTGGTGGGGGAGCTGTGGGACATGCTCGCCCCCTACTGGGGGCCGCCCAGGGCGATCCGTTCCGCGCAGCCGGTGATGGCCACGTCCACGGTGCCGCCCGTCACCGCCGACCACCGCGTCCGGCGCGTGCGGATGGACGAGTTCGACGTCGTCTACCCGGCCTGCGTGGCGATGTTCACCGAGGAGGTCGGCGTCTCCCCGAACACCGGTGACGGGGGCGTCCTCTACCGGGCCAGGGTCGCCGAGCTCATCCGGGCGGGACGCGCGTTCGCCCGCATCGAGGACGGCCGGGTCATGTTCAAGGCGGAAGTGGGCGCCGTCACCCCCCACGCCTGCCAGGTGCAGGGGGTGTGGGTGCCGCCCGACCTGCGCGGCCAGGGATTGTCGGTGCACGGCATGGCCACGCTGGTGGAGGAGTCCCTGCGGGGCATCGCGCCGACGGTCTCGCTGTACGTCAACGACTTCAACACCCGTGCGCGCGCCACGTACCGCCGGGTCGGCTTCACCGAGATCGACACCTTCATGTCCGTGCTCTTCTAGCACGATGGCCGTGACCGGCCGCCGAGGTCACGTACCGGTAAAATTCGCCCGTGGAATTCGCCGGTGCGCTGCGGCAGGCCATCCAGGCGAGCGGACTCACCCTGGAGCGGATCCGCCACCGGCTGGCCCAGCGCGGGCTCACGGTCAGCGTCGCCTCGCTGAGCTACTGGCAGCGGGGCCGCAGCCGGCCCCGGTCCCGCGCGGTGGTGGCGACGCTGGAGGAGATCCTGCGCGTACCGGGCGGGTCGCTGCTGGAGCTGCTGGACGACCCCGTGCCCGGTGCCGTCCCGGCCCGCGGCGGGCTCGCCGGCGGCCGCGGCGGCGCCGTCCAGCAGCCCTCCTCGGGCGGGCAGGCGGGCGCGGACCGGGAGCTGTGGCCGGATCCGGAACGCTACGCCCGCGTGGTCGGGCAGCTGGACCGCTCCGGCGACCACCGGGTGGAGCGGCTGAGCGTCCACGATCTCTACCGCCTCGGCCCCGACCGCCGTCCGCGCGCGCTCGCGGTCCGCGAGGTGCTGCGGGCGACCGGCGACGACGTGGACCGGGTCGTCCGCGTCCACCCCGTGGAGGACCTCGCGCCAGGCCCGGGGCCGCGTCTCGAGCCCGACCTGGCGGGCCTGCGGTACTGCAGGCCGGGCCGGGTCCGCGCCGAGGGCGGCCTGATCGGCTTCGAGCTGATCTTCGACCGGGTGCTGGCGTCCGGCGACACCGTGGTGATCGAGTACGAGCTGAGCCGTCCCGCCGCGGAGTACGAGCGCCGGTTCCCGCGTCCCGTCCGCGACTATCTCGCGGTCGTGCAGTTCCACGCCGAGATGCTCCCGGCCCGCTGCTACGGGTTCGCCCGGGAGGGCGGCGGGGCCCCGCGCCGGCGCCTGGGCGAGCTGTGGATCGGCGCCTCGGGCAGCGCGCATCTCGCGCTGGGCGACGTCCGGCGGGGCATCGTCGGCATCGAATGGGAATGGGAGTGACCGCCGCGGGAACCGTGCGACTGTTGTGACAAGTTGCCGATGGGAATCGGGGCCCACGGGCCTTACAGTGAGCCCCAAAGTCCCGACTGCTGTTGTCAAGGCCGAGGGCGGGGGCCGGCCGGACGTGATCCGGAGGCGATGGCGGTGCAGAGCGTCACTGAGGACGATCTCCTGCAGGTGCTGCGGTACGGCCCCTTCAACGTGGCCCTGCACGCGGCGATCCAGGCCCGCGGGCTCAGCCTGGAGGCGCTGCGGCGCCGGCTGGAGGACCAGGACATCGCGGTCAGCCTGTCCACCCTCAGCTACTGGCAGCGCGGCCGGACCCGTCCCGAGCGCGCCGACTCGCTGCGCGCCGTACGGGCCCTGGAGGTCATCCTCGGCCTGCCCCGGCACTCCCTGCTCACGCTCCTCAGGCCGTCCGCGGAACGCTCCCCGGGCCCGTGGCTTCCGGTGGAGGAGCTGTGCCCGGAGCCGGGCGTGCGGGACCTCATGGACGAGATCGGGGAGCGCGGCGAACGCCAGCTCACCGGGCTCAGCCTGCACGACCAGCACGTGATCGGCCCGCGCCGGGAGCTGCGCGAGGTCCGCAGCCGCGCGGTGTTCCAGGCGCAGCAGCGCGGCGCCGACCGGTGGATCGCGGTCTACCACCATCCGCAGCGGGTGCTGCCGTCGTCCCGCACCGCCCGCGGCTGCCGCTTCGGCCGGGTCCGGGTGGACGAGGCCAGCGGTCTGATCGCGGCCGAACTCCTGTTCGACCGGGTCCTCGGCCGGGGCGAGACGTACCTCCTTGAATACGGCTTCGGGTTCGACGAGACCGGCCCCCCGGTGTCCGAGGAGGGCCGCGGGTTCCGCACGCCGCAGCACGAGTTCCTGATCGAGGTGCGCTTCCACCCCTCGGCGCTGCCCGCCCGCTGCTACCGCACCTGGCGCCCCGACGCCCAGACCGCCCTCAAGGACCTGGCCGACCTGCGGCTGTCCAGCTACCACAGCGCCCATTTCATCGAGTTCGGCGTGGCCGCCGGCTA
Organism: Actinomadura rugatobispora; assembly: GCF_042656285.1. Classification (GTDB taxonomy): domain Bacteria; phylum Actinomycetota; class Actinomycetes; order Streptosporangiales; family Streptosporangiaceae; genus Spirillospora; species Spirillospora rugatobispora. Next base: position 37,951 of record NZ_JBHSON010000097.1, on the reverse strand, counting down.
CCACGGCATGCGCTGGGAGTGGGAGTAGCTACTTGACCAGCAGGTCGAGCAGCCGGTCGAGCTCGGCCCGCGGGTCGGTGGTGAGCCCGGCGTGCACCGGGCCCGGCTGGACGATCGTGCTGCGCGGCGCGGTCAGCCAGCGGAACCGGCCGCCCGGCGGCTCGTCCGCGGCCTGCCCGGCCTTCTCGCCGCCGCAGCACAGCGCGTCCACGGCCCGCAGCGCGTGCCGGACGCCGTCCAGGTCGAGCGAGGCGTCCAGGGCCCGCAGCCGCGGCTCGTCCAGGTACGAGCGGCAGCCGAGGAAGTCCAGCCCCTGGCAGTAGACGAGGACGCCGACGTTCATCGCCTCGCCCCGCTCCACCCGGGGCACCACCCGCAGCGCCGCGTACTCGAAGATCTTCCGGTCGGTGCCGCGCACGGCGGTCTTCTGGCCGGCGCTCATGCCGGGCCTCCCAGCCAGTCGGGGCGGTTCTCGCCGCGCTTGGCCGCGGTGCCGCCGGGGCGGCGGTCGCCGACCGACAGCTCCGGCAGCCAGTCGCGCGGCTTCCCGGCCCGCTCGGCCAGCAGCGCGACGTAGGCGTCGCGGAGCTCGGCGGGCCCGGCGAAGCCCGGCTCTCCCTCCAGCCAGCGGTCCGGGACCAGCCCGGCGACCTCGCGCAGCAGCGTCTCGGTGACCGCGGGGAGCAGCTCGGCCTCGGCGTCGGCCAGTTTCTTGGCCCACGGGGTCAGCACGTGGTCGTCGACGTCGTAGGGGCCGGAGAACAGCCGCCCGGCGTTGGCCCAGGCGTGGTGGAAGTACAGGCTGGCGCCGTGGTCGATCAGCCACGTGTTCCCGTGCCAGACCAGCATGTTGGGGTTGCGCCAGCTGCGGTCGACGTTGCCGATGAACGCGTCGAACCACAGCACCCGCGAGGCGAACTCGGCGTCCGGTGTCCAGCCCAGCGGGTCGAAGCCCAGCGAGCCCGGCAGGAAGTCGACGCCGAGGTTCCAGCCGGTGCTGGCCTTCAGCAGGTCCTGCACGTCGGGGTCGGGCTCGTGGCGGCCGATCTTCGGATCCAGCTCCATGATCACCTGGTCCGGGACGCGCAGCCCGAGCCGCCGGGCCAGCTCGCCCGCGATCACCTCGGCGATCAGCGCCTTGCGGCCCTGCCCGGCGCCGTGGAACTTCATCACGTAGGTGCCGAGGTCGTCGGCCTCGACCACGCCCGGCAGCGACCCGCCCTCGCGCAGCGGCGTCACGTAGCGTATGGCCTTCACAAGCGGCAGCACGGCTTCACGTTAGCGGGTGCGCGCGCCCCGGGATAATCGGAGTATGGCGGTTGAGCTGGTCGATCTGTCCGTGCCGATCCTCTCCGGGATGCCGGTGTACCCCGGGGACCCCGAGGTGGTCGTCACGCCCGCGCTCACGGTGACCAACTCGGGCGTGAACGTCCGGCGGCTCCACCTGGGCTCGCAGACGGGCACGCACGTGGACGCCCCGTACCACGTGGACGACGCGCTGCCCCGCCTGGAGCACCTGCCGCTCGAACGGTTCACCGGCCCCGCCGTGGTCGCCGACGCCCGCGGCCTGCCGCCCCGCACGCCCATCGGCCCGGAGGTCCTGCCCGGCGGCCTGGAGCCCGGCACGGTCCTGCTCATCGCCACCGGATGGTCCCGGCACTGGGGCACCGACGCCTACCTCGCCCACCCCTACCCGACGGTCGAGACGGCCGAGGCGATCGTGGCGGCCGGCGTCCGCACCGTCGGAATCGACGCGCTCAGCGTCGACCGCACGCCCCCGCCCGGCGACGACGCCTTCTCCCTGGACGTCCACCGGGTGCTGTGCGGCGCACAAGCGGTGATAGCCGAGAACCTCACCGCCCTGGACCGCCTACTGGACGCCCAGGCCGCGGGCCGCCCCGTCGAAGTCTCCCTCTTCCCGCTCCGCCTCGAAGGCGACGGCGCCCCGACCCGCGCCATCGCCAAGATCACCGCGTAACCGCGGAGACCTCCCGTGCCGGCGGACGCGGACGCCCATCAGATCCGTGCGACGTGGGTGATCCGGACCTCGCGGGCCTCATCGTCGATGTGGAACATGATCCGGTACCGCCCGACCCGAAGGCGCCTGTCGTCGTCGCCGTAGGCGAAGGCGTGGTCGGGGCGGGGCTCCCGAGCGAGATCCTCACTCGCGTCGAGAACCTCGGAGACCCCCTTCGGGTCGTCGAGGAAACGCGACAGCAGCGCGGTCGCCTCGGTCTCCCACATGACGGTGTAGGTCACGCCTGGTCCAGCCGCAGCATCTGCCGCACCTGGTCCGGAGTCATTCCCGGGGCCGTCGTGCCCGCCGCCTTGCGCTCGAGGAAACGGCGATGGGCGGCCAACTGCTCGGCCTCGACCTGCGCCTCCCGCAGCCGGAGGTATTCGTCCAAGGGGACGACGACGGCGGTTTGGCCGCCGAGATGGATCGTCTCGTGCGGATCGTCGATCGGCATCTCGCTCATGACGGCCATGCTAGCGGCGGGGTGGTCCTCACAGCTTGGCCATGACCTCCTCGGCGAAGCGTTCCATGGTGGCGATCTTGAGGCTCAGCGGGTCGTGCTCGTGCGCGGCCTTCTCCTCGGGGGTGGCGGTCCACCAGGGGGCGGCCAGTGTTCCGCGTACGCCTCGATCCGCCCATCTGCGGTAGAGGTCGATGCTGGGCATCGCCGCGATGGGCGCGATCACGTCGAGGTCGTCCAGTGTCCGGTCGTGTTCGGACAGGAAGCCCTCCAGTCGCTTCAGCAGGACCTCGAGTCGCTCCTCCGAATAGAGGCGGTTGCCGATCCAGCCGTCGCCGGTCCGCGCCGTCCGGCGCAGTGCCGCGTCGCTGTCGCCGCCGAAATAGATCGGCACCGGTTTGTCCGGGACGGGCGCGATGCTGAGCGGGCCGTAGTCGTAGTGGTCGCCGTGGAACTCGGCGGTCCCGCCCTTCCACAGCTCCCGCAGCGCGGGGATCATCTCGTCCAGGCGCCTGCCGCGGGTGTGGAAGTCCTGGCCGGTCTGCAGGAACTCGTCCTTGCACCACCCCACGCCCAGGCCGAGGATCGCCCGGTCATCCGAGAGGACGGCCGCGGTCGAGACGGACTTGGCGACGGTGAACAGGTCCCGGGCCGGGGCGACGTAGACGTTGGTGGCGAACCGCACCCGTTCGGTGACGGCCGCCATCGCGCCGATCGTCACCCACACGTCCGGCCAGTGCGTGCCGGGCTTGTACGGCGGCGCCCCCGTGTCGCTGTAGGGGTAGTCCGCGTCGTAGTCGGTGTAGAAGATGTGGTCCGACACCGCCACCGCCGCGTACCCGAGCCGGTCGGCGGCCTGGGCGAGGGGGACGTACTCGCGGGTGCCGACGAACGCCGCCCCGAGCCAGAACTCCATGCGCCTCAGTCCTGGAACTCGGGGATGACCTTGGTGGCGAACATCTCCAGGTTGCGCTTGACCGTGTCCAGCGGCAGCACGCCTTGCTGGCCCTGCATGAACAGGCCGAACCACTCCAGGTCGGGCATCCGGTCCAGCATCCGCTGGATGCCGCGCTTGACGTCGTCCGGCGTGCCCAGCAGCGCCATCTCGACCTCGTTCATGCGCTTGAAGTCGCCCTTCTCCGGCGAGATGGGCTTGTGCTGGTCGTCCTCCTTCTTGCGGAGCACCTCCAGGTACCCGAACGGGCCGAAGAACGACGCGAAGTCCTTCTGCATCCCCTTGCCGTAGGTGGCGATGGCCTCCTCGCGGGTGTCCGCCATGCCGATGATCTTGAGGATGCCGGTGTGCTCGCCGAGCTTGTAGTCCTTGCCCTGGCGCGCGCACTCCTCCTGGTAGAGCTTGGCCTTGGCGGCGTGGTCGTCGGGGTTGGGGGTGAACATCCACGGCATGATGCCCTCCTGCGCCGCCCGGATGACCGACCGGTCGGAGACGGTGAAGGGCTGCCACAGCTCGGGATGCGGGTTCTGGTACGGCTTCGGGCACACCGACACCGACTGGATCACCCCGTCCTCGTCGATCTCGCCGGGCGCGCCGAACGTGCGGGTCCAGTCGGCGGCCGGCCAGCCCTCGATGCCGGAGTAGGGCGCGGGGACCTCGTAGTCCAGGACCTCGCTCTTGTAGCGCAGCGAGTCCTCGGCCCACGCCATCTTCATGATCTTCAGGACCTCGCCGAAGACGTCGAAGTTGCGGTTGTCGGACTTGGAGCCGTCCGAACGGGCCGCGGCGGCGTGCCAGCGCTGCCCCAGCACGTTCATCCACCGGTTCTGGTAGCCGCGGGCCACGCCGAGCCGCAGCCGGCCCTTGGAGAAGTGGTCCAGCAGCGCCACGTCCTCGGCGGCCCGGATCGGGTCCCACGCGGGCAGCACGATGCCCAGCGGCGCCAGCAGGATCCGTTCCGTGCGCGCGGCCAGGTCGGTGAGGAACATCAGCGGGTTGACCGAGAACTCGAAGCCCTCGGAGTGGAAGTGGTGCTCGGTCATCATCAGCGCGTCGAAGCCGACCCGGTCCGCGTGCACCGCGATCTCGCGGACCTCGTGCAGCAGCTTCTGGTACGACTCGACGTCCCGTCCGATCGGCCGCTTGGCCTTGGCGTTCTCCTCGGAGGCCCAGCCCGACCCGGGGATCTGCGGGTTGAGGAAGATGGCAAACTTCACGCGTTCTTCTCCTTGTCGAGCGTGTCGAGTTCGTTGAGCCAGTCGCCGACGACGAGCAGGAATTCGGCCGGCCGCTCGGCGTGCAGCCGGTGCCCGCCCCCGGGCCAGACGATCGCCCGTGAGGCGGGATGCTTGAACAGGGCGCCCTCCCAGGCGGCGGACCCGGCCTGGACGGCCGACCAGCACGACAGCACCGGGCATGCGCGGCGGGCCAGGTACGCCTCGGAGGCGGGCCGGACGCCGAACTGGTCGTCGCCCTCGTAGAGGCCCGCGAACGCCTGGGCCAGCGCCTGCCGCGAGGTGCCCAGGATCTTGCGCCGGTGCCATTCCCGGAGGAAGGGCGGTGATGCGGGGGTGTAGCACCACGCGTCGTTGGCGAGCGCGGTGCCGTACGGGTCGTCGCCCCGCAGCGCCTCGATCATGGCGGGGAACGCGGCGGCGATCGCGGGCGGCTGCCCGTAGCCGGGGTCCACGCACACCAGCGCGCGGACGCGTCCGGGATGCTCGACGGCCAGCGCGCTGACGACCGAGGCGCCCAGCGAGTGGCCGATCGCGGTCACCCGTTCGACGCCCAGGTGGTCGAGCAGCCGGACCAGGTCCCCGGCCAGGTCGCGGGGCCGGTAGCCGGCGGCGGGGGCCGAGGAGTAGCCGTGCCCGCGCAGATCGGGGGCGATCACCCGGTGCCGCGCCGCCAGCTCGGGGATGTGGAACGCCCAGTCGTGCGAGTCGGCCCCGAATCCATGGACCAGGAGCAGCGGGCTCCCCGCATCGCCGTCGTCGCCGTCGTGTTGCTTCTGGGGGGGCGACCCCCCAGACCCCCCGGCAACGGCTGCGCCGCCGCCCCTCGCTTCGCTCGGGGCGTCGTCGGTGAAGAACAGCCGCACGTCCCCCAGTTCGGCGAATGGCATGGGGTCCTCCGGTCCGACGATCCGTCCCGTGCAGAATCTTTGAACAAGCGCACGCTACATCAATCGACAAGACCCGAGCAATCGCTTGGTTAGGAAGATAGGGTGTGACGCGTACCGCCCGCTGGGGGAGAGGAGGCCGCCGGGATGCGGCTGGGCATCACGCTGTTCGCGACCGACCGGACCATGGCGGCCCACGAGCTGGCGGCGGCGGCCGAGGAGCGCGGGTTCGCCTCCCTCTACCTCCCCGAGCACACCCACATCCCGGTGTCCCGGCGGACGCCGCCGCCCACGGGCGTCGACACGCTGCCGGAGGAGTACGCCCGCACGCCCGACCCGTTCGTGGCGCTGGCCGCCGCGGCGGCCGTCACCGAACGGATCGTGCTCGGCACCGGCGTCGCCCTGCCCGCCCAGCGCGACCCGATCGTCACCGCCAAGGCGATCGCCACCCTCGACCGGATCTCCGGCGGACGGTTCGTGCTCGGCGCCGGGTACGGCTGGAACGCCGAGGAGGCCGCCGACCACGGCGTGCCGTGGGAGCGGCGGCGCGCCGTCGTCCGCGAGCACGTGCTGGCCATGCGCGAGCTGTGGACGCGGGACGAGGCGGAGTTCAAGGGCGAGTTCGCCGCCTTCGAGCCGAGCTGGTCCTGGCCCAAGCCGGCGGGCCGGATCCCGGTGCTGCTCGGCGGCGCGCCCGGCCCGACGCTGTTCGCGCACATCGCCGAGTTCGGCGACGGCTGGATGCCCATCGGCGGCGCCGGGATCCGGGACGCGCTGCCCGCGCTGCGCCGGGCGTGCGAGGCGGCGGGACGGGAGATGGCGCGGGTGGTCCCGTTCGGCACCCTGCCCACGCCGGAGAAGCTCGGCTACTACGCGTCGCTGGGCGTGGAGGAGGTCGTGCTGCGCGTGCCGGCGGGCGGGCGCGACGAGGTCCTCCCCGTCCTGGACGGGTACGCGCGGACCTACGGGCCGCTCTGAGCCCCGCCGGTCAGCGGATCATGCGGAAGCAGAAGAACGTCGGGAAGCGGTAGTACTCGCCCTTCCCGGCCTTGACCGCGCCCAGGATCAGGAACACCCACTGCCCGAGGCCGTCGATCAGGTACACCGGGATCAGCAGGACCAGGAACGCCGGCGCGTCCAGGAGGATCGCGGGCGGCACGCACACCAGCAGCACCACCACGAGGTGGATCAGGATCGTGAGCAGGTAGTTGAGCGACTGGGCGGCGTGGAAGCGGACGAACGCCGACTCGCGCCGCTTCACGAAGTAGATGATGAGCGGGGCGAGGAAGCTCAGGAAGAGCGTCCCGAGGTAGCTCATCAACGCCCAGGTGGTCTCCTCGCTGGAGACCTGCGGACCCGGGCCGTAGGGGACGCCGGGCGGGCCGTACCCCCAGCGCGGGTCGTACCCCTGACCGGGGCCGGCGCCGGGGCCGCCCGGGGGCGGTCCGTCTCCGTGGCCCTGCTGCCGGCCGTGCCCGTAGCCGGGCGGGGGCGGCGCGCCGGGCGCCTGGCCGTAGGGGGAGTGGTAGGGCGGCGGCTGGTCGATGTTGTCGGGCGAGGGGGGAGGTTGATCGGTCACGGGACAGGAATCTATCCGAACCGTGCCGAACGGGGCGGCGTCCCACCTCACGGAGGTGTCATGTCGGCGACCGAGGCACTGCGCGCGGGAGATCCCGAGCGGATCGGGCCGTTCCGGCTGATCGGCAGGCTCGGGGAGGGCGGCCAGGGCGTCGTGTTCCTCGGCGAGCGGGCCCTGCCGGAGGAGGGAGAGGAAGCCCCGGCGGGTCCGGTGGCGGTGAAGCTGCTGCGCGCCTGGCTGGGGCACGACCCCGAGGCGCGGGCGCGCTTCATGCGCGAGCTCGACACGGCCAAGCGCGTCGCCCGCTTCTGCACGGCGGCGGTGCTGGACGCCGACGTGGACGGCGACCACCCCTACATCGTCAGCGAGTACGTGGACGGCCCGTCGCTGCACCAGGTGGTCCGGGCCGAGGGCCCGCGCGACGGCGGGGTGCTGGAGCGGCTGGCGGTCGGGACGGCCACCGCGCTGGTGGCGATCCATCAGGCGGGCGTGGTGCACCGCGACTTCAAGCCGCACAACGTGCTGCTGGGCCCGGACGGCCCGCGCGTCATCGACTTCGGCATCGCCCGCGCGCTGGACGGTTCGACGATCACCGCCAGCGGGGTGGGGATGGGCACCCCCGCGTACATGGCGCCCGAGCAGCTGGCCGGGGAGCGGGCGGGACCGGCGGCCGACGTGTTCGCGTGGGCGGGCACGATGGTCTTCGCCTCCTGCGGGCGCCCGCCGTTCGGTGACGACAACCTGACGGCGGTGGCGCACCGGGTGCTGTACGAGGCGCCGCGTCTCGGGGCGCTGCCCGGTCCGCTGCGCGAGCTGGCGGCGCGCTGCCTGGAGAAGGACCCGGCGCTGCGGCCGCCCGCCCCGCAGGTGCTGCGGACGCTGCTCGGAGAGCCGGAGCCGGAGGCCACGGATCCGCTGCCGCCCGCGGTCCTGCGGGCGGCGGCCGTCGCCGGTACGGGGCCGGGGCTCACGCCTGCGCCGCCCGCGCCGCCCGCGTCGTCCACGCTTGCGGACGGTCCGCCGCCCGCGACCGTTCCGGCGGCGAAGCCCGGGGGCGGGGTGCCCGGGGTGGTCGCCGTGTCGGGGGCGGTGATCGCGGTCTCGGTGGCCGTCGTGGTCACGGTGCTGGCGCTGACCGGCGCCTTCCCGTTCATCGGAGGCGGGGGCGGGCCCTCGGGTGGCGCGTCCACTCCGCCGCAGGCGAATCCGAGGGTGACCACGACCACGACCACCACCGCGACGGCGTCCACCCCGGGCGTCCCGGACGAGCCGCAGACCCCGCCCGACGGGCAGGACCCGCCGGAGGATCCCGCGGGCTTCCCCGCCGCCTTCGCCGGCACCTGGACGGGGCAGGTCCGGCAGAACGACGGCAAGGTCTTCCCGGTCGCGCTCACGCTTCCCGAGGGCGGGCGGCAGGGGCGGGTGTCCTATCCCCAGCACGCGTGCTCGGGGGTGGTCACGCTGATCGGCGAGCCGGGCGAGCGGTCCCTCGCCCTGCGCGAGCAGATCACCTCGAACACCCAGGCGTGCGTGGACACGGGCACGACCACGCTGGCGCGCGAGACCGGCGGAGCGCTGCGCTTCGGCTACCGGGGGACGTCCCAAGGCCAGACCTGGACCGTGGAGGGCACGCTCTCCCGCTCGTGAGCGTCAGTCGAAGACGATGACCGAGCGGGCGACGGCGCCCGAGCGGACGTGCGCGACGCCCTCGTTGACCTCCTCCAGCGGGATCCGCTCGCTGACCAGGCGTTCCAGGTTGAGCCGGCCGCGCCGGTGCAGGTCGGCCAGCAGCGGCAGGTCGCGGGCGGGGGAGGCGTCGCCGCCCTGGGTGCCCATCAGCCGCCGCGAGCCGAACAGCTGTCCCGGCGGGATCCGCAGGTCCTCGCCGGCGGCGGGGCTGCCCACCATGACGGTGGTGCCGCCCGGCTGGGTGGCGGCGAACGCGGTGGCCAGCACGTCGGCGATGCCGGTGGCGTCGAAGGCGTAGTCGACGCCGCCGCGGACGATCTCGCCGACCCGTTTGGGCAGGTCGTCGGCCGGCACGGTGTGGGTGGCGCCGAACTCCTCGGCCAGCCGCAGTTTCGCCTCCACCACGTCGGCCGCGATGATCGTGGTGGCGCCGGCCAGGACCGCGCCCTGGACGGCGTTCAGCCCCACCCCGCCGCAGCCGACCACCAGCACGCTGGAGCCGGGCTCCACCCGGGCGGTGTTGAGCACGGCGCCGACGCCCGTGACGACCCCGCAGGCGGTGAGGGCGAGCAGGTCGAGCGGGGCGTCCCGGGGGACCTTGACGCACATCGCCTCGCCGACCACGACCTTCTCGGCGAAGGAGCCGATGCCGATGTAGGGGCGGACGACCTCGCCGCCGGCCGTCAGCCGGGTGGTGCCGTCGGCGGTCAGGCCCATGATCGTGGACATCCGGGTCCGGCCGCCGCACAGGTGGGGGCGGGCCCGGGCGCAGTTGCGGCAGCGGCCGCACGGCCCGTTCATCGCGACGACCACGTGGTCGCCGGGCTTGACGCCGGTGACGCCGGGGCCGGTCCTCTCGACGACGCCGGCGCTCTCGTGGCCGAGCACGCAGGGCAGGTGGGCGACGACCGGGCTCTTGCCGTCGACGGCCTTGATGTCGGAGCCGCAGATGCCGGATGCGGCCACCTTCACCAGCACCTCGCCGGCGCGCGGGTCCTGGACCGTCACCTCGGCGATCTCCAGCGGTCGGCCGAAGCCGCGCAGCAGTGCCGCGCGCATCGCCGTGCCGGAGCCCGCGCCGGCTTCCTCGCCGGGGCCCGTGCCCGCGGTGTCGTTCCCGGTCACCGTCACGTCCGTCCCATCCTTCCGCCGGTGTCGCCCCGGCTCACCGTAACACCAAGCAATTGCTTGGTCGAGGGCGGCGGAGCGTTGACAGTCTCGCGCCGCCGAACTTACGCTCCTGCCCAAACGAGCGCTAGGTCACACCGGCCGCCGCCTCGTCCGTGCTGGTCGAACGTGCCCGGAGGCGCCATGCAGGCCACGAACGCGATGAAGACAGCCACCACGCTCGCCGCGTCCACCGCCCTGGCGCTCGCCCTGGCCGGATGCGCCACCGGCAACGAGTCCGGCGGCGGCGACGGCGCCGCCGGGGTCACCGACGGCACGATCAAGATCGGCGGAATCCTCACCGAGACCAGCGCCACCGGCTACTCCACCGGCGGCGCCGAACTCGGCGCCAAGGCCCGTTTCGAACGTGCCAACGCCGAGGGCGGGGTGCACGGACGCAAGATCGAGTTCCTCGGCGCCGAGGACGACGGGATGATCCCCGACAAGGGCGCCGCCGCGGCCCGCAAGCTCGTCCAGAAGGAGAAGGTGTTCGCGCTGGTCCCGGTCAGCGCCCCGCAGTTCGGCGGCGCCGAGTTCCTGGAGCAGCAGAAGGTGCCGTGGGTCGGCTGGGCGACCGGCCCGTTCTGGTGCGGCAAGGCCAGCGCGTTCGGCTTCAACGGCTGCCTGGCGCCCAAGCCCGGCCAGGGCACCCAGACCTGGTGGGGCAACCAGGTCGCCGCCCAGCTCGGCGGCGGCGCGGGCAAGAAGGTCTGGGTCCAGGCCACCGACTCCACGGCCAGCAAGTACGGCGTCCAGACCATCTCCAAGTCGTTCACCGCGGCCGGGTTCGCGCTCGCCGGCACCTCGGCCGCCCTGCCCGCCCAGGCGCCCCCGCAGGACTGGTCGCCCTACGTCAACAAGATCATGAAGAGCGCGGACGGGAGGCCGCCCGAGGTCGTCGTGTCCGTCATGGCCGGCGGCAAGTTCAACTCCGGGCTGTACGGAGCCCTGAAGAAGGCCGGCTACAAGGGCCTCATCACCGACGCCACCTCCTACGACCCCAAGGTGCTCGCCGACCCGCAGACCCTCCAGGCCCTGGAGGGCGTGTACTCGGCGCCGCAGTTCGAGCCGTTCGAGTCGACCGCGCCCGAGGTCGTCGCGATGGTGGCCGACCTGCGCAAGACCGGCGGCGCGACCGTCGTCCCCGACCAGCACATGGCCACCGGCTACTGGTCGGCCGACGTCTTCCTCGCCATGCTCCAGAAGGCGGGCAAGGACCTCACCCGCGACTCCTTCCTCAAGGCCGTCGAGACCTTCTCCTACGACAACAAGGGCATCGGCCGCCTCCGCCTCCCCTCCGGCAAGACCGAGTCCAACGGCTGCGGAGCCCTGGTGAAGCTGGACGGCGGCAAGTTCACCATCGCCCAGAACCTCAAGTGCTTCGACAACACGACCCTCTGAGCCCCCCGGGCACGGGCGGCGGCGGCATCGGCGCGAGGACGCGGAGGTAGCGGGTGTCTGAACTGGTCGGATACGTCCTGAGCGGGCTGGTGACCGGCGCGGTCTTCGCGCTGATGGCCTCGGGACTGACACTGTCGTACGCCGCCACCGGCGTGTTCAACTTCGCGCACGGCGCCGTCGGCTTCCTCACCGCGCTGCTCTTCTTCGAGCTCACCACCGGGCTCGGCTGGCCCGTCTGGATCGCCGGGCCGTTCGCCATCCTGGTCTTCGCGCCGCTGCTGGGCTACCTGCTGCACCGGCTGATGTTCCGCGGCCTGGCCACGGCGGGGGAGACCGCGCAGATCGTCGCCACCATCGGGCTGACGATCGCGCTCCCCGCCCTCGGGCTGTGGACGGTGGACGTCCTGGTCGGCACGTTCGGCGCCGACCTGCCGAGGGTCACCGAGGGCGCCGCCGCCCGCGGCCTCGGACCGCGCCCGGTGGAGACCTGGCACCCGATCGGCGGGGTGACGATCGATTCGGACCAGCTCGTCACGTTCGCGCTCGCGCTCGCGGCCGCCGCCGGGCTGTGGGTCCTGATGCGGCACACCCCGTTCGGCCTGCGGATGCGCGCCACCGTCGACCGCCGGTGGCTGGCCACGCTGCGCGGCGTCGACGCCGACGCGGCCTCCGCGCAGGCGTGGATGCTCAGCTCCGGGCTGGCCGGGCTCGCCGGGGTGCTGGCCGTCCCGGCGCTGGGGCTGGACTCCAACGCCTTCACCGTGCTGCTGTTCGCCTCGGCGACGGCGGCGGTGTTCGGACGGCTCCAGTCGATCCCCATCACGTTCGCGGCCGGGCTCGGGCTCGGCGTCGTGCAGAACCTCGTCGCGGGGTACGCCGACTTCGCCGAGAAGGTCACCGGGTTCCGCACGGCCGTCCCGGCGATCCTGCTGTTCGCCGGGCTGCTGGTGCTGGGCCGGGCGCGCGGCCGCGCCGCCGGGACGATCGCCGAGGACGCCCCGCCCCCCGACTACCTGGCCGACCTGCCGCGCTGGCGCCGCGCGCTGCCGTGGAGCCTGTCGCTGGCGGCGCTGCTGGTCTGGACGTTCACGCTCGGCGACGACTACTGGGTGGGCCTGATCGCGCAGGGCCTGGTGCTGGCGCTGATCTTCTGCTCGTTCGTGGTGGTCACCGGGATCGGCGGCATGGTCAACCTGGCGCAGGCGTCGTTCGCCGCGCTGGCGGCGCTGACCGCCGGGCTGGTGTTCGGCAAGGGGCTGCCGTTCCCGCTGGCGGTGGCGGCCGGGGTGCTGGCCGCCGTCGCCGCCGGCGTCCTGGTGGCGCTGCCCGCGCTGCGGCTCGGCGGCCGGGTGCTGGCGCTGGCCACGCTCGCGCTGGCGCTGCTGGCCGACCAGGTGCTGTTCCAGATCGACGCGTTCAGCAACGGCACGGTCGGCTGGAAGCTGCCCGCCTTCTCGCTCGGCTTCACCGACACCAACGATCCGCGCACCCGCGTCGTGCTACTGCTGGCGGTGATCGGCGCGGTCGCGCTGCTGGTCCGCAACCTGGAACGGTCCGCGTCCGGGCGCGCCATCCTGGCCGTGCGGTCGGCGCCGACCGCGGCGCGGTCGGTGGGCATCTCCGCGACCCGCGCCAAGATCACGCTGTTCGCGCTGGCGTCCGGGATCGCGGGCCTGGGCGGGGTGCTGCACGCCACGTTCAACGGCCAGATCACCGCCACCGACCTGCCCGCGCTCACCGGGTTCGTCTGGCTGGCCGTGGTCGTGCTGCAGGGGGTGCGGCGGATCGGCGGCGCCGTCCTGGGCGGGGTGATCATGGCGCTGACCCCGGAGGTGCTCGACAACGTCACCGACTCCGAGTACGTCGGGATGATCCTGTTCGGGCTGGGCGGCATGATCCTGGCCCGGCATCCCGACGGCGTGCTGGCCCAGTTCGCCGAGCAGCGCTACCGCCGCCGCAAGCGCCGCGAGCGGCTCGCCAGGGCCGAGGCCGATGCCGAGACCGCCGCTCCGGCCGCGGCCGCCGGCGAGCCCGCGGTGCGGGCCGCGCCCCGCGAGGAGGCGGACGGGGCTCCGCCGGACGTGCTCCGCTTGGAGGGCGTCGTCGCGGGATACGGCGACGCGACCGTGCTGCGCGGCGTCGACCTGGCCGTCCCGGCGGGGCGGGTCGTGGCGCTGCTCGGCGCGAACGGCGCGGGCAAGTCGACCGCCTGCGCCGTCGCCGGGTCGATGACCCCCGCCGCGGGACGCGTCCTGCTGGAGGGCCGCGACATCACCGCCTGGCCCGCGCACCGCCGCGCCCGCGCCGGCATCTACCTGGCGCCCGAGGGTCGCGGCGTGTTCCCGTCCCTCACCCTCGAGGAGAACCTCACCACCTGGCTGCCGGACGCCGCCGACCGGGAGCGGGTGTACGAGCGGCTGCCCAACCTGGCCGGGCGCCGGACCGTCGCCGCCGGTGCGCTGTCGGGCGGCGAGCAGCAGCTCCTCGCGCTCGCCCCCGCCCTGGTCCGCCCGCCCAGGGTGCTGATCGCCGACGAGCCGTCGCTCGGCCTGGCGCCGCTGGTGGTGGAGCAGATCTTCGAGCTGTTCGGCGAGCTGCGCGACCGCGGCGTCGGCCTGCTGGTCGTGGAGGAGAAGGCGAGCGAGGCGCTGGCGCTGGCCGACACGGTCGCGTTCATGCGGCTCGGCCGGATCTCCTGGCAGGGCCCGCGCGCCGAGGTGGACGACGACCGCCTCGCCGCCGCCTATCTCGGTCTCGCGGCGGAGGGAGCACAGTGAGCGGGGACGCGGTGATCGAGGTCGACGGGGTCGGCGTCCGGTTCGGCGGCGTGCACGCCCTCGACGGCGTGAGCCTGACCGTGGAGCGCGGCCGCACCTGCGGGGTCATCGGGCCGAACGGGGCGGGCAAGACGACCCTGTTCGACGTGGTGACCGGGCTGCGCCGCCCGACCTCCGGGACGGTGCGGCTGGAGGGCCGGGACGTGACCGGCGCCGGGGCGGTGCGGCGGTCCCGGCTCGGGCTGCGCCGCACCTTCCAGCGCCCCCAGGTCTTCGGCCGCCTCACCGTCCTCGACAACGTGCTGACCGCCACCGAGTGGCACGGCGGCGGGGGCGGGCTGGCCGCCGACCTGGTCGGCCTGCCCGCCCGGCGGCGCCTGGAGCGCGAGCGCCGCGACCGCGCCGCCGCCGTCCTGGACCGCTGCGGCATCGGGGACCTGCGGGACGCCTACGCCGCCGACCTGCCGATCGGGCAGCGGCGCATGGTGGAGCTGGCCCGCGCCATCGCCGACGAGCCGTCGGTGCTGCTGCTGGACGAGCCGACCTCCGGCCTGGACGGCGACCAGGCCGCGCTGTTCGCCGAGGTCGTCCGGGGGCTGGAGGCCACGGTCCTGCTGGTCGAGCACGACGTCGGGTTCGTGATGTCGGCGTGCGAGCGGATCGTGGTCCTGGACCTGGGCAAGGTCATCGCCGACGGCGAGCCCGCGCGGATCCGGGAGGACCCGGTCGTGCGCGCCGCCTACCTCGGCTGAGCCGCGCGCTCAAAGGCCGCGGACGGCCGCGATGGTGAACGGCGTCTCCGGGACGCCCGGCCCCATCGGCCCGCCCCTGTCGAACTGCGACCGGACCACGTACAGCGTCCCGCCGTGGCGCGCCAGCGTCGTCGGTACCCGCAACGACGTGTCGGTGAGCCGCCGTTCCAGCGACACCGCCGAGCCGTCCCGGGAGACCCGCCAGCGGGTGACCGTGTTGGTCGTGTTCTGGACGGCCCAGAGGCGGCCGTGCTGGAACTCCAGGCCGTCGGCGTGCAGCAGGTCGCCGCCGCGCAGCGCGACCTTGCGGATGCCGCCCGTCGCCGGGTCGAGCCGGTAGAGGTCGCCGCCGGTCATGTCCACGGCCAGCAGGTGGCGGCCCGCGGCCACGATCCCGTTGAGGGTGAACGCGTCCGGCGCGTGCGGCTCCAGGACGCCGCTCAGGTCGAAGCGCGGCACGAGCGTCCCGCCGCCTTGGGCGAGCTGCCGCGGCGTGGCGCGGTAGACGACGGCGCGGACGCTGTCGGTCACGTACGCGCCGCCGTCGGGGGCGATGGCGAGGTCGTTGACGAACCGCGCACCCTCGCCGGGCACGGTGAACGAGGCCAGCAGGCGGCGGGTGCGCGTGTCGTAGACCGCGACGCCGGTCGTGGAGTCGGTCACCCACAGCCGTCCGGCGCGGTCGACCTTCAGGCCGTTGGCGGTGTCGCGCCCGTCGGCGCCCGCGGGCAGGAAGACCTCGGCGGCCTTCCGGCCCGGGGTCGCCCGGTAGATCGTGCCGTCGGCGTAGGACCCGGCGTAGAGGACCCCGGTGCGGGCGTCGGCCGCGACGCCCTCGGGGTAGACGCGGTCGCCGGGCAGCTCGTACGCCGTCGTGATCCGGGCGTGGACCTGGACGTGGGGCCGCGCCTCGGGCGGCCGCTCCGACGCGAGGGCCGGCGCGGCGCCGGGGGCGAGGGAAAGGGACAGGGCGGCGGCCACGGCCGCCGCTCCGAAGAAGGGGGACATCACGCCTCCAGTAGAGTTCTTCTCTGAATTCGAGCCCAAACTTTAATTAGAACCCTAATGCTCGTCAAGGCTCTCACATCCCCCCGGGGCGCCCCGGCTACCATGCGGGGATGACGTCGATGCCGGTGGCGCAGCGTTTGGGCTCGCACATCAAGCGGGCCGAGCAGGCGCTCAACGCGGCCAAGAACACCGCGCTCAGACCGTCCGGCCTGACCGTCCCGCAGTTCGGCGCGCTGCTGTTCCTCGCCGAGAACCCCGGCATCTCCGCCGCCGCGCTGGCCAGGGCGTGCGGCGTCACCCCGCCGACCATGAACACCGTGCTCAAGAACCTCCAGGAGCGCGGCCTCATCGAGCGCACCCCGCACGAGTGGCACCGCAACATCCTGGAGACCCGGCTCACCGCCGAGGGCGAGAAGATCCTGGCCGAGGCCGACGCCCGCGCGATCCGCGTCGAGCGCGGGCTCGCCGAGGCGTTCACCGCCGAGGAGCGCGAGACGCTGGTCTCCCTGCTGGGCCGCTGCGCCGCCTTCCTGGAGTCGGCCGAGCCGTCCTGACCCGCGAGCGGCGCCTCTGGCCGGTTCGTGCGACCTCCTGGGAACCGAGGGTGCGCGAGCGCATACTTGAAACGCCGGCGATCCCGGAACGCCGGCGGCGGGAGGCGGACAGGGTGGGCGGGCCCCAGGGCGAACTCCCCGCGGAGCCGAGCGGCTTCGTGGGACGCGAGCGCGAACTCGGCGCCGTCCGCTCCGCGGTCACGCGGACGCGGCTGGTCACGCTGACCGGACCGGGCGGCGTGGGCAAGAGCAGGATCGCGCTGCGCGCCGCGTACGAGATGGCCGGGCGCTTCCCCGACGGCGTCGCCTTCGTCGAGCTGTCCGGGCTCCGCGACGGGAGGCTGCTGGCCGACACCGTCGCCGCCGCCCTCGGGCTGCGCGACGGCACGGCCGCCTCCACCGCCGAGCTGATCGCCCGGGGCCTGCGCGACCGCCGCTTCCTGCTGGTCCTGGACACCTGCGAGCACCTGGTCGCCGACTGCGCCGAGCTGGTCCGGTCGCTGCTGCCGTCCTGCCGCAGGCTGCACGTGCTGGTCACCGGGCGGCAGCCGCTCCGGCTGGACGGCGAGTCGGTCCTGTCCGTGGCGCCGCTGCCGCTGCCCCCGCCGACCGGCCACGGTCACGGAGACGGCGACGCGCTCGCGCTCTTCGCGCTGCGGGCCGCCGAGGCCGACCCCGGCTTCACCCTCGGCGGCGACCGGCTGCGCCAGGCCACGCTGCTGTGCCGCCGCCTCGACGGCATCCCGCTCGCCATCGAGCTGGCCGCCGCGCAGCTGCGCTGGACGCCGCTGGACCGCCTCGTCCTCAAGGTCGACGGGCTGTTCTGGACGCTGGAGGGCGGCGGCGGGGACGAGGAGCCGCGCCACCAGACGCTCCGCACCACCGTCGGCTGGAGCCACGAGCTGTGCGCCCCGCTCGAACGCCTGCTGTGGGCCCGGCTGACCGTCTTCGCCGGCGGGTTCGACCTGGGCATGGCCGTCGAGGTGTGCGCCGACGAGCGGCTCGGCCGCGAGGACGTCGCCGCGTACCTGGCCGGGCTGGTGGAGAAGTCCATCGTGCACCGCGTCTCCGCGGACCGCTACGACATGCTCGACACGATCCGCGAGTACGGTGCCGTCTGGCTGGAGGAGGTCGAGGACATCGGCCCCCTGCTGGCCCGGCACCGCGACTGCGTGGCGCGGCTCGCCGGGCGCGCCGCGCAGGCGTGGATGTCCGACACCCAGCTGTCCTGGGTGCGCCGCCTGGACGCCGAACGCGACAACATCCGCGCCGCGCTGGAGTTCTCCTACACCGTCCCCGGCGAGGAGCGCGCGGGGCTTCGGCTGGCCGCGGCGATGTGGGGGATCTGGCTGTGCCGCTCGCGCTACGCCGAGGCCCGGTACTGGCTCGAACGCGGCCTCGCGCTCGTCCCCGAACCCGTGCCGGAACGCGCCGAGGCCCTCTGGCAGAACGCCTACCTGCTCACCAACCAGGGCGCGTCGCCCGAATCCCTGCCGCTGGTCGCCGAGTCGCTGAAGCTGGCCGACCGGGCGGGCGACACGGCCGGGTACGCGCGGGCGCTGCGCACGCTCGGCACCGCCGCCATGTTCATGGACGACACCGCCCGCGCCCGGCGGTCCTTCGCCGAGGCCGTCGTGCTCCTGGACGCCGCGGGCCTGCACTCCGACCTGGTCATGGTGAACGTCCTGCGCGCCTATCTGAACGCCCGTACCGGCGACCCCCGCGCCGCGCTGGCCGAATGCGACGGCGCGCTGAAGCTGATGAAGGACGCGCCCACCGAGTGCTGGATGCGGTCCTGGCTCGGCTACGTCAAGGCGCTCGCCCACTGGAGCCTGGGCGAGGGGGAGCGCTGCGCCGCCGAACTGCGCGCCTGCCTGGAGATGTTCCGCAGGATGGGCGACCCGGCCGGGCTCGCCAACTGCTTCGAGATGCTCGGCTACGTGTACGCGCGCGAACACCGGTACGCCGAGGGCGCGGTCCTGATCGGCGCCGCGTCCAGGTATCCCGACCCGATGACCGTGCCGCGGCTCAGCCTCCTGCAGCCGCACGGCCCGGACGCCCAACCGGAGATGCGCGTCCGGGAGGAGCTGGCGAAGGAGCGGTTCGCCGAGCACCGCCTGCGCGGCCGGGCCCTCAGCGTGGACGAGACCGTCCGGTTCGCCCGCGGCGAGCCGCTGGGGTCGTGACGGACGATCTCGAACGAACGGTCCCCGCCGTCGGTGGCGGTTGCCATACTTCGGACATGGTCGACGGATCACTGCACAGCCTTCTGCGCGAGCACGTGCGCGTCTCGCTGGCCCGCGCCGAGGACGACTTCGACACCATCGTGGCCGACGCGTTCGACCTGCTGGACGGCAAGGCCGACCGCGACGCGGTCGGCGCGGTGGCGCGGGCCGAGTTCGCCGCCTACCGCGAGGAGCAGCGCGCCTGGAACGGCGACCTGCTCGACGCCGAACGGCTGCTGGCGGCGTTCCGCGACCTCGACGCCGACGGGGTGGTGGCCCGCGCCGACTTCACCTGCTGCCAGTCCTGCGGCACCAACGACATCGGCGCCGAGGCCCCCGCGGGCGAGGCGCCCGCCGGATACGTCTTCTGCCACCGGCAGGACGTCGACGCGGCCGCGCGCGGCGAGGGCCTCTTCCTCTCGTACGGCGCGTTCAGCGAAGGCGGCGACGACGCCGAGATCGGGCGGCGGGCGGTGCGCGCCCTGCGCGAGCGCGGCCTGACCGTGGAGTGGGACGGCGAGGTCACCACCCGCATCCACCTGCCGCTGACCTGGCGCCGCCGCCGCTACGCCCACCTCGCCCGCTCGCCCGGCGGGCCCGACGACGAGGGCGGGAGCCTGGCGGTGACGTACTGCGACTACACCCGCGACCGCGCCGAGGACGAGCCGATCACGATGTCGTTCGAGGACTTCCGCGGCCTGCTGTACGAGCTGGTGCCCGCCGGTGACAACTTCATCACCTGCGAGGGCCGCTCCGGGCAGGTCGTCCAGGGCATGTGGGAGGAGGGCCCGCGGTTCTGGCTGGAGACGCCCGACCCGGGGGCGCGCTGCTCGTACGGGCGCTGGGCCACGCTCGACGAGGCCGCCGAGGTCGTCCGGGCCCTGGCGGAGGACGACCGCGTCGCGCTGACCGACCTCGGCGACCTGGAGACCGTCGTCTGGAGCTGACTCCGTGGCCGCGACGTGATGAGAAGCACCGTCGCGGCCGGGGCGGCCGGGCCCCGCCCCCGCCTAGAATCCAGTTCGGCATCAGTGGAGGGCGGCATGGTCGAACGGGTGAGCGGGACCGGGGCGATGATCAGTCGCGTCTACGTGGCGCGCGAACGGCACGCCCTGAAGAGCGCGCGGATCGACGTGCTGGCCGACCTGGCGGCGCGGGTGCGGGAGCTGACCGAGGCCGTCCTGCACACCGACGCCCCCGACGACGAGATCGCCGCCGCGACCGCCGAGATCGCCGTGCTGACCGAGCGGCTGTCGGCGGTCCGCCGCGAGTACCCGCCGGTCGCGCAGCTGGACGAGCACGGCGGCGTCCGGCAGCTGGCCAGCCCGGTCGGCGGCGAGCTCAACCCGATCTCCCCGCCCGTCCACGTCGAGATCCTCCCGGACGGCGCGGGCGTGCGCGGCGAGTTCACGCTCAGCGCCGTCTACGAGGGGCCGCCGACGCTCGTGCACGGCGGCGTCTCCGCGCTCATCCTCGACCAGGCCCTCGGCGTCGCCGCGTCCGCCAACGGCACCCCGGGCATGACCGCCACCTTCGACCTGCGCTACCGCCGCCCGACCCCGCACAGCGTCCCGCTCGTCGTCGAGGCGGCGGCCACCCGCGCCGAGGGCCGCAAGTGCTGGGTCGACGGCCGCATCATCGGCCCGGACGGCAAGCCCACCGTCGAGGCCACCGCGATGTTCATCACGCCCCGCCTCTAGGCGTACGACTCGTCCTTGGTGATGTCGGCCCGCGACCGGTCGGGCAGCAGCGCCACCGCCGTCAGCGTCAGCACGGAGCTGACCATCATCGCCACGGCGATCGCCCACCACCCGTAATCGTGCAGGAGCCAGGTCGCCAGCAGCGGCGCCGGGCCGCCCGCGATCACCGACGCCAGCTGGTAGCCGATGCCCGCGCCGCCGTACCGCAGCCGGGTCGGGAAGCTCTCGGCGATCAGCGACGCCTGCGGGCCGTACTGGATCGCGTGCGGGATCTGCGCGACCACCACGGCCAGGAACACCACCACGGCGACCTCGGTGGTGAGCAGCGCGAAGTAGGGGAACGCGATGACCGCGACCAGCAGCGACCCGGCCGCGTACACCTTCCGCCCGCCGATCCGGTCGCCCAGATGCCCGGCGGCCGGGATCGTGAACAGCTCCAGCACCGCCGCCGCCGTCACCGCCCCCAGAGCCAGCCCCTGCGCCATGCCGAGCTCGTCGTGGATGAACGTCAGCGCGAACGAGGTGAAGATGTAGAACGGCATCTGCTCCGAGCAGCGCAGCAGTGCGCTCAGCACGATCTCCTTCGGATGCCGCCTGATCACCTCGGCCACCGGCACCTTCGCCACCTCGGCCTTCTGCACGACCTCGGCGAACAGCGGCGTCTCCATCACCTGGATCCGCACCCACAGCCCGATCGCGACCAGCACCAGGCTGAGCAGGAACGGGATCCGCCACGCCCAGGCGGTGAAGGCGTCCCCGGCCGACAGCGCGATCGCCGTCATCGCCCCGGTGCCCAGGATCAGCCCGATCGGCACCCCGATCTGCGGCAGGCTCGCCATCAGCCCCCGCCGCCTCTGGTCGCCCCACTCCATCGACAGCAGCACCGAGCCGCTCCACTCGCCGCCGACCGCGATGCCCTGCAGGATCCGCAGCAGCACCAGCAGCACGGGCGCCGCCACCCCCAGCGTCTCGGTGCCCGGCAGCACGCCGATCAGCGCGCTGGAGACCCCATCAGCACCAGCGTGATGATCAGCGTCGCCTTGCGCCCGAGCCGGTCGCCCCAGTGCCCGAAGATCGCCGCCCCGACCGGCCGCGCCGCGAACCCCACCGCGTACGTCGCGAACGCCGACAGCGTCCCCGCGTAGTCCGAGGACTCGGGGAAGAACACGTCCTTGAACACGATCGCGGCGGCGGTGTTGTAGAGGAAGAAGTCGTACCACTCGATACTCGTGCCGACCACGCTCGCCAGGGCCGCCTTGCGCACCTGCCCGCCGCGCTCGGCCTCGTCCAGCGCGCGCGCCCGTCCCGCCTCGCCGGGATCCAGCACCATGGGGGCCGTCCTTTCCGATCGCCCCCGCCGATCACCGCCGTACTCTGCCCACACCGATACCCCGCAGAGATCACCCCCCAACCCCACCCAGACGATCATTCGGGCCGCGCGCTGCACCCGTCCCGAGAGCTCTGTTGCTCTGACCTCTCCCTGAGGTCAGAGAGCGGCCCACACGACCTTGCCGCCGTAGGCCGGACGCCACCCCCAGGCGGACGCGAGCGTTCCGACGATGAGGAGCCCTCTGCCGCCCAGCGAGTCGGGCGACGCCTCCTCGAACGCGGGTGGTACGGGGTTGTCGTCCCATACCTCGAGCGTGAGACGGTGTTTTGACGTCCGATGAGCGACGAGGGCGATCCTTCCGGCATGTTCCACGGCGTTGGTCACCAACTCGCCGGCGATCAGGCACGCGTCGTCCGCCAGATGGGGCTGCTCCCGTTCGCGGAGCGCGGCACGCAGTACGCGCCGTGCGACGCCGACCTCCGTGGGGGCCGGTCTGAGCGCGAGCACGCAGCGCGGCCGCTCGGCGAGCTCGATATTCGTGGTCACCAAACCCGACCTCCTGCCAGGTCACAGCCTGTTCTTGAGCGTTCGCCGAGAACCTGACACATATGTCATAAGTAGCGTGGCCGTTTGAACGCATAGCGTGACCGTCCGTTCGAGGGTGCAGCGCTAAGGTCGACACATCGGTCATCGGCAAGGGAGAACTCATGGGCTTGGAGCCGCCTCGGGCGCGCTACCGCCAGGTCGCGGACGATCTGCGTGAGGCGATCGTCCGGGGCGACCATGGCCCCGGAGACGCTTTGCCGAGCCAGCCCGAACTGGCGCGGAAGTACGGTCTGAACCAGACGTCGATCAACCGTGCGATCGCCCTCCTGGAGGCCGAAGGATACGTGCGGACCGAGCACGGACGGGGATCGTTCGTCGTCGAGACGCCCACGGTGAAGCGTGTTCGACGGATACCGCCCGGACAAGGCGCGGAGAACAGCAGCTTCGCGGAAGAGATGCGCAAGGCCGGACTCGAGCCCCGGACCGAGCTGGTGCAGGTCGAGGTCGCCGCCGTGCCTGCCGGGGTGACGCAGCGCCTCGGCCTCCAGGGCGCGGCGCGCGTGCTGGTGCGACGGCGTCATATGTTCGCGGACGAGCGGCCGGTGCAGCTCGCGGTCTCCTACATTCCGCTGGACGTCGCGGGCGGCATCGAGATCGCGACACCGGATACGGGGCCGACGGGGATGTATCGGCGGCTGGCCGAGCGTGGGCATCGGGTCGTCCGGTTCGCGGAGGAGATCGAGGCGCGACGGCCGCTCGCCGAGGAGCAGGAGTTCCTGGAGGTCGGGCGGGGCCAGTACGTGATGGAAGTGCAGCGGCTGGCGTTCGATGAGAGCGGGCGGGCCCTGGAGATGGTGACCAACGTCTTCCCCGGGCAGTTGTGGCGCCTCACGTACGAGTGGGCGGCGCCGGATGCCTTCTGAGCTGCCGCTCCATTCGGTGAGCGTGACCGGGGTGGTGGTGCGCCGGGATGGGCGCGTGCTGGCGATCAAGCGGGCGGACGATGGGCGGTGGGTGCCGCCGGGCGGGGTGCTGGAGCTGGACGAGAGCCCGGAGGCCGGCGTCGTGCGTGAGGTGTACGAGGAGACGGGCGTGCGGGTCGAGCCCGAGGGGCTGACAGGCGTCTACAAGAACATGGAGCGGGGCGTGGTCACGCTGGCGTTCCGCTGCCGCGTGGTCGAGGGGGCCGGGCGGGCCACCGAGGAGGCGGCCGAGGTCGCCTGGTTGACGGTGGACGAGGCGCGGGCGCGGATGGTCGAGGCGCGGGCCGTGCGGGTGCTGGACGCGGTGCGCGCGGACGGGCCGTTCGTGCGGGTGCATGACGGGGTTCGGGTCAGGTGAAGAGGTGGCCGGCGTTGACGTCGAGGGTGGCGCCGGTGGTGGAGCGGGAGTGGTCTGAGGCGAGGTGGAGGACGGCTCGGGCCACGTCCTCCTCGGTGGCGATGCGGCGCAGGGCCATGGCGGAGACGTCGCGGGCGCGGATCTCCTCGTAGGGGACGCCCTCGGTGGCGGCGCGGGTGCGCATCCAGTCGTCCAGGACGTCGCTGGCGATCCAGCCGGGGGCGACGCAGTTGACGCGGATGCCGGAGGGGCCCAGTTCGTCGGCCAGGCAGTGGGAGAGCAGGTGGACGGCGGCCTTGCCGGCGGCGTAGTCGCTGCGGCCCGCGTAGCCGGTGCGGCTGGACATCGAGGTGAGGTTGACGATGGAGCCGCCCTCGGGCATGTGGGGGGAGAGGTGGCGGCAGGCCAGGAGGGTGCCGTACGCGGCGGTCTCGATCGCTGAGCGCCACTGTTCGAGGTGGGTCTCGTCCATGTCGAGGACGTTCCGGCGGTGGGTGCCGGGGAAGGCGGCGTTGACCAGGACGTCGACGCGGCCGTAGTGGGCGGCGACGGTGTCGGCGAGGCGGCGGGCCTGGTCGGGGCGGGCGATGTCGGTGGGGACGGGGAGGGCGTCGCGGCCCTCGGCCCGTACCTCGGCGGCGATGGCGTCGAGGGTGGCGGGGGTGCGGGCGGCCAGGGCGAGGTCGGCGCCCTCGCGGGCCAGGAGGACGGCGAGGGTCCGGCCGAGGCCGGGGCCGGCGCCGGTGATGACCGCGATCTTGCCCTGGAGCGACATGCGGGCAGTGTACCAAGCGTTAGGTTGGGTTGCGTGTTTCGCGCATTGAGCGCTTCAATATGCGCGAAACGCGCAGTAACATGAGCGCGACGTGGAACGGGTCCGTCCCGGGATGTGAGGCCGGCGCGCGCGCCGGGGTACGGAGTGTGCGATGCAAGTCCCGATCAAGAAGAGCGTGGAACGGGTCCCCGGCGGCATGATGATCATCCCGCTGCTGCTGGGCGCGCTGCTGTACACGCTGTTCCCCTCGACCGGCGAGTACTTCGGCTCGTTCACCGGCGCCCTGTTCAGCGGATCGCTGACGATCCTGGCGGTCTTCTACGTGTGCATGGGCGCGAGCATCGACGTGAGGGCGACGCCGTACATCGTCAAGAAGGGCGGCGCGCTGCTCGGGGCGAAGATCGTCGCCTCGGTCATCGTGGGCGTGGTGCTGGGCCGGCTGCTCGGCGAGGCGCCGGTGAGCGGCGGGTTCTTCGCGGGGCTGTCCACCCTGGCGGTGGTCGCGGCCATGAACGACACCAACGGCGGCCTCTACATGGCGCTGATGGGCCAGTTCGGCAAGCCCAAGGACGTGGCCGCCTACTCGCTGATGACGATCGAGTCGGGGCCGTTCCTGACCATGCTCACCCTGGGTGTCGCGGGCCTGTCGGCGTTCCCCTGGCAGACCATGGTCGGCGCGCTGCTGCCGCTGCTGGTCGGCGCGATCCTGGGCAACCTCGACCCGGACCTGCGCAAGTGGCTGGGCGGGGCGACGCCCGTGCTGATCCCCTTCTTCGCGTTCGCGCTCGGCGCGAGCATCGACCTGACCAGCGTGTGGACGGCCGGGCTGCTCGGCCTGGGCCTGGGCGTCGCGGTGGTCGCCTTCAGCGGGACGATCCTGTTCACCGCCGACAAGCTGACCGGCGGCACCGGGGTCGCGGGCCTGGCGGCGGCGTCGACGGCGGGCAACGCGGCGGCCGTCCCCGCGATCGTGGCCAGCGCCAACCCGGCGTACAAGGAGGCGGCGGCGCACGCGACCGTCCTGGTGGCGGCCTCGGTGGTGGTGACCGCGATCCTCGTGCCGATCGTCACCGCGTGGTGGGCCAACCGGGTGAGGCAGCGGGAAGAGCGGGCGGCCGAGCCGGCGGAGGCGTCATGACCGAGGTGGTCATCGTCGCCGACGATCTGACCGGGGCGGCCGACAGCGCGGTGCCGTTCGCGGCGCGGGCGAGCACGGCGGTGGCGCTGGACGAGGCGTGGCCGCGGGCGCGGGTCGTGGCGGTCGACACCGACAGCCGGTACTCGCCGGAGGCGGTCGCGGCGGAACGGGTCGGGAAGGCGGTGGCGCGGGGCCGCGCGGACGGCGCCCGGATCGTCAAGAAGATCGACTCGACGCTGCGCGGGAACGTGGGCGCGGAGATCGCCGCGGCCCGGGAGGCGGCGGGCGGCCGCGTCCTGGCGGTGGTCGCGCCGGCCTTCCCGGCGACCGGCCGGACGGTGTCCGGCGGCGTGGTCCGGGTCGGCGGCGAGCCGCTGCCGGGCCGGCGGTACGGCGGGGACGTGGTCGCGCTGCTCGCCGCGGCCGGGCTCCGGGCGCGGCGGATCGGCTTGGACGCGGTGCGCGGCCCGGGTCTGGATGCGCGTTTCGCGCAGGCGCTGCGCGACGGTCTGGACGCGGTGGTGTGCGACGGCGAGACCGACGCCGACCTGAGGGCCGTGTGCGACGCGGCAGGCGACGGGACGGCGACGCTGCTGGTCGGCTCCGGCGGTCTCACGGCGGCGCTGGCGCGCACCCTGGGCCCGGCGGAGCCGGTCGCGGTGACCGCGCCCGCGGGTCCGGCGCTGGTCGTCATCGGCAGCTACTCGGAGCTGGCGCGCGCCCAGCGGGCCGAGCTGGTCGCGGGCGGCTGGACGCCGGTGCACGTGGGGCCCGGCGGCACCGGTGCCGACGAGGCCGTGCGGGCGGTGCGCGCGGGGCTCGCGGGCGGCGACGTCGTCCTGTCGGTCGACCCGGACGCCCCGGTCGACCGGGCGCGCGCGTTCGCCACGGCCCGCGCGCTGGCGGCCGTCGCGGTCGGCGGGGCGGACGCGGCCGGGATCCTGGCGGCGACCGGCGGGGAGACCGCGCGGGCCGTGCTGCTGGGGCTGGGCGCCACCGAACTGTGGCCGGTGGGCGAGCCGGAGCCCGGCGTGGTGGCCGGGCGCGTGCGGGGGACCGGCGCGCTGTTCATCACCAAGGCGGGCGCCTTCGGCGATCCCGCCACGCTGGCGCGCGTGGTGCGCGCCGTACGCACCGAACAGGGGGAGTGAGTCCCGGACATGGGAAGTGAGCCAATGGAACGCCCGATCGTCGGGATCACGATGGGGGACGCGGCGGGCGTCGGACCGGAGATCATCGTGCGCGCGCTGGCGGCGCCGGAGGCGCACCGCGTCAGCCGTCCGCTGGTCATCGGGGACGCGGCGCGGCTGCGCCGGGCCGCGGAGATCGTCGGCGAGCCGGTCGAGGTGAAGGTGGTGGACGGCCCTGAGGACGCCGCGTTCGAGCCGGGCGTCATCGACTGCGTCGACCTGGCCTGCGTCCCCGCGGACCTTCCGTTCGGGGAGCTGAGCGCGGTCGCGGGTGAGGGCGCGTACCGGTTCGTCGAGCGGGCGGTGGAGCTGGCGATGGCCGGCCGGATCGACGCGATCTGCACCGCGCCGCTCAACAAGGAGGCGCTGCACGCCGCCGGGCACCGCTTCCCCGGGCACACCGAGCTGCTGGCCGAGCTGACCGGCACCGAGGAGGTGTCGATGATGCTGAGCGCGCCGAAGCTGAAGGTGATCCACGTGACCACCCACATCGGGCTGGTGGACGCGGTGCGCCGCATCGAGCCCGGCCTGGTGGAGCGGACGGTGCGGCGCGGCCACGCCACCCTGGTGAAGTCGGGTGTGGCCGAGCCGCGGATCGCGGTGTGCGGGATCAATCCGCACGCGGGCGAGAACGGGCTGTTCGGGCAGGGCGAGGAGGAGGAGAAGGTCGTCCCGGCGATCGAGCGGCTGCGCGCCGGCGGGATCGACGCGCGCGGCCCGTTGCCCGCCGACACCGTGTTCTTCCGCGCGGTCCGGGGCGACTTCGATCTGGTGGTGGCGATGTACCACGACCAGGGGCACGGCCCGGTGAAGGTGATGGGCCTTGAGGCCGGGGTGAACATCACCGTGGGCCTGCCGGTCATCCGCACCAGCGTCGACCACGGGACGGCGTTCGACATCGCGGGGACGGGCACCGCCGACCACGAGAGCATGCTGGAGGCGCTGCGCCAGGCGGTCGATCTCGCACCCTCGCGGACGGAGGACAATGGGGGCCGTGAGAGCTGAGGAACGCCGCGTCCGGATCGCCCGTCTGCTCCGGGAGCAGCCGGTCCGGGTGGAGGAGATGGCCGAGCTGTTCGCGGTGTCGCCGTCCACCATCAGGCGCGACCTGGCGACGCTCAGCGACGAGGGCGCGGTCGTGCGGACGTACGGCGGCGCCCTGTCGGCGGCCCCGGGCGAGCAGTCGCTGCACGAGCGGGAGAAGCTGGCGCTCGCGCAGAAGGCGGCGATCGCGAAGGCCGCGGAGGGGTGCGTCCGGCCGGGCACGGTGCTGCTGCTGGACGCCGGGACGACGGTCGGCGCGCTCGCGGAGCGGCTGGCGTCCTGGGCCGGGATCACGGTGGTGACCAACGGCCTCACCACGCTGGAGGCCCTGGCCGACAGCGCGGGGGTGGAGCTGATCGCGCTGGGCGGCGCGGTGCGCCATGTCAGCCTGGGCATGATCGGGCCGATCGCGGAGGGCGCGCTGCGCGGGATCACGGCGGACGCGGTGTTCCTGGGCGCGGACGGCGTGGTGGCCGGGCGCGGGGTGTGCGAGGGCACCGCGGAGCAGGCCGCGCTGAAGCGGCTCATGGTGGAGCAGGCGCGCGAGGTGTTCGTGCTGGCGGACGCGAGCAAGCTGGGCCGGGCCGAGAGCCACTGGTGGACGGCGCTGGACCGCCCGTGGACGCTCATCACCGACGCGGGGGCGCCGGAGGAGGCCCTCGCCGAGTTCCGGAGGCGTCCCGAGGTGTCGGTGACCGTGGCGACCCCGGTCTGAACCCTTGTCCCGGCGGAGGCCGGACGCTAGCGTACCAAGCGATCGCTAGGTTGGTCTCTGCCGGAGGTCGCGTGGATCCCACCCTCACCCTCGCCAGCGATGTCGGAGGCACCTTCACCGACGTGGTCCTCACCGGGGACGACGGGCGCGTGCACGTGGCGAAGACGCTCACCACCCCCGACGACCCCACCGTCGGACTGCTGCGAGGGGTCGAGCAAGTCCTCGCCGACGCCGGAGCGGAACCGGGACGGGTCGAACGGTTCGTCCACGCCACCACCCTCGCGACCAACGTCATCCTTGAACGCACAGGCGTGCCCGTGGCTTTCGTCACCACGGCGGGGTTCCGTTCCATGCTCGCCCTGGGACGGCAGGCCCGCGTGGAGGAGGAACGCTACGACCTGGCCTACGAACGGCCCGAGCCGCCCGTCCCCCTCTCGCACACCTTCGCCGTACCGGAACGCATCGCCGCCGACGGCGAGGTGGTCGTCCCCCTGGACGAGGAGGCCGCCGCCCAGGTCGCCGAAGACATCGCGGCCCTGGACGTGGCGGCCGTGGCCATCTGCCTGCTCCACTCCTACGTCAACCCCGAACACGAGCAGCGCCTCGCCGACATCGTCCGGAACGCGCTCCCCGTAGGCACGCCCGTGGTCACGTCCTCGTCGGTGTGGCCCGAACTGGGCGAGTACGAGCGCGCCACCACGACCCTCATGTCCGCCTACGTGGGCCCCGTCATGGCGTCCTACCTCGAACGGCTCGGTGCGCGCCTGCGCGATCTGGGCGTCACGGCTCCGGTGCACGTGATGGAGTCCGCCGGGGGAGTGCTGCCCGCCGCGCTCGCCGCGTCCCGCGCCGTCTACACGATCGAGTCCGGCCCGGCGGCGGGGGTCATCGCCGCCGCCCGCGAGGGCGCCCGGCGCGGGCTGGCCGACCTCATCTCCTTCGACATGGGCGGGACCACCGCCAAGGCCGGGCTCGTGCGCGGCGGACGTCCCGGCGTCACCCACGAGTTCCAGGTCGGCGGCAAGGGCAGCTTCGGCGGGCGCCGTCCCGGCACCGGCGTGCCCATCAAGGTGCCCGCGATCGACCTCGCCGAGGTCGGATCGGGCGGCGGATCGATCGCGTGGGCGGAGGCGGGCACGCTGCGCGTCGGGCCGCGCTCGGCCGGCGCCGACCCCGGGCCCGCCTGCTACGGGCGGGGCGGCGCGCTGCCGACCGTTACCGACGCCGACCTCGTCCTCGGGCACCTCGCCCCTGACGGCTTCGGCGCGTTCACGCTGTCGGAGGAGCGGGCCCGCGCGGCCATAGCCGAACACGTCGCCGGCCCGCTGGGCGTGGACGTGGTGGAGGCGGCCGCCGCGATCCACGACATCGCCAACGCGCAGATGGGCGCGGCCGTGCACGTGGTGACGGTGCGGCGCGGCATCGACCCGCGCGGCTTCACCCTCGTCGCGCTGGGCGGCGCCGCGCCCACGCACGCCGCCCGCCTCGCCGAGCGGTTCGGCATCGCGCGCGTCCTGGTGCCGCCGCACGCGGGCGTCGGGTCGGCGGTCGGCCTGCTGTACGCCGACCTCGCCATCGAGCGCGCCCGCACGTTCCTCGCGCCCGTCGCGGGCCTGCTGTCGCGCTCGGGCAGCGTCGGCGGCCTGGAGCGCGTCTTCGACGACCTGGAGCGCGCCGCTTTGGACGACCTCGGAGCCGAGGAGGCGGTGTGCGTGAGGTCGGTCGGGATCCGCTTCATCGGGCAGGCGCACGCCTTCACCGTCGAGCTGCCCTCGGGGCCCGTCACACCGGAGACGCTCCGCCGGGCCGCCGAGGAGTTCTACAAGCGCTACCAGGAGTCCTACGGCATCGACCTGCGCGACCCCGCGGAGCTCACGACGGCGCGCGTCCGCGTCGTCCTGCCCGCGGGCTCGCGTGAACGCGTCGTCCCCGGCGCCTCCCCGCCGGGCGGGCGACCCGCGTCCGGGACGCGCCGGGTGTGGCTGGACGGCGCGTTCCGGGACGTCCCCACCCGGGACCGCGCGGCATGCGCCCCCGGCGAGGAACTGGCCGGGCCGTGCGTCGTCACCGAGCCGCAGTGCTCGCTGCTGATCCCGCCCGGCTGGCGCGGCGCCGCCGACGACCACGGCGCCCTCCTCATCCAGCGCGAAGGAGACCCGGCATGAACGAGGACACCGGCCTGACCGCCGAGATCCTGCGGAACGCGCTGTGCGTGGCGGCCGAGGAGGCCAGCATCGTCGTGGTGCGCTCGGCGTACTCCACGTTCATCGTCGAGGGCGCGGACGCGGCGGCGGCGATCCTGGACGCGGAGAGACGGCTCGTCGCGCACTCCCTGTCCACCGCCCTGATCCAGTGCGCGAGCCTGCGCAGCGCGCTGCCGTACGTGCTCGAGACCTACCCGCCGGACACGATGGCGCCCGGCGACGTGTTCGTCCTCAACGACGTCTACCAGGGCGGCATCCACGCCAACGACCTCCTCGTCTTCAAGCCCGTCTTCCTCGGGGACGGCGCGCCTCCCGCGTACTTCACGGGCACGCTCATCCACGTCGCCGACCTGTCCGGGCTGTCGGCGGGCGGCATGGCCTCCGACGCCACAGACGTGTTCCTGGAGGGCCTGCAACTGCCGCCCGTCCGGATCGCCACCGCCGCCGGCCTCGCCGACGACATGGTCCGGGTGCTGGCCGCCAACAGCCGCACGCCCGGCAAGCTCGTCGGCGACCTGCGCGCGCTCGTCGCGGGGGCCAACGTCGCGGCGCGCAGGCTGGAGGAGATCGCCCGCACGCACACGCCCGAGGGCCTGGCGCGCGGCGTCGACGCCTACCTCGCGCACACCGAGCGCCGCATGCGCGCCGGCCTGGCCGCGCTCCCGCCGGGCACGCACCGCGGCGAGTACCGGCTGGACGACGGGCACACCGTCCGCGTCGCCGTCACCGTCGACGGCCGCGGCGGCGTTGTGGTCGACTTCGACGGCACCGACGAGCAGGTGCCGCTGCCGGTCAACTCCGGCTTCTCCCAGACCCACGGCGGCGTGCTGTACGCGGTGCGCTGCTTCGTCGACCCGGCGCTGCCGATGAACGAGGGCTGCTTCACCCCCGTCGAGGTCCGGCTGCCCGCCGGGACGCTGGTCAACTGCACGCCCCCGTTCCCCGGCGGCGGCCGGTTCGGGACGGTCGCGGCGGCCGAGGAGGCGATCTTCGCGGCGCTCACCGCGGCGTCCCCCGGACGCGGGGGAGTGGCGGCGTCAGGCATTCTCCAGGCGTTCAGCGTCAGCGGGGCGGGCCGCCCGTGGCTGCACATGTCGTTCGACCTCGGCGGCATGGGCGCCCGCGACGGCCACGACGGCCCGGACGCGACGGGCGCGCTGTTCGGCGGCGGGCGCAACATCATCCCGCAGGCCGAGCCGATCGAGGCGCGGCTGCCGGTGCGGGTCGAGGAGGTCTCGCTCATCCCCGGCTCGGGCGGCGCGGGCCGCCACCGCGGCGGGCTCGGCACCCGCACCGTGATCCGGATGCTGGACGACGCGCGCGTCGACACCCGCGGCGACCGGCTGCTGCGCCCGCCGCCCGGCGCGGCGGGCGGCGGACCCGGCCGCGCGGGCGGCTACTTCCGCGAGCGCGCCGACGGCACCCGCGAGCCGCTCGGCACCAAGGCCACCCGCCAGCCGCTCGACGCCGGGGACGCACTGGTCGTGGAGACCTCCGGCGGAGGCGGCTACGGCGACCCGGCCGAACGCGACCCCGAGGCCGTCCGGCGAGACCTCGCCGACGGCCGCACCACCCTGGAGGACCCACGATGAAGTTCGGCGTGCCGCTGGGCCTGGTGCACCCGGCCATCTGGCGGGACCTGGCCGTGGAGGCCGACCGGCTGGGCTTCGAGTCGGTGTGGCTGCCCGAGCACCTCGTCTTCGCGACCGACCTGTCCACCGCCACCTACCCGGGCACCGACCGCCCCGGCATCAAGCCCGCGACGCCGCTGTTCGACGCGCCCGCCTACCTGTGCGCGCTCGCCGCCGTCACCTCCCGGGTCCGCCTGGGAACGGCCGTCTACCTCTACGGCCTGCGGCACCCCTTCGTCGCCGCGCGCGCCTTCGCGACCCTCGACCAGATCTCCGGCGGGCGCGCCATCGTGGGCGTCGGCGCCGGCTGGTACGAGGGCGAATGGATCGCCGCCGGCATCGACTTCGCCACCCGCGGGCGGCGGCTGGACGAGGCGATCTCCGTCTCACGGCGGCTGTGGACCGAGCCTGCGGTCGAGCACCGCGGCGAGTTCTTCGACTTCCCCGAGGTCGCGTTCGAGCCCAAGCCCGTCCAGGAACGGCTGCCGGTGGTCGCGGGCGGCGAATCCAAGGCCGCGCTGCGCCGCGCCGCCGCCCTGTGCGACGGCTGGATCAGCATGCCGCAGACGCTCGACGGCGTCCGGCCGCAACTCGACCTGCTCCGCGCGTACCGCGCCGAGGCCGGCCGCACGGAGCCGTTCGAGATCACCGTGCACGCCTACGAACTCTCCGGCCCGGACGAGGTCGCCGCCTTCGAGGCGCTGGGCGTCGACCGGCTCATCGTCCGCCCCTGGCGCCGCACGGGCGAGGCCGCCGAACGCCTCGCCGCCTTCGCCGCCGACCACGGCGTGGGCGCCTAGCGTTGGCGCGTCCCGTACTCGTACACCCTCACGATCGGATCGTGCTCGTACCAGCTGGCGATCACCGACGAGGTGTGCTCGCTGTCGACGAAGTCCACCCGCAGCCAGCCCTCCGCCCTCGTCACGCGCGTCTCGTGCCCGGGGTTGGGCGTCGCCGACACCAGCCGCACCCCGTCCCGGTCGGTGAACGCCAGCGCGGCCCGGCCGCCGTGCGTGGAGTAGCTGCGCACGTTGCCGCCCCGCTCCCGCTCCCGCTTGCTGCGCGTCGGCGTGGGCGTCGGCGTCGGGGAGGGCGACAGCGTGCCCGAGGCCGTCCCGTCGCCGTCCGGATCGTCCCGCGCCGCCGGGGTCCCGAGGGTCGGGCTGGCGTGGATCACCGGGCCCGTCACGGGCGGCGGCGCCGAACGATCGGAGATCGCGCCGCGCACCACGTCCCGCACCCCGAGCCACGACAGGGCCACGGCCAGCGCCGTTACGAGAGCCCATGGGGCAACGTACGACATCGCGCGACGCATTGGCACATGGTGGCATACGGTTCCGGCATGGCGAGTGTGCTCGTGGTGGAGGACGACCCGAACGTCCGGACGGCCCTCATCCGTGAACTGAGCGCGCGGTCGCACGTCGTCCGCAGCGTCGGAACGGCCATGGACGCCCTGCGCGAGGTGACCCAGTCGCCCCCCGACGTGGTGATCCTCGATCTGGGCCTGCCCGACCTCGACGGGGCCGAGGTGCTGAAGATGCTGCGCGGAGTGTCCGACGTCCCGGTCATCATCGCGACCGCCCGGGACGACGAACCCGAGATCGTCCGGCTGCTGAACGCGGGCGCCGACGACTACCTCATCAAACCGTTCTCGGCCGAGCACCTCAGCGCCCGGCTGGCGGCGGTGCTGCGCCGCGCGTCCCGCTCCGGCCCCACCGCCGAGCTGCGGGTCGGCGGCCTGCACATCGACCTCGACCGGCGGGAGGCGGCGCTGGACGGCGCCCCGCTGGAGCTCACCCGCCGCGAGTTCGACCTGCTCGCCTACCTGGCCGCCCGGCCCGGCCGGGTGGTGGCGCGGCGCGAACTCCTGGCGGAGGTGTGGCGGCAGGCCTACGGCGACGACCAGACCATCGACGTGCACCTGTCGTGGCTGCGCCGCAAGCTCGGCGAGACCGCGGCCAAACCCCGCTACCTGCACACCGTGCGCGGCGTCGGCGTGCGCCTGGCCGACCCGCGCAAGCCATGAGGCGGACGCTCGTCCTGGTGTCGCTGGCGGTGACCTCGATGGTCGCGCTGGCGTTCCTCATCCCGCTGGCGCTGACCGTCCGGGAGATCGCCCGCGACCGGGCGCTCACCACCGCCGAACGGCAGGCCAGCGCGCTCGGCCCGGTCCTGGTCGTCACCGAGGACCCGGGGGCGCTGGAACGGGCCGTGGCCAGCACCCAGGCCGGCGCCGCCCGGCGGATGGCCGTCCACATGCCCGACAACACCGTCGTCCCGCAGGGCCCCCGCGACGGCTCCCGGGCCCGCCTCGACCAGATCACCGAGGCGGCCCGGCGCGGCCGCTCGTACACCACCCGCGTCGACGGCGGGTACGCGCTGCTGCAGCCGGTGTCGCTGGACGCCGGCCGCACCGCCGTCGTCGAGGTGTTCATCCCCGACGAGGACCTCTCCCGCGGCGTGTGGAACGCCTGGCTGGTCATGACCGCCGTCGCCGCCGCGCTGGTGGCGGGCTCGGTCGCGGTCGCCGACCGGCTCGGCGCCCGCATGATCCGCTCCACCCGGCGGCTGGCCGAGGCCGCGGCCGCGTTCGGCAACGGCGACCTGCGCGTGCGGATCGACCCCGACGGCCCGCCCGAACTGGTCGAGGCGGGCCTGGCGTTCAACGCGATGGCCGACCACGTCGTGCAGCTCCTGGCCGCCGAACGCGAGATGGCCGCCGACCTGTCGCACCGGCTCCGCACCCCGCTGGCGGCGCTGCGGCTCAACGCCGAGGCACTGGGCGGCGGGCCCGTCGCCGACCAGACCCGCGAGGCCGTCGGCCGGATCGAGCACGAGGTCGACCAGATCATCCGCACCGTCCGCAAGCCGACCGCCCGCGGCAACTGCGACGCCGCCAAGGTGCTGCGCGAACGGGTCGCGTTCTGGTCGGTGCTGGCCGAGGACGAGGGCCGCTCCTGCGAGCTGATCGGCGCCGACCGCCCCACCTCGCTCCCGATCCCCGCGACCGAGCTCGCCGCCGCCGTGGACGCGCTGCTGGGCAACGTGTTCCGGCACACCGCCGAGGGCACCGACTTCGCCGTCACCCTGCACGTCGGCAAGGGCCTCACCGGCATCCTGGTCGCCGACGCCGGCCCCGGCATCACCGACCCCGCCGCCGCGCTGAAGCGCGGCAGCAGCGGCGGCGGCTCCACCGGCCTGGGCCTGGACATCGCCCGCCGCGCCGCCGAGGCCACCGGCGGGCACCTGCGCATCCACCGCTCGGTACTGGGCGGCGCGCAGATCCAGATGTGGTTCCGGACCAAGTGGCTACCGCCCCAGCGCCGCTCCCGCCGCCTGGTCAGACGCCGCCACTCCCGCATCTGACATCCACGCCCACGCCCCCCACGCGCGGGGACGCTCGCTCGTCCACTCCAACGCCTCGCGGACGGCGACCTGCCCATCCATCCGCCACCGCACCCATCGCCCCGAAGCCTCCGGGACGACCGGCAACTCCGGCAGCCGCCACGCCACTTTCATCGCGTCCGGTAGGGGCCGCCAGCCGCCCACCAGATCGACCATCGCGCACTCTTCGATGACGCCCAGCGCCGCCTCGTGCACGGGAATGAACGACCCATCACTGACCCCCGACCGCCCGTCCACGTGCTGCACGAACCAGAACGGAATCGCCATCCGCTCCCCGTACCAGTCGAAGAACCACCCACTCCGATCGCGCCACACGGACGACCCCAACTCGAACGACCACTCCGTCGTCCTTACAGCGGCCTCATCCCCATACAGGAAACTCCGCCGCGTCCGGAACCTGAGCCCCCCGAACCGCTCAGCGAACCCCTCACGCCGCACGACCACCTCGAACGGAACCGGCACCAACCGCCCACGCCCGTCCCGCACTCGCATCATCTCGGTGAACGGACGCGGCTTCTCCTCCACCCGCCAAGCATTCAGGGAGAGAAACCGGCGAGCCCTCTCCGACAAACCCGACATGTCGTCGAGCACATGCACACGACCATTTCCTTCAATTCGCAGCCAGCGCCTCGCGCACGCCGTTCTCAGGCCGACCCAGCACGGCGGGATCGGGACGCCTGACGATATCCGTGGTCGCCTTCATCATGGCCAGGGGCTCGCGCGCGTACCCCACCTCGGTCGCGCCCCTGATCCATGTACTGTGGCCGACACCCCACGCGTCCAACCCGGCGGCCCGGCAGAGCGCCACCGCACGCGGCAGGTGGAAGCTCTGGGTGACGACGGTCAGCCGCTCCACACCGAACACCCGCTTGGCCCGGATACAGGAGTCCCAGGTGTCCCGCCCCGCGTAGTCCCGGACGATCCTCCGAGCCGGGACACCCCGCTTCACAAGGTGGTCGCGCATCACGGTCGGCTCGTCGTACTCCTTGACCCGGTTGTCGCCCGAAACGAGCAGCACCTTCACCTTGCCGCGGCGATAGAGGTCCGCCGCCACGTCAAGCCGTCCAGCCAACGACAGCGAAGGCTCCCCGTCCCGAATCCCCGCTCCCAAAACCAGCGCCACCGGCGTCACCGGAACGTCCTGGACAGCCTTCCGGTGCGACGCGGTATCCGCGTACGCCCAGCCGATCGGCGCAAGCGCCAAACAAACGACCAGCCCCGCAACAAGCAGCACCAGCCCCAACCGCCGCCGCAAACCCCGCACCACCCTGCTGATCATGCCAAGTGAGACGCAACCCCCACCCACTTGGTTCGACCACCCCCGCCACGCTGCGTTTTCCAGGTAGGCCGACTTGCTCAGCGCTTCCCCAAGCGACACCCCAGACACCCGAACATCACGGCCGCTGCAAGAAGGTGTTCAACCGGCACCACGCCGCCCTCAAACGCACGCTGCTCACCAGCGCGGCTGGCCGCCATCGTCCAGGCGATCCAGCTCAGTGCCGGCTCTTGCTGGCTGAGCACAGGAGCGCCGATCGTGCCTCAGACACCGGTATGGCCACGCGATCGCCCACCGGGTGAGTGCGCCCGTGGGCAATGCCGCCGAGGCCCAGATCAGGCAGCCGTGCGGGTCGGTGCGCCGGTCGATCGGCTGGGCCTTGCTGGGAGGTCTCGTTGCGTCACCGGCACCAGCAGGGCTTGGCGGCCGGGCGGCAACGCCCGCCAGCGCGAGCCGATCCGGCGGCGCTGCTCGCGGAGGGGCACTGAAGCTCCTGGTGGTGCGGTCGACTCCCTGGTGTCGGACGTGCATGGGAACATGCGGCTTTTCGGATCCCAAGGGGCGGGGACATGGCGGAGACACGGTATTTCGAGAAGAACGACAAGGACGTCGTCCGACGCTGGCAGATTACCCTGGACGGGATCCGCTGCCGCATGGGCTGGGGCGTGGCCGGCGGCGTCATGCGCGGGTCGAGCATGACGCTCGACGACGAAGCGCACGCGCTCCGCCACTTCACCAAGAAGATCAGCGAGAAGAAGCGGGCCGGGTACGTCGAGGTCGCGCCAGAGGCGCCGCAGGCGGAGCCTGGTACCGAGGCGGACGTCCATCTGCTCGACGTGGTCGCGCACGGCGACAAGTACGAGCCGGTCGCCGGGCACGCCGGCGTGTTCGTGATCTTCCACGACTTCAAGGCCGGGCCCGGGCCGTTCTACGACTACTGCATCCTCGGC
>NZ_JBHSON010000096.1:0-46920 GCF_042656285.1 Actinomadura rugatobispora | reverse complement strand
GGCCGCGTCGCCGGAGGCCGCGGCGCGCGCCGCGGCCTCCGGACGCGTGGCCGGTTCCGGCCGTGCCCGCCCGACCCTGTCGTCCGCCATCCCGTTCCCCTTCCGCGCCCGCATCGATCGGGTGCGACCGCGTCCGGCGCGGCCGCGCCGGACGCGCGGCGGGTGCGGGG
This sequence comes from Actinomadura rugatobispora, assembly GCF_042656285.1. Taxonomy (GTDB): domain Bacteria; phylum Actinomycetota; class Actinomycetes; order Streptosporangiales; family Streptosporangiaceae; genus Spirillospora; species Spirillospora rugatobispora. The sequence goes on along the minus strand of NZ_JBHSON010000096.1, from coordinate 46,750 downwards.
ACCGGGTTCCCCGCGGCCCGCCCGCCGCCGCGACCGAACCTTACTCGGACGGTCGGGACGGCGGGCCGGGCGGTGCGCTCAACCGGGGGTGGTAAGCCTCCGTTTCAGGACTTCTTGCCGCGGGTCGCGCCGCCGCGACCGCGCAGGTTGACGCCGGATTCGGTGAGAATCCGGTGGATGAACCCGTACGAGCGGCCGGTGGCGGCTGCCAGGGCGCGGATGCTCTCGCCGGAGTCGTACCTCTTCTTGAGTTCCGCCGCCAGCTTGTCGCGCTCGGCACCGGTCACGCGGGTGCCCTTCTTAAGGGTCTCGGCCACGAGTACCTCCCGTAGTGATGTGGTGACCGCTGCGTTATCCCCCGCCATGATCAGTCATTCCCGCGCGTTCGGCTACCCACTCCACCAGAAAAGATCTGCGTGGGACGTCCTGCAGGTCACGCAAGCGCCACCAGATCGGCAAACTCGTCACTCCAGATGTCTTCCACACCATCGGGCAGCAAAATCACTCTTTCCGGCCGGAGCGCGCCCACCGCGCCCTCATCGTGGGTCACCAGGACGATCGCGCCGGTGAAGGTGCGCAGCGCGGCCAGGATCTCGGCGCGGCTGGCCGGGTCGAGGTTGTTGGTGGGCTCGTCCAGCAGCAGCACGTTGGCGCTGGAGACCACCAGCATTGCCAGCGCGAGCCGGGTCTTCTCGCCGCCCGACAGGACGCCCGCGGGCTTGTCCACGTCGTCGCCGGTGAACAGGAACGAGCCCAGGATCTTGCGCACCTCGACGGGCGCGAGGCCGGGCGCGGCCGACTGCATGTTCTCCAGCACCGAGCGCTCGACCTCGAGGGTCTCGTGCTCCTGGGCGTAGTAGCCGACGCGCAGGCCGTGTCCGGCCACCACCGTGCCGGTGTCGGGCTTGTCGACCCCGGCCAGCAGCCGCAGCAGCGTGGTCTTGCCGGCGCCGTTCAGGCCCAGGATGACGACCCGGCTGCCGCGGTCGACGGCCAGATCAACATCGGTGAAAATCTCCAAAGATCCGTACGATTTCGACAAACCCTCCGCGGTGAGCGGGGTCTTGCCGCACGGCGCCGGGTCGGGAAAGCGGATCTTGGCGACCTTGTCGGCCTTCCGCTCGCCCTCCACCCCCGCCAGCAGCTGCCGGGCGCGCCGGTCCATCTGCTGGGCGGCCTTGGCCTTGGTGGCCTTGGCCCGCATCTTGTCGGCCTGCGAGAGCAGCGCGCCGGCCTGCCGCTGCGCGTTGGCCGACTCCCGGCGCCGCCGCCGCTCGTCGGTCTCGCGCTGCTGCAGGTACTTCTTCCAGCCGACGTTGTAGATGTCGATCACGCTGCGGTTGGCGTCCAGATGGAAGATCCGGTTGACCACGGCGTCGAGCAGGTCCACGTCGTGGCTGATGACCACCAGGCCGCCCTGGTGGGACTTCAGGAAGTCGCGCAGCCAGACGATCGAGTCGGCGTCCAGGTGGTTGGTGGGCTCGTCCAGCAGCAGCGTGTCGGCGCCGGAGAACAGGATGCGGGCCAGCTCCACCCGGCGCCGCTGCCCGCCGGACAGCGTGCCCAGGGGCTGGGACATCACCCGGTCGGGCAGGCCCAGGCTGGAGGCGATCGAGGCGGCCTCGGCCTCGGCGGAGTAGCCGCCGAGCACGTGCAGCCGCTCCTCCAGCCGCCCGTACCGGCGCACGGCCTTGTCGCGGTCGGCGCCGGTCGCGGTCGCCATCCGCTCCTCGGCGTCGCGCAGGTCGCGGATCACCTCGTCCAGGCCGCGCGCCGACAGGATCCGGTCGCGGGCCAGTTCCTCGAGGTCGACGCCGCGCGGGTCCTGCGGCAGGTAGCCGACCGTGCCCGAACGGGTGACGCTGCCCTGCGCGGGCTGCGCCTCGCCCGCCAGGACCTTGGTGAGGGTGGTCTTGCCGGCCCCGTTGCGGCCGACGAACCCCACCCGGTCGCCGGGGTTGACGCGGAAGGCGGCGCCTTCGATCAGCAGCCGGGATCCGGCGCGCAGCTCGATGTCGTTGGCAATGATCACGGTGAGGGCTTCCCCTGACGGAGGACACGGCGGACTGGCTCGGCGGGAGGGTCGCACGGACGCGAAACAGCGCGTCACGATCCGTGATCATGACGCGCTTGGAGCCGGTCAGCTCGGGAACGAAACCATCTGATCAGTGTACGTGACGCCGGCGGCCGGTCCCGGCCATGCCGAGGCCGCCCGGACCGTGCGCGCCGCCGCCCGGCGGCGGCGCCGCATGGCGGCACCGCCACATGATGCCGCCACATGAAGCGGCACCACACGAATACGGCACCACCACACGAAGGAGTGTGCGTCCGATGACCCATCTCACCAGCAACCCGCCGGTGGGCACGCCCACCTGGCTCGACCTGGGGATCCCCGATCTCGGGCGGGCCAAGGAGTTCTACGGGGGCCTGTTCGGCTGGGAGTTCCAGGACTACGGGCCCGAGGCGGGCCACTACCACGCCTGCCTGCTGCGCGGCGAGCCGGTGGCGGGGATCATGCAGCTCCCCGAGCCGACCGGCGACTACTGGTGGAACGTCTACTTCGCCACCGACGACTGCGACGGCACCGTCAAGCGCGTCACCGACGCGGGCGGCAGCGCGGTCGAGGCGCCCATGGACGTGATGGACCAGGGCCGGATGGCGATCCTCAAGGACCCGGTGGGCGCCCAGTTCGGCCTGTGGGAGGGACGCGCGCACATCGGGTCCCGGATCGTGAACGAGCCCGGCTCGTTCGTCTGGAACGAGCTGGTGACCGCGGACTCGGCACGGGCCGCCGACTTCTACCGGGCGGTGTTCGAGTACACGCTGGAGCCGATCCAGGGCGATATGGACTACACCGTGCTCCACCGGCCCGACGGGCAGAGCATCGGCGGCGTCATGGGCTCGCCCGGCGCCTCGTCCGGCTGGTTCACCTACTTCGACGTCGACGACCCCGACGCGGCGGCGCGCAAGGTCGGCGACCTCGGCGGCACGGTCGTCGACGAGCCCCAGGACACGCCCTACGGCCGGATCGGCACGGCCGAGGACCCGTTCGGCGTCAGGTTCCACCTGATAAGGCCGTCCGAGATGTAGCCGGCGCCGGGCACGCCGTGCGGGCGGTGCGGAGGTGGCGCGCCGCCCCCGCACCGCCCGCACGGCGCCCGTTCGCACGGCGCCGGGCGCGGGTCAGTCCTGGCGTTCGGCGGCCAGCCGCTGCCCGATGGTGTGGTGCAGCCGCTGCAGGCCGTTGGTGCCGAGCATGCCGACCTGGCCCTCCAGGTCGCGCAGCAGCGTGTCCTCGCCGGTCACGACCTCCGAGGACTGCATGAGGACGGTGCCCTGCCCGGTGAAGTCGAACTGGTGCTCCTCGCCCGAGGTGCCGCCGATGCCGAACACCATGCGGGCGGCGCCGAGCACGCCCCTCATGTACGAGTGGTCGTAGTGGTGGCACGGCGAGGGGCAGTCGGCCCAGCCCAGCAGCGCCTGCGGGTCGACCCGGATCGGCGGCTCCACGAAGTGGACCGGGCCGTTGGAGGCCGCCACGAACCGGCCCGTGCCGATCAGCGTGAGGAACCCCGGGATGATCGACTGCTTGAGCTCCAGCCCCGGCTCGAACGCCAGCAGGTTCCCGGCGCGGATGGTCAGGTTGCCCTGGTCCAGGTCGAAGGAGTTGACGTCGAAGCCCCGGTCGGCCAGCACCAGCTTGCCCTGCCCCTGGGCGACGATCCAGTCGTGCGCGTACAGCGGGGAGTGGAAGGTGGAGGCGACCAGGGAGTCCAGCGGGCCCGACGACAGCGCCTCGAACCTGATCTGCCCGTAGTAGGCGATCATCTTGCCCTTCTGCGCGAACCACTGGCCGTTCAGGTCCACGCTGAAGGAGTAGGCGTTGACGTTGTCGTTGGACGGCAGCGTCATCGCGTTGAACGTGGCGGGCGGCGCGGGCGGAGGCCCGGGAGGCGGCATACTCACGTCAGATCTTCCTCTCACTCGCCTGGACGTAGACGACGCCGGTGCCGCTGAGCTCCAGCTGGAAGCCCTCGCCCGAGCCGCGCCCGACCAGGTCGCGCAGCCCCACCGCGGTGGTCAGCTTGTTCTGCACCTGGCCGCGGTGGGCGACGTAGGCCTGCGGGTCGACGTGGACAGGCCGCTGCGGGTTGATGGGCATCTGCATGACGCCGCCGTGCGACAGCAGGGCGCACGACCCGTGCCCGCTGAGGGTGGTGGTGAACAGGCCCTGGCCGCTGACCGCGCCGCGGATCACGCCGCCGATCCCGCCGTCCTTGCCCATGAACATGGTGCCGACCTGCAGGGTGGCGTCGTGCACCAACAGCCGGTCGGCCTCGACGACCAGCGTGTCGGCGCCGTTGAGCTCGATGACCTCCACGTACAGCCCGGCGTGCCCGAACATCGCGGTGCCCTGCCCGGTGACGTGCATCATCGAGGTGTGCTCTCCGGCGACGGCGCGGCCGAGGGCGCCGCCGAGGCCCTGCCCGGAGGTGCTGGTGGGCGCGAACGACACCCGTCCGCTGTAGGCCAGCATCGCGCCGCGCTTGCTGTAGACCTCCCGGCCCGGCGCGATCGCCACCTGGAGCATCTTTGAGTTGATCGACTCGTATCCGGGCATGCTCAGATCTCCAGAATTCCGCCGCGCTCGGCCGGCTGGACGTAGACCAGCCCGTGCCCCTGGTACCGGAACTGCACGCTCTCGCCCGAGCCCTGCCCCAGCACGGTGCGCCAGTTGACGTCGGTCACCACGTCCTGCTGCAGCTGGCCGTGGTGGGCGACGTAGGCGTGCGGGTCGACGCAGAGCGGCATCTGCGGGGTCACCTCCAGGGCGATCGCGGGGCCGTTGGACAGGATCGCCACCGTGCCGTGCCCGCCGACCTTGGTGGTGGCCAGGCCCTGGCCGGTGCCCATGCCGCGGAGGCCGACGAACTCCACCCCGGTCTGCAGCTGCCCGTCCAGCGCCAGCAGGCTCTCGGACTCCACGAACAGGGTGTCGCCGGTCAGCTGCACGAGCGTGACCTCGGTGGCCTCGCTGGCCAGGTAGACGGTCCCCTGGCCGCTGATCTCCATCAGCGTCATGCCCTCGCCGGCGATGCGGCGCTTGAGCGCCCCCCGCAGGCCCTCGCCACCGGTCATACCCTGCCGCTTGAAGGACATCTGCCCCTCGTAGGCGACCATGGACCCGTTCAGCGCTCTGATCGTCTCGCCGCCCAGATCGACGGCCAGCATCTTGGAGCCGTTCATTCGGAATTGCGCCACGAGGCCACAAGATACCGGGTGGAGCGGCCGCGTCCCCCGGTCACGCGCACGGACATGGTTTCGCTTGGTTTCGGCGCGGCACGCGGCTTTGGGCACGGCGGGTACGACCCTGTGCCAGGGAGGCGCAAAATCTCGCGCGTTGCAGGCGCCGTTCGCGGTACAGATCAGGAAGGATGGCGTTCATGTGGATCGCCCCCGAGAACCGGAGCCTCAGCCGGTGGATCGTGCCCGGGATCGTGCTCGGCGCCGGCGCGGTGGTCGCGACGGTGCTGGCCACCGACGGCCGGACGGAAACGGGACTCATCGCGCTGGCCGTGCTGGCCGGGTACGCCGCCGCCCTGGCCTACCGCCGCAACGAGCCGGCGCTGACGATCAGCGAGGGGTTCGGCACCGGCCACCGGGCCCGCGCCCACCTGCGCGCGGCCGCCATGACCGGCGACGTCGTCACGGCGGCGCTGGTGGCCGCGGTGGTGGTGCAGGGGCTGCGCGGCGCCGACATCATGCCGTACGTGTGGCCGGCGGCGCTGGCGGGAGGCACCTACGCGCTGTCGGCCATGGCGAGCGCCCGCGCCCTCTGAGCGCCGCGCCCCCGAAGGGCCGCCCGAGCGACTCCGGACGCGCCGCCGAAAACGGGCCCCCGAACGCGCCGTCGGGGGTGTCCCGCGCGGGTGCCGGAACGACGGTGACGGAGCGTCAGCGGCGGCTCGCGCATACGCGGTGACCAGGGACGTCGCCGACGAATTGTGCGTAAACATCTCCTAACAAGTGCGCTTTCATCCGTTTTAGTACGGCATGATGCGGATGTGTCAGCCGTTGATGTCCTGCTTCCCTCCCGGGCGGTGTTCCAGCCGGTGGTCGATCTCGACACCGGGCATGTCGTCGCGGTCGAGACCCATGCGGGCCCTCCGGCGGCGCAGACCCCCGAGGACCCCCGTTCCCCCCACTACCCCGCGCTGCGCATCGACCCGGCCGGCGAGGACGTCCGCCGGGCCGTGGCCGCCGCCCGCGCCACCGCGGACCTGCGCACCCGGCTGCCCCTCCAGATCGGCCTGCGCGCCGAGACGCTCGGGCTCGGCGAGGCCTTCCTCGGCGAGCTGCACCAGGGCCTGGGCGAGGCCGGCCGCCGCCCGCACGAGATCATCCTGTGCGTCCACGGCGGCTTCCCGCCCGCGCAGCGGCCCGCCGTCGCCACCGCGATCCGCAAGCTGAGGCAGGCCGGGTACCTGATCGGCCTGGCCGGGCTCGGGGCCGTGCACGCCCCGCTGGACCTGCTGGTGGAAGGCTCGCCCTACCTGGTCAAGCTCGACCCCGAGCTGGCCCGCCGGGCCGGCGCCGACCCGCGCCGCGCCGCGCTGGTCACCTCGCTGGTGGAGCTGGCGCACCGGCTGGGCGTCCACGTCCTGGCGCCCGGCCTGGCCAGCGAGGAGCAGGTACTGGCGCAGCGCGAGCTGGGCGTCCGCCTCGTCCAGGGGCCCGCCCTCGCCCCGCCCGAGTGGCGGCCGGGCATGCGGGTCACGGTGCCGGTGGCGGCGCGGGAGGAGCCCCGCCGCGAACGGCCGGAGGCGCTCCTCGGCCCGCGCGTCTCGGAGTTCACGCTGCCCGCGGTGACCGTGGCGCACACCGCCACCGCCGACGAGGTGCTCGAGGTGCTGAACGCCGAGACCGGCACCACCAGCGTGGTGCTGATCGACGAGCGGCAGCGGCCCAGGGCCACCGTGGACCGCACCCGGTTCCTGCTGCGGCTCTCGGGGGCGTACGGGCACGCCCTGTACGCGCAGAAGCCCGCCGGCATCCTCGCCGACGTACCGCGCCTCGTTCCGCGGACCGTGCCGGCCATCGCGGCCCTGCGCGCCGCCGGCCAGGAGAACGACCGGGTCTACGACGACCTGGTCGTCACCGACGAGCTCGGGCGCTGCCTGGGCATCGTCCGGGTCGCCGACCTCATCCGCAGCCTCTCCCCCTGACGCCCCCCGATCTGAACCGCCGGTCTGAACCGCGGGCCGGAGCCGCGGGCGGAGCCGCGGCCGGGGCAGCGGCTACGGCGTGGGCCCGGACTCTCGGCCGGGCGGGGCGCCCGCGGCCGTCTCCTGGGCGAGGATGGCCGCCTGCACGCGGCTGCGCAGCCCCAGCTTCCCCAGGATCCGGCTGACATGGGTCTTGGTCGTGGTCTCGGCCATGTCCAGCCGCTCGGCGATCTGCACGTTCGACAGGCCCTCGCCCAGGCAGGCGAACACCTCCCGTTCCCGCGGCGTCAGGTCGGCCAGCACCGCGGGCGGGGCCGCGGGCGCCGGACCGGCCGCGAACGCGCCGATCAGCCTGCGGGTCACCCTGGGGGCGATGATGCCCTCCCCCGACGCCACCGTGCGCACCGCGTCCACCAGCCGGTCGGCGTCGACGTCCTTGAGCAGGAACCCGGCGGCCCCCGCCCGCAGCGCGCCGAAGACGTACTCGTCCACGTCGAAGGTCGTCAGCACCAGCACGTCCGCGATCCCGACGATCTCCCGGGTGGCGGAGATCCCGTCCAGGCGGGGCATCCGGATGTCCATCAGCACCACGTCGGGGCGCAGCTCCCGGGCCAGCGCCACCGCCCGCTCCCCGTCGGCGGCCTCGCCGACCACGGTCATCCCGGGCGCGGAGCCCAGGATCAGCACCAGCCCGGCCCGGACGGCCGCCTGGTCGTCGGCCACCAGCACCCTGATCACGCGTTCTCCCTCTCCACCTCGACCGGCAGCTCGGCGCGCACCCGCCAGGCGCCGTCGCACGGCCCGGCCTCGAACGTGCCGTCCAGCATCGCCGCCCGCTCCCGCATCCCGATGAGCCCGGCGCCCGAGCCGGGCAGCCGCGGGCCGTCCGGCCCCAGCGGGCTGCGCACCTCGACGACCACCCTGTCGCGAAGGTAGCCCACCTGGACCAGGGCCCTGCCGGGGCCGCCGTGCTTGAGCGCGTTCGTCAGCGACTCCTGCACGATCCGGTACGCGGCCAGCTCGACCGCCGCGGGCAGCTCCGGCGGCTCGCCGCGCACCTCCAGCGCGGCCGTCAGATCCGCGCGCCGGGTGTGCCCGACCAGCCGCTCCAGCCCCTCCAGCCGGGGCGCGGCGGGCGGATCGCGGTCCTCCTCCTCGCCCTCCCGCAGCAGGCTGATCATGCGCCGCATCTCGGCCAGCCCCTGGACGCTGTTCTCCCGGATGATCTCCATCGCCCGGTTGAGCGCCTCCCGGTCCAGGTCGGGCACCTTCAGCACGGCCGAGGAGTGCAGCGCCACCGCGCTGAGATGGTTGGCGATCACATCGTGCAGCTCGCGCGCCATCCGGGCCCGCTCGGCGTTCACGGCGCCGCGCCGGTCCAGCTCGGCCAGCCGCGCCATCTGCTCGGCCCGCTGCCGCTCGGCCTGCGCGGTGAACCGGTGCTCGCGCACCGCCATCGCGGTCATCACCGGCATGAACCAGGTCACCCCGGCGATCGCCGCGACGATCACGGTGAGGCTGACGCTGTGCGTCGTGACCAGCGCGAAGCCGCTCAGGGCGAGCGTGCCGGCGGCGGTCGCGGCCAGCAGCCGCTCGGCGGTGCGCCGCCGCCCGTAGAGCGACGCCGCGTACAGCAGGTCGCCATAGATGATCGCCGAGGCGAACCCCGGTCCCAGGACCAGATCGGCGATGTTGAACGGGGTGGCGGCCAGCAGCGCCATGCGCGGGGCCGTGCGGCGGAACGGTATGGCCGCGACCAGGCCGAGCAGCGGCAGCACCCGCCAGCCCTTCCCCGCGTCCCAGCCCTGCGCCCAGGTCGCGTACCCCTTCGCCGCGATCAGCAGGAGGCCGCCCGCCAGCGCGACCACGGCCACGAGCGTGTCGTTCCGGGTGACGCGCGGGAGGCGCACGGGTGGTCTCGTCGATCGCACCCTCCCATCTCAGCATCCCCCGGGAGCGCTCCGCCTCCGCCTGGATGACGGCGCGCCGTACATCGTTCGGACGACCCCCGTTTTCGGCATCCGTGAGGAGGCGCGGGCCCCGCCGCCGCGACACCATCGAAGGCAGGACCGACCAAGGGGGAACGTTGCTGCTCGCGCTGATCGCCGCCAGCGAGATCGGGTTCTGGCTGCTGCTGCTCGCCGGTCTCGCGGTGCGCTACCTGCTGGGCCGCCGCCGGCTCGGGGCCGCGCTGCTGATGTGCGTCCCGCTGCTGGACGTCATCCTGCTGACCGCCACCGTCGCCGACCTGCGCGGCGGCGGCACGGCGAACTTCACCCACGGGCTGTCGGCCGCCTACCTGGGCTACTCGGTCGTGTTCGGGCGCAGCATGATCCGCTGGGCCGACGAGCGCTTCGCGCACCGCTTCGCGGGCGGGCCGCCGCCCAAGGGCAAGCCCAGGTACGGCCGCGCCCGCGTCCGCTACGAGTGGCGGGAGTTCGGCAAGGCGTCGCTGGCCACGGCCATCGCCTGCGGCGTGCTGCTCAGCATGATCGTGATGGTGGACGACACGGCCCGCACCGAGGCGCTGCTGGGCTGGACGCAGCGGCTGCTGACGGTGCTGGCGATCTGGTCGATCTGGCCCATCAGCCACACCCTGTGGCCCGCCAAGCCCAAGCCCGGCGAGGAGGAGCCCGCCGCAGGCCAGGCGCACGGCGCGTCCGCCACCCACCGCTGACGGCCCGGAAACGGCGGCGCCCCGCCACCTCGCGAAGAGGCGGCGGGGCGCCGGCGGTCGTTCGGGCCGGACGTCGAAAGCGCGTCAGACGTTGAAGCCCAGGGCGCGCAGCTGGTCCCGGCCGTCCTCGGTGATCTTGTCCGGGCCCCACGGCGGCAGCCAGACCCAGTTGATCTTGACGTCCTTGACCAGCCCGTCCAGCGCGCTGGCGGCCTGGTCCTCGATCACGTCGGTGAGCGGGCAGGCCGCGCTGGTCAGCGTCATGTCCAGGGTGGCGACCTCGTCGGCCAGGTTCACGCCGTAGACCAGGCCGAGATCGACCACGTTGATCCCCAGCTCGGGGTCGACCACGTCGCGCAGGGCCTCGAGGATCTCCTCCTCGGCCTCGTTCGAGGTGACGGCCGTGGTGCCCGCGGCGGCCTCCGCGGCCTCCGCGGCGTCCGTGCCGGTGGTGTCTGCGGGGGTGTCGCTCATGATGCCTCTCCGAGTGCTCGGGCGGTCGCGTCCTTCCACGCCATCCAGGCGAGCAGGGCGCACTTGATCCTGGCGGGGTACTGCGAGACCCCGGCGAAGGCGACGGCGTCCTCCAGGACGTCCTCGTCCGGCTCGCCCTGACCGCGCGACTGCATCAGCGCCAGGAACTCCTCGCCGACCGCCATCGCCTCCTTGACGGACTTGCCGATGATCAGATCGCTCATCACCGACGCGCTCGCCTGGCTGATCGAGCAGCCCATGGCGTCGTAGGACACGTCCGCGACGCGGGCGTCCTGCCCCTCGCCGTCGAGGTGCACGCGCAGGGTCACCTCATCGCCGCACGTGGGGTTGACGTGATGCGCCTCGCCCTCGTACGGCTCCCGCAGCCCCTTGTTCAGGGGGTTGCGGTAATGATCCAGGATGACCTCCTGGTACATCGCCTCGAGCTGCATGTCGTCCTTTTCTCCTCCGAGGGGCCGTCAGTGCGTGCCGAAGAACTTCTGCGCGTGCCGTACCCCGTCGGCGAGGGCGTCAACGTCGGCGAGGGTGTTGTAGAGGTAGAACGTCGCCCGCGTGGTCGCCGGGATGTTGAAGCGGCGGCAGATCGGCCACGCGCAGTGGTGCCCCACCCGGATCGCCACGCCCAGCTCGTCCAGCACCTGCCCCACGTCGTGCGGGTGGATGTCGTCCACGGTGAACGACACCGCGCCGCCGCGCGCGTCGGTGCTGAGCGGGCCGATCAGCCGGACGCCGGGGATCTCCCCGAGCCGCTCCAGCGAGTAGGCGACCAGCGCCTCCTCGTGCGCGTGCACCCGGTCCATCCCCAGCTCGGTCAGGTAGTCGCAGGCCGCGCCCAGGCCGATCGCCTGCGCCGTCATCGGCACCCCGGCCTCGAACCGCTGCGGCGGCGGCATGAAGGTCGAGCCCTCCATCCGCACCACCTCGATCATGGACCCGCCGGTGATGAACGGCGGCATGGCCTCCAGCAGCTCGCGGCGGGCCCACAGCACGCCGATCCCGGTCGGGCCGAGCATCTTGTGCCCCGAGAACGCCAGGAAGTCGACGCCCAGCGCGGCCACGTCGACCGGCTGGTGCGGGACCGACTGCGCCCCGTCCAGCAGCACCAGCGCGCCCACCTGCCGGGCCCGCGCCGTGATCAGGTCGATCGGCGGCACCGTGCCCAGCACGTTGGACTGGTGGGTCAGCGCGACCAGCCTGGTCCGCTCGTTGATGATCTCGTCGAGGTGCTCCAGGTCGAGCCGGCCCTCGTCGGTGATGCCGAACCAGCGCAGCGTGGCCCCGGTCCGCTGGCAGAGCTGCTGCCAGGGGACCAGGTTCGCGTGGTGCTCCATCTCCGAGACGACGATCTCGTCGCCGGGGCCGACCTTGAACCGCTCGGACTCAGGGCCCGATGTCGCCGCGTTGCTCATCGCGTACGCGACCAGGTTGATGCCCTCGGTCGCGTTCTTGGTGAACACCAGCTCGCCCGGCACCGCCCCGATGAACGTGGCGATGGTGGCGCGGGCGTCCTCGTACCGGCCGGTGGCCTCCTCGGCCAGCAGGTGCGCCCCGCGGTGCGGCGCCGCGTTGTGGCGCTCGTAGAACTCCCGCTCGGCGTCCAGCACCCGGACGGGCTTCTGCGATGTCGCCCCGGAGTCGAGGTAGACCAGGTCGCGCCCGCCGCGCACGGTGCGCTGGAGCAGCGGGAAGTCCTTCTTGAGCTCTTCGGGGAGCAGGGTCATGCCGATGCGCCCGCCTTCACGTACTTCTCGTAGCCCTCGTTCTCCAGGGTGTCGGCCAGCTCCGGGCCGCCCTCGGCGACGACCCGGCCGCCGGCGAACACGTGCACGAAGTCGGGCTTCACGTACCGCAGGATCCGGGTGTAGTGGGTGATCAGCAGCACCCCCGTCTCGCCGGAGCCGGAGAACCGGTTGACGCCCTCGGAGACGACCTTGAGGGCGTCCACGTCCAGGCCCGAGTCGGTCTCGTCCAGCACCGCGATCTTGGGCTTGAGCAGCTCCAGCTGCAGGATCTCGTGCCGCTTCTTCTCGCCGCCGGAGAAGCCCTCGTTCAGCGAGCGCTGCGCGAAGGCCGGGTCGATGGACAGCGCGTCCATCGCCCGCTTCATCTCCTTGGAGAAATCGCGCAGCTTCGGCGCCTCGCCCCGGACGGCGGTGACCGCCGAGCGCAGGAAGTTCGACACCGACACGCCGGGCACCTCGACCGGGTACTGCATGGCCAGGAACAGCCCCGCGCGGGCGCGCTCGTCGACGCTCATGCCCAGCACGTCCTCGCCGTCCAGCGCGACCGAGCCGGAGGTCACCTCGTACTTGGGGTGGCCCGCGATCGCGTACGCGAGGGTGGACTTGCCCGAGCCGTTGGGGCCCATCAGCGCGTGCGTCTCACCGGCCCGCACGGTCAGATCGACCCCGCGCAGGATCTCCTTGCTCCCGTCGGCGCCGTCGGCGACGGAGACGTGGAGGTCGCGAATCTCTAGGGTGGTCATGATCTTGTATCTCTCAGTCGTCTCTCAGTCGCCGGAGCCCAGCGAGACGTACACGTCGCCGTCCTCGACCTTGACCTTGTACGTGGCGATCGGCTGGGTCGCCGGCGGGTTGGTGGGCTTGCCGGTGCGCAGGTCGAAGCAGGACCCGTGCAGCCAGCACTCGATGGTGCCGTTGTAGACCTCGCCCTCGGACAGGGAGACCTCGGCGTGCGAGCAGATGTCGTTCACCGCGTGCACGGCCTCGCCGGCGCGCACCAGCGCCACCGGCGTGTCGTCGATCTCGACGCCGAGCGCGCCGTCCGCGGGAATCTCGGTCAGGGCGCACACCTTGACGTACCCGTCCTGGGAGGCCGTCCCCCCGGCCCCCGCGGGCTTCGCGTCCGAGGTCATCTCTCCCGGGCTCCCCGGTCGAGCTCGGCCTCGATCGCCTCGGCCACCTTCTCGCGGACCTCCTCGACCTCGATCCGCTCGATCAGCTGGCCCAGGAAACCCCGCACCACCATGCGCCGGGCGTCGTCGTAGGTGATCCCCCGCGCCTGCAGGTAGAACAGGTGCTCGTCGTCCAGGCGGCCGGACGCCGAGGCGTGCCCCGCGCCCGCGACCTCACCGGTGAGGATCTCCAGGTTCGGCACCGAGTCGACCCGGGTGCCGTCGGTCAGCACCAGGTTGCGGTTGAGCTCGTAGGTGTCGGTGCCCTCCGCCTCGGCCCGGATGATCACGTCGCCGATCCAGACCGCGTGCGCGTCCCGGTCCTGCAGCGCGCCGCGGTAGTCGACGCGGCTGCGGCAGTGCGGCACGGCGTGGTCGACCAGCAGCCGGTGCTCCAGGTGCTGGCCGCCGTCGGCGAAGTAGACCCCGTACAGCTCGGCGTCGCCGCCGGGCTTGTCGTAGGACACCGTCGGGGAGATCCGCACCAGGTCGCCGCCCAGCGTCACGTTGTGCGAGACGAACCGGGCGTCGCGGCCCAGCAGCGCGTGCTGGTGGGAGACGTGCACGGTGTCGTCGGACCAGTCCTGCAGGCTGATCACCGAGAGCCGGGCGCCGTCGCCGACGACGAACTCGACGTTGTCGGCGTAGGTGGCCGGGCCGCGGTGGCTGAGCACCACGGTGGCCTCGGCGAACGGCTCCAGGAGCACGGTGGTGTGGCCGTAGGCCGCCGCGGAGGCGTCCTCGCCGCGCAGCCGCAGGACCGTCGGCCGGGACGCGACCGTCTCCTTCGGCACGGTCACCACCATCGCCTGCGTGAACGAGGCCCAGGCCTGCGCGCTCACCCGGTCGGCGGGCACGTACGCCTTGCCCAGCCGGGCGTCGTCGCGCCCGACCGACTCCACCCGCACCTCGGGCGCCGCGTCGGCCTCGACGATGACCTTGCCGTCGGGCTCGGCGGTGCCGTTGTGCAGGCCGCGCAGGCGGCGCAGCGGGGTGAACCGCCACTCCTCCTCGCGGCCCGTCGGGACCTCGAAGTCGGCGACCTCGTAGGAGGCCCTCTCGTGCAACGTCGAGAGAGGCCGTGTCTCCAGCCCCATCAGCCGACGGCTCCTTCCATCTGCAGCTCGATCAGCCGGTTCAGCTCCAGGGCGTACTCCATGGGCAGCTCGCGCGCGATCGGCTCGACGAACCCGCGCACGATCATCGCCATCGCCTCGTCCTCGTTGAGGCCCCGGCTCATCAGGTAGAACAGCTGGTCCTCCGACACCTTGGAGACGGTGGCCTCGTGGCCCATCTCCACGTCGTCCTCGCGGACGTCCACGTAGGGGTAGGTGTCGGACCGGCTGATCTGGTCGACCAGCAGCGCGTCGCACTTCACCGTGGACCTGCTGTGCTCGGCGCCCTCCTGGATCTCCACCAGGCCCCGGTAGCTGGTGCGGCCGCCGCCGCGCGCCACCGACTTGGACACGATCGTGCTGGAGGTGTTGGGCGCGGCGTGCACCATCTTGGCGCCGGCGTCCTGGTGCTGGCCCTCGCCGGAGAACGCGATCGACAGCGTCTCGCCCTTGGCGTGCTCGCCGAGCAGGTAGACCGCCGGGTACTTCATGGTGACCTTGGAGCCGATGTTGCCGTCGACCCACTCCATGGTGGCGCCCTCGTAGGCGACGGCGCGCTTGGTCACCAGGTTGTAGACGTTGTTCGACCAGTTCTGGATCGTGGTGTAGCGGACGCGGGCGTCCTTCTTCACCACGATCTCCACGACCGCCGAGTGCAGCGAGTCGGACTTGTAGATCGGAGCGGTACAACCCTCGACGTAGTGCACGTACGAGCCCTCGTCCGCGATGATCAGGGTCCGCTCGAACTGGCCCATGTTCTCGGTGTTGATCCGGAAGTATGCCTGCAGCGGGATCTCCACGTGCACGCCCGGCGGCACGTAGATGAACGACCCGCCCGACCACACCGCGGTGTTGAGGGCGGCGAACTTGTTGTCGCCGACCGGGATCACCGAGCCGAAGTACTCCTGGAAGATCTCCGGGTGCTCGCGCAGCCCGGTGTCGGTGTCCAGGAACAGGACGCCCTTCTCCTCCAGGTCCTCACGGATCTTGTGGTAGACGACCTCGGACTCGTACTGGGCCGCGACCCCGGCGATCAGCCGCTGCTTCTCGGCCTCGGGGATGCCCAGCTTGTCGTAGGTGGCCTTGATGTCGGCGGGGAGGTCCTCCCACGTCGCCGCCTGCTTCTCCGTGGAGCGCACGAAGTACTTGATGTTGTCGAAGTCGATCTCCGACAGGTCCGCCCCCCAGCTCGGCATCGGCTTCTTGCCGAACAGGCGCAGACCCCTGAGGCGCAGGTCGAGCATCCAGTCGGGCTCGCCCTTCTTGCCGGAGATGTCGCGCACGACCTCTTCGTTCAGGCCGCGGCGCGCCGATGCTCCGGCCGCGTCAGGGTCGGACCAGCCGAACTTGTACCTGTCGAGCCCTTCCAGCTCCGGGTGGGCTGCCGTCGTCATATGGGGGTCCTCCCGGACTCCTCGTCGCTTGTGTCACCGTTCGACGCGTCCCCGGCCGCACCTGTCGGCGCGGACGGATCGGCGCCCGACCGCTCGCCGGCCGCGGCGGGATCGCCGTCCTCGTCCCCGTCCCCCCTGGTGAGGGAGCGGGGGCTGACGTGGGTGGTGCAGATCCCGTCGCCGTGGGCGATGGTCGCCAGCCGCTGGACGGGGGTGCCCAGCAGGCGGCTGAACGCCTCGGTCTCGGCCTCGCACAGCTGCGGGAACTCCGCGGCGACGTGCGCGACCGGGCAGTGGTGCTGGCACAGCTGCTCGCCCCCGCCGGGCCTGGGGCCCTTGGCGGCCGCGGCGGCGTAGCCGTCGCCGGAGAGCGCCTCGGCCAGCTTGCGCACCCGCTGGTGCGGCGGGGCGTCCCGCACCACCGGCAGGTAGCGGCGCTCCAGGTCGGCGATCTGCCGCCGGGCGAACTCCGATACCGCGCGCTCCCCCGCCTTCTCGGCGAGGAACCGCAGGGCGCTGGAGGCGAGATCGTCGTAGGCGTGCACGAACGCGCTGCGCCCGGCGTCGGTGATCGCGAACCACTTGGCCGGCCGCCCGCGGCCGCGCCGCGTCTGCGGCCGTGCCCGGCGGATCTCGATCATGCCCTCGGCCAGGAGCGCGTCCAGGTGGCGCCGGATCGCGGCGGGCGTGAGACCCACCCGGTCACCCAGCGCCGAGGCGGTGATGGGACCGTGTTCGAGCACGAGCCGGGCCACCCGGGCGCGTGTGTCGCGCTCGGTCACCCCGCTCGTCGTCTTCTCGCCCACGTTTTTCACAACATCAGTGTGCCGTAATTCCTTCCCGGCGACCAACGCCTTCCCGGATGTCATGGCTCACGCAGGTTAGCCTTACCTAACCTGCGATGATGCGATTCTCCGGCCCCCCGGGGGCGGGTCCGGCCAGGGCGCGTCGGATGGGACGCCGCCGGCGTTCGGATGCCGTGCCGCGCGACCCGGCTTCGCCCGGGGCGGACAGATTTTGCCCCGGGGCGGGCAGATCATGGTCGCGGCTTGAAGCGGCTTGAAGCGGCGTGGAATTCGTCGCCCGATCGAAGGGCGCGGGCGAACGGCCGTCCGATGCGGCGCGGGGAAGGCGTCAGGCGCGTCAGGGCCGCAGGCGCCCGCGGGGGCCGCGCGAGCGCGTCCCGGCCCTGTCCGCGTTCTGAGCCGCCACCAGCAAGGACACCACGACACCCGAGACCAGGAGCGCCCCCACCAGGGCCGCCGGGGCGACCGCCCGCAGCGACGCCAGGTAGCGCGCGAGCCGGCGGCGCGAGCCGACCTCGACGACCTCGATGCGCCGGACGACGCGCTCCGCCTCGGATCCGCCGGCGTTCTCCGCCGCGCCGTCGCCGCCCTCCGCGGAGCCGCCCTCGCGCTCCGCCGGGCCGTGGAGGCCGTCGGACACCAGGCGCCGGACGAGCTCGGGATCCTCCTCGGCCATGCGCCGGGCGATCTCGTTCAGCGTCCGGATCTCCTCTGCCGACAGCGCCATATCCGACCCCCAAAGGCCTACGGGTTGCGATGGTTCCAGTGCGCGGGTGACAAAGCAGGTTTATTTGCTTTTGTCACGCGTGTCCAATTTTTGACCTTGCCATTGCTGTGACCTGGATCACCCTCCACGGGACCGTTCCACCGCAGACCGGGGCACGCGCGCGCGGAGGCGTCCGGGGGCCGACCTAAACTCGGGTCCATGGCACCCCCTGGAGAGAGCGCGGTCGAGGTCGCGGACCTGGTCAGGCGCTACGGACCGGTCACCGCCGTGAACGGGCTCTCGTTCCGCGCCGCGCGGGGCGCCGTGACCGCGATGCTGGGCCCCAACGGCGCCGGCAAGACCACCACGATCGAGATCTGCGAGGGCTTCCGCCGCGCCGGCTCCGGGCTCGTCCGCGTCCTCGGGCTCGACCCGGCCGCCGACGGCAAGGCCCTCAAGCCCCGCGTGGGCGTGATGCCGCAGTCGGGGGGAGTGCCGGGCACGGCGCGGGCCGGCGAGTTCCTGCGCCTGATCGCCTCCTTCCACAGCCGCCCGCTCGACCCGGCCGCGCTGCTGGAGCGGCTCGGCCTGACCGGGCAGGCCCGCACCCCGTTCCGCAGGCTGTCGGGCGGCCAGCAGCAGCGGCTGTCGCTGGCGGTCGCGCTGGTGGGCAGGCCCGAGCTGGTCTTCCTGGACGAGCCCACCACCGGCCTCGACCCGCAGGCCCGCCACTCCACCTGGGAGCTGGTCGAGGAGCTGCGCGGCGCCGGGGTCTCGGTCGTGCTCACCACGCACTACATGGAGGAGGCCGAGCGCCTGGCCGACCACGTCGTCATCGTCGACCACGGGACGGTCGTGGCGCAGGGCGCCCCCGCCGACCTCGCCGGAGCGGAGCGGCAGCTGCGCTTCCGGGCGCGGCCCGGGCTGGGCCTGGACGAGCTGCTGTCGGCCCTCCCGCTGGGCAGCGCCGCCAAGGAGTCCCCGGCCGGCCACTACCTGGTCGAGGGCGACGTGCGGCCCGAGCTGCTGGCCACGGTGACCGCCTGGTGCGCCTCGCACGGCGTCATGGCCGAGGAGCTGCGCATCGAGCGCCGCACCCTCGAGGACGTCTTCCTGGAGCTGACCGGACGGGAGCTGCGCTCATGACCACCGCCGAGCCCGCACCCTCGTCCGCCGGACCTCCGCTCGACCTCTCCCCCGCGCCGGGCGCGGTCCCGCTGCCGCGGATGATCCTCGCCCAGGCCGGCTACGAGCTGCGGACCCTGCTGCGCAACGGCGAGCAGCTCCTGCTCACCATGATCATCCCGGTGGTGCTGCTGGCGCTGTTCGGCGGGACGTCCCTGCTCGACCTGGGCCCGGGCCCGCGCGTCGACTTCCTGGCCCCCGGCGTCCTCGCGCTGGCGGTGATGTCGACCGCGTTCACCGGGCAGGCCATCGGCACCGGGTTCGAGCGCCGCTACGGCGTGCTCAAACGGCTCGGCGCCACGCCCCTGCCGCGCTCCGGGCTGATCGCCGCCAAGACCCTCACCGTGCTGGCCGTGGAGGCGCTCCAGGCCGCCGTGATCTGCGCGGTGGCGCTGGCCATGGGCTGGAGCCCGCACGGCGACCCGGTGTCGGCGCTGGCGCTGATCCTGCTCGGCACCGCGGCGTTCAGCGGCTTCGGCCTGCTGATGGCGGGCACGCTGCGCGCCGAGGCCACCCTGGCCGCCGCCAACCTGGTGTACGTGCTGCTGCTGGCCGTCGGCGGAGTGGTCTTCCCGTTGGAGCGCTTCCCCTCGGAGGTGCGCTCGGCGCTGGAGCTGCTGCCGATCTCGGCACTGGCCGAGGGGCTGCGGGACGTTCTCCAGCACGGCGCGGCGTTCCCTGGCGGGCCGCTGCTCGTCCTGGCGGTGTGGGCCGCGGCGGGGCTCGCCCTGGCCGCCCGCTTCTTCCGATGGGAGTGACGCCGACGGGCGGGGCCGTACAGAGCACGGGAAGGGACCCAGGAAGGGAACGGACGGGAGCGACGCATGGCACTGGCTGAGGCCCCCGGCTCCTACGGCCGTGCGGGCGGCTTCCCCGAGCGCCTGCGGCTGCTGTCGCTCGGCGCGCTCCCGCCGCCCGCCCTCATCCTGCTGGGCATCCTGTCGCTGCAGATCGGCGCGGGCATGGCCAAGCACATGTTCGACCGGATGCCGCCGAGCGCGATGGTGCTCATGCGGCTGCTCACCTCGGCGATCGTGCTCGGCTTCCTGGCCCGCGGGGCGCTCCGCGGCGTGCTGCGCGACCACTCCCGCACGAGCCTGGCCGTCGCCGCCTGCTTCGGCCTGTCGCTGGCGCTGATGAACTTCTCGATCTACCAGTCGTTCTCCCGGATCCCGCTGGGCATGGCGGTCACGATCGAGTTCCTGGGGCCGCTGCTGGTGGCGATCGTGGCCTCCCGCCGTCCCCGCGACCTGGTCTGGGCGGCGCTGGCCGGCGGGGGCGTGGTGATGCTGGCGCGCGGCGGCGGCGAGGCCGACCTGGTCGGCATCGGCTTCGCGCTGCTGGCCGGGGCCTGCTGGGCCGCCTACATCCTGCTCAGCGCCGCCACCGGGCGGCGGTTCGCCGGGTCGTCCGGGCTGGCGCTGGCCAGCGTCGTCGGCACGTTCGCGATCCTGCCGCTGGGCGTCGCCGAGGGCGGCTCCGCCCTGCTCGACCCGCGGCTGCTGGCGCTCGGCATCGGCGTGGGGCTGCTGTCGTCGGTGATCCCCTACTCCCTGGAGCTGGAGGCGCTGCGCCGGATGCCCCCGCGCGTGTTCGGGATCCTGATGAGCCTGGAACCGGCGGTGGCCGCGCTGGTCGGCGTGGTGGTGCTGGGCGAGATCCTCACCGGGCGGCAGTGGGTGGCGATCGCCTGCGTGATCGTCGCCTGTGCCGGGGCCACCCTGGGCCCGGCGAAACCGCCGCCCGCCGCCGAGCCCTGACGCCCGCGGGCCGGCGCCGTCCCCGGGCGGGCCCGGGCGGCCTGGGAGCCCGGGCGCGGTGGCGGGAGGCTCGGCGGAGGTGAAAGGATCCGTGCAAGGATCATCGCAGGACGCGTGTCGGCGAGGAGTTCGAGAGGGGTCACCGTGACCGGCTGGGCAGAGGATCAGGGACTGCCGCCCGAGTACTTCGAGGCGGGCGCTCCGTCGTTCGTCGACTTCCTGCGGGTCCATTCGCCCGAGTCGCTCCCGGTCAACCGGGTCCCGCGGGACGGCGGCGCCGGGCTCGAACTGCCCCACGGCACCACCGTCCTGGCGCTGACGTTCCCCGGCGGCGTGATGATGGCCGGCGACCGCCGCGCCACCCGCGGCCACCAGATCGCCTACCGCGAACTGGAGAAGGTGCAGCGCGCCGACGAGTACTCGGTCGTCGCCTTCGCCGGCACGGTCGGCCTCGCGCTGGAGATGGTCCGGCTCTTCCAGGTCGAGCTGGAGCACTACGAGAAGATGGAGACCGTGCCGCTGTCGCTGCCGGGCAAGGCCCGCCGCCTCGGCGCCGTCATCCAGGCCAACCTCGCCCAGGCGCTGCAGGGCCTGGCGGTCGTCCCGCTGTTCGCCGGGTACGACCCCGACACCGGCGAGGGCAGGATCTTCACCTACGACATCACCGGCTCGCCGCAGCCCGCCCGCGACTTCCACGCCGAGGGCTCGGGCTCGCCGTACGCCGCCGGCTCCCTCAAGAAGCTCTACCGGCCCGACCTGTCGGTCGAGGACGCGGCCGAGGTGTGCGTGCAGGCGCTCTACGACGCCGCCGACGACGACACCGCCACCGGCCTGCCCGACCGCACCCGGCGCATCTACCCGGTGGTGTCGGTCGTCACCGCCGACGGCTACCGCAGGCTGCCCGAGGAGCAGGTCGCGGAGATCGTCGACCGGGTCGTGGAGGCCCGCCACGAGCGTCCCGACGGGCCGGTCGCGCCGCTCCGCTGACTGTCGTACCCCCGCCCTAGACTCGCGGTATGGCACGGGCGAACGAAGAGGCCGCGGCACTCATCCAGGAGCTGGCGGACCTGCTGTCGATCACGGGCGGCGACGCCTTCAAGATCAGGGCGTACGAGAAGGCGGCGCGGGCGATCGCCGGGCACCCCGACGACATCGCCGGCATGGACCTGGCCGGGCTGCGCACCATCCCGACGGTCGGCGAGGCGATCGCCAAGAAGGTGCTCGACTACACCACCACCGGCACCATCCGGCAGGTGGAGGAGCTGCGCGCCCAGATCCCCGCGGGCGTCCGCGCCCTGACCGCGATCCCCACCCTCGGCCCCAAGAAGGCGCTGGCGGTGTACGAGGAGCTCGGCATCGCCTCGGTGGGCGAGCTGGCCGACGCGATCCGCGCGGGGCGGCTGCGCGGCCTCAAGGGCTTCGGCGCCAAGACCGAGGAGAACATCCTGCACGGCATCGAGCTGATGCAGCAGTCGGGCGAGCGGGTCCTGATCGACGTGGCCACCGATCTGGCCGAGGAGATCACGGCCGCCCTGTCCGCGGTCACCGGCTGCCTGCGCTGCACGTACGCGGGCTCGCTGCGGCGGATGCGGGAGACGATCGGCGACATCGACGTCCTGGTCGCCGCCACCGAGCCCGGCCCGATCATGAAGGCGTTCACCGAGCTGCCGATCGTGGCCGAGGTCATCGCGAGCGGCGAGAAGAAGACCTCCGTCCGCACCGCCAAGGGCCTCCAGGTCGACCTGCGGGTCGTCCCGCCGGAGTCGTGGGGCGCCGCACTGCAGTACTTCACCGGCTCCCAGGCCCACAACATCCGCACCCGGGAGATCGCCGTCCGCGCCGGTCTCAAGCTCTCCGAGTACGGCCTGTTCGACGCCGAGTCCGGGGAGCTGATCGTCTCCGAGACGGAGGAGGAGGTCTACGCCCGGCTCGGCCTGCCCTGGATCCCGCCCGTCCTGCGGGAGGACCGCGGCGAGATCGAGGCCGCGCTCAAGGGCGCGCTGCCGCGCCTGGTCACCGTCGAGGACCTCCGGGGCGACCTGCACTCCCACACCGACCTCACCGACGGCGTCGCCACGCTGGAGGAGATGGTGGAGGCGGCCGCCGCCCGCGGCCTGGAGTACTACGCGATCACCGACCACGCGCCCAACCTGTTCATGCAGCGGATGACCGACGAGAAGATGCTCGCCCAGCGCGACCAGGTCCGCGCGCTGCAGAAGCGCCATCCCGATCTCACCCTGCTGCACGGCACCGAGCTCAACATCGACCCCGACGGCGGCGTCGACTGGGACGCCGGCTTCCTGGCCGGTTTCGACATCTGCGTGGCGTCGATCCACTCCCACTTCACCCAGGACCAGGCCGCGATGACCCGCCGCCTGGTCCGCGCCTGCGAGAACCCGCACGTCCATGTGATCGGCCACCCCACCGCCCGCTCGATCGGCAGGCGCCGCCCGGTCGACGCCGACTGGGACGAGGTCTTCAAGACCGCCGCCCGCACCGGCACCGCCCTGGAGATCGACTCCTTCCCCGACCGGCTCGACCTGCCGGAGGACCTGATCCGCCGCGCGCTCCACCACGGCGTGAAGTTCGCCGTCGACACCGACGCCCACTCCCTGGGCCACCACCGCAACATCCGCTACGGCATCGGCACCGCCCAGCGCGGCTGGCTGACCCCTGACGACGTCATCAACACCTGGCCGCTGAAGGACCTCCGCGCCTTCCTCAACAAGCCCGCCTGACCGCCGAAGCCCCGCCTACCACCCCTGACACCGCGGAATCGCGCTGCGTCCGCCGGGCCGTCCCGAGGTCGCCAGGAGGCCCGGCGACGGCCGCCGATGTCCGAGCGGCTGACGGTCGGCGGACCGTCCCGCGAACACCACCCCGCGGGGGCGTGTCCTGGACACCCGGCCGAGATCTCGCGAGGGCGGCCACCAGGATCGCGCTGGAGGCCAGGCCGACCTGGTCCGCGGCGAACGCCTGGCAGGGCCTGCCAGGACGTGGCCGCGCCGCGATCTGACCCCCGTCCGCGTCCCGGCGCTCAACCTCCCGGACCCACGACCCTCGACGGCGTGAGCACGATCAGGGGGTTCCGCCGGGTTGCAGGGTGGTCAGGGCGGCCAGGACTTCCGAGGCGGCCGCCGGGGGAAGGTCGCCGAAGGTGAGGCCGGCCGTCTCGGCGAAGGTGTGGTCGGTGAGCCGGACGGCCTCGATCACCTGCTCGGGTACGAGGTCGCCGCCGTCGAAGTGCAGGCCCGGGTTCAGGTCCACGACGACGTGGCGGGCGCCGGGCAGGACGCGGGAGACGCCGCCGGGGGTTCCGCGGTCCCAGCCGCGGTGCGACAGCGCCAGGACCCGTGTCGTCCGCACCTTGAGGCCCTCGAAGCGGGCGAGGCGGGCCGAGGCCCGTTCCTCCGCGCTGAGGGCGTAGGTGGGCCGTTCGAGCTGCGGGAACGGCTGCAGGATCTCGTAGTCGCCCAGGAGCGTGCGCCAGGCGGCCAGGTCGTCGCCCAGGTCAAGGGGGTGCGCGATCCGCACGGTCGCGGTGCCGGGAAGGGTGAACGGCTCGTCGCGGACGTCGGCGAACGTGCGGTCCTCGGCGACGCGGAAGGCGTCTCCGGCCAGCCAGACCAGGCGGCGGGCGATGTGCCAGACCAGCGGATGGTCGACGAACAGCGCCCGGAACTCGCCGGCCGTCCAGCCGCGGCCGGCGACCATGGCCGCCTCCAGCCGCCGGACCTGCTCGGCGGACGCCTCGCGCGCCACCTTCCGCATCGAGGAGAAGCGCCGGTGGGCGGCCGGGGCCAGATCGGGATCGTCGCCGGCGGCGGGCTTGGGCAGGGTCGTGCGGCGGCGGCCGTCCCCGTCGACGGCGAAGGGCTGCAGCGCCTCGTCGAAGCCGACGGTGAAGCGGCGCGGGCCGTAGTCGAGGGTCATGCTGCCGTCGGGGTCGAGCCCGAAGTCGGGGACGAAGCGGTCGGCGAGCCGTTCCGGGGTCAGCCCGCGCGCCGCCGCGATCTCCTCGATCTTGTCCTTGGCGCGGGCCCGCAGGCCCGTGGACCGCACGTGCCCGGCGAGGGCGTGCAGGTGCATGAGGGCCAGGTCGGTGCCGATCGCGGCGAAGACGTCCAGCTCGGTCACGGCCCGCCTGTGGTGGGCGTCGCCGGGCCAGGCGCGGACGGCGGCGGCCAGCGCGCGCACCGTGCCGTCGTCGCCGAGCACGCCGAGCTGCTCCAGGGCCCAGCCGTCCTTGGCGGGCGCGCCGTGCCGCTCCCAGCGTTCGAACAGGGCCCACCCGAACTCGGCCAGGGACCTCCGGTCGCACAGCTCCCGGACCACGTCCAGGCCCGCGTACGCCTCACCCGGCCGCGACATCGCCAGCATCGTGATCACGTGCCCCGCGGCGGTCGCCGGGAGGGCGCGCCCGCGCCCTCGCAGCAGGATCTGGGGGAGCGCGCCCGCGTCGGCCCAGTCGCCCACGGCGGGCGCGCGGGCCGGGAGGATGTCCAGGGGGTCGGCCGCCAGTAGCGCCTCGATCGCGCCGGCCGCCTCGGGGCCGAGGTCGCGCGCGGCCGCCGCGATCTCCTCGGCGCCGTGCCGGGCGGCCAGCAGCCGCAACGCCCCCTCGGCCTGCTTCCGGGCCTTCCCCGCCTTGCCCAGCGCGGCCGGGAACAGCATCCGCGCGGCGCCGGCGCCGTGCCTGCCGAACCAGGTGATCGCGGCGTGCCGCGCCGTCTTCCGCTGCGCGAGCCACTCGGCCATCAACGTCGCGACCTCGGCGTTCAGGTACGGCAGGAGCACGCGGGCGCAGGTGCCGGGATTGCTCCGGACGGCGGTCATCAGCAGCGGGAGCGCGTCGAACCCGTACCGGCCCACGACCGATTTCATCCACGAGACGTCGTCGGCGTTCCAGAAGAAGTGGGGGTCGTGCCTTTCGGCGAGCATCGGCCGGACGATCTCCGGCGGCCCCTGCGCGACCAGGACGTCCCACCGGACGCGGCCGGCCCGGTAGGCCGCCGCCACCGCCGACCAGTCGCCGCCGGCCGGGTAGGGCCGGGCACCGCTCGGGAGGGCGAGGACCGACCACGCCTCCCGCTCCCCCTCGGCCCAGGTCATCCGCTGCTCGGCGGGCGGGGCCAGGCCGGTGACGACGACCGCCTTCGGCGCCTTGCGCCTGCGGGTCCACGGCGGCTCGACCAGCAGCCGGGGCAGGTCGCCCGTGTTCGCCTCGGGGAGGCGGACGTCGGCCGCGACGGCCTTCTCCACGGTCGCGCGGGCGTCGTCCGGGAGCGCGGGCAGGACGGCGGCGGCCACCTCGGGATGGGCCCGCACGTGCTCGGCGAGCGGCTCGGTGACACCGGCCTCGGCCAGCCGCCGCAGCGCCCGCGCCGGGTACCGCGCCATCGCCGCGATCAGCACGGGCCGGACGTACTTCTCGTCGATGCGCTCCACCAGCGCCCGGAACGCCTCGTCGGCCGGGATCAGGCCGAGCACCTCGAGCAGGCGCCTGCGCTCGGCCGCGTCGACGTGCCCCTCGTCCAGCGTCCGCGCGAACAGCGGAACGGCGTCGGCCGCGGCGGCGTCCGCCAGCGTCACCAGCAGGCTCATCGGGCAGTCGTCGCGGAAGAGCAGCCCGTCCTTCGCCAGCTGCCGAGGCGTGCTGTAGGCGTGCCGCAGCAGCCACCACCTGGGGCTCTCCCTGCCGTACGGTTCGTGGCACTCGTCCAGCCAGTCCTGCCGGGTGGGGATCAGGTACGAGGCGACGGCCTTCTGCGCCTGGGTCCCGCGGTGCGCGGCCAGCCGCTCGACGGCGTCCCGGTGGTCATCGTCGGCGGCCTCGGCCAGCAGGGTGCGCATGCGGCGGCCGGTCTCCCACCCCAGCCGGACGTCCTCGCCGGGCAGGATCCGCACCCTGGACGGCGGGAATCCGGCCCACGCGGTCGTGACCGTGCTGAGCTCGACCAGCGCGCAGGCCGCGAACGCCACCCCGTGCTCGGCGACCCACGCGTCGGCGAAGGCGCTCTGCGCCGCGTCGTCGGGGTACAGCCGGACCCCCTCGCCCCGGGCGGGGTCGGCCGTCGGCCGCGTCCACGCGGCCAGGGTGACGGCGGCGGCGCCCGCGGGGCTCGTCTCACCGGCCAGGTGCGCCCGCGCGCGCTCCACCCGTTCCGCGTCCCCGGCCAGCCGGTCCGGGACGGAGCCGGGGCCCGGGAACGCCTCGTCCACCAGCGCCCTGATCCACACCGCCGCGGACGCGTCGACCTCGACCGGGGCGCCCGCCGAACCGCCCCGCCGGGGATGCAGGTACGGCCGCAGCTCGGCGGGGAGCTCCAGGACGTCCTCGCCGCGCGCCGGGGCGTGTCGATCGCTCATGGGCGCACACCGTAGCCGCGCCGTCCGACAACCCGCCGGAACGCCGGGTCAGGCAGGCTGCGGCTGGCGCTCGGACGGCGCCGAGGCGTCCGGGACGGCGACGGGCCCGCGCTCCCGGGTGGCGAGGATCACCCGCAGCGCGGCGATCCACATCAGCGCGGCGCCGACCATGTGCAGGACGACCAGCGGCGCCGGAACGCCGGTGAAGTACTGAACGTAGCCGACCAGCCCCTGCGCCAGCTCGATCGCGAACAGCTCCATGGCCCGGCGCCGCAGCACGGCCGGGGCCTTCACCCGGTACAGGACCACCAGCAGCGTGATCGTGAGGACGACCGTGACCCAGGCGAGGAGGCTGTGGATCCGGGAGACGTCCTCGATGTTGAAGCCGTAGCGGCGCGAGTCGGAGTCGCCCGCGTGCGGCCCGGTGCCGGTGACGACCGTCCCGGCGACCAGGACGACCGCGGTGGCGGCGGCCAGGGCCACGGCCAGCCGCCGCACCGCCGGGCCCACCAGGTGGCGGGGCGGCTCGTCGCCCTCCCCCGCGCGCACCCACAGCGCCACGCAGAAGATCAGCAGCGCGGGCGAGACCAGGAAGTGCAGCGACACCGACGCCGGATGCAGTTCGGTGAGGACCACGATGCCGCCGATCATCGCCTGGGCGATCACGCTGGCGGGCTGGGCCGCGGCCAGCAGCACCAGGTCGCGGCGGCGCGGCCGCATCCGCAGCGCGGCGACGAACACCATCGCGCCCACGGCCAGCACCAGGAAGGTGAGCATCCGGTTGCCGAACTCGATCGCCATGTTGATCGTGGCGTGCTCGGGGTGCGGGGTCGGGACGAGGCTGTCCCCCGTGCACTTGGGCCAGGCCGGGCAGCCCAGGCCGGACTCGGTGACGCGGACGGCACCGCCGGTGCCGATGATGCCCGCGTTGCCGATCACGCCGAGCAGGGCCAGCAGCCGCATCGAGGCGGGCGTGGGGCGCCACACGGCGTCGCGTGCACGGGTCAGGGGATTTCCTACAGCCACGGCATTCATCGTATGGGCGGGGACCGAAAGCTCGGATCCGACCCCCGCCCAGCGCCCCTCACCAGGGAGCGCGCGGAGCCGTCCCGCCGCCGCCCGCGGGCGGCATGAACCCCGAGGGCTGCCGGGGCGCCCAGGGCGGGGCGTTCTGCGGCGGCGTGCGCAGGAACGCCTGGCGGGCCACCGACATCAGGCCGAGGAGGGCGTCACGGCGCGTCTCGAACCACCGCGGGTCGGCCACGCCGCGTTCGGCGCGCTTGTGCAGCAGGGCCAGCTCGGTGGCGGCGAGCTGGTAGTCGGTCATGGCGCGGGCGGCGCCGGGGCCGCCCACGCGCCGCGCCCAGCGGCGGGCGGCGCGGCGGCCGTGCATCCCGCGCAGCATCTGGACGTCGGCGGGCGTCACCAGCCCGGTCGCCGCGTACATGGGCAGGTAGGACTCGATGCGCCGGACGGTGGCCCGCCGCTCCACGAACACCACCGCGATCAGCGCGACGAGGATGAAGAAGTCCAGCACGTACACGACCGCCAGGCCGCCCAGGCCGAAGGAGGTGGCGCCGTTCCACAGGCCGTGCAGCACCATGGCGGCCAGCAGGCCCAGCACGGGCGCGGCGAACCGGCCGCGCCGGTGCGTGGCGGCCCAGGCCACGCCCAGCCCGATCATGGACGTGAACAGCGGGTGGCTGAACGGCGCGATGATCCCCCGGAGGATGAAGATGGCCTGCAGGCCGTCGGTGCCGCTCTCGTCGAACGCCCGCATGTAGTAGGTGACGTTCTCCATCATGGCGAAGCCGAACCCGACCATGGCCGCGTAGATGATGCCGTCGACGAACCCGTCGATCTCGTTGCGGCGGAACCACAGCATCCCGAACAGGACGGCGCCCTTGAGGGTCTCCTCCACCAGCGGGGCGCCGAACGTGGCGCTGACGAAGTGGGCCTTGTCCTCGCCGAAGACGGGGACGGTGACGTACAGCATGCCGAGGGTGTTGAACACCAGCGCGCCCAGCACGGCCACGCCCGCGCCCCACATGAACGAGAACAGCAGCATCCGCGGCGGCTCGGGCTCCAGCCGGTCGAGGGCGAGCACCAGGGCGATCAGCAGCGGGATCGGCAGGATGGCCAGGACCAGCCCCGCCCAGAATCCCGCCCCGCCGTACACGGCGTCGACGCCCAGCGCCAGCAGCGCGCACACCGACGAGACCGACAGCCCGATGATCAGAGCGATGGGCGGGCGCCCGGGCACCCGCCCCTCGAGCACCGCCTTCGGATCCACACGCGCCATTCCGTGAGCGTAACCGCCGTTTCCCGCTCACGCCACGCGAGGTCGCCCCCGCCCTTCACAGCGGCCTAAGCCACCCCGAGCGCGATGCCGCGCTCGCCAAGGCTCGGTTAGACGCGAGCCGCCAGGCGAGCGTCGTAGGCCGAGACTTAAGTAAACAGAGGATCGAGCGCGACCGCGGTGAAGAGCAGGGCGAGGTAGACGTTGGAGAGGTGGAAGAACCTCATCGGCCGCAGGTGCACGCCCGTCACGCCGGCGCGCGCCGCGCGCAGCAGCCGGTGGCCCTCCAGCAGGAAGACCGCGCCCAGGACCAGGGCCAGCGCCCCGTACACCATGCTCATCCCTGCGACCGGCCACAGCAGCACCGAGCAGGCGACGGTGGCCCAGGTGTAGAGCAGGCTCTCCACGATCACGCGCCGCTCGGTCGCCACGACCGGGAGCATCGGGACCTTGGCGACGGCGTAGTCCTCGCGGTAGCGCATGGCCAGCGTCCAGGTGTGCGGCGGCGTCCACAGGAACACCACGCCGAACAGCACGAACGGGGTCCAGGCCAGGCTCTCGGTGATGGCGGCCCAGCCGATCAGGACCGGCATGCAGCCGGCGATCCCGCCCCACACCACGTTCTGGGAGGTGCGGCGCTTGAGCAGCAGCGAGTAGACGAAGATGTAGAACAGGATCGCGAACAGCGACAGGGACGCGGCCAGGGCGTTGACGGCCAGCCAGAACCCCGCGGTGGACGCGGCCGCCAGCACCACCCCGAACACCAGCGCCTCGGTCGGGGAGACCTCGGCGCGGGCCAGCGGGCGGCGGCGGGTGCGGCGCATCTTGGCGTCGATGTCGCGGTCGATGTAGCAGTTGATCGCGTTGGCGGCGCCGGCCGACAGCGTCCCGAACGCCAGCGTGGCCAGCGCGGTGCCCAGCGGCGGCACGCCCCCGGCGGCCAGGAACATCACCGGCAGCGTCGTGATCAACAGCAGCTCGATGACGCGCGGCTTGGTCAGCGCCACGTAGGCGCGCAGCAGCGCGCCGACCGGGCGGCGGCCGGTCCGGGGAGCGCTCCCGGCCGAGCCCGCGGGGGGCGCGGCCGGCAGCGGGGGCGCGGGCGGGATCTCGTCGTCGAGCTCGACCGCGAGCTTGTTACTGAGCACCGTCACAATCGGGTCCACGTCCAACTAGGCATGAGAAATCGCGTACCACTTCGGCGGTGTGCCCCCGCGCGATCTGGCCGCACCTCGGATCAGGTATTTGTTCGCGGCCACTGTTGTCCAACCGCGGAATCACTGTAGTCCGCCCCCTCCGCAGGTCGAGCACCGGGGCACCTCGACGCGCCGCCGCGCCGCGCGGCAGGGCGCCACGGCGCAGGTCGGCGGGGGCCCGCGGGACCGTTCCGCGGACGGCGGGCCCGCCCGCTCCGCGCGGCCCGGGCCGAGGGCCGCCGCCGGGGTGGCCGGGGTTCCCCCCGGGGTTCACCCGCGCGGGGGGTTAACGGCGAAATCGTCCGGGCAAGGGTCGACAAGGACGCGGGAAGCCCTGCCGCAGGCGATCGACGTCGATGGTGGCGGCCGACTCGTTCGATAGGCTCGGGAAGGGCAAGGCATGATCTTCACCGGGCCGCGCGCAGCGGCCGTGGGCGGGGCGATCGGGGGCCGGACCAGGCGCGGCGCGACGGCTCCGCGGCGAACCGGCCTCCTGGGAGGACACGTCCGGGAAGACACGCCCCGGCGGCCACGTCCGGGTGGAAGGGCCGTGTCGCGCGGCCGTGCGGGGGGCGGGCGCGCGGCGGAACGGCCCGGGCCGGACGTGGGCGGACATCTTTACATTCGGTTCGACGATTTCGGTCGAGATTCGGTTCGAGAGGAGCCTGGCGTTCCGTGAGTGGGGACATCAGCACGTTTGAATGGTCCGATCTGGACCGGCGGGCGGTGGACGCGGTCCGCGCCCTCGCCATGGACGCGGTCGAGGAAGCGGGCTCCGGCCACCCCGGTACGGCGATGAGCCTCGCGCCGGCCGCCTACCTGCTCTTCCAGCGGTTCCTTCGGCACGACCCGACGGACCCGTCCTGGGCGGGCCGCGACCGGTTCGTGCTCTCCTGCGGGCACTCCAGCCTGACGCTGTACATCCAGCTGTACCTGTCGGGCTACCCGATGACGCTGGAGGACCTGAAGGCCCTGCGCAAGTGGGGCAGCCTCACCCCCGGCCACCCCGAGCACGGGCACACCGCGGGCGTGGAGACCACCACCGGCCCGCTGGGCCAGGGCATCGCCAACGCCGTGGGCATGGCGATGGCGGCGCGGCGCGAGCGCGGCCTGTTCGACCCCGACGCGCCCGCCGGCGAGTCCCCCTTCGACCACACCGTCTGGGCGTTCTGCTCCGACGGCGACATCGAGGAGGGCATCAGCCACGAGGCCAGCGCGCTGGCCGCGCACCAGCGGCTGGGCAACCTGGTCATGCTGTACGACGACAACCACATCTCGATCGAGGACGACACGGCGATCGCGCTGTCGGAGGACGTGCGCGCCCGCTACGCCGCCTACGGCTGGGACGTGCACCACGTCGACTGGACCGTCGGCGGCGACTACGAGGAGAACGTCGCGGAGCTGGCCGCCGCGCTGGAGGCGGCCAGGGCCGAGACCGAGCGGCCGTCGTTCATCGCGCTGCGCACCATCATCGGCTGGCCCGCGCCGAACAAGAAGAACACGGGCAAGATCCACGGTGCCGCGCTGGGCGCCGAGGAGATCGCCGCGACCAAGAAGATCCTCGGGCTGGACCCGGCGAAGTCGTTCGACGTCCCCGAGGAGGTGCTCGAGCACGCCCGCGCGGTCGCCGACCGGGGCCGGGA
This sequence comes from Actinomadura rugatobispora, assembly GCF_042656285.1. Classification (GTDB taxonomy): domain Bacteria; phylum Actinomycetota; class Actinomycetes; order Streptosporangiales; family Streptosporangiaceae; genus Spirillospora; species Spirillospora rugatobispora. The sequence goes on along the minus strand of NZ_JBHSON010000096.1, from coordinate 14,965 downwards.
GCTGAACGCCCAGTGGCACAAGCGGTTCCGCGCCTGGCGGGAGGCCAACCCCGAGCGCGCCGCCGAGTTCGAGCGGATCTCCGCGCGCCGGCTGCCGAACGGGTGGGCCAAGGCGCTGCCGGAGTTCGAGGCGGGCAAGGCACTGGCGACCCGCGCCGCGTCCGGGCAGATCCTGGGCGCGCTGGCGCCGGTGCTGCCGGAGTTGTGGGGCGGTTCGGCCGACCTGGCCGAGTCCAACAACACCACGATGAAGGGCGAGCCGTCGTTCATCCCCGAGGAGTTCCAGACCAAGGAGTTCCCCGGGCACCGCTACGGCCGCACGCTGCACTTCGGGGTGCGCGAGCACGCGATGGCCGCGATCTGCAACGGCATCGCGCTGCACGGCGGCACCCGCCCGTACGGCGGCACCTTCCTGGTCTTCAGCGACTACATGCGCCCGGCGGTGCGGCTGGCGGCGCTGATGAAGCTGCCGGTGACGTTCGTGTGGACGCACGACTCGATCGGCCTGGGCGAGGACGGGCCGACGCACCAGCCGGTCGAGCACCTGTGGGCGCTGCGCGCCATCCCCGGCCTGGACGTGGTGCGCCCCGCCGACGCCAACGAGACCGCGGTGGCGTGGCGGACGATCCTGGAGCACACCGACCGGCCCGCCGGGCTGGCGCTGACCCGGCAGAAGCTGCCCACCCTCGACCGCGAGAACGGGCTGGCGCCCGCCGAGGGCACCGCGCGGGGCGGTTACGTGCTGGCCGACGCCTCCAACGGCCGTCCGGACGTGGTCCTGATCGCGACCGGCAGCGAGGTCGAGCTGGCGCTGGAGGCGCGGGACGCGCTGGAGGCCGAGGGCACCCCGGCCCGGGTCGTGTCGATGCCGTGCGTGGAGTGGTTCGAGGCGCAGGACGACGCGTACAAGCAGCAGGTGCTGCCGGCGTCGGTGCGCGCCCGGGTCTCGGTGGAGGCCGGGATCGCGCTGGGCTGGCGGCAGTACGTCGGCGACGCCGGCGAGTCGGTGGGCCTGGAGCACTTCGGCGCCTCGGCCGACTACAAGACGCTGTTCCAGCAGTTCGGGATCACCGCCGAGCGCGTGGTGGCGGCGGCGCACGCCAGCCTCATCAAGGCGGCGGTGCACGGCGCCGGGCGCGGTGAGACCACGGGGAACTGACCGGCCGGCGCCGGCTTCACCAACGGGCCGTCCCCCGGCGACCCGCCGCAACTCGACGAGGAGAAAGCGATGACCGACAACCTGAAGAGGCTCTCCGACGAGGGCGTGTCGATCTGGCTCGACGACATCAGCCGGGAGCGGCTGCGGACCGGCAACCTGGAGCAGCTGGTCAAGGAGCGGCACGTGGTCGGGGTGACCTCCAACCCCACCATCTTCGCCAAGGCGCTGAGCAAGGGCTCGGCGTACGACGACCAGGTCCGCGACCTGGCGGTGCGCGGCGTGGACGTGGAGGAGGCCGCCCGTTCGATCACGACCTTCGACATCCGGTGGGGCTGCGACGTGCTGCGCCCGGTGTACGACCGGACGCAGGGCCTGGACGGCCGGGTGTCGATCGAGGTGGACCCGCGGCTGGCGCGGGAGACCGAGAAGACGGTGGCCGAGGCCCGGGCGCTGTGGTGGATGGTGGACCGGCCCAACCTGTTCATCAAGATCCCGGCGACCCGGGAGGGGCTGCCGGCGATCACCCGGGCGCTGGCGGAGGGCATCAGCGTGAACGTGACGCTGATCTTCTCGCTGGAGCGGTACGGGGAGGTCATCGACGCCTACTTCGCGGGTCTGGAGAAGGCCCGCGAGAACGGGCACGACCTGTCCGCGATCGCGTCGGTGGCCTCGTTCTTCGTCAGCCGGGTGGACACCGAGATCGACAAGCGGCTCGACAAGGTCGGCTCGGACGAGGCGAAGGGGCTGCGGTCCAAGGCGGGCGTGGCCAACGCCCAGCTGGCCTACGCGCTGTACGAGGAGAAGTCCGGGACCGACCGGTGGAAGGCGCTCAAGGACGCCGGGGCCCGGCCGCAGCGCCCGCTGTGGGCCTCCACCGGGGTGAAGGACCCGAACCTGCCCGACACGCTGTACGTCGACCACCTGGTCGCGCCCGGCACGGTGAACACCATGCCGGAGGCGACGCTGGACGCGGCGGCCGACCACGCCGAGGTGCCGGGCACCCCGATCCAGGGCACCTATGACGAGGCCCGCGCCCACATGAACGCCCTCAAGCAGGTCGGCGTGGACTACGACGACGTGGTCCGCGTCCTGGAGGACGAGGGCGTGGAGAAGTTCGAGGCGTCCTGGAACGAGCTGCTGGCCACCATCGCCGGCGAGCTCCGGGACAAGGGCGCCGGCCAGCAGGGGGCCGGCGCGTGACATCGGTGGTGACCGCCGGGGGGATTTCGGTCACCATGCGGGGCGCCCTCGTGGACGGGACCGAGCCGCTGCTCGACCGCCTGGTCTCCGACGGCGTCCCGGTACGGCTGGCGTCCGGCGCGCGGGGCGGGTCCGTCCCGTCCCGCGCGTCGCGGCTGTGGGGGCCGGACGCGGCCGCGGCGGCCGAGCGCGGGCTGGGCTGGCTGGATCTGCCGGAGCGGTCGCGGGGGCTGCTGGGCCGGCTGGCGGAGCTGGCGGGCGAGGCGCGCGGCGCCGGGCTCGACCGGGTGGTGCTGGCGGGCGGGGGCGGCGCGGGCCCGGCGCCCGAGGCCGTGGCCCGGACCGCCGGGGTGGAGCTGACCGTCCTGGACGGCACCGATCCGCACCAGGCCCGGGCCGTGCTGGGCGACGGCCGGCTGGCCCGCACGCTGGTGGTGCTGACCGGCACCGCCGATCCGGGCGAGGCCGGCGGCGCGCTCCGGTCGTTCGGGCCGCCGGAGGTCGACGTCGAGACCGACGCGCACCGGCGGATCTTCGAGGACGCCTTCCGGCGGGCCGGGATCTCCGGGGCCGCGCTGCGGCGCCGTTTCGCGGTGGTGGCCGTGCCGGGCTCGCCGCTGGCGGCGCTGGCCGAGGAGTCCGGTTACCGGCTGGTGGAGGCCGAGGGCGACGCGGGCGGGCCGTTCGCGGCGCTGGGCGCGGCGGGCCTCCTGCCGGCCGCGCTGGCGGGCGCGGACGTGGCGCGGCTGCTGGACGAGGCCGCCGCGCTGGCGCCGACCCTGGACCTGCCCTACGACAATCCGGCGCTCGCGCTGGGCGCGGCGCTGGGCTCCTCGGCGCTGGCGGGGCGCGACAAGCTGGTCGTCGCCGATCACACTCCGGGCCTGGCCGGGTTGCGCGACTGGGTCGAGCACCTGGTCGCGGGCGCGACGGGCAAGGACGGCAAGGGCGTCCTGCCGGTGGTCGTCGAGGGCGTGGAAGCGCCCGGTTTCGGGGCGGCCGGGGACGTGCGCCGGGTGCTGCTGGGCGACCGTCCCGACGAGCCCGGGCAGGGCCGTGCCACCGCGGGGGGACGGTCCTCCGCACCCTCCGAGCCGGGCCGGGAGGCGGGGCTGAGCGTCACCGGGCCGCTGGGCGCGCAGTTCCTGCTGTGGCAGTACGCGGCGGCGGTGGCGTGCCGGGTGATCGGCGTGAACCCGTTCGCGCGGCCTGACGTGCGCGAGTCGCGGGACAACGCGGCCGCGCTGCTGCGGGCCGAGGAGGGCGTCTCCCCCACGGTGATCGCGCGTCCGGCGGCGCTGGTGTCGGGGGCGGTCGAGGTGCACGGCCCCGAGGACCTGATCGGCGGCGCCCGGACGCTCACCGACGCGCTGGAGGCCGTGCTGGCGGGCGTGCCGGAGCGCGGCTACCTCGCCGTCATGGCGTACCTGGACCGCTGGGGCGACCCGGACGCGGGCGGGCTGCGGTCGCTGCTGGCCGAGCGGGGCGCGGCGGTGCGCAGGTCGCCGGTCCCGGTGACCTTCGGCTGGGCGCCGCGGTGCCTGCCCGCGACCGGCCAGTACCACAAGGGCGGGCCGCCGAACGGCACGTTCGTCCAGGTCACCGGGCGGGTGAAGGACGATCTGCCGGTGCCCGGCCGGCCGTACACGCTGGGGCAGCTGCAGCTGGCCCAGGCGTTCGGCGACATGCGGGTGCTGCGCTCGCGCGGCCGTCCGGCCGTGCGGCTGCACCAGCGCGACCGGGTCGACGGGCTGGCGCAGCTCACCAAGGCGCTCACCGCCTGAGCCGCGCCGGGCGCCCGGGCCGGGCGCCCGGGCCGGGCGCCCGGCGCGCGCCGCGGGCGGGACCGGCCGCGACTCACGTTCCGGAACCAGAAGATCGCGGAGAAGGTCGCGGACGCCCGTTGACTCCTGGAACGATGGGCGTCGGGAGGAACGGTGTCCGGATTCGACGTACTGACGCGCGGCGAGGTGCTCGACGCGGCGCTGCAGGCACGCGACTATCTCGTGAGCTGCGGCGTTCCCGGCGCGCTCGCCGCCAAGGACCCGCGGCTGTGGGGCCGTCGCGCGGTGGACCACAGCCGGCTGGGCTGGCTGGATCTGCCGCACGCGTCCCAGGGGCTGCTCAAGCAGATCGAGGGGCTGATCACGGAGGTCCGCTACACGGGCCTGGACCACATCGTGCTGATCGGCCTGGGCGCGGAGAGCCTGGCCGCTGAGGCGATCATGGCGGAGGCCGCGGACGCGGCGGACGCGGACGCCGGCGGGGAGGGCGCGGCCGGGGCGCCCGGCGCCCGGGGCGGCCCGGGCCCCGGCCGGCTGACCGTGCTCGACGGCGGCGACACCGCCGCGCTGGGCTTCGCGCTGGAGCGGCTCGACCGGACCCTGGTGGTGCTGTCGAGCAAGTCGGGGGTGTCGCTGGAGGGCGACGCCTACCGGCGGATCTTCTCCGAGGCGTTCCGCCGGCACGGCCTGTCCGAGCAGGAGATCGCCGGCCGCTTCCTGGTGATCACCGACCATGGCAGCCCGCTGCACGACTACGCCCGGCAGAGCGGCTTCCGGATCGGGCTCACCGATCCGCACCTGCCCGGCCACTTCAGCGCGCTGTCGGCCTACGGGCTGGTCCCGGCCGTGCTGGCGGGCGCCGACGCGCACCGGCTGCTGGAGGAGGCGGCGGTGCTGACGCCGTCGCTGGGCAAGGACGAGGACAATCCCGGCCTGCTGCTGGGCGCGATCCTCGGCGGCTGCGCCCAGCAGGGCGTGGACGGGCGGCCGCGCGACAAGCTGGTGCTGAGCGAGCCGGGCGTTCCGGCCGCGCTGTCGGGCTGGATCTCCCACCTGCTGTCGGTCGGCACCGGCAAGCGGGGCCGCGGCGTGCTGGCGTTCGACCCGGCCGGCAGCCCGGGGCCGCTGGCCGACGCGCACGAGATCGCGATCAATCCGCGGTCGCCGCGCGGGGACGCCGACACCTCGCTGTTCGCCCCGCTGGGCGCGCAGTTCCTGCTGTGGGAGTACGCGGCGGCGGTGGCCGGGTGGCTGCTGGGCGTCAACCCGTTCGAGCCGGGAGGCACGGTGGTGCAGGAGGCCGAGGACGACGCGGTGACGATGCTGCGCGCGGTCGGCCAGGCGCCGCTGGCCGCCGACCGGCCGCCCGTCTCCGTCGACGGCGACATCGAGATCTACGCCGATCTGGCCTGGCAGGGCGGCGCGGCGGCGGCCCCGCCGGTCGCGAGCGTCCCGTCGATCCTGGACGCGCTGCTGGCCAGCGTGGCGCCGGACGGCTACCTGTCGGTCGTGACCTACCTGTCGGGCGGCCTGTCCGGCCGCGACCTGGCGCCGGCGCTGGCCCGCCGGTCCGGGCGGCCGGTGTCGTACGGCCCGGGGCCCGGCTACCTGCACTCGACCGGCTCGGTGCACAAGGACGGCCCGGGGACGGGGGCGTTCCTGATCGTGAGCGGCGACCCGCCGGCCGGTGACGCGCTCGCCGACCATCCCGTGCCGGGCCGCCCGTACAGCCTGGGCAAGGTGCGGCTGGCGCGGGCGATGGCGGAGGTGCGCGCGCTGCGCCAGCGCGGGCTGCCGGTGGTGCGCCTGCACCTGCGCGACCCGGTGGCGGGCGCGGAGCAGCTCGGCGAGGCGGTGCGGATGGCGGCCCGGGCGTGACCACCTACACCTCGGTCGTCTCCGGTGGGACGGCCATCACCGCGCGCGGCCCGGTCCGCGAGGCCGCCGAGCGCACGCTGGGCCGGCTCTGGATCGACGAGGTCCCGGTCCGGCTGGCGTCGGAGGACGCGGCGCTGTGGCCGTCGGCGGCCCGGGCCGCCGAGGAGGGCCGGACGCTGTGCTGGCCGGGCCAGCCGGGCCCGGCGCGGGCGCTGCTGGAGCGGCTGGGCGAGCTGCGCGCCGCGGCCGAGGAGTCCGGGCTGACCGAGGTGGCGCTGCTGGGCCGGGGCGCCCCGGCCCGCGCCGCCGACCTGATCTTCCGCCATTTCGCCGCGCGCTCCCCCGCCGGCGGGCCGGGGGACGCGGACGGCGCGGCGGCGGCCGGCGGCGCCGGTGCGGGTTTCCTGGAGATACCCGAGAGGCCCGGGAAGCCGGAGCGGGCGGCGGGGGCCGCGGAGCCGGCGGGCCCGGCGGCGGCCGTCGGGGCGTTCGAGACCTCCACCTGGCCGGCCGAGCCCGAGCGGGGGCCCGGCGGGATGTCGCTGACCGTCCTGGACGGCCCGGAGCCGGGCCCGCTGATGCGCCTGGGCGGCGACCGCGACCGGCTGCGCCGCACCCTGGTGGTGGTGACCGGGAACGACCAGGCCACCGACACGCTGCGGCGGGTCTTCGTGCGGCTGTTCGGCGAGCTTGACCTGAGCCCGGAGGAGATCGCGCGGCGGTTCGTGGTCGTGACGGCGCCGGGCGGCGTCCCGGCCAAGAAGGCCGCCGACGCCGGGCACGCGCTGATCGAGGCGCCCGAGGCCACCGCGTTCGGGGCGCTGTCGCCGTACGCGCTGGTCCCTGCGGGGCTGGCCGGGGCCGACGTGGCGGCGCTGCTGGACGAGGCCGCGCGGGTGCTGCCGTCCCTGACCCGCCCGGAGAACAACCCGGGCCTGGTGCTGGGCGCGATCCTGGGCGGCGCGGTCCGCACGGGCCGGGAGACGGTCGTCCTGGGCGGCTATCCGGCGATGGCGGCGGCCCGGCCGGAGCCGGGGCTGGCCGATTGGATCGCGCCCCTGCTGTCGGAGGCGACGGGCGGCCGGGTGCTGCCGCTGGTCCAGCACGGCGGGCTGCCGGTCGTGCCGGGCGACGACCTCTTCCTGGTCACGCTGGAGGGCCGTCCCCACCAGGACGACGCCACCGTGTCGGGGCCGCTGGCGGAGCAGCTGGTGGTGTGGGAGTACGCCGCCGCCGTCGGCGCCTACCTGCTCGGCGCCGACCCGCTGCGCCCGCCGGAGCGCGACCCCGGTGAGGGCGCGCCCGGGGCGCCGGTGTTCGAGGAGGGCGAGCCGGGGCGGGCCGTCGAGGTGCACACCTCGGATCCGGTGTTCGCCGCCGCCGCCGACCTCTCCGGGCTGCTGGAGGCGGTGGTGCGGCAGGCGGCCGCCGACGGCCATCTGGCGATCGTGGCGCATCTGGACCCGGATCCGGCACGCGGGCAGGGCTCGCAGGTCAGGCGGCTGGCGGCGGTGCTGGCCGCGCGCTGCGCGCGGCCTGTGACGATCAGCTGGGGGCGGCGTTACCCGGCGATCGGGAATGATCAGCAGGAGAAGGGCGTATACCTGATGATGACCGGGAACGTCGTCCACGACGTGCCCGTTCCGGGCCGGCACCAGCGGCTGGGCCCGCTGCAGGCGGCACGCGCGCTCGGGGAGGCCCGGGCGGCGCGCGAGGGCGGCCGGCCGGTGGTGCGGCTGCATCTGCAGGACCGCTGGGCGGGCCTGGCCCGGCTGCTGGAGGCCGCTCGGGGAGGGGCATGACCGGGAGGCACCGCGGCGCGGCCGGAGGGCCCGGCAGGCACGGCATGAGCCCGGCGGCGCGGCCGACACGTACCACGCACGGCGGTACGGGGTATGGCAGGACCGGGCATGACCGGACCGGGCACGGCAGAACACCCATGGCATGAGAAACACCACAACGACACAGCGGGCGGGATCGGTCCCTGCACCGGTCCTCGGCATCGTGCGAGAAGAGGGGGCCCTCACGTGACCACCAAGACACCCAACCCGCTCCGGGATCCCCGGGACAAGCGGTTGCCACGGGTGGCGGGGCCGTGCGTGCTGGTGCTGTTCGGGGTCACCGGAGACCTGTCGCGCAAGAAGCTGCTGCCCGCGATCTACGACCTGGCCAACCGGGGGCTGCTGCCGCCGGGGTTCTCGCTGGTGGGGTTCGCCCGCCGGGACTGGGACCACCAGGACTTCCGCCAGATCGCCTACGAGGCGGTCAAGGAGCACGCGCGCACGCCGTTCCGCGAGGACGTCTGGCGGCACCTGGCCGAGGGCATGCACTTCGTCCCGGGCGAGTTCGGCGACCCGGGCGCGTTCGACGCCCTCGCGATGGCGGTCAAGGAGCTGGACGAGACCCGCGGGACGGGGGGCAACTACGCGTTCTACCTGTCCATCCCGCCCAAGTTCTTCCCGCAGGTGGTGGAGCAGCTGCAGCGCAGCGGCCTGGCCGAGCGCGAGCCGGGGTCGTGGCGGCGCGTGGTGGTGGAGAAGCCGTTCGGGCACGACCTGGCCAGCGCCCAGGAGCTCAACGACACCGTGCACCGGGTCTTCCCCGAGGAGTCGATCTTCCGGATCGACCACTACCTCGGCAAGGAGACCGTGCAGAACATCCTGGCGCTGCGGTTCGCCAACACGATGTTCGAGCCGATCTGGAACCGGTCGTACGTCGACCACGTGCAGATCACCATGGCCGAGGACATCGGGATCGGCGGCCGGGCCGGCTACTACGACGGGATCGGCGCCGCCCGCGACGTCATCCAGAACCACCTGCTGCAACTGCTGGCGCTGATCGCGATGGAGGAGCCGACCTCCTTCAGCGCCGAGGCGGTCCGGGCCGAGAAGGCCAAGATCCTGTCGTCGGTGCGGGTGCCGGGCGACCTGCACCTGGCCACCGCGCGCGGGCAGTACGCGGCGGGCTGGCAGGGCGGCGTGAAGGTGCGCGGCTACCTGGAGGAGGACGGCATCCCGCCGGACACCCGGACCGAGACCTACGCGGCGATCAAGCTGGAGATCGACAACCGGCGCTGGGCGGGCGTGCCGTTCTACCTGCGCACCGGCAAGCGGCTCAGCCGCCGGGTGACGGAGGTGGCGCTGGTGTTCCAGCAGGCGCCGCACCTGCCGTTCTCGCACACCGACACCGAGGAGCTGAGCGAGAACACGCTGGTGATGCGGGTGCAGCCGGACGAGGGCATCACGCTGCGGTTCGGGTCCAAGGTGCCGGGCACCTCGATGGAGATCCGCGACGTCAACATGGACTTCGCCTACGGCGAGTCGTTCACCGAGTCCTCCCCCGAGGCCTACGAGCGGCTGCTGCTGGACGTGCTGATCGGCGACCCGCCGCTGTTCCCCCGGCAGGAGGAGGTCGAGCTGTCCTGGAAGGTCCTCGACCCGATCGAGGAGTACTGGGCCGCGCACGGTGAGCTCGAGCAGTACAAGTCCGGCGGCTACGGGCCCGAGAGCGCCGACGAACTGATGGCCCGCGACGGGCGCGCTTGGAGGCGACTCTAGAGATGAACATCGACCTCACCGACACCAGCACCCGCCGCATCCAGGACGCGCTGACCCAGGCGCGGCACCTGATGGGCGGCCCGGCCGTGGGCATGGTGCTGACCCTGATCATCGTGACCGACGAGTCGGCCCAGTACGACGCGGTGCGGGCGGCCACGGAGGCGGCCCGCGAGCACCCGTGCCGGGTGCTGACGGTCATCTCCCGCGACTCGCGGGGCAGCTCCTCCCGGCTGGACGCCGAGATCAGGATGGGCGAGACCGGGCCGGGCGAGACGGTGCTCCTGCGGATGTACGGCCCGCTGGCGCTGCACGCCGACTCGGTCGTGGTGCCGCTGCTGATGCCCGACACTCCGGTGGTGACGTGGTGGCCGGGCGGGAAGGTGCCCAAGGTGCCCAGCGACGACCCGCTGGGGGGGCTGGCGCAGCGGCGGGTGACCGACGCGTACGCGGCCCGCGACCGGCTGGGCACGCTGGCGCGGCTGGCGAACGCCTACCGGCCCGGCGACACCGACTTCACCTGGACCCGCCTGACGTCGTGGCGGTCGCTGCTGGCCGCCTCGCTCGACCAGGACCACGAGGAGATCCTGTCCGGGGAGGTCGCGGCGGAGCCCGACAGCCCCAGCGCCGAGCTGCTGGCGGCGTGGCTGTCGCTGCGGCTGGCCGTCCCGGTGTCGCGGGTGGTCTCCGACGGGCCCGGGATCACCGGGGTGCGGCTGACCACGCGGGCCGGTGACATCGCGGTGTCGCGCCCGGACGGCCGGGTGGCGACGCTGGCGCGCCCGGGGCAGCCCGACCGGCAGGTGTCGCTGATGCGGCGGCCGCTGCCGGAGCTGCTGGCCGAGGAGCTGCGGCGACTCGACCCGGACGAGGTCTACCAGGAGGCGTCCGCCCGGTTCGCCAAGGACCTGGCGGCGTCGTCCACGGAAACGGACCAGGCGTCCCAGGTGGCCGTGGCGGTGAGCGGCGGCGACCTCGTCGAGGACACCGGCGACGACGCGGAATCCGGCGACGGCGGCGGCGCGGGCGACGGGGACGCCGGCGGCGCGGAAGGCGCGGGCGGGCGATGACGCCGCCGGCCGTGCTGGTCCACCGCGACCAGGAGCTGCTGGCCAAGGCCGCCGCCGCGCGGCTGGTGACGCGGATCGTGGACGTGCAGGCGGCGCGCGGCAGCGCGTCGATCGTCCTGACCGGCGGCGGCGTGGGCACCGCGGTGCTGGCCGAGCTGGCCGCCAGCGGCGCCCGCGAGGCGATCGACTGGCGGCACCTGGACATCTGGTGGGGCGACGAGCGGTTCCTGCCGTCCGGCCATCCCGAGCGCAACGAGACCGGGGCGCGCGAGGCGCTGCTGGACCACGTGGACGTCGATCCGGCGCGGGTGCGCCCGATGCCCGCCTCCGACGGCCCCGGCGGCTCCGATCCCGAGGCGGCCGCCGACCGGTACGCGGCCGGGCTGCGGGCGGCGGCGCGTCCCGAGGACCACGGCCCGGTGCCGTCGTTCGACGTGCTGATGCTGGGCGTCGGGCCGGACGCGCACGTGGCGTCGCTGTTCCCGGAGATGCCCGCGCTCTACGACGAGCGGCCGGTGGTGGCGGTGCGCGGCGCGCCCAAGCCGCCGCCGACGCGGATCACGCTGACGCTGCCGTCGATCCAGGCCGCCCGCGAGGTGTGGGTGCTGGCGGCGGGCGGGTCGAAGGCCACGGCGGTGCGGATGGGCCTGTCGGGCGCCGGTCCGGTGCAGGTCCCGGTGGCGGGCGCGCGGGGACGGCAGCGCACGCTGTTCCTGCTCGACCGCCCGGCGGCGGCGCAGCTGCCCCCGGGCATCGAGCGCATCGCCTCGCCCTGAGCCGGGCGTGTCGCGTCCGGCGAGTCGCGCGGCGCTTGACGCCCTTCACCCAAATTCGCCCGGATTCTCCCTTTGCTCTCCGCATACTCTGGCGGGCGGGGGAATGCCCCCGCGGGTGGCGAGGTCGAGCGTGGAGGAGGGTCCGAGGTGCTCAAGGGTCGGACGGTCCTGGCGGGCACGGCGATCACGGGAGCGGCCGTCCTGGCCGCCGCGGGATGCTCGTCGGGAGGCGGCGGCGACGGCGGCGGGGACGCACCCGCCGCGAAGGTCGCGATCACCCCGGCGAACGGCAGCCGCGACGTGGCGCCGGACCAGCCCGTGGTCGTGAAGTCCGACCAGGGCAGGCTCGGCGCGGTCACGGTCGCGGATCCGAAGGGGCGCAGGGCGGAGGGGCGGCTCGCGGCGGACGGCCGGTCGTGGCGGACCTCGTGGGGGCTGCGGCCGGCGACGACGTACACGGTCACCGCGCAGGTCGCCGCGGACGGCGGCAAGCCGGTGACCTCGTCGTCCACGTTCACCACCCTGACGCCGGCGCAGCGGCTCGAGAGCGGCATGTCGCCGCTGGAGGGCGAGAAGGTCGGCGTGGGAATGCCGATCCAGCTGCTGCTCGGCAAGCCCGTGACCACGAAGCAGGGCAGGCAGGCGGTCGAGCGCGCCCTCGAGGTGCGCATGTCCGAGCCGGTCGAGGGCGCCTGGTACTGGATCAGCGACAAGGAGGTGGACTTCCGCCCGCGCGACTACTGGCCGGTCGGGCAGAAGGTCCAGGTCGTCGCCCGGCTGACCGGGGTCCGGGCCGGTGAGGGGCTGTGGGGCGTCAAGGACCGCACGCTGAACTTCACCGTCGGGCCGCGGCACGTCACCAGGATCGACGCCGGGAAGTACGAGGCGACGGTCACCGACGGCGGCCGTACCGTGCGGACGATGAAGGTCAGCCTCGGCAAGCCCGGCGACGACAGCTACAGCGGGGTCATGATCGCCCAGGAGAAGCAGGCGGCGATGGTCATGGACTCGTCCACGACCGGCAACCCCGGCGAGTACCGCACGCCGACCAAGTGGAACGTCCGGATGACCTACAGCGGCACGTTCATCCACTCGGCGCCGTGGTCCACCGGCTCGCAGGGCAGCGCCAACGTCAGCCACGGCTGCGTGAACGCCTCCCCCGCCGACGCCAGGTGGTTCTACGAGTTCACCAACCGCGGCGACGTCATCGAGGTCACCGGCACCACCCGGAAGCTGCGGTTCGGCAACGGCCCGACGCCCTGGGCCAAGTCGTGGCAGGACTGGGTGAAGGGCAGCGCGCTGGGGGCCCCGGTCAAGGGCGTGCCGCTCCGCTGAGCGGTGCGGACGCGACCAAAGTCGGTGCGGTCACCGACGTGCGGCGCCTCCCGGAGCGCCCCGGGCTGAGTAGCGTTGGTCCGGTGAGGTTCCGCAGGGCTCGTCAAGGGGTGCGCGACGTGTGCGTCGCGGCCGGCGCCGTCGGCATCGGGCTGCTGACGATGGAGGGCTCGCGGCAGACCTATCCCCATCCGAGCGACTTCCATCTCGCGCGGGACCTGGTGATCGGCGCGCTCGCGTGCGCGGGCCTGCTGCTGTGGCGGCGGCGCTGGCCGGTCCGCGTCGCGCTGGGCCTCACGGTCGTCGGCTTCCTCTCCGCCTCGGCGTGGGGGGCGATGGCGATGGCGCTGTTCACCGTGGCGGTGCACTCCGCGTGGCGGGCGACCGCCGCGCTCACCGCGCTCAACGTCACGCTCATCACGGTGATCTTCACCCAGGTCGACGAGATGAACCGCCGCGAGCGCGTGGAGTCGATCGTGGTGTTCCTGCTCGGCTACGCGGTCCTGGTGATCACCGGTCTGCTGGTCCGCTCGCGCCGGCAGCTGATCGAGTCGCTGCGGGAGCGGGCGCGGCAGGCCGAGGAGGGGCAGCGGCTGCGGGTCGAGGAGGCCCGGCACCTGGAGCGCGAGCGGATCGCCCGGGAGATGCACGACGTGCTGGCCCACCGGATCTCGCTGCTGGCGGTGCACGCGGGGGCGCTGGAGTTCCACGCCGACGCGCCCGCCGACCAGCGCGACGCCGCCGGGATCATCCGCCGCAGCGCGTACGAGGCCATGGAGGACCTGCGCGAGGTGATCGGCATGCTGCGCACCGACCCGGCCGGCGAGCGCGCCGCGTCCGGGCGGGGGGCTGGGGCACCGGGCGCTGCCGCCCCGGGCGGGGACGGCGAGGGCGAGCGCCCGCAGCCGGCGCTGACCGACCTGCCCGCGCTGATCGAGGAGTCGCAGCGGGCCGGGGCGCACGTCACCTTCGACGACCGGCTGCCCGACCCGGGCGCGGTGCCGTCCCGGATCGGCCGGCACGCGTACCGGATCGTGCAGGAGGCCCTGACCAACGCGCGCAAGCACGCGCCGGGCGCGCACGTGCGCGTCACGGTCGAGTCGACGGGACCGGGCGGCGCGCTGTCGATCGAGGTCGCCAACCCGCTGCCGCCCGGCCCGCCCCCTCCCCCCGGGCTGCCGGGCGCGGGCGCGGGCCTGCTGGGCCTGCGCGAACGCGTCGACATGCTGGGCGGCACACTCGACCACGGCCGCGACCCCGACGGCCATTTCCGCCTGTGCGCCCACCTCCCCTGGCCCGGCTGACGACCCGGATCCCGGCGATCGGCCGGAACGCCGAGGCGGGCCCGGCGGCGGCCGGGGGGGGCGTCGGCGGGACGGGCGCGCGGCGGGGCCCGAACTCGTAGGGTGGCGGGATGGACTCCCCCATCCGCGTCCTCATCGTGGACGACGACGCCCTCGTACGCGCGGGCCTGACCATGATGCTGGCGGGCGCCGACGATCTGCGGGTGGTCGCCGACGTCGCCGACGGGACCGAGGTGATCCCGGCGGTGAACGAGCACCGTCCCGACGTGGTGCTGATGGACATCCGGATGCCGCGGCTGGACGGGCTGGCCGCCACCGAGCGGCTGCGCGCCCGCCGCGAGCCGCCCGAGATCATCATCCTGACCACGTTCGACACCGACGACCACATCCTGCGCGCGATGCGGGCGGGGGCCAGCGGGTTCCTGCTCAAGCACACCCCGCCGCCGGACATCATCCGGGCGATCCGGCAGGTGGCGGCGGGCGAGCCGATGATCTCGCCGGCGGTGCTGCGGCGGATGATGTCGTACGTGGCGGGCACGGGCGTCGACCCGCGCCGCGAGCGGGCCCGCGGGCTGCTGGGACGGCTGAGCGAGGGCGAGCGGGCGGTGGCCACGCTGGTGGGCCGGGGCAAGACCAACAGCGAGATCGGCAAGGAGCTGTCGCTGAGCGTGGCGACGGTCAAGGCGTACGTGTCGCGGCTGCTGACCAAGCTGGAGCTCAACAACCGGGTGCAGATCGCCCTGCTGGTGCACGACGCGGGCGACGACGAGGACGCGGCCCGCTCCTAGAAGACTGCTGAAGATCTTGGGGTTCTGGCCCCGTCGCGGTTGCGGCGGGGCCAGTGTGGTGTGGTGTGGTGATGGGTGAATGGGCCGGGGAGAGGGTCGGTCCGGATGTGTGGGAGA
>NZ_JBHSON010000095.1:0-47218 GCF_042656285.1 Actinomadura rugatobispora | reverse complement strand
CGCGCGCCGGCGCCCGAGCGGCCGCGGCGCGGTCGCCCAGGTCGCCCCGGTCGCCCCGGGCGGCCGCGCGTCCGGGCGGGCCTGGGGCGCGCGGGCTACGGGCTCGCCGGCTTCGCGCTGATGATCGCGGCCTGGTACGCCCTGCACGCCTCAGGCTTCGTCGCGGCGGGCCTCCTGCCGCGCCCGGACGAGGTCGTCGCCGCGGCCTGGCGCGGGTTCACCGGGCAGGGGCTGCTGCTGGACGTCCGGGTCAGCGTCACCCGGGTGTTCCTCGGCGTGGCGATCGGCACCGCGGCCGCGGTCCCGGTGGGCTTCCTGCTGGCCTGGTACCGGCCGCTGCGGGCGATGCTCGACCCGCTGATCGGCTTCTTCCGCGCGCTGCCGCCGATCGCGCTGATCCCGCTGGTCGTCGTGTACTTCGGGATCGGCGAGCCGGCCCGGATCTCGGTCCTGGTGTACGCCTCGTTCTTCACCGCGGTCATCGTCGTGCACGAGGGCATCGCCTCGATCGACCCGCTCTACATCAAGGCGGCGCGGTCGCTCGGCGCCTCCCGGACCGAGGTGTTCACCCGCTGCGTGCTGCCGCTGTCGGTCCCCCAGTTCCTGGTCGCGGTCCGGGTCGCACTCGGGGTGTCCTGGGCGACGCTCGTGGCCGCCGAGCTGGTGGCGGCGCAGCGCGGGCTGGGCGCGGTGATCCAGAACGCGGGCAACTTCTTCAAGATCGACGAGGTGTACGTCGGCATCACCCTCATCGGGATCGTCGCGCTCGCCATGGACCGGGTGCTCCGGGTGCTGATGCGGAGGGCGACGCGCTGGCAGGAGAGGACGGGCGAATGAGCGGCGGAGCCGCACGGGAACACGAGGGCGGCGAGGCGCTCGCCTTCCGCGGGGTGCGCAAGTCCTTCAGCGGGCGGGGCGAGACCCTGCGGGTGCTGGACGGTGTGGACTTCGCCGTCGAGCAGGGCGAGTTCGTCTCCGTGGTGGGGCCGTCCGGATGCGGCAAGTCCACACTGCTCAACATGGCCGGCGGGTTCGAGTCGCCGGACGCGGGGCGGGTGCTGGCCGGCGGCGCCGAGGTCGGCGGTCCGAGCCCGGCCCGCGGCGTGGTGTTCCAGCAGTACGCGATCTTCCCCTGGCTGACCGTCGCCGACAACATCGCGTTCGGCCTGCGCCTCGGCGCGTGCACGATCCCCAGGTCCGAGCACGCGGCCATCGTCGCCCGTTACGTCGACCTGATGGGCCTGACCGGGTTCGAGCGGGCCTATCCGAAGGAGCTGTCGGGCGGGATGCGGCAGCGGGTCGCGATCGCCCGCGCCTACGCCCCCGACCCCGACGTGCTGCTGATGGACGAGCCGTTCGCCGCGCTGGACGCGCAGACCCGCGAGTTCATGCAGGAGCTGCTGCACGGGACCCAGCTGGCCGAGCGCAAGACGGTGCTGCTGATCACCCATTCCGTGGAGGAGGCGATCTTCCTCTCGCACCGGGTCGTGGTCATGTCGGCCCGGCCCGCGAAGGTCTGCGAGGTGGTGGACGTCGGCATCGGCATGCCGCGCACCGCCGAGACCAGGCTGACCCCCGAATTCATCGAGCTGCGCCGCCATCTTGAAGGGGTGTTGCGGTCGCAGTCCTCGAACCTCGAGAAAGGAACCGCGGCGTGATCGTCAACAGGCGGAGGCGGCGGCCGTTGCCGCTGGTCGTGTCGGTGCTCGCCCTGCTGCTGGCCGTCACCGGCTGCGCGCTGGAGGGCGACCCGGCCGGCGGTGAGACCGGGTCGGACGGCCTCAAGGTCGTCAAGGTCGGCTACCTGCACACGGTCGCGGTGGACACGCACCTGTGGCTCGGCCAGGTCAATGGAACGTTCGAAAAGCACGGGCTGAAGCTGCAGCCGGTCAAGTTCGACACCGGCATCGCCGAGAGCCAGGCGCTGACCGGCGGCTCCATCGACATCGCCATCATGGGCGCGGTCGCCGCCAACTTCCCCGCGCGCGGGCAGGGCAAGGTGTTCCTGCTGAACGACATCGAGTACGACACCGCGCAGCTGTACGTGCGGAAGGACTCGGGCATCGACTCGCTCGCGGACCTGGCGGGCAAGAAGGTCGCCACGACCGAGGGCACCACCGCGCACGTCTTCCTCCACAACGCGCTGAAGGCCGAGAAGGTCGACCCGGAGAAGGTCTCCATCGTCAACTCGCCGATGCCCGCCGCCGTGAACTCCTTCATCAGCGGCGCGGTTCCCGCGGTGGCGCTGTGGGTGCCGTTCGACCTGCAGGTCAAGAAGAGCGTGCCCGGCGCCAAGCTGCTCACCTCCGCGGGGAAGTACTACCCGCGGACCGCGATCGCGGGCGGGTGGGTCGCGCGCAACTCCTTCTACGAGAAGGACAAGGACACCCTCAAGAAGATCGCCGCCGCCTGGATCGAGATCAACGCGGCGCTCCTCGGCGACCCTGACGGCAGCCTGCGCAAGGTGCACCAGCACGCCTACCGGAACGACGCCCCGTTCGAGCAGGTCAAGCACGACTTCGGGTTCGAGAAGACGTTCACCGGCGACCAGTGGGCGACGTACTACGCCGACGGCACCGCGGCGGGCTGGCTCGGCCGCACCACCCGCACGTTCGTCGAGCTGGGCGGGCTCCCCGAGTACAAGGAGCCGTCCACCTACTTCGATCCGCAGATCTTCCTGAGCGCGCACAAGGAGGCCTCGTGACCACGACGATAGGCGTCATCGGGCTGGGCGCGATGGGCGGCCGGGCGGCCGTCCGGCTGGCCGCGGCCGCCCCGACCCACGGGCACGACCTGGCTCCGGAGCGGGTCGCCGCGGCGGCGGAGGCCGGGGTGGTCCCCGCGGGCGGCGCGGGCGAGGTCGCCGAGCGGGCGGACGTGCTGGTCCTCTCCCTCCCCGGCCCCGACGACGTGACCGGGCTCGCCGAGCGGGTGCTGGCCGGGCGGCTCCGGCCGGGCAGCGTCGTGGTCGACATCTCCACCATCGATCCGGACGGCGCGCGGGCGGCGGCGCGGGCCGTGGAGGCGGCGGGCGCCGCCTACCTGGACGCGCCCGTGCTCGGCCGTCCCGACAAGTGCGGGAACTGGACGCTCACCGCCGGGGGCGACCCCGCGGCCGTGGAACGGGTCCGGCCGCTGCTGGAGGGCACGATCGCGCGCGCCGTCGTGCGCGTCGGGGACGTCGGCGCCGGAAGCGTGGTGAAGCTGCTGAACAACCTGATGTTCGGGGCGATCAACGCGGTCACCGCGGAGGCCCTGGCGCTCTGCGGGCCGGCCGGTGTCGACCCGGAGGTGTTCGCGCGCACCGTCGCCGACTCCGGTGCCGCGACGGTCAGCAACCTGTTCCGCGAGCTCGCCCCGAAGATCATCGCGGGTGACCACACGCCGGCGTTCGCGCTCGGGCTGCTGGAGAAGGACAACCGGCTGGCGCTGGCGCTGGCCCGGGAGAACGGGACGCCCGCCTTCATCGCCACGGCGGTGGACCAGGTGAACCGGCTGGCGCTGTACCGGGGGCTGGGGGCCGCCGACACCGGCGCCGTCCACCGCCTCTACACCGAGCTCGCCGCCGCACCGGAATCCGGCGCGGCGACCGGCGCGGACGCGTCCGCCGGCGGGACCGCGTGACCGTGCCCTCCTGGATGCCGCTGCCGATCGACGAGGTGCGGGTCAGGGTCTTCGAGGCCCCGCTCCCCGATCCGGTGCGGATGTCGTTCGCGGCGCTGGCCAGCCGGCGCGCCTGCGTGGTCGAGATCCGGTCCGGCGACCTGACCGGCATCGGGGAGAGCTGGGTCAACCACCCGGCCTGGGCGTGGCGCGAACGGGTCGCGACGCTGGAGGAGGGCGCCGTGCCGGTCCTCCTCGGCGCGGACGCCCGCGACATCGGCGCGCTGCGCCGCCGGCTGACCGCCAGGCTGCTCCCGCTGGGCCGGCAGTGGGGGGCGCCCGGACCGGTGTGGCAGGCGATCAGCGGCGTGGACATGGCGCTGTGGGATCTGGCGGGCAAGGCGGCGCGGCGCCCGCTCGCGGCACTGCTGGCGGCCCCGGACGGCCCGGACGCTCCGCTTCAGGAGGTGCCCGTCTACGCCAGCGGGATCGGCCCCGACCGGGTCGAGGAGCTCGCCGAACGGGCGGTGGCCCGGGGGTTCCGCGCGCTGAAGGTCAAGATCGGCTTCGGGGAGGAGCGGGACGTGGCGATCGTGCGCGCGGCCCGCGCGGCGGCCGGCGACGGGGTCGCGCTGTTCGCGGACGCCAACCAGGCCTGGTCGGTGCCGGAGGCCGTCCGGATGTGCGCGGTGCTGCGCGACCACGGCGTCCAATGGTGTGAGGAACCGGTGGACGGCAACGCCCTCGCCGACCTCGAGCACGTGCACGCCGAGACCGGGATGCCGCTCGCGACCGGCGAGAACGTCTACACGCTCGACGCCTTCACCCGCTACCTGGCCTCCCCCGCCGTCGCGCACGTCCAGCCCGACACCGCCAAGACCGGCGGCGTCACCACCGCGCTCGCGGTCGGGCGCGCGGCGGCCGCGCACGGCACCGGGTTCAGCCCGCACTGCTACTCGGGCGCGCTCGGGCTCACCGCCGCCGCCCATGTGGCCGCGGCGGCCGGCGCCGCGTGGGTCGAACTGGACGTCCGGGACGACCCGCTGCGGACCGAGCTGACCGTCCCGCCGCCCGAGGCGTCGGGCGGGGCGCTGCGCGTCCCGTCCGGGCCGGGGCTCGGCGTGACGATCGACGAGGAGCGCGCCGCGTCCCGCACCGTCCATTCCGCGCGGTGGACCGCGCGCTGACCGCCTCGAACACCTCGGATACCTCGGATACCTCGGATACAAGGAGTTGGTTCTGCATGAGCTTCGACGTCGTGCCCGGTGCCCGGTTCGGCGGCGGCGCCCTCGGCGGCGGCGACCGGCTGGAGGTGGCCGACCCGCGTGACGGCGAGCCGTCCGGGACGGCCGCGGCGGCCGGCGCGGCCGCCGCGAGCAGCGCCGTGGACGCCGCTGCCGCCGCCCAGCCCGGGTGGGCGGCGACGCCCCCGGCCGAACGTGCCCGCCGGCTGCGGGCGGCCGCGGACGCCCTCCGCGATCCCGGCACCGCCGAAGACCTGGCTCTGCTGGTCACCAGGGAGAGCGGCAAGCGGCTGGCCGAGGCGCGGGCCGAGGTGGGCTTCTCCGCCGCGTTCCTGGACTGGTTCGCCGACGCGGCCGTCGGCCTGCACGGCGAGCAGCGGCTGACCGCCGGGCGCCGCTTCCTGATCGGGCACCGGCCGCTGGGGGTGGTCGCGGCGGTGACCCCGTGGAACTTCCCGCTGTCGATCCCGGCCCGCAAGGTCGCCGCCGCGCTCGCGGCCGGGTGCACGGCCGTGCTCAAGCCGTCGGAGCTGACGCCGCTGTCCGGGCTGCGCTTCGCCGAGATCCTCGAACCCTTCCTGCCCGCGGGCGCGCTGACCACCGTCGCCGGGGCCGGAACGGAGGTGACCGGCGCGCTCCTGGACGACCCGCGCGTGGCCGCCGTCAGCTTCACCGGCTCGACCCGGGTCGGCAAGCTGATCGCCGGACGCGCCGGGGCCACGCTCACCAAGCCGCTCCTCGAACTCGGCGGCCGGGCCCCCTTCATCGTGCGCGCCGACGCCGAGCTGGACGCCGCCGTCGAGACCCTCCTGGTCGCGAAGTACCGCAACAACGGCGCGTCCTGCATCGCCGCCAACAACGTGCTCGTCCACGAGAGCCTGTACGGCGGCTTCGTCGAAGCGTTCACCGCCCGCTCCCGCGCGCTGCGCGTGGGGGACCCGCGCGACGAGGCGACCGATCTCGGCCCGGTGATCGACGCCTCGCACGTGAAACGGCTCGACGCCCTCGTCCAGGAGGCGCGGGCGGCCGGAGCCGACGTCCGGCAGGACGGGGACGTCCCCTCCGCCGGATCCTTCGTCGCCCCGGCCGTCGTGGCCGATCCCGGCGACGACCTGCCCGTCTGGACGGAGGAGGTCTTCGGCCCTGTCGTCGGCGTGCGCCCGTACTCCGACGAGGACGCGCTGGTCGAGGAGGTCAACGGATGGGACTTCGGGCTGGGCGGTTACGTGTGCGGCGCGGACGCGGCGGCCGCGGCCGCGCTGGCCGAGCGGCTCCGGATCGGCATCGTCGGGATCAACAACGGCGCCCCGAACTCCCCCGAGGTGCCGTTCGGCGGGTTCGGGCTGAGCGGCTACGGCCGCGAGGGCGGGCTGGCCGGTCTCCTGGAGTTCACCGCACCGCAGACCCTCTCCATCGCCCGCCCGTGACCCGCCGGCACGCCGGCGGGCCCGTCAGAGCAGCCGGTCGATGGTGATCGGCAGGGAGCGGATCCGGCGTCCGGTGGCGTGGTGGACGGCGTTGGCGACGGCGGCGGCGATGCCGACCAGGCCGATCTCGCCGACGCCCTTGGTGCCGATCGGCGTCGCCCGGTCGGGCCCGCCGGCGAAGAACACGTCCATGTCCGGGACGTCGGCGTTGACGGCCACCAGGTAGTCGCCGAAGGTCGCGTTGGCGATGCGGCCGGTCTCCGCGTCGGTGGCGGTGTCCTCGAACATGGCCTGGCCGATGCCGCCGACGGTGCCGCCGACGATCTGGCTGGTGGCCAGTTTCGCGTTGAGGATGCGGCCGCCGTCGATGCCCGACACCACCCGCGCCACCCGCAGGAGTCCCAGGTCCGGGTCGACGCGGACCTCGACGAACTTGGCGCCGAACGCGCCGGCGACGGCCATCCCGAGGTCCTCGGAGCCGGGCGGGGTGCTCCGGCCGTCGGCGCTCAGCCCCTCCAGGCCGTGGCGGGCCAGGATGTCGGTGTACGCCTCGCCTCTGCGCGGGTCGCCGGCCAGGTGGATGCGGCCCTCGCTCACCGCGACGTCGTCGATCCCGGCTCCACGCAGGGGCGAGCCGGGGTCGGCGGCGGTCAGGTCGAGGAACTCCCCCACCAGGCCGCGGCAGGCCGCGTGGACGGCGTTGCCGAGGGCGCCGGTGAGGCCGGAGCCGCCGGCCTGCGGCGAGTAGGGCAGGTCGGAGCTGCCAAGGTCGAACCGCACCTGCGCCGTGGCCAGGCCGAGCAGGTCGGCCGCCAGCTGGGTCATGACCGTGTAGGTGCCGGTGCCGATGTCGGTGGCCGCGCTGCGCACGTACGCCGACCCGTCGCGGTTCAGCGAGGCGCGCGCCTGGCACGGCGCCTGGTAGGCGGGGTAGGCGACCCCGGCCAGGCCGTAGCCGACGAGCCAGCGGCCGTCGCGCATGCTGCCCGGCTCCGGGCTCCGGCGTGACCAGCCGAAGCGCTCGGCGCCGCGCTCGTAGCACTCGCGCAGGGCGTTGCTCGACCATGGCAGGCCGGTCGGCGGGTGCTCCTCCGCGAAGTTCCGCAGGCGGAATTCGAGCGGGTCCATGCCGATGGCGTGGGCGAGTTCGTCGATGGCCGACTCCAGGGCGAAGTTGCCCTGGCCCTCGGCGGGGCCTCGCATCGACCCGGGGCACGGGATGTTGAGCCGTACCTGCCGGTCGCGGGTGCGGGCGTTGGGGCAGGCGTAGGAGACGGCCGAGCCGAGCGACACCGGTTCGTAGTCCTCGTCGTCCATCGCCACCGGCGAGACGCCCTCGTGCTCGACGGCGACGAGGTCGCCGGCGGCGGTGGCGCCCAGCCTGATGTGCTGGACGCTGCTGGGCCGGTGCCCGACCGCCGTGAACATCTCCGGCCGGGTGAGCACCAGCTTCACCGGCCGTCCGATCCGGCGGGCGGCCAGCACGGTGAGGACGACGTGCGGCCACATGCGCAGCCCGGCGCCGAAGCCGCCGCCGACGAAGGGGGCCAGGACCCGGACCCGGCTCTCGGGGATCTTGAAGATCGCCGCGAGCGAGGTGCGGACGTTGTGCGGCCACTGGGTGGACTCGTGGACGGTGAGCGCGTCGCCGTCCCAGGCGGCGACCACGGACATCAGGCCGAGCGGGTTGTTGGTGTTGTCGGGGGTGGTGTAGGTGCCCTCGACCACGGCGTCGGCCGCCGCGAACCCGGCCCGCACGTCCCCGCGCTCGTGGTCGAGGTTCCAGGGGTTGACGAGCACCTCGGCGTCCGGCTCGTCGATGCCGAGCAGGGCCCTGGCGGGCTCGTAGTCGACCCGTACCAGCGACGCGGCGTGCCTGGCCTGCTCCGCGGTGGTGGCCGCCACGACGGCGACGTGCTGCCCGTAGTGCAGGATCCGCTCGTCCTGGAGCGGGGCGGGCGGGGACGGGCCCAGCAGGGTCGTCGGCCCGCGCTCCAGCCTCGGCGCGTTCAAATGCGTGATGACGGCGAGCACGCCCGGGGCCGCCTCGGCCTCGGCGGCGTCGATGCCGCGGATCCGCCCGGCGGCGATGGTGCTGCGCACCAGGGCGGCGTGCGCCATGCCCGGACGGTCGACGTCGTTGGGGTACTGCGCCTTGCCCGTCACCTTCAGCGGGGCGTCCACGCGGTCGATCCCCGCGCCGATGACCGGGCGCGTCTCCAGAGTGGTCATGATGCGGCTCCCGCGGCCATCTCCAGCGCGCGCACCAGCGTGCGTCCGGCCAGATCCACCTTGAACGCGGTGCCGGGCAGCGGCCTGGCCCCCTCAAGGGCGGCCTCGGCCGCGGCACGGAAGGCGCCGCGGTCCGCGGGCGCGTTCCGCAGGAGGTCCTCGGACTTCCACGCGCGCCAGGGGATCGTGCCGACCCCGCCCAGCGCGATCCGCGCCCACCGGACGACGCCGCCGTCCACCGCCAGGGCCACACCCGCGGAGGTGAGCGCGAACTCGTAGGAGACCCGGTCGCGGACCTTCAGGTAGCGGGACCGCGCCCCCTCCGGCAGCAGCGGCACCTCGACCTCGGTGATCAGCTCGCCGTGTCGCAGCACGTTCTCGATGTGCGGGGTGCTGCCGGGCGGGAGGTAGAACTCGGTCAGCGGGACGGTCCGCCGGCCGCCCACCCCCTGGATGTGGACGAGGGCGTCGAGGGCCGCCAGGGGGACGGCGAGGTCGGAGGCGTGCAGGGCGATGCAGTGGTCACTGGTGCCCAGGATGGCGTGCATGCGCTGGATGCCGTCGATGGCCGCGCAGCCCGATCCGGGGTCGCGTTTGTTGCAGGCCGGGACGGTCGGGTCCCGGAAGTAGCGGCAGCGGGCCCGTTGCAGCAGGTTGCCCCCGATCGTCGCCATGTTGCGCAGCTGGGTCGACGCCCCCAGCAGCAGCGCCTCCCGGACGAACGGCAGCCGCCGCCCCACCACCGGATCGGCGGCGAGCTCCTCCATCGTGGTCAGCGCGCCGATCCGGACCGCGTCGTCCAGGTGCGTGACGCCGCCCAGCGGGAGCCTGGTGATGTCGAGGAGCCGCCCGGGGCCGAGCACGCCGTCCTTCATCAGGTCCAGTTGCGTGGTGCCGCCGGCGAGGTAGGAGGTGTCCGGGTCGGCGGTGGCCACGGCGACGGCCTGCTCGGTGTCCGCGGCGCGGGCGTATTCGAAGGGGCGCATCGTCAGCCTCCCGCCACGACGTCGCGGATCGCCGCGCGGATGTTCGGATAGGCGCCGCAGCGGCAGATGTTGCCGCTCATGAATTCGCGGATGTCCTCTTCCGAGCCGGCCCGCCCCTCGCCTATCAGTGCCAGCGCCGACATGATCTGACCCGGCGTGCAGTAGCCGCACTGGAACGCGTCGTGCCGCGCGAACGCCTCCTGCACGGGGTGCGGCGCCCCTCCCTCCGAAAGGGACTCGATGGTGGTGACCTCGCGGTCCTCGCACTGCGCCGCGAGCATCAGGCAGGCCACCACGCGCCTGCCGTCCACCAGCACCGTGCAGGCCCCGCAGGTGCCCTGGTCGCAGCCCTTCTTCGCCCCGGTCAGGGCCAGATGGTCGCGCAGCGCGTCCAGCAGGGTCACCCGGGCGTCGAGCCGCAGCCGGTGAGACCGGCCGTTGACCTTGAGAGTGATCTCCACCCGGGGGACCGCGGGCGCCGTCTCTTCCATCCTCATCGTGCCTCGATTCCGAACTCTCCAGCCGGACTCGCGAGCCGGGCTCGTGCCGCCTCGTGCCGCACATGAAAGAAGACCTCGCCCAGCGCGGAATTTCCCCGAGCCGACCATCGGTCCTGGTCGAGCGGCCATCGTCCCCTAGATAACCGGCACCTCAGAGCGATAAACCGAGGGCGGGAATCCGACCCGACCGTGAAATTCAATGGCATCCCATAAAGGGTTCAACGGGACCTCGATCAGTCCTCTCAGGGAGTGGATTCGGTGGCGGCGAGGGTCAGGGCCCCGACCAGGCCCGCGCGGGGGCCCAGGGCGGACGAGCGGACTCGGACGCGGTCGCTGATCGCGGGCTGGGCGAAGCGGCGCAGGGACTCGCGGATCCCCTCCAGGAGGGGGTCCCCTCCGGTCGCGAGCTCGCCGCCGATGACGAGCATGGCGGGGTCCAGGGCGTTGCACAGGTCGGACAGGACGCGTCCGATGCTGCGCCCCGCGTCGGCGACGATCCGGGCCGCCACCGGGTTGTCGACCAGGGCGTCCAGGGAGAGGTCGCCGGGCCGTTCGGGAAGCGGCAGGCCCGCCGCGGTGAGCTGCCTCCACACCTCGTCGATCGACACCACCGACTCCAGGCAGCCGCGCTGCCCGCACCGGCACTGCGCCCCGCCCTCCTGGATCAGCGTGTGCCCGATCTCCCCGGACGCCCCGTACGCCCCGGTGTAGCGCCTGCCCGCGAGGATCAGCCCGGCCCCGATGCCGTGCGACGCCTTGACGTACACCAGGTCGGACACGTCCCGTCCGGCCCCGTGCGTGTGCTCGGCCAGCGCGGCGAGCTCCGCGTCGTTGGCGATCAGGACCTCGCCGCCGAGCCGGTCGGTCAGCTCCTCCCGGGGCCGGACCCCGGCCCAGCCCGCGAGGATCGTGGCCGACTGGATCCGGCCGGTCTCCTGGTTGATCGGTCCCGGGATCCCCGCCGCCGTCCGCAGCACCGAACCGGCCGGGACGCCCGTCCGGTCCAGCAGGTCGGCGACCAGGGCCGCCGCCTGGTCGAGCGCGTTGCCCGCCGAGGCGTCCACGTCGAGGGGCACCCTGCCCTCGGCGACCACCTCCTGCGCGGTCGAGGCGAGCACCGCCGAGATGTGCGTGTGCCCGAAGTCGATCCCGACGAGATGTCCGGGAGGGCGGCGCGGCGACAGCCGTGACGACGGTCTGCCGCGTCCCGCGTGGTCGCTGGCCGCGTGCTCGTGCACCAGCCCTTCGGCCAGCAGGCCCCGGACGATGCCCGCCACCGTGCTGGGCGCGAGCCCGGTCCGGCGGCTCAGCTCCTGCCGGGTCGCGGGGAAGGACTGTTTCAGCGCGTCGAGGATCGCGCGCCTGCTGCGTTCGATCCGCTGGTTCGGTGGGTTGGCCACCGGCCGAGGGTAGCGAATTACGACGCTGAACATACTAATTAGTCAAGATTAAGAGCGTTGACCGGAATCTTTTGTCGATCTACGATCACGGAGCCTGTCGTGGAGCGTTCTAAGTCGCTCCACCCACCCCCGGCAGAAGAGGCGTGCATGAAGCGTGAAGCCACGGCGTGGCGGAAAAGACGGACCGGAGTGCTCGCGATGACGGCGGTCCTCCTGGCCTCGGGAGGGATCGCGACGGCCCCGGCCAGGGCCGAGAACCCGCCGCCCGCCGGCGGCCTCGCCGAGGTCGCCGCCGAGGGCGCGCGGGTCGTCACGTCGCCGGACGGTGATCTGCGGGTCGCGATCGCCACTGAAGACGGGCGCCTCACCTACAGCGTGCGCGACCGCGACAAGGTGCTCGTCGGCGCGTCCGGACTCGGCGTGGATCTCCAGGGACGCCCCAGCCTCACGCGGGACATGTCCATCGAGTCCGTCGAGCGGCGCACGATCGACGAGACGTGGAAGCCCGTCTGGGGAACCTCCGCCAAGGTCAGGAACCACGCGAACGAGCTCACCGTCCACGCGGTCCAGGACGTCACGGGGTTCAAGCTCGACCTGGTGTTCCGGGTCTTCGACGACGGGGTCGGCTTCCGCTACCGCTTCCCCGGCCAGCCCGGCCTGGACGCCTACACCGTCACCGCCGAGCAGACCGAGTTCACCCTCGATCCCGTCGCGCGGAGCTGGTCGATCGCCGCGGGCCGGACCTGGACCGCCGACGAGCAGCACTACCGCGACCTGCCCCTGTCCGGCGTCGCGACCGCCCAGACGCCCATCACCGCCGCGCCCGCCGCCGACTCCTACGTGGTGGTGCACGAGGCCGACCTGACCGACTACCCCAGCATGACGCTGAAGGCGGTGCCGGGACGGCCCGGCCGCTTCTCCAGCGACCTCATCGGCCTCCCCGACGGCACCAAGGCCAGGCTGGACGGCGAGTTCTCCACGCCGTGGCGCACCCTGACCGTGGGCGGGCGCCCCGGCGACCTGGGCGAGTCCCATCTGATCGAGAACCTCAACGACCCGTGCGCGGTCTGCGACGACACGTCCTGGATCAAGCCCGCGACGTACACGGGTGTCTGGTGGGAGCTGCAGCGCCGGCACACGACCTGGAACGCCGGGCCCAAGCACGGCGCCACCACCGCGCGCGTCAAGCAGTACATCGACCTGGCCGAGCAGGCGGGCGCGAAGTTCGTGCTGGCGGAGGGCTGGAACACCAACTCCGGCGGCTCGTGGTCGGGCCAGGACTTCCTGACCCCGCAGGCCGACTTCGACCTCCCCGAGGTGCTCCGGTACGCGGCGTCGAAGGGCATCGGCTACATCGCCCACAACGAGACCCGTGGCGACGTCGACTACTACGACCGGAACCTCGAGAAGATCTTCTCTCGCTACGAGGAACTCGGCATCCATGCGATCAAGACCGGCTACGCCACCAAGTTCCTGCTCGGCGGGGTCAACCGCAGCCACTACGACCAGGAGGCCGTCCGGCACTACCAGCGGGTGATCGACGCGGCGGCCCGGCACCGCATCACGGTCAACGCCCACGAGGCGATCAAGCCCACCGGCCTGTCGCGCACCTACCCGAACATGATGACGGGCGAGGGCGTCGCGGGCATGGAGCAGCAGAACTACATGGGCGCCGGCGGCAACCCGCCCGCGCAGGCGACGATCCTCCCCTTCACCCGGTTCATGGGAGGGCCCGCCGACTACACTCCCGGCGTCCTCAACGTGACCTGGGACCCGGCCCGGCTCGGAACCCGCGTCCAGACCACCTCGGCCGCACAGCTCGCGCTGTATCCGACGTTCTTCAGCCCCATGCAGATGCTCGCGGACACCCCCGAGAACTACGCCGCCCACCCCGGCTTCGCCTTCCTCAAGGACATGCCCGCCAGTTGGGACGAGACCCGCGTCCTGGACAGCGCCATCGGGGACTACACCGCAACGGCCCGGCGGAAGGGCGACACCTGGTACCTGGGCGCGATCACCGACGAGAACGACCGGACCCTCCAGGTGCCGCTGTCGTTCCTCCCGCACGGCGCCTTCGTGGCGGAGACCTACGCCGACGCCCAGGAGACCACCTGGAAGGGCGACCCGCTGCCGGTGGAGATCCGCAGGACGCTCGTCCGATCGTCCACCCGGCTGTCGATGTCGCTGGTCGCGGCAGGCGGCCAGGCGGTCAGGATCAGGCCCGCGACCGCCGCCGATCTCGGCGACCTGCCCTGGTACGCCCCGCCCCGCGCGGAGCACGGCACCCCCGAGGCCGTGCTGGACCCGTCCACCCGGCAGCTCACCGTGAAGGCTCCGCTCTCCAACGAAGGCAGCACCGTGGCCGAACTCCAGGCCCGTGTCTTCATCGACGGCCGCGCCGCCGGCGAGGTGCGGCGCGTCCGCGTCGCGGGCGGCGGGACCCGGACCGTCGAGTGGACGATCCCCGCCGCCGAGGTGCCGGACCAGGACTTCCGGGTCGCGGTGGGCGCGCCCGGCGGCGAACGCGGTGAACCGGTCCGGGTGGCGCAGCCGCGTTCGCTGCTCGGGCTCGTCCGGGACCTGCGGAAGTCCGGCGAGGTGTCGTCGTCCGCGCTGGCGCTCCTGCAGCCCGCGATCAACAAGTCCGAGACCATGCTCCGCCACGGCGACACGACCGGCCGCCTCCTGGCCCTCCAGGACATGCGGCTGGCCCTGTACGGCCTCCCCCTCGCCGAGGTGACCGCGCAGGCCCGCACCGCCATCGACGACCGGCTCTCCGACCGGCTCGGCGAACCGCAGGGGCTCCTCTCCCTCGCACTGAAGGTGCGGCGGGCGGCCGACGCCGGGTCCCTCGACCCCGCGCTGTCCGGCAGGCTCACCTCCGAGGTCAAGGCCGCCATCGCCGCGGCGGTCGGGAACGACCCGGCGGCGATGCGGGAGGCCCTCAACCGGTTCACCACCCTGGTCGAGGCCGGGCCGGTGCCCGGGGACGTCGCGGCCGGTCTGCTGGCCGCCGGCCGGATGCTCTCCCTCTCGCCGCGCCGGATCGAGGCGGAGTCGGCGCAGCTCGTCAGCGGCGCGTGCCTGCGCACCAACCACCCCGGCTACACCGGCACCGGCTTCGTGGCCTGCCTGAAGACCAAGGACAGCGGCGTGCGGTTCACCGCCCCGGTCACCGCCGACGGCGTCTACACCGTCCGCGTCCGCTACGCCAACGCCATGGGCGCCACCCAGACCATGACCCTCGCCGGTGGGACGCGGTCCGTGCAGCTCCGGCTGCCCACCCTGCCGACCTGGGACACCTGGTCGGAGCACCCGGGCGCGGGGCAGAAGATCAGCCTTCCGCTCGGCCAGGCCACCCCGCTGGACTTCGTGTACGGCCCGGACGACAACGGCAACGTCAACCTGGACTCCATCACCCTCGAACCCGACCCGGGCGTCGTCCGCCGCTGAACGGTCGCGCCGGTCGCCGCGGAGCGGCGGCGACCGGCGCCGCCGCTAACGGATCAGCGGATCGCGGGGCAGGCCGAGGATCCGCTCGGCGATCTGGTTGCGGGTGATCTCCGAGGTGCCGCCCGCGATCGACATCGCCCGCGACCCCAGCCGCGCCAGCCCCGCGACCAGCCCGAGGCCGTCGCCGAACGCCGTCTGCGGTCCGGCGAACTCGGCCAGCAGCGCGGCGGTGGCGTGCCCGTGCTCGGCCAGGACCAGCTTCGTGATGTTGCCCTCCGGCCCCGGCTCGCCCCCCGCCACGGCCCGCTCGGCGCTGCGCAGGTTGAGCAGCTTCAGCGCCCGCTCCTGCGCCGCGTGCGCGCCGATCCGCTCCGCCGGGACGAGGTCCGTGTGCTCGGCGTACAGCCGCACGACGTCCGGCCCGGCCGGCCCGCCGACACCGCCGCCGATGCTGACCCGCTCGTTCCCGAGCGTCGCCCGCGCCACCTTCCAGCCCTCGTTCGGCGCGCCCACCACGTCGTCGTCCGGGACGAACACGTCGGAGAGGAACACCTCGTTGAACTCCGAGCCGCCCGTCGCCTGCCGCAGCGGCCGCACCTCCACGCCGGGCGCCTTCATGTCGATCACCATCATCGTGACGCCCGCGTGCTTGGCCGCCTCCGGGTCGGTGCGGACGGTGGCGAGGCCGCGGCGGCTGTAGTGCGCGCCGCTGGTCCACACCTTCTGCCCGTTGACGCGCCAGCCGCCCTCGACCTTCACCGCACGCGTCCTGACGGCGGCCGCGTCCGACCCCGCGCCGGGCTCGCTGAACAGCTGGCACCACACCTCGTCGCCCAGCAGCGCGGGCCGCACCCAGCGGTCGATCTGCTCCTGGGTGCCGTGCTGGACCAGCGTGAGGATGTTCCAGCTCGTGATCCCGTACGAGGGCCGCTTCACCCCCGCCTCGCGGAACTCCTCGTCGATCACCAACTGGAGTCCGGCGCTCGCCTCCAGACCCCACGGGCGCGGCCAGTGCGGCTGCACGTACCCGGTGTCGATCAGCCGCACGCGCTGCTCGGCCTCGGGCAGCGCGGCGATCTCGCGGGCGAGCGCGCGCACGTCCGCCCGCGCGTTCTCGGCCTCCGGCGGCAGGTCGAGCTCCGTCTCCCGGACGACTCCCGCGACGCGCAGCCGCGTGACGTCCCGCGCCGCCTCCCGCGGATCGAAGATCGCCTCCAGGGTCGCCGCGCGCCGCAGCAGCAGATGCGCGTCGTGCTCCCAGGTGAACCCGATCCCGCCGTGCACCTGCGTGTTGAGCCCCGCGTTCCTGGTGAAGGCGGGCGGTGCCAGCGCTCCGGCGATGGCCGCGGCCAGCTCGAACTCGTCGGCCGGGCCGGACGCCGCGCGGGCCGCGTCCCACACCGCCGCCGTGCCGAGCTCCGCCGCCACCAGCATGTCCGCGCAGTGGTGCTTGACCGCCTGGAACGTGCCGATCGGCCGCCCGAACTGCTCGCGCACCTTCGCGTACTCGACGGCGCGCTCCACGCACTCCAGCGCCCCGCCGACGGCCTCCGCCCCGGCGAGCGTCCGTGCGACGGCGACGGCGTGGGCGCGCGCCGACGGCAGGACGTCCGCCACGCTCGCGCCGTCGAGCCTGACGCGGGCCGACCGCCGGGACGGGTCGAGGTTCGGCGGCACCTCGACCTCCACGCCCGGCGCGTCCGTCCGGACGACGATCATGTCGTCGCCCGCGGGGAGCACCAGCAGCCGGGCGAGGCCCGCTCCGAGGACGACCCCGGCGTCGCCGGTCGCGGTCTCGCCGTCCACCGTGACCTCGCCGCCGACGCCGAGCGCCGCGGCCGTCCGGCCCGAGGCCAGATCGGGGAGGAGGCGGGCGCGCTGCTCGTCGGTCCCGCGGGCGGCGATCACGGCGGAGGCCGCCATCGTCGGCAGCATCGGCCCCGGCGCCAGGGCCCGGCCGAGCTCCTCCGCGACCACGACCAGCTCGGGGAGCCCGGCTCCCCCGCCGCCGTGCTCCTCCGGCAGATGAACCCCGAGCAGGCCGAGCTCGGCGAAGCCGTCCCAGAACGCCGGCGGCTTCTCCTCGTCGGCCTCCAGCAGCGCGCGGTTCGCGGCGCGCGCACCCTGATCGTTCAAGAACGCCCGGGTCGTCCCGGCCAGCTCGCGGTGCTCCTCGCCAATGGCGATCGCCATGGGCCCTCCCCTCATCGAGACCCCCATGATCGCGCCGCCGGGCCTCCTACTGAAGACCTTCCCCGAATCTGATTCGGTTATTTTGCGGACGAGCGCCGGCGCGGGCCGCCGCGGACCGTCCCGCGGGCCTTCAGCCCTTACGGCCGACGCCGCCGTACAGCCACGTGCCGACGTCCTTGAGCGGCTCGTCCTGCAGGTCGCCCTCGGGGTTCCACGCGTCGATGGTGACCAGGCCGGGCTCGACGAGGCCGAACCCCTCGAAGAACGGCGCGATGTCGGCCTTGGAGCGGAAATAGATCGGTGTCGGCGTGGTCGCGTAGACGGTCTCGATCTGCTCGACCGCCTCGGCCGAGTGCCCCTCGGTGGTGACGTGGGTCGCGGCCAGGTGGCTGCCGGGGGCGAGGGCGTCGCGCAGGGTCCGCATGACCGCGCCGCGCTCGTCCAGGGTGAGGAAATGGGTCATGGCGATCATCAGGACCCCGACCGGGGCGCTGAAGTCGATCAGCCCCGTCCTCCTGGCGTGCTCGAGGACCTCGGCGGGACGGCGCATGTCGGCCTGGGCCACGGTGGTGAACTCGTTGGTGGCGAGCAGGGCGCGACCATGGGTCAGCACGACCGGATCGCTGTCGACGTAGACGACGCGGGCGTCGGCGATGATCCGCTGGGCGATCTCGTGGGTGTTGCCGACGGTCGGCAGCCCGGAGCCGATGTCGAGGAACTGCCGGATCCCCCGGCGCGCCATGTACCGCACCGAGCGGCGCAGGAACGAGCGGTTCTCCCGGGCGAGCTCGCCGATCTCCGGCATCGCCCGCCTGACCTGTTCGGCGGCGTCCCGGTCGACCTGGAAGTTGTCCTTCCCCGACAGGTAGTAGTCGTACATGCGGGCGACGCTCGCCCTGGTCGCGTCGATCCCCGGTACGGGACCATCATCGGCCATGCACGGCCTCCCCTCGCGCTGCGCGCTCGACCGGTGCCGGCGACGCAGCGCAGCCGTCCGTGCACCGAAACGATCCGGCAAGATCATAAGGTACAACCTCGACATCACCCCCCGCTGCGGGAACACCACGGCGAACCGCTAGATCTTTCCGGGGGGCGGCCGGAGAAAGGGCACGGCGAAGGCGCGGCGGGACCCCGGCACGATCGAGGCGGCGGGAATCTGCGAGCATTGCGAAATGACGAGTACGCATGACTTCGAGGCGACGACCGCGGACGGCAGGCGAGTTCCGCTGAGCGAGTACGCGGGCAAGACGCTGCTCATCGTGAACGTCGCGAGCAAATGCGGGCTGACGCCGCAGTACGAGGGCCTGGAGTCGCTGTACCGCGACGCCGGGAGCCGCGGCCTGGAGGTCCTGGGCTTTCCGTGCAACCAGTTCAAGGAGCAGGAGCCGGGCACCGACGAGGAGATCCAGGACTTCTGCCGGACCACGTACGACGTCACCTTCCCGGTGTTCTCGAAGATCGAGGTCAACGGCCCTGACGCCGATCCGCTGTACCGCTACCTGCGCGCCGAGGCTCCGGGCGATTTCGGCCCGCAGTACGGCGGCTTCTACGACGCCATCTCCAAGATCCGCCCGGACGCCGACGGCACCGACGAGGTCAAGTGGAACTTCACCAAGTTCCTGATCGGCCGCGACGGCAAGGTCATCAAGCGCTACGAACCCCCCGTGCCCCCTTCGGACATCAAGACCGACCTCGAGAACTACCTCTGACGATCGCGCGACGCCGGGGCCGTGCGCATCACCACGGCCCCGGCACGCGACCTCCCCGATCCGGGACGCCGTTCAGCCGAAGGGGAAGTAGACGGCCTTGACGTTCTGGGGGTGGAGGTCGGTGGTGTCTCCGGAGGCCAGGATGTGGCCGCTGAAGGAGTCCGCCGCCAGGAGCTCTTCGCAGGGGCGGTCGGCGAGCAGGACGTGCTGGTCGGTCTTGTTCTCGATGCTGAAGATCCTCCGGTCCGAGGTCTCCTGAGGAGCGTCGTGGCAGCTCCGGGCCGCGGGGTCCTTGAGCTGGACCAGGTCGAGCACGAAGTGGTTGTCGTTGGTCGTGTCGATGATGTGGATGTCCAGGGTTCCGGTGGCGGCCAGGGCGGGTGCGGCGGGGACGAGGGCCACGGTGAGGGCGAGGGGCGGAGCGGCGAGTGCGGTGAACCAGCGGCTCACTTTTTCACCTCCTGGAGTCGGTTAAATACGGAGAGTAGTTTCCAGGGGTGAAAAGGCCTTTGGTACGCGCCGCCAGGTCACAAGCGCATGGCGCCGCGGCCATCCTGAGAATGCCGATTACCGCGCCATCTCGAGTGACCTGCGAACAGTCACGGACGGACGTGCAGTGCGGCCAGGCCGTGGAAGGTGCTGGAGGGCCGCCAATGGGGTTGCGGGTCGGTGGTCGTCAGGTTCGGGAACCGGGCGAACAGGCGCGGAAGGGCTTCGGTCGCCTCCAACCGGGCCAGCGCGGCACCGAGGCAGTAGTGGTGTCCGGCTCCGAACGCCAGATGCGGCTGCGGGGTGCGGGCGAGGTCGAGCCGGCCGGGGTCCGGCCAGTGGCGCGGGTCGCGGTTGGCCGCGTCGACGCGGATGACGACACGTGAACCCGCCGGGACGTGCGTGCCGCCCAGGTCGTGGTCGGTCAGGGCGGCGCGTCCGGCGAGCTTCACCGGGGTCTCGGCGCGCAGCAGCTCCTCGACGGCGCGGGACGGGCCGGCGTGCAGCGCGGGCACCTGGGAGCGGTCGCGCATGAGGGCCAGGGCCCCGTTGCCGATGAGGTTGGCGGTCGTCTCGTGCCCGGCGGCGAGCAGCAGGACGCAGGTCGCCATCACCTCCTCCGGTTCCAGCTCGGGCATCCGCAGCAGGGCGCTGACGAAGTCGTCGCCCGGACGGCGGCGGCGCTCGGTCAGCAGCGGCAGCAGGAACAGCATCAGCTCGTTGGACGCCCGCGCGCCGCGTTCGATGTCCTCGGCGGTCGGGGTCACCTCCAGCATCCGGACGAGCCCCGGCGTCTCGGCCCGGAACACCTGCGCGCCCTCGGTGCCCACGTCCAGCAGCTCGGCGATCAGCGCGAGCGGGATCAGGTAGGCGGCCTCGGCCATCAGGTCGGCCTCGTCCGCCTCGGCGAACAGGCCGTCCAGCACCGTCTCGACCACCGCGGCGACGCGGGGCCTGAAGCGTTCGAGGGCGCGCGGGGTGAACGCGGGGCTGAGCAGCCGGCGCAGGCGGGTGTGGTCGGGCGGGTCCATGAACAGCAGCACGCCGGGCGGGACGGCGGCGAAGACGTCGCCGCCCAGCGCCCGGGGGTCGCTGCTCCACCCGGGCCCGCGCAGGACCTGCGCGGCCTCGTCGAACCCCGACACCACGAATCCCTGGAGTCCGTCGTCCCAGGTGACCGGTTCAGCTGATGCTGCGACCGTCATGGCGCTCCTTCCAGAAGGTCTGGTCGAGTTCCCCGTACGGGGTGGCCGGAGGGCCGTTGCGGTCCCACTCGTTGAGGACGTCCAGCCAGGGTCCGGTGCAGCGCAGTTCGCCGAGCACCGCGTTCATGCCCATCTCGATCCGGGTCAGGAAGAGGAAGTCGGGCGGCAACGACACGCGCCGCAGCACGGGCCCGTGCTCCCCGCTGACGGAGAACGCGGTCTGCATGGTGCGGGCCGACTGTTCCGGCCCATAGGTGTGCGGCTGCGGCCCGACCACCGAGTGCAGGGTCGCGCGGAACCACGCCAGGAGGTCGGCGGGGCCGGGTGCGCCGTCGCCGTCGGAGGTGACGAGGCCCGCGTCGTGCAGCGCCCCGGCGAACGCGGCGGGATCGTCGTCCACGGCGGCCGTCACCATCGCGCGGATCTGCCGGATCTGGTGCGGGGCGAAGCGCTTGACGCAGCCGAAGTCGAGGAAGGTGACCGTGCCGTCCTCGTGGAAGAGGTAGTTGCCGGGGTGCGGGTCGGCGTGGAAGAGCCCGAGCCGGCGAAGCGAGCCGAGGGTGAACCGGTAGACGGCCTCGCCCCAGCGGTCGCGCAGGCCGGCGTCCGCGGTGAGCGCCCGCGACCAGCGCATCCCCTCGGCCAGCTCCATCGTGAGGACCCGGTCCGAGCACAGCTCGGGGACCACGTCCGGCACGCGGATGAACGGATGGCCCCGGTAGATCTCCGCGAACTCGGCCTGGTGGGCGGCCTCGGCCCGGTAGTCGAGCTCCTCGCCGATGCGTTCGGCGGCCTCGCGGGCGAGGGCGCGCATGTCCATCCGGGTCATGCTCGGAATCATCGAGCGGGCCAGGCTGAAGAAGCTGACGAGCAGCTCGGTGTTGGACAGGTCGGCGCGGATGGCCTCCTCCACGCCCGGGTACTGGATCTTCACCGCGACGCGGCGGCCGTCGCGCAGCGTCGCGGCGTGCACCTGCCCGATCGAGGCGGCGGCCAGCGGTTCGCGGTCGAACGCGGCGAACAGCTCCTCGGGCGGCGCGCCCAGTTCGACGGCGACCATCCCGGCGGCCATCGGGTACGGCATGGGCGGCGCGTCGTCCTGCAGCCGGGACAGCGCGGCCCGGTAGACGTGCGCGTACTCCCCCTCCATGGCCGGGCCGAAGCCGGCGAACGACATCAGCTGGCCGGCCTTCATCAGCACGCCTTTGGACCGGCCGAGCCGCTGCGCGTACCGCTCGGCGGCCCGGCCGTGGAACTCGGCGCCGCGCCCGCCGCGCAGCGAGGCGACGACCGCCTCGCCCGCGGTGCGGGCCGCGGCGCCGAGCAGGGGCGCGGCCCGGGAGATCCGGCCGCGCCGGGCGACGGGCGGCCTGGGTTGCTCAGTCATCGAGGAGTCCTCGTCAGTGGACAATGGCTTCGCCTAAGTGTTTACTTAGGCGCATGACGTCGTCAACCCCGACCCGGGACCGGATCATCGACGCGGCCATGCGGCTGTTCGGCGAGAACGGCTACCGCGGCACGAGCGTGGCGCAGATCGAGAGGGCCGCCGGGCTGACCCCCGGCGCGGGCGGTCTCTACCACCATTTCCGCACCAAGGAGGCGGTGCTCCGGGCGGGCATCGAACGCAACCTCTCCCGCCTGGACGCGCTGCGCGACATCCGCCGGCTGCTGGGCAACCTCGGCGACCTGCGCGCCGAGCTCACCCTCAGCGCGCGCTACGTGCTCGCCGAGCTGGACGACGAGCAGGAGCTGCTGCGCATCATGGCGAGCGAGGCGCGCAGCCGCCCCGAGATCGTGGAGGACGCCGTCCAGCAGCTCGTCCACACCACCTACACCGAGTTCACCGCCTGGCTGCGCGACAGCGCCGGGGTGCCGCAGGAGCGCGCCGCCGCCGTCGCGTCGGTGGGGCTCGGCGCTCTGTTCTCCAGCCGCATGATGTCCGGCCTGCTCCGCGTGCCCTCGGTCGGAGTGGACGACGAGATCTTCGTCGCCACCTGGGTCGAGATGATGTACCGCCTGCTCTCACCGCGGTGATCCCGCGTCGGCTGCGGCTCCCGCGCCGTCTCCGGCCACCGTCGGCCGCCTCCCGGGCCCTTCGTTCTCGTAGATTGGGGGCGGGTTCGGGGAGTGCGCCGGAGGTGCTGGTTGCTGGTTGCGGGCGCGGTGGTGGCGGGCCGGTACCGGGTGGTGGAACTGCTCGGCGAGGGCGGCATGGGCCAGGTCTGGCGTGGCGAGGACGTGCGGCTGGAGCGGGCCGTGGCGGTCAAGGTGCTGCTGCCGCACCTGCTGCACGGACAGGTCCGCGAGCAGGCGCTGTCACGGTTCGAGCGGGAGGGCAGGGCGGCGGCGCGGTTGTCGCATCCCAACATCGCCGCCGTCTACGACGTCGGTGAACACGAGGGCCAGCCCTACCTCGTCCTGGAGTACCTGCGCGGGCGCGATCTCAAGAGCCTGCTGCGCGAGCACCCCCAGGGGCTGCCGGTCGAGGACGCGCTGAGCTACGGCGCGCAGGCGGCCGAGGGACTGGCCACCGCGCACGCGGCCGGGATCGTGCACCGCGACGTCAAGCCGGCCAACCTCATGCTCGGCGGCGACGGGGCGGTGCGGATCTGCGATTTCGGGATCGCCCGGCTGCACGGCGCCACCGCCGGGCTGACCGGCGACCTGAAGATCGGCACGCTGGCGTACATGGCGCCCGAGCAGATCCTGGGCCAGGACGTCGACCACCGCACCGACCTGTACGCGCTCGGGGCCACTCTGTTCCAGCTGCTGACCGGCCGCCTCGTCTTCACCGGTGACGACGCCCGCGCGGTGATCGCCCAGCACCTGGCCGCGCCGCCGCCCGCAGCCCGCACGGTGCGGCCGGACATTCCGATCGCGGTCGAGGAGTACCTGCGGGCGTTGCTGGCCAAGGAGCCCGGGCAGCGGCCCGGGGACGCCACGGCGGTGGCGGGACGCCTGCGTGATCTGCGGCGCCCGCGCGCGGAAGACGCCGGCGGGTCCGGCTCGGGCGGGGGGCGTGCGGTCGGCATCGACCTGGGGGCGTCCCACTCGGTCGTCGCGGTCCTGGAGGGCGGCGAGCCCACCGTGATCGCCAACGAGGAGGGGTCGCGGACCACGCCGACCGTCGTCGCCTTCGCCCGGAACGGCGAAGTCCTCATCGGCGAGACCGCCAGGCGCCAGGCCGTGACCAACGCCGACCGCACCCTCCGTTCGGTCAAGCGCGAGATGGGCACCGGCCGGACGACCGCCATCGACGGCAAGGACCTCGTCCCCCAGCAGATCAGCGCGTTCGTGCTGCAGAAGCTCAAGCGCGACGCCGAGGCCTACCTGGGCTCGTCCGTGACCGACGCGGTGATCACCGTCCCGGCCTGCTTCTCCGAACACCAGCGCCAGGCCACCAAGGAGGCCGCGCAGATCGCCGGGCTGAACGTGCTGCGGCTCATCGACGAGCCCACCTCCGCGGCGCTGGCCTACCACCTGGAGAAGGAGAACGAGGCCACGATCCTGGTCTTCGACCTGGGCGGCGAGAACTGCGGTGCCGCGGTGGTGGAGGTCGGCGACGGCGTGGTCGAGGTCAGGGCAACAGGGGGCGACGGCCGCCTGGGCGGTCGCGACTGGGACGGCAAGATCGTCGAGTGGCTGGTCACCAGGTTCGAGAAGGCCCACGGCGTGGACCTGTCCAGGGACACGATGGCGCTGCAGCGGCTGCGCGAGGCGGCGGAGAGGGCCAGGATCGAGCTGTCGTCGTCCCGGGAGACGTGGATCAGCCTTCCCTACATCACCGCCTCCGCCGCGGGCCCGCTGCACCTGGACGAGAAGCTCACCCGCGCCGAGTTCCAGACGATGACCGCCGATCTCCTGGAGCGCTGCAAGGCCCCCTTCCACCAGGTGCTCGAGGACGCCGGAATGGGCGTGGACGAGATCGACCGTGTGGTGCTGGTCGGCGGGGCCACCCGGATGCCCGCGGTGGCCGGCCTGGTCAGGGAGCTGACCGGCGGCACGGTCCCCCTCGGCGAGGTCAATCCCGACGAGGTCGTGGCGGTCGGCGCGACCCTGCAGGCAGGCGTGCTCAAGGGCGAGGTCAAGGACGTCCTGCTGCTGGGCGTGACCCCGCTGTCGCTGGGCATCGAGACCCGCGACGGCGAGCGTCTCGCCCCCGTGGCGGGGGACGGTGTCTTCACCAAGATCATCGAGCGCAACACCACCATCCCCACCAGGCAGTCGGAGACCTGCACCACGGCCGAGGACGACCAGTCGTCCGTGGAGATCCAGGTCTTCCAGGGCGAGCGGGAGATCGCCGCCCGCAACAAGAGGCTCGGCGCCTTCCGGCTCACCGGCCTGCCTCCGGCGCCGCGCGGCGTGCCGCAGATCGAGGTCGCCTTCGACATCGACGCCAACGGCATCGTCAACGTCTCGGCCAACGACCTGGGGACCGGCAGGAAAGAGTCGATGGTCGCACGGCGGCTCGGCCCTGCCCAAGGACGACCTCGAGCGGATGATGCGTGAGGCCGAGCGGTACGCCGAGGAGCACCGGCGGCGCAGGGACGAGGCCGAGGTCCGCAACCAGGCCGAGACTCTCGTCTACATCACCGAGAGGTTCCTGCGCGAGAACCCCGGCACGTTCCCCGCCGACCTCGAGAAGGAGGTCGAAGAGGCGGTCGCCGCGGTCAAACGGGCCCTGGATGGCGCCGACATCGATGCCATCCGCACCAGCACCGAGAGCCTGGCCCACGCCAACCAGAAGATGGGCGCGGCGTGATCGCGTCTAGCGGCCGACCGGGATCGCCGAGCGCGTCCGGCCCTTCGGCAGCCGGCGGGACGTCCGGGCGGTAATC
This sequence comes from Actinomadura rugatobispora, assembly GCF_042656285.1. Classification (GTDB taxonomy): domain Bacteria; phylum Actinomycetota; class Actinomycetes; order Streptosporangiales; family Streptosporangiaceae; genus Spirillospora; species Spirillospora rugatobispora. The sequence goes on along the minus strand of NZ_JBHSON010000095.1, from coordinate 21,939 downwards.
TCTTATTGGCGATCTGCCAATAGAAGGTTCCGGCACAGGGCTCCCGTGTGCAATGCTGTGCCGCACCCCAGTAAGTGCTCAGGTACTCAGCTCACCGGCCTGCTCTCGCTCCGCCGCACGACAACGCCACCGGGAGGACCCGCCATGGACCACGACCTCCATCCAGCGCACGAGCCGGACGAAGGGCTGGGACGCAGGCGGTTCCTCGGCTATCTGGTCGCGGCGCCGACGCTGGCGGTGGCCGTGCAGTGGCCCCGCGACCCGGCCGCGGCGGAGATCCCCTCCCTCCCCCAGCCGGAGGAGATCCTCGACGTCGGCGACCTGGTGAAGCTGGCGTCGGCGCCCACGTCCGGGCTGGTCGCCGTCCAGGTCCACGAGGACGGGACGGCGTCGTTCGCGCTGCCCCGGGCCGAGGTGGGGCAGGGCATCACCACCACCGTCGCGATGCTGATCGCCGAGGAGATGGACCTGCCGCTGGAGAAGGTCACCGTCACCCTCTCCGACGCCCGCCCCGAGCTGCTGTTCAACCAGTTCACCGGCGGCTCCACCTCCGTCCGTTCGCTCTACACGCCGGTGCGGACGGCGGCGGCGATCGCGCGGCGGCGGCTCGTCGCCACCGCCGCCCGCGCCTGGAACGTGGACGCCTCGAAGCCGTCCACCAAGGACGGCGCGGTGCTGTACGGCGGCAGGCGGGCGACCTACGGATCGCTGGCGAAGGCCGCCGCGGCCACCCGCACCACCCGGGTCTCGGCCTCGCTGAAGGACCCGTCCGAGTTCACCATCGTGGGCCGGCCGACCTCGCGCGTGGACGCCCTCGCGGCCGTGACCGGGCGCAAGAAGTTCGGCATGGACCTGAACGTCCCGGACGCCCTGCCCACGATGGTGCGGCGCCCGCCGACCATCGACGGCACGGTGGAGTCGGTCCGCAACGCCGCCGCCGTGCGGGCCATGCCCGGCATCACCGACGTCGCGGTGATCGAGCACGGTGTGGCCGTGCGCGGCCGGACGTTCGGCCAGTGCGTCGACGCGCTGCGGGCCCTGGAGGTGACCTGGCGGCCCGGCCCGGTGGCCGGCGAGTCCGACGACACCGTGCTGGCGAAGCTGCGGAAGGCCGTGCCGTCGCTGTCCGGGCCGCCGCTGCTCAGCAGGTCCGTCGATGCCGAGTTCACCTTCATGTTCGCCAGCAACTCCCCGCTGGAGCCGGACGTCGCGATCGCCGACGTGCGGGCCGGCCGGGCCGAGATCTGGTCCAGCCTGAAGGTCCCCGGGGACGCGCAGACCGAGATCGCCAAGCGGCTGGGCCTCCCGGTGGGCGCCGTGACGGTCCACGTCGTGGAGGGCGGCGGCTCGTTCGGGCGGCGGCTGCACCCCGACGCGGCGGTGGAGGCCGCGCTGATCTCCAAGAAGATGAGCAAGCCGGTCAAGCTGTCGTGGTCGCGGACCGACAGCGTCCGGCAGGGCCGCGCGCATCCGATGTGCGTCTCCCGCGTCCGCGCCACCTACCGGGGCGGGAACGTGCTCAGCTACGAGCAGCGGCACGTCAGCACCGAGACCAGCTTCAGCCACGGATTCGGCGACCTGCTCACCGCGAACGCGGCCAAGCTGCCGCTCGTCGGGAATCCGACCGTGGCCCAGGCGTTCTTCCTGCTGAGCCAGTCCTCCCCCTACAGCTTCGGGGCGACCAAGCAGACGCTGACCGAGATCCCCCTGAAGTTCAGGACCGGCAGCATGCGCAACGTCTACTCGCCGAACATGGTGTGCGCGCGGGAACTCGTCGTGGACCGGCTCGCCGCCGAGATGGACAAGGACCCGGTGGAGTTCCGCCGCGAGTTCCTGGACAACGCCAGGCTGCGCGCCGTCCTGGACAAGGCCGCCTCCGAAGGCGGCTGGGGACGGTCATTGCCGCCGGGAGTCGCCCAGGGAATCGGCCTCGCCGCCGAATACCGGGCGGAATGCGTGGTGCTCGTCGAGCTCGACTGCCGTCCCGAGACCGTGAACCGCCCCATCGAACGCGGCGTCGCCGGCCCCCGCGTCACCCGCGCCCTGGTCGTGGTGGACGCGGGACTGCCGATCAACCCGCGCGGCCTGGAAGCGCAGATGATCGGCGGCCTGAACGACGGCATCGCGATGGCGCTCACCGCGAGCCTGCACATCAAGAACGGCGTCCCGCTCGAGGGGAGCTGGGACAACTACTTCTACACCCGGCAGTGGAACACCCCGCCGGAAACCCGCGTCATCGTGCTCCCGCCCAGCCGCGACGAGCCCGGCGGCGCCGGCGAACTGGCGGTGGCCCCGTCCCTGGCCGCGGTGGCCTGCGCGTACGCCCGCGCCACCGGGACGATGCCGACCCGGTTCCCCATCAACCACGCCACCCTGGCCTTCGAGCCCTTCCCGCTGCAGCCGTCCACCCCGCAGTCCCCCACCGACGGCCTGGACCGCGCCTTCTAGAGGAGCCCTACATGCCGAACCACTCCTTCAAGCTCAACGGCGAGCGGGTCACCGTCGAGGTCGAGGACGACGTCCGCCTGCTCTGGGTCCTGCGCGACCTGCTCGGCGTCACCGGTCCCAAGTACGGGTGCGGGATCGGTGTCTGCCAGGCCTGCACCTCCCACGTCAACGGCAAGGCCGTCAACATCTGCTCCGTGCCCGTCTCGCGGATCGGCCCGGACGACGAGGTCGTCACCATCGAGGGCCTCCCCGCGACGGTGGGCCGCGAGCTGCACCCCATGCAGGAGGCCTGGCTGGAGTACGACGTCGCCCAGTGCGGCTACTGCCAGCCCGGGCAGATCATGTCCGCGGTGGCCAAGGTCCGCCGGGCCCGCGCCGAAGGCCGTACGATCACCGACGCCGACCTCGACGAACTCCGCAACATCTGCCGCTGCGGCACCTACGCCCGGATCCGCGAGGCCATCAAGGCCGCCGCCAAGAAGATGTGACCCCCGGCCGACCGCACCGGCCGCCGGGGAGCCGCGCCGTACGGGCGGGGCCGCGTGTACTGCGTTCTCAGTACGTCTCCACCGCTCGTCGCGCGCTGCGCGACGTGGGCGAGCCCCAGCCGGGGCAACGGAACCTGATCAACCGCATCGAAGGCGGCCGCACACGCGGAAAGACCGTCATCGCCCTGTGAGCAACAGCTCCGCCGCTCGTTACCCACTCGTTACATAGACCTCCCTTGCGGGCGCCGCACCCTCTGCCCTTGCATACTAATACGCGTTGCTAATTCGCATTAGCGCCCGGGTCGGCTCCGGGCGCGGGGCATGAGGAGGAGCGCCTGTGGCCTTTCCCGACGGGTTCCTGTGGGGCACGGCGACCGCCGCCCACCAGGTCGAGGGCACCAACACCGCCAGCGACTTCTGGGCGCTGGAGCACGCCCCGGGCTCGATGTTCGCCGAGCCCAGCGGGGACGCCTGCGACCACTACCGGCTCTATCGCCAGGACATCGCCCTGCTCAAGGAGCTGGGGTTCACCGGCTACCGGTTCTCCATCGAGTGGGCGAGGATCGAGCCGGAGGACGGTTTCGTCTCCAGGGCGGCGATCGCGCACTACCGGGACGTGCTGGAGACCTGCCACGAGCTCGGGATCACCCCGATGGTGACACTGCACCACTTCACCAGCCCGCGCTGGCTGATGGAGCTGGGCGGCTGGGAGTACGAGGGCACCCCGGAACGGTTCGCCGCCTACTGCCGAGTGGTGATGAGCGAACTCGGCCCGCTGATCCCGTACGCGGCCACCGTCAACGAGGCCAACATCGCCTGCCTGATCCGCCGGATGATCGATGACCGGGCCGGAACGGACGCCGCGCCGGCTCCGGCCGGGGCGGAGCAGGCGCCGGTCGGGGTGGACTCGGCGCGGGCCGAGAAGACCGGCCCCGGCGAGGAGATCGGCGAAGTGTTCGGAACAGCGTTCGGGTCCCCGTCCGGCAGGCCGCAGGTCTTCCTGTTCACCTTCAGCGACACCGGCCTGGAAGTGGTGAAGCGGGCGCACGTGCTCGCGCGTCACGCGATCAAGGAGGCGAGCCCGTCCACCCGGGTCGGCCTCACCCTCGCCCTGCAGGACTACCAGCCGGGCCCGGGCGGGGAGAAGGCCGCCGGCCGGCGGTGGGCCGAGGAGTTCGACGAGTTCCTGGCGGTGCTGGAGGGCGACGACTTCCTCGGCGTGCAGACCTACACGCGGGTGCTGGTCGGCGAGGACGGCGCGCTCCCCCACCCGGAGGGCGCCGAACTCACCCAGATGGGCTACGAGTTCTACCCCCGGGCCCTGGAGAACGTCCTGCGCCGCGCGGCATCGGCGGGGCTGCCGATGTTCGTCACCGAGAACGGCATCGCCACCGCCGACGACGCCCGCCGGGTCGAGTACATCCGCGTGGCCCTGGAGGGCCTGGAACGCTGCGTGGACGACGGCCTCGACGTCCGCGGCTACTTCCACTGGTCCGCACTGGACAACTTCGAGTGGATGCTCGGTTACGAACCGGCGTTCGGCCTCATCGCCGTCGATCGTGACACCCAGGAGCGCACGGTCAAGGAGAGCGCACGCCGTCTGGGAGCCATCGCCCGGCGCAACGGCCTGGCCTGAGGCGAAGGCCGGTACCGGCGGCGCGTCGGCCGGCGCGATCGATCCACGACGTCCCCCTCCCGAAGACGAGGTCACCATGGCGCCCGCCCCCGCCCAGCCACCGATGGACGAATCGTTCGCCGGCAGTCTCCAGGACGCCGCCGGTGAACGCGCCGGCACGCCCCCGGGAGGCCCCGGCGACCCGCCGCCGGCGGGGGCCGGCTACATCCGGCTGCTCGTCTTCGCCGTGTTCGGCGTGTACATGGCGTTCGTCACGCCGATCGCGATCTCGCTGGCGATCAGGGTCGACGACCTGGCCCCCGGACACGAGGAGTACCTCGGCTACATCACCGGCGCGGGCGGCGTCAGCGCCGTCCTGGCGACTCCGCTGGTGGGGATGCTCAGCGACCGCACCCGCAGCCGGCTGGGCCGCCGCCGCCCCTTCCTGATCTCCGGAACGCTGGTCGGGGTCGTCGCGCTGGTGGTGTTGGCCCAGGCGCCCACCGTTCTCGTGCTGGGGATGGGGTGGGCCCTGGCCCAGCTCGGCTGGGGCACGATCGTCGCGCTCCTGATCGCCTCGCAGGCCGACCGCCTTCCGGAGTTCCAGCGCGGCAAGGTCGCCGCCCTGTCCGGGGTGGTCCAGCCGATCGCGCCCATCATCGGAGTCCTCGTGGCGGGCGGGCTCACCGGGAACCCCCTCCTGCAGTTCCTCGTCCCGGGGATGGTCGGCGTGGTGGCCGTGGGCCTGTTCGTCTGCCTCGTGCACGAGCCGGACAGCCGCGGGACGACCCTCGCCGTCGAGCCGCTGACACCGCGGCGCCTGGCCTCGACCTACGTCTTCGACCCGCGCCGCAATCCCGACTTCGCCTGGAACTGGCTCGGCAAGTTCCTGTTCATGTTCGGCCTCACCTTCAACACGACCTTCACCGCGTTCTTCGTGGCCGCCCGGATGGACCGGAGCGTGGACGAGGTGTCGGGCCTGGTCGCGGTCCTGGGCGGCGCCGGTGTCGTGGCCACGATGCTCGGCGCCCTCGGCGGCGGCCTCCTCTCCGACCGGCTGCGCCGGCGCCGCGTCTTCGTGCTCGCCGGAGCCTGCGTGTTCGCCGCGGGAGCCGTCGTCATGGCGCTGGCGCCCGGCATGCCGCTGATCGTCGCGGGCGTGTTCCTGGGCAACGCCGGCCTGGGCGTCTTCGCCTCGGTGGACCAGGCGCTGATGCTGGACGTCCTTCCGGACCGGGAGACCGCCGCCGGTCGCTTCATCGGCATCTACGCCTTCTCCACCTCGGTCCCGCAAGCGATCGCCCCCCTCGTCGCACCGCTGTTCCTGACGGTCGGCGCGACCGGCGGGGAGAAGAACTACACCCTCCTGTACGTCATCGCGGGCGCGCTCAGCCTGCTCGGCGGTCTCCTGATCGCCCTGCGCGTCAGGTCCGTCCGCTGAACGGCCCACGACCGCGGAGGACGCCCGTGCACACGATCGACCGCAAGGCCCTGGTCGACCGCCACGCCGTCGAGATCACCCGGGCCGATCCGGCGTCGGCCCTGACGGTCGGCAACGGCGACTTCGCCTACACCGCCGACGTCACCGGCATGCAGACCTTCACGGGCTTTCACGACCAGGCCGCCGCCCGCGCCCGGGGACGGCTCGCGATCAACACCGCGACCCAGTCGACCTGGGGCTGGCATTCCATGCCCGACCCCGACGGTTTCGTGCTGGCCGACGCGATGTCCACCTACCAGACCGCCCGCGGGCCGGTGCAGTACCCCGACCGGTTCGACATGGCCGCGATGTTCGGCGGCCAGGTGGGCGAGGACCTCCGCGCCGGCACCTGGCTCCACGTCAACCCGCACCGGCTCGACCTGGGCCGCATCGGGCTGCTGCTCCGTCCGGAGCCGGGCGCCCCGCCGGAGGACGACCCCGACGCGCTCACCGGCCCGCGCCAGCGCCTCGACCTGTGGTCGGGCACGATCACCAGCGAGTTCCACTACGCCGGGCAGCGGGTGCGCGTCACCACGGTCGCCGACCCGTACCACGCCCGGATCGCCTTCCGCGTCGAGTCCGACCTGCTCGCCGACGGCCGGGCCGCGATCGCCGTCAGGTTCCCCTACGCCAGCGACGGCTTCTTCCGAACCTCCGACTGGGCCGCCCCTGACAGGCACGAGACCGACCTGGCGCCCCTCGGCGAACGCGCCTGCCGGTTCCGCCGACGGCTCGACGCCTTCGGCTACACCATGCGGCTGGACTGGTCGGAGGGCAGTGTGCGGGCCGGTGAAACTCCGCACGCGTTCGTCCTGAGCACCTCGGCGACGACTCTGGAGATCGTGGCGGCCTTCGCCCCCGGCGACGACGGTGTCCTCGGGCGCGGCGAGTTCCTGACGATCCACGGGACGGCGGCCGACCGGTGGCGCCGCTTCTGGACCTCGGGCGCCGCGATCGACCTCTCCGGCAGCACCGACCCGCGCGCGGCCGAACTGGAGCGCCGCGTGGTGCTGTCGCAGTACCTGACCGCGGTCAACTGCTCGGGCTCCGCCCCGCCGCAGGAGACCGGCCTGATCACCAACTCCTGGCAGGGGAAGTTCCACCTGGAGATGCACTGGTGGCACGCCGCCCACTTCGCCGCCTGGGGACGTCCCGAACTCCTCGAACGGAGCCTCGGCTGGTACCTGACCATCCTGGACTCCGCCCGCGACACCGCCCGGCGCCAGCACTACGCCGGCGCCCGCTGGCCCAAGCAGGTCGGCCCGGACGGCCGTGAGAGCCCCTCCGACATCGGGGCGCTGCTCATCTGGCAGCAGCCGCACCCCCTCTACCTGCTGGAACTGCTCCACCGCGTCCGCCCCGAACCCGAACGGGACCGGCTGGTGACCCGCTTCGCCGAGCTGGTCGAGGAAACGGCCCTGTTCATGGCCTCCTTCGCCGAGGAGCGCGACGGCGCCTACCACCTGCCGGCGCCGCTCGTCCCCGCCCAGGAGTTCTACGACGCCAGGACCATTGAGGACCCCACCTTCGAGCTCGCCTACTGGTGGTGGGGCCTGGAGATCGCCCAACGCTGGCGCGAACGCCTCGGCCGCCCGCGCCACCGGCACTGGCAGGACGTCCAGGACCGCCTGGCCCTGCCACGCCAGGACGCGGGCGGCTACTCCGCGATCGCCACCGGGCCCTACCTGCGCCGCGACGACCATCCCTCGATGCTCTGCGCCCTCGGGGTCGTGCCCGCCACGCCCGTCATCGACCCTGACGTCATGCGGGCCACCCTCCTGGACGTCCGCGACGACTGGGACTGGAACAGCGCATGGGGCTGGGACTTCCCGGTCATGGCCATGACCGCCACCCGTGTCGGCCGCCCTGATCTGGCCGTCGACGCCCTGCTCATGGACACGCCCAAGAACCGCTACCTGCCCACAGGCCACAATCCGCAGATGGGGAGCGTCCTGCCCCTCTATCTACCGGCCAACGGCGGCCTGCTCGCCGCCGTCTCCCTCATGGCCGCGGGCTGGGACGGCGGCGACACCGACTGCCCGGGCTTCCCCCGGGACGGGCGCTGGAGCGTCCGGCACGAGGGCTTCTCCACGTGGCCCTGACATCAGGTCGAGGCGCGCTGCACGATCTCCGGGTAGAGCCAGGGGCGGGCGTCGTCGAACCGGTTGCCGGCGAGTTCCGCGACGACGGCTTCGGCGCGGCGTGCGACCACTTCCTGTATGCCGAAGGAGATGGTGGTGAGGGGCGGGGCCGCCAGACCCGCCGTGGGGATGTCGTCGACCCCGACGACGGCCAGATCGGCGGGCGCGGTCAGGCCGTGCTCGCGCATTCCGGCCAGGACCGCGATCGCGGTCTCGTCGTTGAAGGCGCAGATCCCGGTGATGGATCGTTCCGTCCATCGGGTGACGGCCTGTGCGGCGCTGCCCGCGTCCAGGCTCGTGCGGGCCACCAGGGGCGGATCGACGCCGGCGTCGGCGCAGGCTTGGATGACGCCTTTCAGTCGATCTTCCGCCATGGACACAAGACCTGTGTGCGCCGGCATGGCGTAACCGATGCGCCGGTGCCCGCGGGCGATGAGGTGTTCGGCCTGAAGGTGCCCGATGGACTGCATCGCGACGTCCTGGTCGCCATGGGCGGGAATCACGACATCGGCGCCCGCGTGATGCAGTGCCTGAACGGTGTCGGGGTCGAACGCCCCGAACCCGACGACGGCCGAGGCGCCGACGGCCGCGCACACGTCGGGCAGGGGCCGTCCGTGCGCGCCCGCCAGGTGGGTGACCAGGGTCAGGCCGTGCTCGGCGAGCGCCGCGGCGAGGCCCTCGACGAAGCGGCTGATGCCCTGCCCGATGGGCAGGTCGGGGACGGCCAGCAGGACGATGTCGCTGCGCCCGGCGGCCAGCGCCCGCGCCGAGGCATGGGGCCGGTAGCCCAGGCTCCTGGCCGCCTCCAGCACCCGGCGCCTGGTCCCCTCGGGGATCGACTGGCCGGGCCTGTTGTTGAGCACGAAGCTCACGGTGGTCTGGGAGACGCCGGCGGCACGGGCAACGTCGAAGCTGGTGGGGCGCTTGGCAGGTCGCGTCATGGTCTCTTCGTCACAGGGATGCCGATCTTGTCGGCGCCGTCCCATCGTACGGCCTGCCGACGGGGCGTCCGGAGCCCCCCGCCGACCGCGTCCACTCCCCCGCGGGCGCACTAATGCGCGTTACCATGAAGCGCCGCGATCCCCGTCCCCTACCACGAGGAGGTCTCGTGATCCGTCTCTCCTTCAACGACGGCTGGCGGACCCGGCCCAAGGTGAACCCCTTCGCCGAGCTGGGCGGGGCGTCCGTCCCGTTCGAGGAGGTGACGCTGCCGCACGACGCGATGATCGGGCGGCGGCGCGTCGCCCAGGACGGCGAGGCCACCATGGAGGGCGGGGCCGGCGCCTATTTCCCCGGAGGGGTCTTCGACTACCGCAAGACGTTCTCCGTGCCGGAGGAGCACCGGGGGAAGCGCGTCGTCCTCGAGTTCGAAGGCGTCTACCGCGACGCGACCGTGTACGTCAACGGTGACTACGCCGGGCAGCGCCCCTACGGCTACTCGCTCTTCCGCGTCGGCATCGACCGCTTCCTGCGTTTCGGCCAGGACAACGAGATCCGCGTCGAAGCCCGCGGCCACCGGGACTCCCGCTGGTACACGGGCGCCGGCGTCTACCGCGACACCTGGCTGCTCATCGGCGAACCGGTCCGCGTCTCCCCCGGCGGCGTCCGGATCACCACGCCGGAGATCGACGCCGAGGGGGCCGTCGTCGAGGCGGCGACGACGATCGAGAACGACTCGATGGAGATCCGGACCGTGGACGTCGTCACCGAGATACGTGACGCCCAGGGAACCGCCGTCGCGTCCGACGTCTCGAAGGTCACGGTGCTGCCCGGCGAGCCGGCCGTCAGCCGCCGGCGCCTCTACGTCCGCGAGCCGTCACTGTGGAGCCCCGACTCACCGGCCCTGTACACCGCCGCCGTGACCGTGGAGGACGCCGGCACCCAGATCGACTCCGAGACGGCGGCCTTCGGCATCCGCTCGCTCGGCCTCGACCCCGTCCGGGGACTGCGGATCAACGGTCGAACCGTCAAGCTGCGCGGCGCGTGCGTCCACCACGACAACGGCCCGCTGGGCGCGGCGACGTTCGCGCGCGCCGAGGAGCGGCGCGTGCGGATCCTCAAGGACGCCGGGTTCAACGCGATCCGCATGTCCCACCACCCGATGAGCCGGGCGATGCTGGACGCCTGCGACCGTCTCGGCGTGCTGGTGATGGACGAGGCGTTCGACATGTGGACCTCGTCCAAGAGCGACTTCGACTACAGCCTGAGCTTCCCCGAATGGTGGGAACGCGACATCGAGGCCATGGTCGCCAAGGACGTCAACCACCCCAGCGTCATCTTCTACTCCATCGGCAACGAGATCCCCGAGACGGGCTCGGCCGCCGGTGCCGCGTGGGGGCGCAGGCTCGCCGAGAAGGTCCGCGCGCTGGACGGCACCCGCTACGTCACCAACGGCGTCAACGGCATGCTGGCCGTGATGTCCGACCTCGCCGCCATGATGCGCGAGAAGGACGGCGCCGAGGAGGGCAGGGGCATCAACACGATGATGGCCGACGTCGGCGACGCGATGGACCGCGTCAGCTCCTCCGAGCTGGTGACCCGGCGGACGGCGGAGTCCTTCGGCGTGCTGGACGTCGCCGGCATGAACTACTCGGAGGGCCGGTACGCCCAGGACCGCGACCTGTTCCCCAACCGGATCATCGTCGGCACCGAGACCTTCCCCACCCGCATCGACGGCAACTGGCGCCTGGTGCGGGAGCACGGCCACGTCATAGGCGACTTCACCTGGACCGGGTGGGACTACCTGGGCGAGGTCGGCATCGGCCGCCCCCAGTACCTGTCCCCGGAGAACCCGCGTCCCGGGCACACGGCGCCGTACCCGCACCTGGTGGCGGGCTGCGGCGACATCGACATCACCGGTTTCCGCCGCCCCGCGTCCTACTACCGCGAGATCGTCTTCGGCCTCCGCACCCGGCCCTACGTCGCGGTACGGCGACCGGAGCACCACGGCAAGACCTGGGCCGGAGGCCCCTGGACCTGGAGCGACGCGATCTCCAACTGGACCTGGCCCGGCTTCGAGGGCTCGCCTGTCACCGTCGAGGTCTACGGCGCCGCCGACGAAGTGGAGCTCCTGGTCAACGACCGCTCCCTCGGCCGGAGGCCGGCGGGCGAAGAGCACCGCTTCCGCGCCGAGTTCGACACCGTCTACGAGCCGGGCGAGCTCCTGGCCATCGCCTACCAGAACGGCGTCGAGACCGGCCGCAGCACCGTGACGTCCGCGGACGGCGCGGTGCGGCTGCACGCCGAGGCCGACAGGCCGGTCATCACCGCGGCGGCGGGCGACCTGGCCTTCGTCTCCCTCACCCTGCGGGACGCCGGCGGCACACCCCACCCCATGGCCGACCGGCCCGTGCGCGTGGAGGTATCGGGGGACGGGGTCCTGCAGGGGTTCGGCACCGCCGCGCCCTCGACCGAGGAGGGGTTCGACGCGACCGAACGCCGCACCTACGAGGGCCGAGCCCTGGCCGTTCTGCGTCCCACCGGGCCCGGCAAGATCCGCCTGCTCGCCTCGGCCCCGGACTGCGAGCCGGCGGAGGTCCTGATCACGGTCGAGGAGGGGCGACGACCGTGAGCCTGCGCCCTTGAACCCGATCCCGACCGGGCGGACGATGCCGTCCGCGCGGCCGGGATCGCGGGACTCTCACTACCGTGTGGTGCACACCCAGGTGATCCAGCGGCCGCCGCCCGCGTTGGAGATCGCGTCCTTCTGGGCTTCGGACCGTGTGTCGCCTCTGCCGCCCCAGTACTTGTTGGTTCTGGAGTTGAACGCGACCGCGCCGCAGCCGTTGACGAAGGTCGTCAGGACCTTGCAGCCGGAGGTCGGGCACTCGTTCAGCGCCCGCCGTTTGGCGGTGGCCTCGGAATCGTAGTCCCAAGCCTTGCCGACGGCGCCGTTGCGCCCCACCGCGATGGCTCCGTAGTTCCGCGGCGGCGGCGAGTACGTGGTGGCCGGGGTGGACGGCGCCAAGCTGGGCGGGCTGAAGGTCGGTGGGCTGTAGCTCGGCGGAGTCGGGATGTCCGGCACCATGGGCGTCGCGGCTATCGGTCGGCTCGGTGAGCCACCGGAGCCGGCGAACAGCCACAGGACGGCGCCGCCGCCGATCAGCAGCACGAAGCCCGCGACGACCGCGAGGATGATGCCGACCGCGTTGTTGTTCGGCGGCCGAGGGCCGGGCGGCGGCCCCCAACCCGGCGGTCCGGGCGGTACAGGGGGGCCGCTCGAGGGCCCGTGGGGGGGTGGATAGCCACCCTGCGGCGGCTGTGGGGGCTGCACTGTGACCGGCTCTCTCCGGGATGGGTGGATATTTAAAAGATCATAGCGATTTCCCACCGGGGCGATGAGTTTTCACGCCGCCGCCGGTCATGACCATCATGACCACCTTCGCTCTCATCCATGGCGGCGGCGGGAGCGCCTTCGACTGGCACCTGCTCGAAGCGGAGCTTCGCGGCCGCGGACACGGCACGGTCGCGATGGACCTGCCGATGTCCGACCCTCAGGCAGGGCTCTGGGACTATGCCGACGCCGTCGTCCAGGCGACCGGCGAGCACCGGCCCCTGGTGGTGGTGGCGCACTCCTGGGGTGGATTCGTCGGCCCCCTCGCCTGCCTCCGTGCCAGGGCCGCGGCGCTCGTCCTGGTGACCGCCATGATCCCGAGTCCAGGCGAGACGCCCGAGGACTGGTGGGAACGCAGCGGCCGGCCCGCGTCCGGCATCGAGGACGAATACGAGCTCTACTTTCACGACGTCCCGCGCGATCTGGCCGACCGGGTGCTCGCCCACGACCGCGCCCTCGCGGCGAAGACGAGCATGGACCGCGCCCATCGCGAACCCTGGCCGCTGGCCGCCTGGCCGGATGTTACGACCAGATACCTGCTCTGCCGCGACGATCGTCTCTTCGTCCCCGAATTCGTGCGCCGCCACGTGAAGGAGCGGCTCGGCATCACCCCGGATGAGATGCCCGGCGGCCACATGGTGATGCTGTCACGGCCGGGCGAACTGGCCGATTATCTGGTGCGGGTTCTCCCCGCCGGGTGACCATGAAAGAACCGTTGAAGGGCCGCCCGGACGATCGCGAGCGGGCCGGAGCCGCCGGTGACCGCGGCGGGGGACGGCGTCACACGTCGAGCGTGAGGCCGTGGTCGCCTACCCAGTCGCCGATGAACAGCAGACGGTCGCCGGCCATCGACTGGTCGCGGTTGGGGGACGACGCGAACTCGCGCACCCGGGCGGCGTCGGCGATGTGGTGCACGGCCGATTCCGGGTCGCGCGGTAGCCGGGGGCCAGAGCCCGGCCCACGGCCCGGTGGAGGCGGCCTCGATGGTGATCTCGCCCTCGACGCCGGCGGGCAGCCGCACACCCGCGTCGTCGCGGGCCGCCGCGCCGAGATGCGGTAGGACGACCCCTGGCACCCGGCAGCACGAGGTTGTGTCGGCTGTGCACGATGCCCTTGGGCGTTCCGGTCGTCCCGCTGGTGAAGGCGATCGCCGCGGGCGCGAACGGATCGACGGTGAGCGCGGGGGCCTGGTGACCGGCGGCGGCGAGGCGGGCCCAGCGCGCGGAATCGACCGCGCCCGGGTGCCCGCCCTTCCATTTCTCTCCGGCGAGGACGACGGCCGGGTCGCTCAGGGCGACGAGCTCATCCTGCTCGGCCGCCGGGTACGCCTCGGCCACACCGACCCAGATCGCCCCGATGCGCTGCGACGCGTGGAACGCCACGACGATCGGCAGGTCGTTGGGCAGGCAGGCCGCGACACGGTCACCCGGCCGCACCCCCAACGCGTTCACCGAAGTCAGGGTTCAGGTGGACACCCACCCCCTCCTCTCACCTGGTGATGTGTTAATCTTTAAAACATTTGTCAATGAGATCCCCGGGTGAACGAACCGGACCCGGCCGTCACGCGCACTGGCTGACGCACCGGAAGGGAAACGCAGGCCAAGATCGCCCCAGGCCACCACCGTCAGGCGTCCACGGCCCAGGAGCGCGGCCCGGCCATGTCCTCGTTCTGCCGCCACATCGCGGGCCGGATAATGTTGTACGCGAGCGGAGATCGGAAGGAGGCGCAGTGGCAGAGGCTGACTCGCCGAAGCAGCAGCGCGCACAGTTCCGGCAGCCACGTGTGGCCGAGGTCATCGCCGGAATCCTCCGTGACCGCATCGTCGACGGCGAACTGGCCAACGGCGACTCGCTGCCCAAGCAGGAAGACCTGATGTCGGAGTTCGGCATCAGCCGGCCCACCCTGCGCGAGGCGCTTCGGCAGCTCGAGAACGAGGGTCTGCTCACGGTCCGGCGCGGCAGCATCGGCGGATCGGTCGTCGAGGTCCCGACCGCCGAGACGTCGGCCTACACCTTCGGGCTCGTCCTGCAGTCCCGGCGAACCTCGATCAGCGACCTCGCCACGGCGATCGAGCAGATCGAGCCGATCGCCGCCTCGCTGTGCGCGGCGCGTGCCGACCGCGGCGAGGCGGTCGTGCCCGTCCTGCGGGCGAACCTCGAGGAGGCGACGGCGGCGATCGGCGACGGCGAGCGCTTCACCATGCTGAGCCGGCGGTTCCACGAGTTCCTGGTGGGCGCCTGCGGCAACGAGACGCTCATCGTGATGCTGGGCGCGCTCGAGAGCCTGTGGTCCGAACAGGAACGGCAGTGGGCCGCCCGCGTCACCACCGAAGGGCGCTACCCGAACGAGGGCCGCCGCCGCGAGGTGCTGTCCACGCACGCTTCGCTGGTGGACGCGATCGCGGCCGGCGACTCCAACACGGCGCGCAAGATCGATACAGGACACCTCACGCACTCTCAGCGCTACGCCCTGGAGAACTCCGAAACACAGGTCGTTCGTGCGACGTCACTGCGCAATGGCCTGCGCGACCTCGGCGGCTGACCGGTCGTCGGTCGCGCCGCCTCGTCCCGGAAATCGACCGGCGCGTGCGCGTCAGTCAGATCCATGTCGGGTTCCCTCGGTGGCGGCCGCCGAACGACGATCTTCCACCTCGGGTTCCCCCGCTCCGCCCGGAGCGCCCTCGCCCGAGTAGCGGGCCTGGAGGGCCGCCCATGCTCCGGAGATCCCGCGTGGCAGCACCAGCGCCATGATCAGGAAGGCGGCGGCGAAGGTCAGCGGACCGATGCCCGGCCGGCCGCCCGCCGCCTCGCTCAGCCGGTGTGAGATCTGGATCATCAGGGCGGCGCCGACCAGCGTCCCCCACGCCCGGTCGACCCCGCCCACGAGGGCGACGACCAGGACCTGGAACAACGCGGACATGCTGAGGAACAGCTCGGTGTTGCTCAGCAGGTTGTACTGCGCGTAGACGACCCCGGGCAGGCTCGCCATCATCGCCGACACCACGAACATCGTGATGCGCACCCTGAGCACCGGGATGCCGGCCGCCTGCGCGGCCGCCTCGGAATCGCGGATCGCGGTCGTCCATCCGCCCCACTTGCTGCGCGCGAACCACATCAGGCCGGCGATGAACACGACGTTCATGACGAGCAGGATCCGGGCGAACGGCACCCCGGTCGCGAACTGCATGTCCCACCAGTTGTCGCCGGACTTCACCGGGATGTACAGACCGACCGTCCCGCCCAGCGGCTTCACCGCGGCGATGATCGGCGGCGCCGCCATGGAGAGGATCAGTGTCACCAGAGCGGTCACGATCGTTCCCGAGCGCCGCATGGCGATGAAACCGACCGGGAGGGCGAGCAGCGCGGCGACGGACATCGCGACGAGCATGCTGATCCACGGAGAGATCCCGTGCCGGGCGAACAGGTAGGCGGAGGTGTAGCCGCCTACCATCACGAAGACCGGCTGGGCCAGGGAGAAGACGCCCAGCGACCCGAACAGGAGGTTGAACGAGGTCCCCGCCGCCGCGTAGTAGAGCACGAGCACCATGATGGTGAGCGTCGCCGATTCCAGCCCGCCGAGGCTGAACCAGGTGACGACGAGGAAGACGGCGAGGACGACCCAGCGCGTCGCGGCGTGTTCACGGATCCGCCGGTGCGCCGGGCGGCCCGCGGCATCGGTCAGCGTCATACGACTGCTCCTTCGTCAGGCCGCACGAGCAGCACGAGCAGGATGATCAGCAGCGGCGCCAGCGACGTCCAGTACGAGGCCAGGTAGCCCGCGGACATCGAGTTGACGACCCCGAGCCCCAGGCCCGCGATCACCGCGCCGAGCGGGTTCCCGATCCGGCCGAGGATCACGACCGCGAAGGCCGATATCAGGTACGACGTCCCGACGCCCGGCGTCAGAGTCGTGAACGGGCTGATGACGACGCCGGTCGCGCCGGCGAGCGCGACCGACACGGCCAGCGCCGATCGCCGGGCCAGCGGAGTGCGGATGCCGTAGAGCCCGGCGGCCTCGGCGTTGTCGGCGACGGCGCGCATCGCCCTCCCCCACCGCGAGTGCCGGACCACCACGTAGATCAGCAGCGCCACCACGAGGGTGAAGGCGGCGGCGAAGATCTCCGTCCCATGGACGGTCAGCCCCGCCACCCGCACCTCGCCGAGGGTCGGTCCGTCGATCGTCCGCGGGTTGTTCTTGAACAGCACCTCGAGCAGGCCGCCGATCAGCAGCAGCAGGGCGAGTCCCACGAGCAGCTGTCCGATCTCGCCGGCGCGGCGCGCCCGCCACTCGAACAGCTCGCCGACGCCGAACCCGGCCACGAGGAAGATCAGGACCGCCGGTAGCAGCGTCTGGTACGCGTTGAGCCCGAGCTGGGTGTGCGCGAACAGCGCCGTGTAGAGCCCGAGGGCCACGAAACCGCCGTGCGCGAAGTTCGCGACCTTGCCGACCCCCAGGACGAGGGTGAAACCGACGCCCACCAGGCTGTACACCGCGCCCGTGATGAGTCCGCTGACGAGCAGTTGTTCGAAGAGCATGTCGCGCGGTCGTCCTCACATCTCATCGGGTCCGCGGGCCCGGGACCCGCGGACGTCGATTGCCCGTCACTTGTACGGCTGGATCTTCGATTCGGCCGCGGCGGCCGGGAACACGACCTTGGCGGCCCCGTCGACCACCTGGGAGGCGAGGAACGGCGCCTGCTTCAGCGACCCGTTGCCGGCGAACGACAGGGTGCTCGGCGACGGGAAGATGTTGCCGGTCGTGTGCGTGAGCGTCACCGACTTCAAGACCTTGGCCACCTCCGACGGGGTGGCGGACTTCGCCTTCTCGAAGGCCGCGGCGGCGAACTGCACCGAGACGTATCCGAACAGCGCCTGCGAGTTCGGAGCCGCCTTGTACTTGGCCCTGTACTGGTCGTAGAAGGTCTTGAAGGCCGGCGGGGCGCCGGGCGTGCTCGGCGTGACATCGCCCAGCACGAGCGTTCCATCGGCCTGGGTCTTGAGCTGGCTGACGACGTCGCCCGCGTCCGCTCCACCGGCCATGAAGATCTTGGCCCGGGCGCTGTACTTCGTCGCGAACAGTTTCGCCAGGTTCAGCCCGTCGGCCGGGTAGCCGATGTTGAAGATGATGTCCGCGGGCGTCGATGCGAGGCGGGCCGCGACCGACGAGAAATCGGTCGTCGAGATCGGGTAGCCGATCTTCGAGACGACCCGGAACCCGGCGGTCTTGTTGATGGTCTCGAACGCGTTGAGGAAGTCCTGCCCGTAGGAGGTCTGGCTGTAGGCGATCGCGACCGTCGGGTTGGCGATCCCGAGCTGTCCGGCGGCCAGCTTGGCGGTGTCGACCCAGCCCTGCGAGAACTGGGTGGAGTTCTTGGCGACCTGGAAGACGGTGTCGTAGCCGCGCTGGTGGATCTGATCGGCGGTGCCGCCCGAGACCAGCCACGCGGTGCCGGCCCGATGGGTGACGTTGATACCGGCGAGCACGGTGTCGGAGATCTCGCCGCCGAAGACGGCCGCGACCTTGTCGCCCACGGCGGCGGTGGCCTTCGTGGTCCCGTTGTCGGTGCTCGACGCGGTGTCGTACTTCTTGATCTCCAGCTTCGCGCCGTTGAGGCTCTTGATCCCGCCCGCCGCGTTGATCTGGTCGACCGCGATCTGCGCGCCCTGGCTCTCGGGAATCCCGTACGACGAGGCGACCCCGCTGAGGTCGGTGACCTCGCCGAGGACGACCTTCCCGTCCTTCATGCCCGCACCGCCACCGGTCGAGCCGCAGCCGGCACTCGCGACGGTCAACGCGACGGCCGCGAGCCCTGCCAACACAGTAGAGGTGTGCATCCTCATCGATCTCTCCATTCACCCGACCGGCCGGTGCCTGTCGTTCGCCGGGCCGCCCGTGTCGACGGCCCGTCGTGCTAGCCGAAGACCGCGTCGGCGATGTCGTCCGCGCTCGTGCGCGCGACCGCGGAAACGGTTCCGTCCTTGAGGACGGCCGACGAGCTGCAGATCTCGGCCGCGCTCGCGTTCTGCTCCGCCAGCAGGATCGCGAGGGACCCTTCACGCGTCAGCGCCCCGATCACCTCGAACACCTGCTCAACGATCACCGGGGCCAGGCCCTCGGAGGGCTCGTCGAGCATGAGCACCCGTGGTTCGGCCATCAGGCCCCTCGCGATCGCGACCATCTGCTGCTGGCCGCCGCTGAGCTCACGGGCCTTCTGGCCGCGCTTGTCCCGCAGCATCGGGAAGTGGCCGTAGACCACCTCGAGCAGTTCCTTGCGCCGTGAGCCCGACTTCTGGGTGTGCGCCCCGACGAGCAGGTTGTCCATCACGGTGAGGTCGCCGAACAACTGGCGTCCGGCCGGAACGAGCACCAGCCCCTGCCGGCACCGGTGCCAGCTCGGTTTCCCGCTGAGATCTCGATCGCCCAGGCGGATCGATCCGGTGACGGAGCTCAGCGTGCCGGCGACACCGGCCAGCAGAGTGCTCTTGCCCGCTCCGTTGAGACCGAGCAGACCGACGCACTCACCCGGTGAGACGGTCAGCGACACATCGCGAACGATGTCGATGAGCCCGCGCCGGACCGTGACGTTCTCAATGCGCAGGGCGGCTTCGCTTTCCGAGATAGCTGCTCACCACCTCAGGGTCGTCGAAGACGTCGGCAGGACTGCCTTCGCGGATGACCGCGCCGGCGCTCAGCGCCAGAACGCGCTCGGAGACGCTGCGGATCGCGGGAAGGTTGTGTTCGATCATCATCACCGTCTGACCACGGGAGGGCAGGGCGCGGACATGCGCGGCGAGGTCGTCGACCTCGTCGGGGCGCAGCCCGCTGAAGATCTCGTCGAGCAGGACCACGACCGGCTGGGCGGACAGGGCGCGGGCCAGCTCGAGGCGTTTGGCCTGCACGGCGTTGATGGCGCCCGCCGACCGCGACGCGATGCGACCCATGTCGAGCAGGTCGACGATCTCGTCGGCCCGTGCCCGCGCACGCCGCTTCGACAGCCCGCTGCCGGTGGCGCCGACGACGATGTTGTCGTAGACGGTCAGGGACACGAACGGCTTCATCAGCTGGAACGTGCGGGCGAGGCCGAGCCGCAGTCGCCGGTCGGCCGCCATCCGTGTGATGTCCCGCCCACGGAAGATCACGCTGCCCGACGACGGGCGCATGGCGCCGGCGATCACGTTGAACAGCGTGGTCTTGCCCGCCCCGTTCGGCCCGATGATGCCGAGGATCTCACCTTGTTCCAGGCGGATCGACGCGTCCGACAGCGCGACGACGCCGCGAAACCGCTTGCTGACCGACGACGTGCGCAGCAGCGTCGTCTCCTCGGCCATGGGTTCCCCTTTTGTATAAAGATTCATTCATTTGCGATACGGAGGGTACGAGAGGCTCCGACCCGCGTCAAGCCTTCGGACGCGTCGATTCCGGCGCTCCCCGAAGGCCGCGCCGCTCGCGTCGGCAACGAGCCGAGGTATGCTATCCGCAAATCTTAAAAACTTAAGATCAATCGGTACGCGTTCTCACAGCCGCGGAGCGCCGGCCTCGACAAACGCGGATCGAGTCGTCACCGGCGCCGGTCCGCTCGCGGCCAACCGTTCACAGAAGGAGGCCGAGGTGCACCTCAGCAGGCTGCTCACACTGGCCACGTCCAGGCAGGGCGAGCGGGTGGCGCTCGGCGGCCGAGCCGACGGACTGTCCTTCACCCGGCTGGCACGACGTGCCGCGGGGGGCGCCACGGTGCTGCGCGAGCAGGCCGCGGGCCACGCGGTGCTGCTGGCCCGTAACGGTCCGGTCATGCCGCAGTTGCTGTTCGCCGCCGCCCGGGCCGGTATCGCCTTCACACCGGTGAACTACCGCCTGTCCGCGACGCACATCCGCGGGTTGCTCGCCGATCTCGATGCGCCGCTGGTCGTGGCCGACGACGACTACCTGCCGATCGTGGCGGGCGAGCACCGGGCGATGGCGGGCACCGAGTTCGTCGCCGCGTGCGACGCGGCGGAGCCGGCGCCGGAGTCCGACTTCCCCGACGACAAGCCCGCGGTCATGTTGTTCACCAGCGGCACCACGTCGAAGCCGAAGATCGTCCTGCTGCGGCACCGCCACCTGACGTCCTACATACTCCAGAACGTCGGCCACGGCTCGGCCGAGGACGGCGACGCGGCGCTCGTCTCCATGCCGCCCTACCACATCGCCGCGGTGGCCTCGGTGCTGTCGAACCTCTACGCCGGGCGCCGGGTCGTCTACCTGCCGGACTTCACCGCGGAGGCCTGGCTCGAACTCGCCCGCCGCGAGCGCGTCACGAGCGCGATGGTGGTGCCGACCATGCTGAGCCGCGTGGTCGAACACCTCGGCACCGGGTCCGCCGGCGTGCCGAGCCTGCGGACCTTGTTGTACGGCGGCTCACGGATGCCGCGGTCGCTGCTCGCGCGGGCGTTGGTCGCGTTCGACGGCGTCGGCTTCGTCAATGCCTACGGCATGACCGAGACCAGTTCGACGATCTCTCTGCTCGGCCCGGATGACCACCGCACCGCGCTGGTCGCCGGCGACGAGAGCGTCCGGGCCCGGCTGGGCAGCGTCGGGCTGCCGGTGCAGGGCATCGAACTGCAGATCCGCGGCGGCGACGGTGCGGTACTGGGCCCGGACGAACCCGGTGAACTGTGGGTGCGCGGCCCGCAGGTGTCCGGGGAGTACGTCGGACGCGGATCGGTGCTGGACGCCGGAGGATGGTTCCCGACCAGGGACCGCGCCTGGCTGGACTCCGAGGGGTATCTGTTCGTCGAGGGGCGCTCCGACGACACGATCATCCGCGGTGGCGAGAACATCGCCCCCGCCGAGATCGAGGAGACGCTGGTCGCCCATCCCGAGGTGGCCGACGCCGCGGTGATCGGCGTTCCCGACGACGAGTGGGGCGAACGAATCCTGGCGGTCGTCGTCCGGCGCGCGGGCTCCGAGGTGGACGAGCGGGAGCTGCGCGACTGGGCACGCTCGCGACTGCGTGGTTCCCGCACCCCGGACCACGTGGTCTGGCGTGACGAACTGCCGCGCAACGAAGCCGGAAAGCTCGTGCGCCGCGACCTGGTCGCCGACGTCACCGGATCGACGACCGGCTGACCGCGGCGAAGGTCGCCGTACCAGAGCCGAGATCACCGCGTAATCGGCCCGGGACACACATCAACACGAGGTACGGCAGAGCATGAGCCTGCCGGATCATGCACCTGGGCGGAAACCGGCCGGGGTGAAGCGGACCGGAAGGGCGGCCAGGCGGCGGACCCAGAACGAGGGCACCCATTCCAGCTCGTCGGGTTTGACCGACAGCTCGATGTCGGGCAGGCGGTCCAGGAGCACCTCGACCGAGGTCCTGGCGATGATCTCGGCGAGCTCGGGCACCGGGAAGGGACACCCGTGCTCGCCCTGCCCGAAGGACAGATGGGCCCGGTTG
>NZ_JBHSON010000094.1:0-47622 GCF_042656285.1 Actinomadura rugatobispora | reverse complement strand
GATCTCCAAACACCGGGCAAAAGGCCAGGTCGACCGCACCAACCACCGGGCGACCCTCACCATCGACATCCTCCACCCACCTGAGTTGACGCCCACCCCAAGCCCTTAACTACCCGGCATTGCTCCTAGCCCGCCTTGCCGCCGTTTCCGTTGCTCACAGCCGTTCCAGGGCTTTCGCCGTTCGCCGCGGCCGGCGTGGCCCCGTTGGCCCCATTGGACCCATTGGTCTCATCGGCCCCGCCCGATCCATTGAGCCCGACGGGAAGCCTGGCGCGGACCATGGTGCCCCCCTCGGGCCCCGGGCCGACCGTGCAGGAACCGCCGATCTCCGCAGCACGCTCCTGCATCGACGACATCCCCACGCCCGAACGCGCGTTCGCGGACATCCCCACACCGTTGTCGCGGACGCACAGGTGCAGGTCCCCGTTCAGGTACAGCCGGACGACGGCGCTGTCGGCCTTGGCGTGGCGGTAGACGTTGGTGAGGGCCTCCTGCACGATCCTGTACGCGGCGACCTCGGCGGCGGCGGGCAGTTTGTCCAGGTCGCCCTCCACCTGGACGTCCACGGCCGGGCCGTCCCCGGTGGCCACGACCCCGCCGAGCGCCCTGATGGCCCCGGCCAGGCCGAGGTCGTCCAGTGCGGGCGGGCGCAGGCCGTACACCAGCTCGCGGATGTCGCCGATGGTGCGTCCCATGGTGGTGCGCAGGTTCTCCAGCAGGGCGTCCACGGCCTCGGGGTCGGTCTTGAGGGTGATGCGCGCCGCGTCCACGGTCATGGCCAGGCTGGCCAGGGTGGGGCCGAGGCCGTCGTGCAGGTCGCGGCGCAGCCTGCGGCGCTCCTCCTCGCGCGTCCGCAGGATCCGCTCGCGGGACCGCTGGACGTCGGCGGCGAGCCGGGCGGCGCTGGTCAGTTCGGCCAGGTTGCGGGCCAGGACGCCCGCGAGCCGGGCGTCCGGCGGCCGGGTCACGCCGAACAGCAGGCGTCCGACGGGCTCGCCGTGCCACACCAGCGGGATCAGCTGGGGGCGCTCGCCCAGCGCGCCGTCCTCGACGGTGGCGGTGACATGGCCGTCCCGGTCCAGGACCTCGATCACCGCGCCGGACGCGCGCAGCGCCTCGCGCGCCACCGCGACGGCGGTGGCCAGCGCGGCCGACGGGTCGGAGGTGGTCTGCAGCCGCCGGTTGAGCAGGTCGGCGATCCGGTACGGGTCGCGCTCGCCGTGCAGCAGCCGGTCCACGGCGCGCTGGAGGCGCCGCCGGGCGGGCTCGAAGACCGCGCCCGCCGCGATCGCCCCGACCAGTCCGGCCAGCGGCCCGTGCCCGGAAAGCACGTGGCTGGCCGCGCCGACCAGCGCGAAGTAGACGCCAGTGATCACGACGACCAGCCCCGCGTAGACCAGGGTCCGGCTGAACACCAGGTCGATGTCGTACAGCCGGTAGCGGGTGATCGCGATCGCCACGCACAGCGGCACCGCGGCGATGGTGATGTTGCGCAGCGGGTCGCCGATGGGGGTGGTCTCGCCCACGTAGATGATCGCCTGCGCCAGCACCCCCGGGTAGATCACCCAGCCGATCTGCCGCCGCACGTCCGGCGGCGAGGTCATGAAGCGCAGCACGACCGAGAGCAGGCCGAGCACGAGCGTGCCGAGGATGACCGCGCTGATCGCGAGGGGGATGTCCTGGAACGGGTAGACCGAGACGCCGTTGTGGAAGCGCCGGGCGCCGGGGTCGACGGTCAGGTGCACGCAGACGATCAGCGGGACGGCGCACGCCGCCGCGAGCACCGGGCGGAACCAGGGCGACACCAGCCGCCCGTCCGGGAAGATCAGCGGGAGGATCAGCGTGAGGCCGAAGGTGTCGACCGCCCACAGCCACACCCCGAGCCAGTTCAGGAACCCGGCCCCGGGCCAGCCGCGCAGCTCGAACAGCGGCCCGAGGTTGAGGGCCAGCACGTAGACGGCCGCGCTGGCCCCGCACACCAGCATCAGCCGGCCGACCGCCAGGCCGGGCCGGTGGCGCAGCAGTAACGCCGCCACCGGGGTCCACATGACCGCCACCACGATCTCCGGATGCCACCACACCATCCGGCGGGCCTCGGGCAGCCACAGGCCGCTGATCAGCGAGGCGACCGCGGCGCACACGGCGGCGACGGCGACCGGCAGCGCCCAGCGGGCGCCGCCGCCCCCGCGATCCTCGGTGACCATGCGCACTCCCCGGCTTTTCAAAAGTAATGGAATGTTAAAACGTCCTGGTGGGTGTCCCGGTGCCCTGAGGGCGTCCGCCTCAGGACAGCGGGACCCGGACCCGCCGACACTGACGACGCTTCACGGGTTCCGGAGGAGCACCCGGGAAGCGGTCTCGTCCAGGTCACGGGGGATCTCGTGCAGGTCACGGGGTACACGGGAGGCGATGTCCGAGGATGCGGGGGACGGGGCGGGCGTGCGCGGGGGGCGGCGGGGGCCGGATCACGGCAGGGCCGACCACGGGCCATGCCCGGAATGTCGTGATCCGTCGAGAAAGAGGTACCGGACACGCCCGCCCCACGGCAAGACCGTCCCGCCGGTAAGGTGCGCGGACCTCGCTTCCGGAGCGTCCTCGGCGCGTGCCTCGGGGGCCGCCGTCATCGCCTCGGAGACCTGATCGGGCCGCCGGGGACAGGTCTCAGGGGACAGGTCCCAGGGGACGGATCTCAGGGGACGGCGCCCGGGCGCGGGGTCAGGCCTGGGGGACGGTGTCGTCGCGCTGCGCCAGCAGGCCGCTGTTGATCACGGTGCGGACGCCCAGGCGGAGCTGCTCGGGGTCGACGTCCTCGGTGATGAGCAGTTGCAGCAGGAATCCCGGGAGGATCCCGAAGAGGGTCCTGCCGGCGGCCTCGGCGTCGGTGTCCGGCGGCAGGAGGCCGGCCTCCGCGCAGCGCCGCACGTAGGTGATCAAGTGCGCGCGCAGGTTGGTGATGTTGTCGCGGACGTATCCGCGCAGGTCCGGTTCGTACATCGCCAGGGCCCAGGCCTGCGGGGCCAGCCGGACGGTGCCGTCGGGGCCCGACATCGCCACCATGGTGCGCGCCATCCGGACCACCACCTCGTCCAGGGGCAGGACGGGGTCGCGGTTCACGAGGTCGCCGAGGAACAGGTGCAGGTCGCCGATGACCGCGCAGGTGATGGCCTCGATGATCTCGTTCTTGCTCTTGAAGTAGCGGTAGACCGCCCCGGCCGACAGCCCGGACTCGGTGAAGATGTCCTGCATGGACGTCTCGTGGACGCCCTTGCGAATGAAGCAGGCCCGGGCGGCGTCCAGGATCTGCTGCCTGCGCCGCTCGAGATGCTCCTCGCTCACTCGTGGCATGGGACCAATTTAAAACGAATGTTCGTTCTTGACAACTCGCCATGCCGGTGTGACGCTGGGGAGATCAAAGAGAACGGATATTCGCTTTATAGGAGGCGGCCGTGAACACCTCCCCGATCCAGCGCGCCGTGGGCGTCGCTCTCGGCGCGGCGGTGCTGCAACTGCTCATGATCCTCGCCTTCTCGTGGCCCGCCGTCCGCTCCGCGCCGCACGACGTGCCCATCGTGACGGCGGGCCCGCAGGCCGCGGCCGTGGCCCAGCGGCTCGAGCACGAGCTCCCCGGCGCGTTCAAGGTCACCGGCGTCGCCGACGAGGCCGCGGCCCGAGCCGCGCTCACCGACCGCGAGGCCTACGGCGCCATCGTCACCACCCCGTCCGGTCCGCGCGTGCTGACGGCCTCGGCGGCCTCGCCGGTGATCTCCCAGCAGCTCACGCAGATGGCGCAGCAGATGTCGGGCGCCAGGGGCGGCGCCGTCCAGGACGTGGTCCCGATCGATTCGGACGACCCGCGCGGCGCGGGCTTCGGCGCCCTCGCGCTGCCGCTGATCATGTCGAGCCTCGCCGCCGCCGTGCTGCTGTTCTTCGGCGTCTCCGGCGTCGGCGCGCGGGCGGTGGGCCTGGTGTCCTTCGCCGTCCTGGGCGGCCTCGGCGCCACCTGGCTGGCCCAGGGCTGGCTGTCGGTACTGCCGGGCTCTTACCTGCTCGTCGCGTCGGTCATGGCGCTGGCCATCCTGGCCGTCTCCGCGACGGTCTCCGGCCTGGCGTCGGCGGTCGGGCGCGCGGGGATCGGACTGGGCGCGCTGACGCTCCTGCTGCTGGGCAACCCGCTGTCGGGGGCCACCTCGGCGCCCGAACTGCTGCCCCAGCCCTGGGGCGAGATCGGCCAGCTGCTCCCGCCCGGCGCGGCGGCCACGCTGCTCCGCTCGGTGGCCTACTTCGACGGCGCCGGGTCCACCGGGCCGCTGATCGTCCTGCTGAGCTGGGCGGTCGCGGGGCTGGTCCTGCTCGGCCTGGGCGGCCTGCGGTCGCGCGGCAAGCCGGCCGAGGCGCCCGAACGCGAGCCCGCCATGGCTTCCTGAGACCCGCTGAGGCGAGGCAGAACGGCAATGCCCGGCCGGTGACGCTTTCCCCGCGTCGCCGGCCGGTGGCGTTCGCCCTGGCCCACGCAGGGGTTAGGGGAATGCGAGCTCGATGCCCTTGCGGTCACTGGTGTAGCGCGCGTTCCACACGTAGAGCTTGAGGTCCTCGGGCTTGACGCCGTCCTTCACGGGAAGGTCCGCGGCGACCCGCACGACGTAGGACGCACCGGCCGGTATGAGGGTGTCCCCGGCCTCCTTGAGCGGAGGCTCGGAGCCGTTGACGCGGGCCGTGACGACGCTGCGGTTGGGCAGCGTGCACATGTCCTCGGGGATGCCCGGCTGCGGCATGCAGCGTTCGCGCGCGGACTCCGCTACCTGGGAGCGGGGCATGAACAGGTCGGCCGGATGGTCGAGGAGGGCGGGACGCCTCTGGTTGTTGGTGAGGACGTAGTCGGCGTACGCGTAGGTCATGCCGTTCTCTGTCAGGGGCGGGCTGTCGCTCAAGGGCTTCTGGTCCACGCCCGCCCTTATGGCGGCGAGGCCGTACCCGTAGCCCTCCGGTGTGGTCACGCTGAGGACGGGCCCGGTCTGGGGCGCGCTGACGGAGCCGGGCGCGTCCTGAGTCCCCCCGTTGAGCGATGGAGCGCCGCCACCGCCCGAGCCTCCGGGTCCGCCGTCGTCCGGGCGGAAGACGACGATCCCGGCCGCGATGGCGGCGATGCCGACCACGCCCGTGAGCGCTCCGGCGATGCCCAGCCTGGCCGCCCCGCGCTTCTTGCGGCGGCGGTGGGAACGGTGGCCGCGGGGCAGGGGCCCGGTTCCGGGGTGCCGGCCGGGTGGTCCCGGCCTCCCCGGCCTTCCCGGCGGCGGCCCTGGCGGCCCTGGCGGCATTCCCGGGGGCATCGGCCTGTTGGACATGGCTTCCCGTACTCCTCGGCCTCTCCGGAAGGTAAGTGCAAACTTGCCTGGCGGGCAGACCACGTTACAGGATGGCCGATTGGCGGCATATGTCCCCCAGTGGGGGGTTCGGCGGGAGCTTTTGTGCGCGAAGTGCCTCCGGACGTCCCCCGGCCCGGCGCCGGGAACGGCCGCGTCAGGCCGTCCCCGGCCGCCTCAGGACGTCGCGGAGCGGGCGTGGTCGCGCAGCAGGCCCGCCGTGCCCGAGCCGCGGAGCGAGGCGTCCAGGACCTCGGCGGTGTGCGCCACCGGAAGCCGCACGCCCTGCCGCTCCAGCGCCGTCGCGATCTGCATCGAGCAGCCGGGATTGGCGGCGACCAGCAGGTCGGCGCCCGTGGCGCGCACCCCGGCCGCCTTACGGTCGCCCAGTTCGGCGGCGGCCTCGGGCTGGAGCAGGTTGTACGTCCCCGCCGACCCGCAGCAGATGTCGGGATCGGCGATCTCCCGGACCTCCAGCTCCGGGATCCCGGCCAGGAGCGCGCGCGGCTGGCTCCGCACGCCCTGCGCGTGGGAGAGGTGGCACGCGTCGTGGTAGGCGACCGTGACCGGAAGCGGACGCCGCTCCGCCCGCGGGCCCAGCTCGGCCAGGAACTCGGCCAGATCGCGGGTCTTGGCCGACAGCGCGTCCGCCCGCCCCGCCCACTCGGGGTCGTCGGCGAGCAGGTCGCGGTACGTCTTCATCGCCGAGCCGCAGCCCGCCGCGTTCACCACGATCACGTCGACCGGCTCGAACGCCACGACCGTGCGGCGCGCGAACTCCTTCGCCTCGTCCTCCCGTCCCGAGTGCAGCGAAAGCGCGCCGCAGCAGCCCTGCGCGCGCGGGATGACCACGTCGCAGCCCTCGAGGGCCAGGACCCGCGCCGTCGCCGCGTTCACCCCCGGGAAGAACTCGCGCTGGACGCAGCCGGTGAGCATGCCCACGGTGGCGCGCCGCCCGCCGCGCGCCGCCACCCGTTCCGGAAGCCGCGGAGCACGGGAGAGGGGAGGCGCGAGCCGCTCCATCGCCGCGAGCGAGGGGGAGAGGCGTTCCAACAGGCCGCTACGCCGGACGAGGCGGTCGAGGCCCGTCCACTGGTACGCGCGCAGCGGCCCGCGCAGGGCCCGCAGCCGGTTCGGGTACGGGAACAGCTTGAAGATCGTCTCGCGGAGGGCGCGCTCGGGCAGCGACCGGGGATGCTCCCGTTCCACATCGGCGCGGGTCATCTCGATCATCCGGTCGTACTGGACCCCCGAAGGGCAGGCCGTCACGCACGCCATGCAGCCCAGGCAGCGGTCGAAGTGCTCCACCATCGGCCCGGACAGCGGCGTGCCCTGGACGTGCTGGTCCATCAGGTTGATGCGGCCGCGCGGGGAGTCCATCTCCTCGCCCCACAGCACGTAGGTGGGGCAGGTCGGCAGGCAGAACCCGCAGTGCACGCAGTCGCCGATCAGCTGGGGGAGCTCCCGCCGTGCGGGCGTTTCCTCGTCGTTCACTACAGGCCTCCCACGAAGCGGCCGGGGGACAGGCGGTATTCCGGGTCGAACTGCTCCTTGACCCGGCGCATCAGGGACAGCGCCGGGACCGGCCCCCACAGGTCGAGTTCCGCTCGTACGGTCTCGGGCGCGTAGCGGACGACGGCTCCGCCACGGTGCGGGGCGCCGATGAGGAGGGAACGGAGCCGTTCCAGGGCGTCCTTGGCCTGCCCAGGGGTCGTCTCGGACGACAGGCCGACATGACCGCGACCGTCGGCGGACCAGGTGAGCGAAGCGCCAGGGCCCGTCTCCTCTACGGCGGCCAGGAGTCCGGGGAGCGCCGCGGGCGGGGAGGTGACGTCGATCAGCGTCGTGCCGTCCGGGTAGGCGCCCCACCACTCGGGGGGCTCCTCGCCCACCTTCGCGTCCGCGCCCAAGAGGGCGGTGATCTGGGCGGTACGGGCCGTCACCCCCGCCTCGACGCCCTCCAGCAGCACCCCGATCACGACGCCTCCGCCCTGGGCGGCGACCTCCAGCGCACTCGGAGCGGTAGGGGAGTGCAGCACCGCCTGGACCGCCTCGCGCGCGCCCGCCGCGTCGGGAACCGCCCGGGTAACGTACGCGCGCGCCACCGGAACGGGATGGAGCCGGAACGTCGCCTCCACGATCAGCCCGAGCGTTCCGTACGAGCCGCTGAACAGCCGACCCAGGTCGTAGCCCGCCACGTTCTTGACGACCTTGCCGCCGGAGCGGGCGACCCGGCCGTCCGCGCGGATCACCGTCAGCCCGATGACCAGGTCGCGGGGCGAGCCGTACAGCAGGCGCAGCGGCCCCGCGGCGGCCGCGGCGATCGTGCCGCCGACGGTCGAGCCGGGCAGCGGGAAGTCCAGTGCCAGCCGCTGCCCCTGCTCCGCCAGCACCTCGGCCAGCCGGTCGGTTCCCAGCCCCGCCTGGACGGTCGCCACCAGGTCCCCGGCGGCGTGCTCGACGACCGCGTCCAGACGGGAGGTGTCGAGGAGGAGGTCGCAACGGTCCGGGGGCGTGCCCCAGTCCAGCCTGGTCTCCGCGCCGCGCGGCACCACCGCCAGGCCCTTCCCGGCGGCCGTCCGCATCACCTCGGCGGCCTCCGCCACGGTCGCGGGCGCGGCCACGATCGCCGGGACGACGCCGAGGACGCCCTCCTCCGGCTCGCCCGGCCGCACGTCGCCGCAGACCTTCGCCAGCGCGCTCAGCGCCGCGGCCCGCCCGGCCTTCCTGGGACGCCCCCTAGCCGCGCCGACGCTGGTGCTGCCCGCTTCGGTGCCGCGCGCTCCGGCGCCACGCTCTCGGCCGCTTCCGCTGCCCGGCATCAGAACTGCTCCGCCTTCCCTTGCGCGACCAGAGGGTGGACCCCCTTGCGGAACCCGGGCACCTCGCCGCACAGCCGCGGCGTCGGGAACACCTTGCCCGGATTGCACAGCCCGGCCGGATCGAAACCGCACCGCACCATCTGCATCGTGTCCAGATCGGTCTCGGTGAACATGCGGGGCATGTAGCGCGACTTGTCCACGCCCACCCCGTGCTCCCCGGTGATGGAACCGCCGTGCTCGATGCACAGGTCGAGGATCTTCCCGGAGACCTCCTCGGCGCGTTCGGCCGCGCCCTCCTCGGCGTCGTCGAACAGCACCAGCGGGTGCAGGTTGCCGTCACCGGCGTGGAACACGTTCGCGACCCGTACGCCCGACTCCGCCGACAGCGCGTCGATTCCCGCCAGGACCTCGGGCAGGGCGGTGCGCGGGATGACGCCGTCCTGCACCAGGTACGCCGGGCTGATCCGGCCCACCGCCGCGAACGCCGACTTGCGCCCCCTCCAGATGAGCGCCCGCTCGGCGTCGTCGGCCGCCACCCTGATCTCGAACGCGCCCGCGTCCCGGCACAGCTTCTCGACCTGCGCGAACTGGTGCTCCACCTCGGCCGCCGGGCCGTCCAGCTCCACGATCAGCACCGCGCCCGCGCCCGGCGGGTACTCGCAGCGCACGGCGGCCTCGGCCGCCTCGATCGACAGCGCGTCCATCATCTCGATCGCGGCCGGCACCATCCCCGCGCCGATGATCGCCGACACCGCGGTGCCGCCCGCCTCGATCGAGGTGAACGCCGCCAGCAGCGTCTGCACGGTCTCCGGCACCCGGGTCAGCCGGACCGTGATCTTGGTGGTGATGCCCAGCGTGCCCTCCGCGCCGACGAACACGCCCAGCAGGTCGTAGCCGGGGTCGTCGGCCGACAGCTCGGTGATCTCCCCGTCCGGGGTGACGATCTCGCAGGCCAGCACGTGGTGCGCGGTGAAGCCGTACTTCAGGCAGTGCGCGCCGCCGGAGTTCTCCGCCACGTTCCCGCCCACCGAGCAGATCTGCTGGCTGGACGGGTCGGGCGCGAAGTAGTAGCCGTACGGGCGCGCGGCCCGGCTCACGTCCAGGTTGATCACGCCCGGCTCGACCACCGCCCGCCGGTTCTCGACGTCGATCTCCAGGATCCGGCGCATCCGGGAGGTGACGATCAGGACCCCGTCGGTGCGCGGCAGCGCGCCCCCCGACAGCCCCGTGCCCGAACCCCGCGCCACGTACGGGATCCCCGCGGCGGCGCAGGCCCGCACGATCTGCGCGATCTGCTCGGCGGTGCCGGGCAGCACGACCAGGCCCGGCATCGCCCGGTGGGTGGTCAGGCCGTCGCACTCGTAGGTGCGCAGCCGCACCGGGTCCGAGATCACGGCGTCGTCGCCCAGCAGGGCGGTGAAGCGCGCGGCGAGGGCGCGCAGCGCGGCCGCGCCCTCGGCCGCCTGTGACGACTCGAATGCGTCCGATGTCTGGGATGCGTCGGGTGTCGGTTCCATCGTGTCCACCATGCTCCCGTGCGTGAACGACCGCAAGATCGGCCCCGCGGCCGCCCGTCCCGGCGTGCGGGGACGGGCGGCCCGTCCTGCGGGCCTCGCCTCGGCGGGGCCAGCCCGGCGGCGCGGGCGCGGGCGATCAGGGCGTCCGCCCGCCGCTCAGGGCATCCGCTCGTACGCCGGGGTCGTGAGGAACTCCGAGTACTCGTCGGCGAGCGTGACCTCCTTGAACAGCGCCACGGCCTGGTTGTAGCGCGGCTCGTTGTAGGCGTCGCCGAGCTCGGCGCGGATCGCGCCGAGCTCCTCCTCCAGCAGCCGCTCGACCAGCTCCCTGGTGACCTTCTCGCCCTCCTTCAGCGTGACCCCGTTGTAGATCCACTGCCACACCTGGGAACGCGAGATCTCGGCGGTCGCGGCGTCCTCCATCAGGTTGTGGATCGCCACCGCGCCCGCCCCGTCCAGCCAGGTCGCCAGGTAGCGCAGCGCCACGTCGATGTTGTTGCGCAGCCCCGCCTCGGTGATGTCGCCCGGCGTCGCGGCCACGTTCAGCAGGTCGGCGGCCGAGACCCGGACGTCCTCGCGCAGCCGCTCGCGCTGGTTGGGACGGTCGCCGAGCACGCCGTCGAAGACCTCCCGGCAGACCGGGACCAGGTCCGGGTGGGCCACCCAGGAGCCGTCGAAGCCGTCGCCGGACTCGCGGGTCTTGTCCGCCCGCACCTTCTCCAGCGCGATCTTGTTGACCTCCTCGTCCCGCCGGGACGGGATGAACGCCGCCATGCCACCGATCGCGTGCGCGCCGCGCTTGTGGCAGGTGCGCACCAGCAGCTCGGTGTAGGCGCGCATGAACGGGGCGGTCATCGTGATCGCGTTCCGCTCCGGCAGGACGAAGTCCTCGCCCCGGTCCCGGAACTTCTTGATCACCGAGAAGAGGTAGTCCCAGCGGCCCGCGTTCAGCCCGGCCGAGTGGTCGCGCAGCTCGTACAGGATCTCCTCCATCTCGAACGCCGCCGGGATCGTCTCGATCAGCACGGTGGCGCGGATGGTGCCGCGCGGGATCTCCAGGGTGTCCTGGGCGAGGTTGAACGCGTCGTTCCAGAGCCGCGCCTCCAGGTGGCTCTCCATCTTCGGCAGGTAGAAGTAGGGGCCCTTGCCCTTCTCGGACTGCCGCCGCGCGCAGTGGAAGAAGTAGAGGCCGAAGTCGAACAGCGACCCCGACATCGGCTTGCCGTCGACCAGGAGGTGCTTCTCCTCCATGTGCCAGCCGCGCGGCCGCACGACGATCGTCGCCAGCTCGCCGTCGTCCTTGAGCGCGTAGGACTTGCCGCTCCTGGCGTCGGTGAAGTCGATCGTGCGGTCGAGGGCGTCACGCAGGTTGAGCTGGCCCTGGAGCATGTTGTCCCACAGCGGGGTGTTGGCGTCCTCGAAGTCGGCCAGCCACACCTTGGCGCCCGAGTTGAGCGCGTTGATGGTCATCTTCCGGTCGGTCGGCCCGGTGATCTCGACCCGGCGGTCCTCGAGGCCGGGCGCCGGCTGGGCGACCCGCCAGGCGTCGTCCTGCCGGACCCCGGCGGTCTCCGGCAGGAAGTCCAGGGTGCCGCCCGCCGACAGCCGCTCCTGGCGCTCGGCCCGGGCCCGCAGCAGCAGCTCGCGCCGCTCGCCGAACTCCCGCTGCAGGGCGGCGAGGAGGCCGAGCGCGTCGGGCGTCAGGATCTCGTCGTATCGGTCGCGGAGGGTACCGGTGATCTCGACCCCTTCGGGTGCAGCCATCTGCCTGCCCTTTCGTATAGTGAAATTCGACTTCTGTTGTGTGAAGAACGCTACTTGGCGGTACGGATGCCGGTCAAAGCACCCCCGGCCGAGCATCCCGGCGTCCCCGGAAGGTCTTCCCAGCCACCGCCCGCCAACCGCCCCGCCGGGCAGGGCCGGACGGCGGAGGCGCCGCGCGAAGAGCCGGAGCGGCGTGCAGGCACGACGGGACCGGGACCGGCCGCCGCGCCCCAGCAGGCGTGAGCTGCGGGATCGGCGGGGATAATCGCATGACCTACGCGGGCCCGCGTGAGACCATCGCCGGGAAGACACAGCCGCTTCGCGGCGTTTAACAGAGGACATATGACTGAAGCCTTCCCTGAAGAACAAGAGCCCCGAGTGACCGGTACGTACGAGGAAGACGAGCCGCTGACCGGCGAGCTCGACCTGGAGGACCGGCGGGCACTGCGCCGTGTGGCGGGCCTTTCCACCGAGCTGACCGACGTCACCGAGGTGGAGTACCGCGCGCTCCGGCTGGAGCGCGTCGTCCTGGTCGGCGTCTGGACCGAGGGCACGGCCGAGATGGCCGAGAACTCCCTGCGCGAGCTGGCGCTGCTCGCCGAGACGGCGGGCTCGCAGGTGCTGGAGGCTCTCGTCCAGCGCCGCAACCGGCCCGACCCGGCGACCTACATCGGCTCCGGCAAGGCCGCCGAGCTGCGCGACATCGTGATCTCCACCGGCGCCGACACCGTCATCTGCGACGGCGAGCTGGCGCCCGGCCAGCTGCGGCACCTGGAGGAGACCGTCCAGGTCAAGGTGATCGACCGGACCGCGCTGATCCTGGACATCTTCGCCCAGCACGCCAAGAGCCGCGAGGGCAAGGCGCAGGTGGAGCTGGCCCAGCTCAGCTACCTGATGCCGCGGCTGCGCGGCTGGGGCGGCAACCTGTCCCGCCAGGTCGGCGGACGGGCCGCCGGCGGCGTGGGCATCGGCGGCCGCGGCCCCGGTGAGACCAAGATCGAGCTGGACCGGCGCCGGATCCGCACCCGGATGGCCAAGCTGCGCCGCCAGATCGAGGGCATGTCCAAGGGGCGCGAGGCGATGCGCCGCGAGCGGCGCCGCCACGAGGTCCCGGCGGTGGCCATCGCGGGCTACACCAACGCGGGCAAGTCGTCCCTGCTCAACCGGCTGACCGGCGCGGGCGTGCTGGTGGAGGACGCGCTGTTCGCCACCCTCGACCCGACCGTCCGCCGGGCCCAGACCCCGGGCGGGCGGACCTACACCCTGGCCGACACGGTCGGGTTCGTCCGGCACCTGCCGCACCAGCTGGTGGAGGCGTTCCGCTCCACCCTGGAGGAGGTCACCGACGCCGGGCTGATCCTGCACGTGGTGGACGCCTCCGACCCCGACCCCGAGGCGCAGATCGACGCGGTGCGGGAGGTGCTGCGCGAGATCGAGGCGCAGGACATCCCCGAGATCATCGTGATCAACAAGGCGGACGCCGCGGACGATCTCGCCATCGCCCGGCTGCAGCTGCGCGAACCGCACAGCGTGGTCGTTTCGGCCCGCACCGGACTCGGCATCGACCGGCTCCGCGAGGCCATCGAGGCCGACCTGCCCGGCCTGGAGCGGGAGATGCGGGTGCTGCTGCCGTACGAGCGCGGTGACCTGGTCGCGCGCGCACACGAGCGCGGCGAGGTCCTCAAGCAGGAGCACCTCGCCGAGGGCACGGTCCTGCACGCCCGCGTGCCCGAGGACCTGGCCAATGAGCTGGAGCGATACGAGGACCTGGCCCCCACCGCCACCCTCTGAACAGGCGGCCGTGCGGCCGTCGAACGACCCTGGGGCGCCACCCCTCCCCGTTCGGGAGGGGCGGCGCTCTTCGTGTACGAACGGTAGGCGAGCGGCTCGGCCGCCGGTTTGACGAAGGGCTCCCACCGGGTTTCGGCCAGACCAACGGTCGCTCTATGTCTCATCCAAATTCGGGTAAGGAGCCGGACGAAATACCGAATGGTGGTCGCCGAACGGTGACAGCTTCTGCATTCCGCTTGACGCCGTCCCTGGAATCCGTACGGTCATAGGACCAGGGCGGGGCGAGGGCGGCGATGCACGATGACCGGATGGTGCTTGGGTTTTTTGATAATGTGCGACCATTGTCCGGTTGTCGTACGCCGGTGACCAGTGTGAACGCACGGCCCTCCCAGCCTGCCACCCCCCGCTCCCCTGGAACCTTTCCCGCGGTGGCCGCGTTCGCCGAACAGAGGTTGTCCGCCGGGCCTCGAGTGCACTACCGTGACGAAACCGATATCTCCGGTCTCGTTGCTCATGGTGATCATCCGATCACCCGACCCTCCAGCGGTGAATCGCCGGCACCCAGTCGGCATTCCGGAACGAGAGCAGGTGGCCCACGTCATGGCAGGTATGGACCCGCGAGCAGGAAACCCGCTCCCGCGCGCCATGGCACGCCCGTACCCCGGCCCGGCGGCCAGCGGGCCGCCCAGGCAGGCGGATGGCGCGTTCCACCGGCGCCCGTCCCGCCCCGTCACGGCCACCCGTTCCGCGCCCTCGCACGGCGCCCCGACCGCTCCGGGCCGGTGACCCTATGACGGTACGGCTGTTGACGAACATCGGAAGACTCTGGACGGGCACCGACGTCTGCAGCAACGCCGCCGTGCTCATCCACGACGACCGGATCGTCTGGGCCGGCCCCGCCGCGGACCTGCCCCAGAGCGTGCCCGGCATCATCGACGACATCGTCGACGTCGACCACGTGGAGAACCTCGGCGGCGGGCTGGTCACCCCGGGCCTGATCGACGCGCACTCCCACCCGGTGTACGCGGGCAACCGCTGGGCCGAGCTGGCCATGCGCACCAGCGGCTCGTCCCACTCGGCGATCGCCGCGGCCGGCGGCGGGGTCAACTCCACCGTGACCGTCACCCGCGGCACCGACCCCTGGACGCTGTGCAACGGCGTCCGCGAACGCCTCCGCCAGTGGATCCTCGCGGGCACCACCACCGTCGAGGCCAAGACCGGCTACCACCTCACCCGCGACGGCGAACTGGCCGACATCCGCATGCTGCGCTCGCTGGAGGGCGAGCCGTCCATGCCCAGGATCCACGCCACGTTCCTGGCCGCCCACATCCTCCCGCCGGAGTTCTTCGGCCGCCGCCGCGACTACATCGAGGCCGTCCGCCAGTGGGCCGGCGACGCCGCCGTCGCCGGCGCCGACAGCATCGACGTCTACTGCGACGAGGGCCACTTCACCGCCGAGGAGGCCCGCGCCCTCCTCCTCACCGGCAAGCGCTCCGGCCTGAAGGCCCGCATGCACGCCTGCGCCAACGAGCGCGTCGGCGCCGCCCAGGTCGCCGCCGAGGTGGGCTGCGCGTCCGCCGACCTGCTCACCCAGGCCAACGACGACGACATCAAGGCCCTCGCGCACGCCGGGGTCACCGCGACCGTCTGCCCCGGCAGCGCCCTCAACAGCGCCCGTCCGCCCGCCCCGGTCCGCTCCATGCTCGACCGCGGCGTCACCGTCGCGCTCGGCACCGACCACAACCCGGGCCAGTGCGGCATCACCTCCATGCCCCTGGTGATCGGACTGTCGGTCGCCATGTTCGGCCTGAGCGTCACCGAGGCCCTGCGCGCCGCCACACTCGGCGGAGCCTCCGCGCTGCGCGTCGGCGACCGAGGCTCCCTGGCACCGGGCATGCTGGCCGACATCGTCCTGTGGGACGCCGACCACGAGGGCGCCTTCGCGTGGGCCTTCGGCCTCCGAGCCCTGAGAGTCTGGCGAGGC
The DNA here is from genome assembly GCF_042656285.1 of Actinomadura rugatobispora. Lineage (GTDB taxonomy): Bacteria > Actinomycetota > Actinomycetes > Streptosporangiales > Streptosporangiaceae > Spirillospora > Spirillospora rugatobispora. Next base: position 32,384 of record NZ_JBHSON010000094.1, on the reverse strand, counting down.
GGCGTCCCCGTCCAAGCCTGACCCCAGCCCGCCAGAAGGGTCGGTGCCGGCACTCCCACGCTCGTTGAGGCTGCTGAACCACCACTAGGAGAAGATGTAGCGGCTGGCCCGTTCGGACGCGTGTGCGGTGCGGCCCGGCGGGAGTGCCCGGGATCCCACCAAGGACGCCCTACGCGTTCAGCGTCCGCCGCATCGGGTAGAGGGGATGCGCGGCTATCCGCCCGTTACACAGCGATACATCATGGTCACCCTGAACCCTGTTCCGAGGAGTAATCTCCTGCCATGGGAAGCGCGGTCGCGGTCGTCACGGATTCCACTGCCTACCTCCCGCCCGGTCTGGCCGAAAGGCACGGCCTCACCGTCGTCCCGCTCCAGATAGCGATCGGCGCCGAGCTGCGGGACGAAGGCGAGGTCACCACCGCGGAGGCGGCCCAGGCATTGAAGGACTGGCAGCCCGTCACCACATCCCGCCCGGCCCCCGAACGCTTTACCCACGCGTTCAAGGCCGCGGCCGGAGGGGGCGCGAGCGCGGTCGTCTCGGTCCACCTCTCCGCCGCGATGTCAGGCACGGTCGAGGCCGCGCGTCTGGCCGCCGAGGACGCCCCCGTCCCCGTCCATGTCGTCGACTCGGGCACCATCGGGCTCGGCCTGGGCTTCTCCGCCCTCTCCGCCGCGGCGGCCGCCCTCGACGGTGCGACGGCCGCCGACGTGGTCGCCGCCGCCGAACGCCGCGCGGAGCTGTCGCGGTCGCTCTTCTACGTCGACACCCTCGAGCATCTCCGCCGCGGCGGCCGGATCGGCGCGGCGGCCACCCTGCTCGGGTCCGCCCTCATGGTCAAACCCCTTCTCGGCATTGACGGCGGCAAGATCGCTCCTCTGGAGAAGGTCCGCACCTCCTCCCGCGCCCTTGCCCGGCTCACCGAACTCGCCGTGGCCGAGGCGGGTGAACGCCCCGTCGACCTGGGCGTCCAGCACCTCGCCGCGGCCCACCGAGCCGAAACCCTCGCCCAGAATCTCCGCGAGCGCATTCCCCACGTGGGGGATGTGTACGTGGGTGAGGTCGGTCCGGTCATCGGCGCCCACGTCGGCCCCGGGATGCTGGGCGTCGTCGTGGCACCCCATCTCTGAGAGTTATCCACAATTTCCGGGCCCTCTGCCGCTACCCCGCCCGGCTCCTTACCGTCGGATGAATGAAACGCCCGACCACCCAGCGCCTCGTTCCCGCAGTGCCCCCACCTGCAAAGAACGATCTTCCGCCCGCCGCCCATTTACGTTCATCCCCGTCCCGGTCAAACCAGGCAGACCAAGATCAGAGCCCAGCTCTTCCAGAACGACCGCGTCCGCCTGAAGAGCCCGATTCCCCGCAACAGACAGAGAAGGAATCACCTTCTTCTCTCCCACACCTGTTCCCGGATTACCCGCGACCAGCCGAACTCGGACTTGGGGTGGAAGGCCAGGACCCAACCACCTCGCCAGAGCCGATGCCATCGGAGGTGCCAGCCACCTCGGACGGAGTGATTCCACCGCCTCCTCCGGAATGGTCACCCTGGTGGTCGCACGAAGCGCCAGATCCCGCCGATCCAGAGCCTCATCCCGACCACACCGACCAAGAGACCGACTCGAACCTCCCGCAGTCCTCATTGGACGTGCCGCAGTCGCGTTCGGCCACGTCCCAGCCCCGTTCGGACGTGCCGCAATCTGGTTCAGGTGTGCTGCGGCCCCGCCCGGAGGGTTCGCGGCCCTACCGGGACGTGGTGCAGTCGCGTTCGGAGGTGCCGTGGTTTCGTCCAGAGGAGCCGTCTCGTCTGGAGGTGTTGGAGTCGGGTCTGGCCACGTCTCAACCTCGTTCGGCGTCGCCGCAACCTGGTTCAGGTGCGCTGCGGCCCCGACCCGAGGGTTCGGAGCCCTTCCGGGATCCGGTGCCGTCGCGTTCGGAGGTGTTGGAGTCTCGTCTGGACGTGTCGCAGTCGCGTTGGTCGCGACCTTCTCCGGGCGGGGTGCAGTCCGGTTCGGCTCTGGATGTGCCGGAGGCTCAGTTGGACGTGCCGCAATTCGGTCCGGACGTGCCAGGGGCCCGGTCGGACGTGTCGCGGTCTTCCTTGGGCGGGTCGCAGGCCCCTTCGGAGGAGTGGCAGACCCACCGGAGCGGCCAGGGCGTGTCGCGGGCGCCGCAGTCCGCCGAAGTTCTGGATGTGCCGTCAGGGGAGTCGAGCCCCTCGCCGACGGCTGTCTCGGCTCGGCGGCATGACCGGCTGGGGGAAGGCGCGGAAACTCCGGGGCTTTCCGGTGAGCCGGTGGCGTTGAGCGAGGCGGTTTCGCGCTCTTCTTCAAGACCTTGGCCGCTGCGGCGATCTTCGATGGTTGAGGAGCAGACCAAGGATCGAGGGCGCCGCCCACGGCCGTGGAGTCGTTCGGAGGCGCAGGGGCCGTCGAACGAGGCGACAGGCGGTGTTGGCCTGCTGGAGCCGCCATCGTCCGATGAGCGAGTGCGGACGAGATCGTCGTCGCGCCTGGGCCAGCGACTTGGGGTCAGACACTGGGAAGAGGCACATTTCCTGGAGGCCGAGGGACGAGAGGAGAGAGCGGAGCCTCCTGGAAGCGCCCGTGGTTCCTTCGGACGGGACCGGCTCGACCCAGGGATTCCCGGAGCGCGCGTGCTGGTCATCTGCGGGGTCGTCGCGGCGTTTGCTGCTGGCGCCTACTTCTGGATGGCGCGTCCCCAGCCCCAACCGGTACCCGTGCCGGAACAGGCGGCGGGGCCGTCGCTGGCCTCGGCGCCGCCCACGTCCGTGCCCGCGTCCCAGGGTTCGCAGGTCGTCGTCCATGTGTACGGCAAGGTGCGGCGCCCCGGTGTGGTCAGCCTCCCGAGCGGCTCCCGCGTGGCCGACGCGATCAAAGCCACCGGTGGAGTCCGGCCGGGCGCCGCGACGGGATCCCTCAACCTCGCCCGGAAGTTGGTCGACGGCGAGCAGATCCCCGTTGGTGTACGCGCCCCGCAACCCGCCCAAGCGGCTGGACCCACCAACCCCTCGCCGTCCTCCGGCGCAGCCGCGCCCGGAACGGCGGGGCCGCTCGACCTCAACTCGGCGACGGTCGAACAGCTCGACCAACTTCCGGGGGTCGGTCCGGTGCTGGCTCAGCGCATCGTCGACTATCGCACGCAACACGGCGCCTTCCGTTCCGTGGATCAGCTCCAGGAGGTGTCCGGCATCGGCTCCAGGCGTTTCGCCGATCTCAGAAGCCTGGTGCGCGTATGACACAGGACGAGCCTCCGAAGCATGATCTGCGCCTGGTCGGGCCTGCCCTGGCGACGTGGCTGGCCGCCGCCCTCACGCTTGGCGCGTCGCCGGTCGTGGTGTTCACGGTCTCGGTGGTGTCAGGTGTGGCGGCTTTGGCGCTCCTTTACCCACGACGCCCGGCGCTGTGGCACAAGTGGGCGCGGCCCTCCGACACGACGGGCAGGCACCCGGCCCCTCCGCCGAATCGTCGCGCGCAAGAGTCCAGTTCCTGGAGAGGGGGAAATACCCCAGCGCTCGACATCAGGCGCAGGCTGCACGGGTTTGGCAGAAGCCTCGCGTCGGGAATGCGTGGGCGCTCGGGGCGTCTCGTGGCGGGCGTGATGCTCGCCTGCGTCGCGGCGTCGTCCGCGGCGGTGGGCCTGCGCGCCTCCGCAGTGGGCTCGGGCCCGGTACGAGAGTTGGCCGGCGACCACGCGCACGCCATCGTCGAGGCCGTGCTGACCACGGAACCGCAGGCGGTGGTCCGGCCCGGCCGCCCGACCATCCTGGCGCGGGCCAGAGTCGAGGCGGTCATTGTCCGCGACCGCCGGATCCACGTCCGCGTGCCGGTGCTCCTGATCGCGGACGACCGGCGCTGGCTCGGGCTGCTGCCCAGCCAGCGGGTGCGGCTGAACGGACGTGCGGCGCCGCCCCGGCGGGCCGAGTTACTGGCGGCCACCGTGTTCGTCCGTGGCCCGCCGGCCACGCTCGGCGGCCCCTCGGCCGTGCAGCGCGCCGCCGAGACGGTACGGGCGCGCCTGCGCCAGGCGACGGAGCGGCTGCCGCCCGACCAGCGGGGCGTCCTCCCCGGCATGGTCGTGGGCGACACTTCGCGGCTCACCCCCGAACTGGCGGAGGACTTCCGCACCTCGGGCCTGGCCCACCTGCTGGTCGTCTCCGGGGCCAACCTGGCGATCATCATCGGGGCGGTCCTGGGGCTCTGCAGGCTCGCCGGGCTGGGGCGGTTCCACGCACCGGTCCTCGCGGTGGCGGCCGTCCTGGCGTTCGTCGTGGTGGCACGGCCTGAGCCGAGCGTCCTGCGGGCCACGGTCATGGGCCTCGTCGGACTGCTCGCCCTGGTGACCGGCCGGCGCCGCCAAGGGCTACCCGCGCTCGGCGCCGCCGTGCTGATCCTGGTGCTCATCGATCCGGCCCTGGCCCGCTCGTACGGCTTCATCCTGTCGGTGCTCGCCACGGCGGGACTCCTGCTCCTCGCGCCTCCGTGGCGGGAACGGCTCAGGACCCGCGTCCCAGGCCCCATCGCCGACGCCCTCGCGGTCGCCGCCGCAGCGCAGGTCGCCGTCGCCCCGGTACTGGTCATGCTCTCAGGAGAGGTGGGAGTGATCGCCATCGTCGCCAACCTGCTGGCGGCTCCCGCCGTCGCCCCCGCCACGCTGCTGGGCGCCCTCGCGGCGGTCGTCGCCCTCGTCGCGATGCCGCCGGCCCGGCTCCTGGTCTGGCCTGCCGGGTTCGCGGTCGGCTGGATCGCGGGCATCGCCCGGACCGCGGCGGACCTCCCGTACGCGACCATCCCGTGGCGCGGCGGAGGCCTGGGCGCGGCGAGCCTGATCATCGCCGCCGCCGTGGCGTTACTCGTCCTGCGGAGCCGCCGGCTGCGCCTGATCGCCGTCGCCGTCATGGCCGGAGTGATGATCGCCGTCATCGCCCTCCGCGTGGCCGCCCCGGGATGGCCGCCGCCCGGCTGGGCCATGGTCGCCTGCGATGTCGGTCAGGGCGACGCCCTGGTCCTCGCCAGCGGGACGGGCAGCGGCGTCGTCGTCGACACCGGCTCAGACCCCCGGCCCGTCGACGGCTGCCTGAAACGTCTCGGCGTGAAGGAGATCTCCATACTGGTCCTCACCCACCCGCACGCCGACCACATCGGCGGCACCGCGGGCGTGAGACGCGGCAGGACCGTCCGCATGGCACTGATCACGCCTTCCGGGTTCGGTCGCGAAGCCCGCTATACGAGGGGCCTGACCGTACGGCCTGCCCTGGCCGGGCAACGCTGGGACATCGGACGGCTCAGCCTGACGGTCCTGGGCCCGCCCCCGGCCACGCCCCGGCTGTCCCCGTCCGACGACGGCACCGAGATGAACAACGCGAGCATCGTGCTCGTCGCCCGAAGCCCCGGCTTCAGCGCACTCCTGGCAGGCGACGCGGAGATCGACGCCCAGCGGGCACTGGCCCCGAGCGTGCCGCCCGTCCACGTCCTGAAGGTCCCGCACCACGGCTCGCGCAGCCAGGATCCGGCCTTCTTCGCCGCCGCCCGCCCCTCGATCTCCATCATCTCCGCCGGAAAGGAGAACGACTATGGCCATCCGTCCCCGCCCACGCTCGCCCTGCTCCGCACCCAGGGCGCCCGCATCCACCGCACCGACCAGAGCGGAGACATAGCCGTCGTCCGGACCGCGACCGGCCTGTCCGTGGTCACCCGCCGCTGAAACGATGCCCGGTCGGCGGCGAGGGCGTGAACAGGGAGCGCGGCGTGGCATGCTGCTGGGGTGCCAGCTGATGCCATCACCCTGATCGTGGGAGACGAAGAACTGCTCGTGGAACGGGCGATCGGTGACATCGTCGCTTCCGCGCGCGCCGAGGACCCCGAGACCGAGGTGATCGACCTGGGGCCGGGCGGGCTCGAACCCGGCCGGCTGGCCGAGCTGACCTCCCCCTCCCTGTTCGGCGGCGGCAAGGTCCTCGTCCTGCGCTCAGGCCAGGACCTGGGTAAGGACCTCACCGCCGAGGTTCTCGCATACGCCAAGCGGCCCGCGGAGGATGTCGCGCTGGTCGCCGTCCACCACGGCGGGGCCAAGGGCAAGGCGCTGGTGGACGGCCTGTCCAAGGCCGGTGCGCGGAAGGTGTCGTGCCCCAAGGTCACCAAGGTGGGGGAGCGGATCGACTTCGTGCGCGGCGAGATCCGGCGCGCCGGAGGGAAGATCTCGCCGGACGGGGCCCGCAGCCTGCTCGACGCTGTGGGCAACGACCTGCGGGAACTGGCCGGTGCCTGCAGCCAGCTGGTCGCCGACACCGGGGGCAAGGTCGACGACGCGGCCGTCGCCCGGTACTACCGGGGGCGGGCCGAGGTCAGCGGGTTCACCGTCGCCGACAAGGCGATCGAGGGGCAACTGGCCGAGGCGCTCGAACAACTGCGCTGGGCATTGGCGACCGGCGTCGCACCGGTGCTGATCGTGAGCGCGCTCGCCCAGGGCGTTCGAGGCCTGGCCAAGGTCGGCGGAGCCCCGCGAGGAGCCCGGGGCGCGGCCCTCGCCAAGGATCTCGGCATGCCGCCCTGGAAGATCGACCGGGTGCAGCGGCAGCTGCGGGGCTGGTCGGGAGACGGCGTGGCCCGCGCCCTCAGCGCCGTCGCCGAGGCGGACGCCCAGGTCAAGGGAGGCGCCGCCGACCCCGCCTACGCCCTGGAGAAAACGGTCGCCGACATCGTCGCCGCCCGCCAATCCCGCTGACCGCCCGCCGACCCCCTCCTACCACTCTCACCCCGTGCCTTCCGGCACCACGTCCACATGCCTTGCGGGCACCAGGTCCGTGTGCCTTCTGGGCGCCACGTCCACATGCCTTCCGGGTGCCACGTCCGTGTGCCTTCTGGGCGCCACGTCCACATGCCTTCCGGGTGCCACGTCTGCGTGCCTGGCGGGCACCAGGTCCGTGTGCCTTGCGGCTGTCAGGTCTGCGTGTCTTGCGGTAGCGCGTGTGCGTGCTTTCCCGGCATCAGGTCTGCGTGCCGTCCGGCACCGTGTGCGTGTGCTTTGCGGTAGCGCGTTCGTGGGGCTTTTTGGGGTGGGGTTACGTTTGGGGGGTGGAGATGGTTTTCAGGCCTTCGGCTTCCATGGTTACGTAGCGGCGGGTCAGGCGGCCGTACAGGAGGCCGATCAAGGGGGCGGCGGGGCCCTTCTGGTCGAGGGTGAGGCGGGCGGAGACCGTGCCGGCGGACTCGGTGAGGATGTGAGCGCCCGTCGTGACCACTCCGGCGCTGCGGGACTCCCAGGTGAAGGCGCGGCCGGGATCGAAGTCGGTGACCGTCCAGACGGCCGCCGGGAGTTTGGGCTGGTGGACTCGGGCCTTCGAGCCCTTTCCGAACGGGCCGTCGTCGAGGCGCTCGACACGGGTGATCGACTCGGTCATCTGAGGCCAGCGTTCGACGTCGACGAGGTGGCCCCAGACCGTCTCGATGGGGGCGTCGATGTCCACGGTGATCTCGAAGCGCATCGCGAGTCCGTTCGTTCAGGGGATGGTGAGGAACTCCGGGGGGACGATGTCGACGAGCCAGACGCCGTTGGTGCTGACGCGGAACTCGTGGCCCGCGGCGGCCATGCCCGCGGCGTCGATCGTGAGGATGACCGGCCGGCCGCGGCGGGCGCCGACGCGGGTCGCGGTCTCCCGGTCGGGGGAGAGGTGGACGGCGTGGCGGCGCATCGGGCGCAGGCCGTCGCGGCGGATCTCGGACAGCGCGGGCCCCGCCGTGCCGTGGTACAGGACGGGCGGCGGCTCCGTCACCGGAAGACCGAGGTCGACCGGGATCGAGTGGCCCTGGTTCGCGCGGATCCGTTCGCCGGTGTCGTCGAAGGCGAAGCGCCGCTTGTCGTTGGCCGCCACGACATGGTCGAGCTCGTCCCGGGTGATGGGGAAGCGGTGCGCGGCGGCCGCCCGGAGCAGGTCGTCGACGTCGGTCCAACCGGCCGGATCGAGAGTGAGTCCTATGCGCTCGGGCTGGTGCCGCAGGTGTTTGGAGAGGTACTTGGAGACCTTCACCAGGCGGCGCTCGTCCATGGTGATGACCGTAGCCGTAAAGGGCCCCGCGAGCAGTTCATTTACGCGGCGACCCATGGCCGCTGATCCGGCGCGGAATTGAGTCCGGGCGGGGACGAAGAGCAGCACTGTGGGCCGGGGTCGCTTTCAGGGGCGGCCCCGGCCGTACAGGAGTCTGTCTCAGGCCTGGAGCGCGGCGGCGCGCTTGGCGATCGCCGACTTGCGGTTGGCGGCCTGGTTCTTGTGGATGACGCCCTTGCTGACCGCCTTGTCGAGCTTGCGGGCGGCGTCGCGCTGGGCGACCACGGCCTTCTCGACCTCGCCGGCGTCGGCGGCCTCGCGGAACTTGCGGATCGCCGTCTTCAGCTCGGACTTGACGGCCTTGTTGCGCAGGCGGGCCTTCTCGTTCTGCTTGTTGCGCTTGATCTGGGACTTGATGTTAGCCACGTCGTAGTGCCTCAGCCTTGGTTGCGATCCTCGCCTGCCGCGCAGCGGGCGGCAGGCTCCAACGTTCGATAGACGGGGCGACGGTGCCCCGAGGCACGACGGTACGCCACACGCAGTCGCACAGCCTACCAATCACGCGGCACGGGCCCAAACCCGCCCGCGTACGGAGCATCGAGCCGGGCATGGGACCATGGGATACGGCTGACCATGCCATCGTTCCCTGTCCACCAGTGAGTTTGCGAACGGACCCCGGTGCCAGCGCCTGAGCCCAACAAGACCGACCCCGCGATCATCCGCAACTTCTGCATCATCGCGCACATCGACCATGGCAAGTCGACGCTCGCCGACCGGATGCTGCAGCTCACGGGGGTCGTCGAGGAACGGCAGATGCGCGCGCAGTACCTCGACCGCATGGACATCGAGCGCGAGCGCGGGATCACGATCAAGAGCCAGGCCGTGCGGCTCCCCTGGACCGGCGCGGACGGTACGGACTTCGTCCTCAACCTGATCGACACCCCCGGGCACGTCGACTTCTCCTACGAGGTGTCGCGCTCGCTGGCGGCGTGCGAGGGCGCGGTGCTGCTGGTGGACGCGGCGCAGGGCATCGAGGCGCAGACCCTGGCCAACCTGTACCTGGCGATCGAGGCCGACCTGCACCTGATCCCGGTGCTGAACAAGATCGACCTGCCCGCGGCGCAGCCCGACAAGTACGCCGAGGAGCTGGCCGGGATCATCGGCTGCGACCCCTCGGACGTGCTGCGCGTGTCCGGCAAGACCGGGGAGGGCGTCCCCGAGCTGCTCAACCGGATCGTCGAGACGGTGCCGGCCCCGGTCGGCGACCCCGACGGCCCGGCCCGCGCGCTGATCTTCGACTCGGTCTACGACACCTACCGCGGCGTGGTCACCTACGTGCGGATCATGGACGGGCATCTGTCCCGGCGCGAGAAGAGCCTGATGATGTCCACGGGCGCCGCGCACGAGACGCTGGAGGTCGGGGTGATCTCGCCCGAGCCCAAGCCGGTGGCGGGCCTGGGCGTCGGCGAGGTCGGCTACCTGATCACGGGGGTGAAGGACGTCCGGCAGGCGCGGGTCGGCGACACCGTGACCCTCGCCTCGCGGGCGGCGCCCGAGGCGCTGGGCGGTTACCAGGACCCCAAGCCGATGGTGTTCTCCGGCCTGTACCCGATGGACGGCGACCAGTACCCCGAGCTGCGGGACGCCCTCGACAAGCTGCGGCTGAACGACGCCGCGCTGATCTACGAGCCGGAGACCTCGGCCGCGCTGGGCTTCGGGTTCCGCTGCGGCTTCCTCGGGCTGCTGCACATGGAGATCGTCCGGGAGCGGCTGGAGCGCGAGTTCGGCCTGTCGCTGATCTCGACCGCGCCGAACGTGGTCTACCGGGTGGTCATGGAGGACGGCACCGAGCACGTCGTCACCAACCCGAGCGAGTTCCCCGAGGGCAAGATCGGCACGGTGTACGAGCCGGTGGTCAAGGCGACGCTGCTGTCCCCCAGCGAGCACATCGGCGCGATCATGGAGCTGTGCCAGGGGCGCCGGGGCGTGCTGCTGGGCATGGACTACCTGTCGGAGGACCGGGTCGAGATCCGCTACACGCTGCCCCTCGCGGAGATCATCTTCGACTTCTTCGACCAGCTGAAGTCGCGCACGCGGGGCTACGCCTCGCTCGACTACGAGCCCAGCGGCGAGCAGGAGTCCGACCTGGTCAAGGTCGACATCCTGCTGCAGGGCGAGTCGGTGGACGCCTTCAGCCAGATCGTCCACCGCGACAAGTCCCGCGAGTACGGGCTGATGATGACCTCCAAGCTCAAGGAACTGATCCCGCGGCAGCAGTACGAGGTGCCGATCCAGGCCGCCATCGGCGCCCGGATCATCGCCCGCGAGAACATCCGCGCCATCCGCAAGGACGTCCTGGCCAAGTGCTACGGCGGCGACATCTCCCGTAAGCGCAAGCTCCTGGAGAGGCAGAAGGAGGGCAAGAAGCGGATGAAGACGATCGGCCGGGTCGACGTGCCGCAGGAGGCCTTCGTCGCCGCCCTGTCCACCGGCGAGGCGTCCCCGGCGGACAAGGGCAAGAAGTAGGACGACCGCCCCCCGGCACCGGGCTGTGCGGGGGCACCCGGATGCCTGTTTGAACGGTTTGGGCCGTTTGCGCGATTCTTGGGTTTTGGCGGGCGTGTAGGGGTTTGTAGGTCTTTGCTGCCGGTGGCCCATTCCCCTTGTCTCCGGTCTTTTCGCTGGTCAGACAAGGTGGACGTGGGTGGGTGCGTGGCTGTTTCCCTTGAATTGGCAAAGTGACGGTGACCTTGTGTCCACGGGAGGACACTGGGAGTCGTGAACCACACGTTGCTGCATCAGGTTCTCGTGGCCGCCCTGGTAGTGCCGGTGGGGCTGGCGGAGAAGGCGGATCAGAGGTCGGCGACGGGTGCCGGGCTGCGGCTCGGCGAGGGCACCTGGGCGCGCTGTGATCTCGCGGTGTTCCGGAAGGACCGTGCCGGGGCGTCGGCGTGCTCGGTGCTGGGGCCGCCGCTGCTGGCCGTCGAGGTGACCTCGGACATCTCGCGCGCGATCGATCTCGGACCCAAGAAGGCCCTGTACGAGCGGTTCGGAGTGCCCTCGTACTGGGTGGTGGACGTCCGCGACGACGAGCCCGAGGTCGTGGTGTTCGAGCTGGGCGACGACGCCCGGTACGCCGAGGAGGCCCGTGTCGCGTGGGGCGAGACCCGCACGCTGACCCGCCCGTTCCCGATCTCCATCGCCCCCGACCAGATCTTCGCCCGGCTGCCGCGCCGGGTCGCCCCCAGGAGGATGATCGCCTTGTCCGAGCAGGTGACGACGCACGCCGCGGGCCCCGACCTGCCGGGCAGCGAGGAGCCGATCCTCATCGACTCCTTCGGGCGGCGCTGGCCGACCGGCGCGGAGAAGGTCGAGCTCTGGGACGGCTGCCCGGTCTTCTACGGCGCCTGGGACGAGCGGGACGTGGAGATCGCGGCCCGGGCCTATCCGGGCCGCGTCGTGCGCCTCGACCAGCCGCCGGGCGAGCCGGGCACGATGACGGTCCTGCCCGGCCCCGCGCGCCGTCCGGGGCCCGAAGGGCGCGGGCGCGACGTGGAGGAGGAGTGCCGGGACGTCGAGGAGCACGCCCTGGACGACGGCGAGGACAGGTCGCGCCGTCCCGTCGAGGTCGAGGCGTCCTGAGGCCGCGTTCCTCTGAGCTGCCTGAGAGCGCTCGCCCCTGCCCGCCTGGGCAGGGGCGTGTGCGGCCCGGCTAAGGGGTCACCTGGTCTTGAACAGGGGCCAGGCCACCACGGACGGGACAGGGCGGAACTCGCCCCGGTTGGCCGCCCTGGCCGCGAACACCAGGAAGAACATGACGGCGGCGGTGAACACCAGCGGCAGCCAGATGAACGGCTCGAAGACCAGGGAGAGCAGCCCTCCGAGGATCCACACGGCGATGGCGGCGAGGCCCATGTTGAGGCCCTGCGCGGCGTGGCGGCGGACGAAGGCCGAGCGGCCCTTGCCGAAGAAGACGACCGCGGGAGCGATCGCGCCCACCAGGAACTGGCCGACGTAGGCCATCAGGGCCCAGGTCTTGTCGTCGTGACTCACCTGGCCGTAGTGCCCCTGCATGGGGGGCGTGCCTCCAGGAGGCGGCTGCTGCCAGCCTGGTTGCTGACCGTAGCCGGGCGACGGGGGAGGCCCGTAGGCCATGGCGCGTGTCCTCTCCGAGTCCGCTTGGCGTTGCGGAACGCTCTGGCTCTGAATTGAGACCTTTGGTGAATTCTATGACTCCCCGGAGGCGCCGGAAGTTCACCCTTTCCGATCGGTCTCGATCGACTTCGGCGAACGCCTGCCGGTTTCGTCGGCTTTGCTGATTCTTGGGGTTTCACCTTCGCCAGAGCGTCGCCACCGGGGTCTGCGGGGTCAGGGTGACGGATCCGTTCCAGGTGATGGCCGATGGCCGGGGAAGGTAGGTCCTGCCGAGGAAGAAGCCCCGGTGGAGTGCGGTGACCGTGGCCGGGGCGCCGTTGTCGCCCAGGCCCACGGGCTGCCGGACGGCCTCGATGCCCGCGATGTCGTCCACGGTGGTGCCCGCGGGCAGTTCGATCGTGGTGGCGGCGGGTCCGTCGCGTTCGATCGACCAGGTGCGTTCACCGTGGTCGGAACGGTAGAGGCGGGAGGTGTCGTCCTTGAGCCGCACGCCGAGGGTCACCCCTGGGGCCGAGCCCCAACCCTGGGTCGGGCCACCGGTCTTCTTGGCCAGCTCCACGAACAGGTAGGTGCGCGGGTTTCCGACCTCGCGGGTGTCCGGGTCCGAGGGCTTCTCCACGCGTCCCTCGCGCAGCATCTCCTGGGCCATGACGCGGTACGTCCAGGGCTCGCGGTCCATGACGACCTCGCGTGCGCGGTCGGCGGGGCGCGTCCTGGAGGCGTCGGGCAGGAACCGCAGGGGCGCCCCGGGCGAGATGACATCGCACATGTTGTTGTTGGACGTGCAGGTCTGCAGGACGGGATGGTCGCCCTCGTAGCGTCCGGTGAACTTCAGCGTCAGGTGCTGGGGCCCCTGGTAGACGCCGGTCCCTTCGACCCTGCGGCCGGTCTCGTCCACCTCGACCCGGTAGACCCACTCCACGTCGGTCGTGCGCCCCCACCTGGCCATCAGGGCGGGGCTGTCGGTGCCGCCGTCCTCGTTGCTCCACACCACCGAGTACTCCAGGACGCGGTGGCCTGCCGTGGCCGCGGGCCGTGACTCGTGCCAGGCGATGAGCGGGGTGTCGGTGCGGACGTTCTGGTAAGGGTCGCCGAAGGGCCACCCGGTTCGTCCCACGACGACGGGGGCGTGCCGGAGGGCGGTCTGGTCGGCCGTGGGCATGTGCACCTTCGGCCGTGCGAGGGTGACGCGCCGTGCGGCGGGCGCGCTGGCGTTGAGGAACCGCAGGGTCACCCGGTGCTCGCCCTGCCGCACGTGGCCGAGCCCGAGGCTTCGCGGGACCGCCTCGAGGCCGGGGACGACGAGATCGGTGACATGGCGGCCGTCCACGTCGATCGCCAGGACGGCCGATTCGGCGCCCTGGCGGGCCCAGGAGACGGCGGGAGCGGCCGCGGCGAACCGGATGACCGCCTCACCGTCCCGGGCCGCCGTGAACGGAATGGTGCGTGCGGGGCCGTCGCGTTCGACGACGAGGGTGCCCGGAGCGGAGGCGAGGGCGGGGGAGTGGACGAGCAGGGGCACGCCGCCGGCGACGAGGAGGGCGAGGGCGGCGGTGTCACGCGCACGGGCTCTCATGGGCCGCGAACCTAAGGACCCAGGATTGCGGTCAGGTGACGAACGGGTCCCTCGTGGGTGTCGGGGCCGTGGCGTCGCCTGGGGGCGTCCGGGGATGGCGTTAGCGGTTCAGGAACCAGAACGCCGGAGTGCTGGGGAAACTCAGCGACGCACCGGTGAAGCGCTCCTCGGGATTCGCCGGGCCGCCGCCGTTGCCGGCGGTGGCGGCGTCCGGACGGTGCAGGGTCAATCCCATGGCGGGGACGTGGAAGCCGTAACGGCCCTTGGGAGCGACGTCATGGCCGAGGCCGCGGAACAACGCGACGACATCGTCGGCGGGTTCGTTCAGGAGGTCGATGCCGTCCAGCCGTAGCCGCAGTTCCGGGTTGCCGCTCCAGCCCGGGCCCAGGGAGCCGTGGATCTCGGCTATCCGCTCGGTGTCGTCCTCCAGGCACAGCGTGGAGACGTGGAGACCGCCCCGGCCGATACGGACGCTGCGGTGGTCGGTGTACCCGCAGAGGAAGGACGCCTTGGGCGCAGGGGTGCCGCACTGTTCGGACACGGCGTTCAGGGTCGTCCACGCGTCGGAGGCCAGCGTCGAGAAGAGGAGGTGGGCGTTCGGGAGCACGGCGCCGCGTCCAGGCTCCAGGGTCACCACGAAGGGCGGCACCTTGCCCGGGAACCGTGCGGGGTCGGGGTCTCCCAGCGTCACCAGGCCTTCCCAGGAGGTGGGGTCGTCCACCGCGAACCATGCGATCTGCGCCTCCGCGCCCAGTTCGAGGAAGGTCTGGTCGGTGAGCGCCCGTCCGATGTGGTCGCGCAGGGTTTCGGCCGTCTCTCCCAGGCGGTGCCGCCACCACGGGGGTTCGGGGTCGCGTTCGGCCCGCCCTGGAGGCTGCCAGGAGACGCCCGGTCCGCTCAGGGGGAAGTGCTGTTCGCCCTCGTGCTGGTCGACGACCGTGTAGCCCCAGCCCTCCGGCTCGCCGTACAGCAGCACGCGCGTGGGCACCCGCCCGTACTTCACCGCCCCCTGATCAGCCACCCGGCGACCCTATCCGTCCAAAAGACCTTGCCGGAGCCAAGGTTCGCCACGACACGGCGGCGGTCGCTTGGCGCGGGACCCCGGATCGGTACGGTCGGGGCAGTGGCCACTATGGTTCCGGAGGTTCGATCGTGACCCACTCCGAGCAGGTGCTGCGCTCTCCCAAGGAGCGGGCAGCGGTGAACGGCGCCGTCCGCGCGCTGCGCTCGGCCGCCCCCAGCGGGTGGGAACGGCTCGGATTCGAGTTCCGCGCGACCGTGGGCATCGACAGCGCCTCGTTCGAGGTGGTCGGCGCGGGGGGCGAGAGCCGCGCCGCCATGCCGCCGGGCCAGGCGGTCGGCAGGATGGACGAGCTGCGCCGCGTGATGTACCGGCGGGGGCAGGGCGCGTGGTTCACCGCGCGGCTGGACATCGAGCGCGGCGGCCGGTTCAGCGCCGAGTTCGACTACGACGGCGAACCCGAGTTCAGACCGCCTCTGACCCCGTCCGCCTACGCCCTCGACCTCGAACGCTTCCCCCGTTCGGAGGAGCACATCCCCGGCTGGCTCCGCGACAAGCTGGGCGAGGGCGCCCACGGCATCACGACCCTCAGGCCACGCCGCTAACGGCAGAAGCGCCCGCCCCCGGGGCCGCCGGCCGGGCGCTGTGTATCCCTGGGCCCTGGTCGGCTCGCCTTGGACGCGGCGGCGCGGGACGGAGCAGGGCGTCGGGCGGGGCAGACTTGAAGGGTGCCCTCTACCCTGCCCGACGGTGACCCGGTACCCGCCGATGGTGCGCTGCCCCTGAGCGCCCTGGACGGGCTGGGGAAGCGGCCGTTCGCCTTCTACGTGCACGTCCCGTTCTGCGTGACGCGGTGCGGCTACTGCGACTTCAACACCTACACCGCCACAGAGCTCGGCCCCGGGGCGAGCCGTGACTCCTATGCCGAGACGGCGATCGAGGAGGTACGGCTGGCCCGCCGTGTGCTGGGCGACGCGGACCTGCCCGTGGAAACGGTGTTCGTGGGGGGAGGCACACCCACCCTGCTGCCTCCCGAAGACCTGGGGCGGATCCTCGGGGCCATCGACGCCGAGTTCGGCCTGGCCGGGAACGCCGAGATCACCACGGAGGCCAACCCGGAATCGGTGGACGACCGCTACCTGGAACGCCTGCGGGAGAACGGGTTCACGCGCGTCTCGTACGGCATGCAAAGCGCGCGCGAGCACGTGCTGGCCGTCCTGGACCGCACCCACACCCCGGGCCGGATCCCCCAGGTCGTCGACTGGACGCGCAAGGCCGGCTTCGAGCACATCAACCTGGACCTGATCTATGGCACTCCGGGTGAGAGCGATGACGACTGGCGGGCCTCCCTGGAGGCGGCGCTGGCGGCAGGCCCCGACCACGTGTCCGCCTACGCGCTGATCGTGGAGGAGGGGACCCGCCTGGCCGCGCAGGTGCGGAGGGGGGAACTGACCCCGCCCGATGACGACGCGATGGCCGACCGCTACCTCATGGCAGACGAACTGCTGTCCGCCCAGGGGCTGAGCTGGTACGAGATCTCCAACTGGGCCGCGACCCCGGACGCCGCCTGCCGCCACAACCTCCTCTACTGGACCGGCGCCGACTGGTGGGGCGTCGGGCCCGGCGCGCACAGCCACGTGGGCGGCACCCGCTGGTGGAACGTCAAGCATCCCGCCGCGTACGCCGCCCGGCTGGCCGAGAAGGTCACGCCCGCGCACGCCCGCGAGGTCCTGGACGACGATGACCGGCACATCGAGCGCGTCATGCTGGAACTGCGGCTGGCCGAGGGCTGCCCGGCCGGCCTGCTGGACGACGCGGCGGTACGGCGCGCCATCGCCGACGGCCTCGTCGAGCCCGGCCCGTACGAGCGGGGCCGCGCCGTCCTCACCCTGCGCGGCCGCCTGCTCGCCGACGCCGTCGTCCGCGACCTCACCTGACCGGCCGCGCCGGGCCGGGCCGGGCCGGGCCGGGGCGTGCCCGACCAGGTCCGCGGCCTACTTGATCATGGGCCAGGCCATGATGGTC
Source organism: Actinomadura rugatobispora (assembly GCF_042656285.1). Lineage (GTDB taxonomy): Bacteria > Actinomycetota > Actinomycetes > Streptosporangiales > Streptosporangiaceae > Spirillospora > Spirillospora rugatobispora. Next base: position 15,544 of record NZ_JBHSON010000094.1, on the reverse strand, counting down.
GGGAAGGTGTACCACTCGCCGCGGTTGCCCGCCACGGCGGCCAGGATCAGGTAGACGATCTGCGCCACGCCCAGCGCCAGCGTCGGGATGAGCCAGATCCCGAGCGTGACCACGCTCAGCACCAGGTTGACGATCAGGTAGACGGTCTGGCTGATCGCCAGGTTGAGGCCCTGGGCGCCGTGGTGGCGCAGGAACGCCGACTCGTCCTTCTTGATCAGGAAGAGCAGCAGCGGGGCGATGAACCCCAGCAGGAACTGCCCCAGATGGCCCATGAGGGCCCAGGTGCGCTCGTCGGACGTCGCGCCCTGCCCATAGGGGGCGCCGTAGGGCTGCATCTGGCCGCCGTAGGCCGGGGCCTGACCGTACCCCGGAGCCTGCCCGTAGGCCCCGTAGCCGGGGTCGTGACCGGCCTGTCCGTACCCGGGCGCCTGACCGTACCCGGGCTGCTGGCCTTGGCCGGGGTTCTGCCCCCCGGCGCCCTGCCCGTACGGGTCCTGCCCGTAGGGATCGTGCCCGTGCGGGGCTTGACCGTGGCCCGGCTGCTGCTGTCCGTACCCTGGCTGTTCCGGAGGCCCGTACGACATCGCGTTCTCCTCGTGGGGGTCGCTGACGGAGGCGATCGATCTAAGGCGCGGGGACTGATCGGGCAGTTGGCGATATGGAGATAGATAGGTGCCGCCACCCCTTGGATGGCGCGGTGCGGTCAGGAGGTTCAGGGCTCCGGCGCGGTGACGAAGTCGATGAGCTCTTCGACACGGCCCAGGAGGGAGGGTTCCAGGTCGGTGTAGGTGGCGACCGATCCGAGGATCCGTTTCCATCCGGCACGCACGTCGTCCCCCCAGCCGAGCGCGGTGAGCACACCTTCTTTCCAGGGTACGCCGCGGGGGACGCGCGGCCACGCGGAAATTCCCACCGTCGAAGGCTTGACGGCCTCCCAGATGTCGATGAAGGGGTGGCCCGTGATGAGCACGTGGGGCGAGGACACCTGAGCGGCGATGCGGCTCTCCTTGGAGCCCTCGACGAGGTGGTCGACCAGCACCCCCAGGCGGCGTCCCGGGCCCGGCGCGAACTCGTCCACGATGGCCGGGAGGTCGTCGACGCCCTCCAGGTACTCCACGACGACGCCTTCCACGCGCAGGTCGTGGCCCCAGATCTTCTCGACGAGCTCCGCGTCGTGGACGCCCTCGACGTAGATGCGGCTCTCCTTGGCGACCTGTGCGCGCAGGCCCCGCACGGCGATCGACCCGGACGCCGACCGCACCGGCCGACCCTGGCCGCCGCCGGCTCCACCCGCGCCGCCCGGGGACCCCGGCGCCGCTCCGGTGGGACGGACGAGCGTCACCGGCCGGCCGTCGATGAGGAACCCCGCCTTGGCGAGCGGGAACACGCGCCGCTTGCCGAAACGGTCCTCGAGCGTGACGCCGAACTTGTCGCATCCGACCACGGCGCCGCAGAATCCGCTGTCCGGGTCCTCGGCGACCAGGCCGTTCTCGGCCGGGATCTCCGGGATGGTCCCCTTGCGGGGCCGCCGCCAGTCGCCCGCCAGAACGTCGTCGCCGTAGTCCTTGCTCTGCACGTTCAGGACTCTAACGAGAGCCCGGGCGGTCCGGCATCTCCGAATGCGGCTCGCCTGGCCGTACACTTGGCACTCGGAAGTATGGAGTGCCAGTACCGGGGGCAGAGGAGGTGACCACGTGCTCGACGACAGGAAACTCGCGGTCCTGCGGGCCATAGTCGAGGACTACGTGTCCACCAACGAGCCGGTCGGGTCCAAGACGCTGGTCGACCGGCACAACCTCGGCGTGTCCCCGGCGACGATCCGCAACGACATGGCGGTGCTGGAGGAGCAGGGCTACATCCACCAGCCGCACACCAGCGCGGGCCGCGTCCCGACCGACAAGGGCTACCGGCTGTTCGTCGACCGGCTGTCGACGATCAAGCCGCTGTCGGGCGCGGAGCGCCGCGCGATCGAGACCTTCCTCACCGGCGCCTACGACCTCGACGACGTGGTCGGCCGCACGGTGCGGCTGCTGGCCCAGCTCACCCGGCAGGTCGCGGTGGTGCAGTACCCCTCGCTCACCCGCTCGTCGGTCCGGCACGTCGAACTGGTCCCGGTGGCCGACCACCGGCTGCTGCTGGTCCTGATCACCAACACCGGGCGGGTCGAGCAGCGCTTGATCGAGGCGCCCGCGCAGCTGTCCGAGGAATCGATCGGGCACCTGCGGGCGTTGCTCAACACATGCCTGGACGGGTGCGGGCTCGGCGAGGTCCCGGCCGCGGTGGCCGACCTGCCGGACCGGGTGCAGCCCGAGGACCGGCCGGTGACGGCCGCCGTGCTCTCGGTGCTGCTGGAGACGCTGGTGGAGAAGCACGATGAGAAGATCGTCTTCGCCGGCGCGGCCAACCTGGCGGCGGTGGACTTCTCGCAGAGCCTGCGCGAGGTGCTCGAGGCGCTGGAGGAGCAGGTGGTCCTGATGAGGCTGCTCGGGGAGACGGGCGACTCCTCTACAGTTACGGTGCGGATCGGCACCGAGAACCCCGACGAGGGGCTCCGATCGACCTCGGTGGTCGTCGCCGATTACGGGGTCGGCGACATGACCCTGGCCCGGCTGGGAGTGCTCGGGCCTACACGCATGGACTACCCCGGCACGATGGGAGCGGTACGGGCAGTGGCACGCTACGTCGGACAGATCCTGGCGGGGTCGTAAGTGGCCAACGACTACTACGCGACCCTCGGCGTCCGCCGCGACGCCAGCCCGGACGAGGTCAAGAAGGCCTACCGCCGGCTGGCCCGGGAGCTTCACCCGGACGTGAACCCGGACCCGGAGACCCAGGAGCGGTTCAAGGAGATCACCCAGGCCTACGAGGTGCTCTCCGACCCGAAGAAGCGCGAGATGTACGACCTGGGCGCCGACCCGTTCGCACCGGGCGGCGCGGGCGCCGGGGCGGGCGGCTTCGGCGGCGCCGGATTCCCGTTCAGCGACATCATGGACGCCTTCTTCGGCAGCGCGGCCTCCCGCGGGCCGCGCACCCGCGCCCGCCGCGGCCGCAACGCGACGCTGCGGGTGGAGCTCGGCCTGGACGAGACCGCGTTCGGCACCACCCGCGAGCTGTCCATCGACACGGCGGTGGCGTGCACCACCTGCAGTGGCTCGGGCTGCGCGCCCGGCACCCACCCGGACACCTGCGACACCTGCCACGGGCGGGGTGAGGTGCAGCAGGTGCAGCGCTCGTTCCTGGGCCAGGTCATGACGGCCCGGCCGTGCCCGCAGTGCGGCGGCTTCGGCAGCGTGATCCGCACCCCGTGCCAGGAGTGCTCGGGGGACGGCCGGGTCCGCACCCGCCGCACCGTCAAGGTCAAGATCCCGGCGGGCGTGGAGAACGGCATCCACATCCAGCTGGCCGGCGAGGGCGAGGTCGGCCCGGGCGGCGGCCCGCCCGGCGACCTGTTCCTGGAGATCGTGGAGAAGCCGCACGCGATCTTCGAGCGGGAGGGCGACGACCTGCACTGCACGGTCGAGATCCCGATGACGGCCGCGGCGCTGGGCACCAGCGTCACCGTCGAGACGCTGGACGGCGCCGAGGACGTCGACATCAAGCCGGCCACCCAGTCCGGCCAGGTGATCAGGCTGTACGGGCGCGGCGTCCGGCATCTCAACGAGAGCGGCCGCGGCGACCTGCACATCCATGTCAACGTCGAGACCCCGGGCAAGCTCGACGAGGAGCAGGAGGAGCTCCTGCGCCGCCTGGCGCAGCTGCGCGGCGAGGAGCGCCCGCCCGGCAAGTTCGCACCGGGGCAGCGGAGCGTGTTCTCCAGGCTCCGGGACGTCTTCAACCAGTAGGAGCGCGGTGCGGCCGGCGGCGGCCGCACCGGACGCCAGGAGATGCCGATGAGTCCGCCGGTGTTCCTCGCCGAGACCGCCGGTCTGGAGGGGGAGCGGGTCGTCCTGGACGGCCCCGAGGGGCGGCACGCCGCCACCGTGAAGCGGCTGCGGCCCGGCGAGCGCGTCGACCTGACCGACGGCGCCGGGCTGCTGGCCGAGTGCGTCGTCGTCACGGCCGACCGGTCGTCGCTGACCCTGGACGTGCTGGCCCGCGAGCGGCGCCCGGCGCCCGAGCCGCGGCTGGTGGTCGTCCAGGCGCTGCCCAAGGGGGAGCGCGGCGAGCTGGCGGTGGAGACGATGACCGAGGCGGGCGTGGACGAGATCGTCCCGTGGGCGGCGGCCCGCTGCGTCACCCAGTGGCGTCCCGAGCGCCGCGAGAAGGCGCTGGGCCGCTGGCGGTCCGCCGCGCGGGAGGCCGCCAAGCAGGCCCGCCGCAGCCGCCTGCCGGAGGTCGCGGAGCTCGCCACGACCGACCGGGTCGCCGGACGGCTCGCGGCGGCGTCCGCCGCGCTGGTCCTGCACGAGGAGGCGGAGGGGCCGCTCAGCGCGGTCAGGCCGCCGGCCACCGGGGAGATCATCGCGGTGGTCGGGCCGGAGGGCGGGATCACCGAGGAGGAGCTGGCGGCGTTCGCGGCGGCGGGCGCCCGCACGGTGCGCCTGGGCCCGACGGTGCTGCGGACCTCCACGGCGGGCGTCGCCGCCCTGTCAGTCCTCATGGCGGCCACCGGCCGCTGGTAGACACACGGACCGGCCGCGCGGGGCGTGGGACCGGGCCGGTGTCTCACCGGCCCGTGCGGCGGCGGGGTTACTGGGCGGAGGAGCCCTCGGACTGGGCCGGGACGGGCTGCTCCTCGCTGATCGGCGGGTCGCTCGGGGTCGTCGGGCCCGGGTCGGTCGAACCGGTGTCGGACGGCGACGGCGACGGCGACGGGGACGTCGAGGGGCCCGGGCACGCCGAGGGCGGCGTGCCGCCGCCGGACCCGCCGCTCGGGGCGGGGCTCGGGGTGCCGGCCGTGCTCGGGGCCGGGGTCGTGCCGGCGCAGGCGGGGGAGCCGGGCGACGCGGCGGGCGACGGCGTGCCGGTCTCGCTCGGGTCGCCGCTCTCGCTGGGGACGGCGGAGGCGGGCGGCTGCGCGTTGGGCGGGACGCCCTGCGGACCGGTGGGATCGCCGTCGGAGCTGTTGTGCCGCCCCTTCTCGGAGGTGCCGTTGCTGCCCGCCGACTGGATGAGGTCGATCGTCTGCGGAGCGGTGACGCCGATGCCGGCGATGAGGACGGCGACGGCCACGGCCAGCACGGGGCGGGCCCAGATCGCCGTGAACCAGTCCCAGCCGAACCTGTGCTGCGCGCGATCGTCGATACGGCTCCGGATCTTCTCCAGGCCGTCGGCCGAGGGTATGACCCCCGCCGCCTCCGCGTGCAGGGCGCGGCGGAGGATCTCGCCGTGCTCGTCGTGGGGGTCGGTGGTCATGTGAACTGCTCCAGGATGTTGCGTAGCGCGGCCATGCCGCGTGCCGTATGGCTCTTGACGGCACCTCGGGAGATGCCCATCGTCTGGGCGATCTCCGCTTCGGACAGATCGGCGTAGTATCGCAGCACCAGCGCCTCGCGCTGCCGGGTGGGCAGCCTGTGCAGCGCCTGGATCACCGCGGAGCGCTCGAGCTCCCCGATGGCGCCCGCCTCCGCGCTCGGCGCGTCCGGCAGGCCCTTGGGGGCGTACTTCTCGACGACGGCGCGGTGCCGCAGCACCGACCGCGACCGGTTGACCACCGACTGCCGCAGGTAGGACAGGGCCTTGTCGGGATCGCGGAGGCGCCGCCATCCGCCGTGCATGGCCACGAACGCGTCCTGGACGACCTCCTCGGCCGTCCCGGCGTCGCGCACCAGCATGGCGGCGAGGCGTACCAGCGATCGGTAGTTGGCACTGTAGAGCGCGGTCACGGCCTGGTCCGCGTCCCAGGCCACGGCCACCGCCCCGGCCGTGCCCCTGGCCACGAGGGTCTCGGTCACGTCAGTGGGACGCCCACCCTCGTCGTCGGGTTTACGAAAGGGCATCGTCTGTCTTGCCTCGGTCACCTATACGCCACCGTACGAAAGGGCATGCTGTACTGCTCTCGCCTCAGTCACCTGTCCGCCGCCTTCAACCGACCCCGGCCGCGTTGTCGGACGATCGCCCCGACTGCGGCGTGGAGCGGCGAACCGACCGGTCGGAAGGCGAGGCACGCTACTGACGGGCCGGAGGTACGCCTGGGCTGACAACCATAATCCAGCGGCCGGACCGAATGGGTCTGAAACCGCCCAGAGGTTGATCAGTGCGAGCCGATTCTCAGCGGGGCTCCGCGGGCCATGGGACGGCCGGTCTCGATAGGATCTCCGGCACCATGGCCGGCGGGAGGAGAGCGATGACGGACTGCCTGTTCTGCAAGATCGTTTCGGGGGACGTGCCCGCCAAGATCGTGCGCGAGTCGGCGGGGACGGTCGCGTTCCGCGACATCAACCCGCAGGCGCCCACGCACGTGCTGGTCATCCCGCGTGAGCACCACCCGACCGTGGGCGAGCTGGCCGCCGCCGACCCCGAGCTGCTGGCCGAGCTGCTGGGGGAGGCCCGCCAGGTCGCCGAGGACGAGGGCGTGGCGGAGGGCGGCTACCGCATCGTCTTCAACACCGGTCCCCAGGCCGGGCAGACCGTCTTCCACGTGCACGCGCACGTCCTGGGCGGCCGTGGCCTGAACTGGCCGCCCGGCTGACCGCCCGCCGGGGCGGGCCGCGCCGACCGGCGCCCGGAACGCTCCACCGCGCCGTCCCGCGCCCGATCTCCGCCCCGCCGTTTCGCGGGTGGCGTACGGGGGCGGGCGAGCGGAAATACAGCGGCGCTCCGTCGCGGGCGGCCAGTACCATTGGAAGGGACACAGGCAGGAGACATCCGGACGAGAGAAGGCAGGTCGGAGAGGCCGTAAGGCCCGGCTGATGGTCGAATCAACTCACGCGGGACGCGCCGACGCCGGCGCGCGGTCCCAGATCAAGATCGTGGTGCCGGACGACCATTCGATGGTGAGCCTGCTGGGCTCCCGGGATGAGTTGCTCCACGTCATCGAGCGCGCTTTCCACAGCGACATCCATGTCCGGGGCAACGAGATCACCGTGACCGGCCCCGAGTCCGAGTCCGAGCTGGTGTCCAGCCTCTTCTCCGAGCTGATCGACCTGCTCAGGAGCGGGACGCAGCTGACCCCCGACGCCGTGGAGCGCAGCCTGGCGATGTTGCGGAACCAGACCGAGGAGCGCCCGGCCGAGGTGCTGACCCTGGACGTGCTGTCCAGCCGGGGCCGCACCATCCGGCCCAAGACGCTCAACCAGAAGCGGTACGTCGACGCGATCGACAAGCACACGATCGTGTTCGGCATCGGCCCCGCCGGCACCGGCAAGACCTACCTGGCCATGGCCAAGGCGGTCAAGGCGCTGCAGGACAAGCAGGTCAACCGGATCATCCTGACCCGGCCGGCGGTCGAGGCGGGGGAGCGGCTGGGGTTCCTGCCCGGCACGCTCTACGAGAAGATCGACCCCTACCTGCGGCCGCTGTACGACGCGCTGCACGACATGGTCGACCCCGACTCGATCCCGCGCCTGATGGCGGCCGGCACCATCGAGGTGGCCCCGCTGGCGTACATGCGCGGCAGGACGCTGAACGACTCCTTCATCATCCTGGACGAGGCGCAGAACACCTCGCCGGAGCAGATGAAGATGTTCCTGACCCGGCTGGGCTTCGGCTCCAAGGTCGTGGTGACCGGCGACGTCACCCAGGTCGACCTGCCGGGCGGGCAGCAGAGCGGGCTGCGGGTGGTGCAGGACATCCTCGAGGGCGTGGAGGACATCCACTTCTGCCGGCTGAACAGCCACGACGTCGTCCGGCACAAGCTGGTCACCAACATCGTCGACGCCTACAGCCGCTACGACGCGTCCAGGGAGTCCAGCGTCCCCGCGATCAAGCAGGGCGCGCGCGGCCCGTCGTCCCGCAAGCGGGGCCGCTAGATGGCCGGGGAGCCGGGTCCGGGGCGGGGGCGCGGCCGGTGAGCATCGAGGTGCTGAACGAGTCGGGCGTCGAGGTCGACGAGAACGCCCTGTCCGCGCTGGCCCGGCACGTCCTGGACGGGATGCGCGTGCACCCGCTGGCCGAGCTGTCGGTGCTGCTGGTCGACGAGACCGCGATGAGCGAGCTGCACGAGAAGTGGATGGGCGAGCCCGGCCCGACCGACGTGCTGGCCTTCCCGATGGACGAGCTGCGGCCCGGCCACATGTCCGGCGGCGCCGACGAGGACGGCGAGACCGATCCGGGGCTGCTGGGCGACGTGGTGCTGTGCCCCGCGGTCGCCGATCGGCAGGCCGGTCAGGCCGGCCACGGGCGGGGCGAGGAGCTGGAGCTGCTGTGCACGCACGGCATCCTGCACCTGCTGGGCTATGACCACGCCGAGCCCGAGGAGCACAAGGAGATGTTCGGCCTGCAGGCCGACCTGCTGAACGCCTGGCAGGAGAAACGCGGCCGGCGATGATCCCCTCCCGTCGCCGCGTCCGGTCCCCCCGGCCCCTCCCGTCCGGCGGGGAGGCGGGGCAGGCATGAGTTCCGCTCAGGGGTGGCTGCTGGCGCTGGCCGTGGCGCTGGTGTGCACGGCCGGGCTGCTGGCGGGCACCGAGGCGGCGCTGGCGCGGGTGTCGCGGGTGCGCGTCGAGGAGCTGGTGCGCGAGGAGCGGCGCGGCGCGGCCCGGCTGGCCGCGGTCGTGGCCGACCCGGCCCGCTACCTCAACATGGTGCTGCTGCTGCGGATCAGCTGCGAGCTGGTCGCCACGGTGATCGTGGCCGATCTGTGCATCTCGTGGCTGGACGAGACGTGGCGGGCCTACGTCACCGCCGCCGCGATCATGATCGTGGTGAGCTATGTGGTGGTCGGGGTGGGCCCGCGGACCCTGGGCCTGCAGCACGCCGACCGGATCGCGCTGGCCGGCGCGGCGGTGATCCATCCGGTGACCCGGGTGTTCGGCCCGCTGCCGCGGCTGCTGATCCTGCTCGGCAACGCGCTCACCCCGGGCAAGGGGTTCCGCGAGGGGCCGTTCGCGTCCGAGGCCGAGCTGCGCGACCTGGTCGACCTGGCCGAGCAGCGCAGCCTGATCGAGCCGGACGAGCGGGAGATGATCCACTCGGTGTTCGAGCTGGGCGACACCCTGGTCCGCGAGGTCATGGTGCCGCGCACCGACATCGTGTTCATCGAGCGCGGCAAGACGCTGCGGCAGGCCCTGACGCTGGCGCTGCGCAGCGGGTTCTCCCGGATCCCGGTGGTGGGCGAGAACGAGGACGACGTGGTCGGCATCGCCTACCTCAAGGACGTGGTGCGGCGCGGCCACGAGCACCGCGAGGGCGAGTCGGTGGAGACCGTCGAGTCGGTGATGCGCCCGGCGACCTACGTTCCCGACAGCAAGCCGATCGACGAGCTGCTGCGGGAGATGCAGGCCCGGCAGATCCACCTGGCCGTGGTGATCGACGAGTACGGCGGCACCGCCGGGCTGGTCACCATCGAGGACATCCTCGAGGAGATCGTGGGCGAGATCGCCGACGAGTACGACGTGGAGACCCCGCGGGTGGAGTGGCTGGACGAGTCCACCGCCCGGGTCACCGCCCGGCTGCCGGTGGAGGACCTCGCCGAGCTGTTCGAGGTGGGGATCGAGGTGGAGGAGGTCGAGACGGTGGGCGGGCTGCTGGCGCACGCCCTCGGCCGTGTCCCGATCGAGGGTTCCACAGCGACGGTGGCCGGGCTGTCGCTGAAGGCCGAGAGCATCGCGGGCCGCCGCAACCGGATCGGCACGGTCCTGGTGCACCGGCTTCCCGAGCCGTCCGAGCAGGAGGCCGAGGCCCACCAGGCCGCCGGCTGACCGGGGCGCGGCCGGCTGGGACGCTCGGTGGCCGGCGGAGGCGGCGCTTGCTCTCCGGGGTTGGTTCGTTACTTTCCGGGAATGATGGTGGGTGTTGAGTACGTTCGGGGGCACCCATGTCGCGCTTCGTTCACGGGCCGGTGTGTGTCGCCGGGGTCGCCCTGGTGGCGGTCGCGGGGTGCGGCGGGGGGTTGACGCCGGCCGAGCCGCTGGCACCGCCCGGCAGGCCGACGGGTGAGCCGTCCGGACGTCTGGCTGGGGCCTCGCTGCTGGCGCCTGCCGACGTTCAGGGGGAGGGGTTCCTGCCCGCGGAGCGGCAGGACGTGTTCACCGGGCTGCGGCCGCACGACCCCGCGTGCGCGCGGATGCTGGCGCTCGCCGACGTGCGGCGCCCGGACGATACCCGCGGCGCGCCCCGGGGACTGGCGGTGTTCTACCGGTCGCAGCCGCCCGCGACGATGGCCGAGCACCTGGTGAGGCTCCCGCCCGGCGCGGCCGGACGGTACATCACACGGGTCCGGGCGGCGGTGGCCGGGTGTCCGAGGATCCGGATGCTTGTCGGGCCGCGCGAGGCGGTCCTCGACCGGGCCCGCGCGCGGCGTCCCGCCGGGGTGCGCGACGCCGTCGCCGTCACCTATGCCGGTCGTGGTCGCGGGGGCATCGATCTCGCGATGTTCTGGGCGCGTTCCCGGGACGACCTGCTCGTGGTCGCGGCGGCGGGTGAGGCCGTCGCCGGTCCGTCGATGCAGAGGATCGCGGCGCGCGCCGTCCACAGGCTCCAGGACGAACACGCCCGCCCCGGACGCTGAGCCGGGGCGTCATGAGCCGGGGCGTCATGAGCCGGGGGCATCAGGTGAGCGTGGTGCGGAGGGAGCCGTCCGGGGCGGCCACCAGGATGGCGGCCTTGGCGCCCAGGTCGCGCACGGCGGAGACGTCGCCGGGGCGGGCGGTGTCGGCGGCGGTGACCACCGCGGCGGCCTCCAGGTCCTCGGCGCCGCTGGAGACGGCCATCGCCACCGCCACCTGGAGGGCGGTCAGCTTCAGGGACGGCAGTTCGACGGTCGTCGCCGAGTAGGTGCGGCCGTTCTCGTCGCGTACCGCGGCCCCCTCGGCGGCGCCCGCGCGGGCGCGGGCGGACCGGGCCAGGGTGATGATCTTGGCGTCCTCGGGGTTCATGTCGCTCACGGTCAAAGCCTAGAGGGTGACCTGCGCGGCGGCGGGCCGCGGGCGGCGTCGCAAGCGGGCGGCAAGCGGCCGCCAAGCGGTGCGGGCGAGGCTCGGTGCGTCAACGGAGCACTGCCATGGGGGACGAGATGTCTCGTTTGCTTTACCGCCTGGGAAGGGCCGCGGCGCGGCGGCCCTGGCGGTTCATCGCGGTCTGGGTGCTGGTGGTGGCCGCGATCGGGGGCGCCGCGGGCGTCGCCGGGGGTTCGCTGCACGACGACTACACCCTGGCCGGGACGGGCTCGCAGCGCGCCGCCGATCTCCTGAAGGAGCGGTTCCCGGCGCTGTCGGGCGCGGACGCGCGGGTGGTCGTCCACGCCCGGGACGGGGGCGCGCTGGACCAGGCGGGGCTGGCGGCGGCGCGGCAGCGGCTGGGCGCGCTGCCGCACGTCAGCGCCGTCGACCCGGTGCGGCCGAGCCGGGACGGGGCGACCGCGCTGATCACGGTCCGGTACGACGTGCCGGTCACCGACCTGGCGCCCGGCGAGACCCTCGACCGTCTGCGGGAGGCCACCCGCGGCCTGACGGCGGCGGGGGAGCAGGTGGAGTTCGGCGGGCAGGTGCCGGAGAACGTGACGGCGCCCGGCGGTGTCGCCGAGGCGGTCGGCGTCGTGGCGGCCCTGGTGATCCTGCTGCTGGCGTTCGGGTCGGTGGTCGCGGCCGGGCTGCCCCTCGCGGTGGCGCTGGCGGGGCTGGGCGCCGGCGTCTCGGGGATCTTCGTCCTGGCCGCGTTCGCGAACGTGGCGACGACGGCGCCGACGCTGGCGATGATGACCGGCCTCGGCGTCGGGATCGACTACGCCCTGTTCATCCTCACCCGGCATCGCGAGGGGCTGGCCGAGGGGCTGGAGGTCGCCGAGGCGGCCGGCCGCGCCAACGCCACCGCCGGGCTGTCGGTGCTCTTCGCCGGGTTCACCGTGCTGCTGGCGCTGTGCGGGCTGGTGCTGTCGCGCGTCCCGGTGTTCATGACCATGGGCTTCGCCACCGGGATCGTGGTGGCGGCGACCGTGGCGAGTGCGGTGACGCTGCTGCCGGCCGTGCTGGGCCTGGCGGGACGGCGGGTGCTGCGCCGCCGCGACCGGGCCGAGGGCGCCACGATCGGGGCGGAGTCGCCGCGGGTGCGGCGCTGGGCCGAGCATGTCGGGCGCCGCCCGTGGCCGTGGCTGCTGGCCGCGCTCGTGCTGATGCTGACGCTGGCCGCCCCGGCGCTGGGCATGCGGACCTGGCCGAGCGACGCCAGCAGCGAGCCGGCGTCCAACACCGTGCGGCAGGCCTACGACCTGGTGGAGGAGTCGTACGGGGCGGGCGCCAACGGGCCGCTGCTGGTCGCGGTGGACCTGCGCGTGTCGCCCGACGCCGAGGGGCTGCGGGCGCGGCTCGCCGCGGCCGGCGGGGTCGTGTCGGTGGCGCCGCCGCAGGTGTCGCCGGACCGCGGCGCCGCGGTGCTGGTGGTCACGCCGGAGTACGGCCCGCAGGACGAGCGCGCCACCGAGCTCGTCGACCGGCTGCGCGCGGAGGTGCTGCCGCCGGGGGCCGAGATCACCGGGCTGACCGCCGCGTACGTCGATCTCAGCCGGATCCTGGACGAGCGGCTGTGGCCGGTGATCGGGGCCGTGGTCGCCACCTCGTTCCTCATGCTGATGATCGTCTTCAGGTCGCTGCTGGCGCCGTTGAAGGCCGCCGCGATGAACCTGCTGTCGATCGGCGCGGCCTACGGCGTGCTGACCGCGGTGTTCCAGTGGGGGTGGGGCGCGGAGCTGCTCGGCCTGCCGCACAGCGTGCCGGTGTCCAGCTTCATCGTGCTGCTGATGTTCGCGGTGCTGTTCGGGGTGTCGATGGACTACGAGGTGTTCCTGCTGTCGCGGGTGCGGGAGGAGTGGCTGCGGACGGGGGACGCGCGCGGCTCGGTGTCGACCGGGCTGGCCGTCACCGGGCGGGTGATCACCAGCGCGGCGCTGATCATGGTGGCGGTGTTCCTCGGATTCGCGATGGATCCCGGGCTGGTGATCAAGCAGATGGGCGTCGGGCTGGCGGTGGCGGTCGCGCTGGACGCGACCGTGGTGCGGCTGGTGCTCGTGCCGGCGACGATGGCGCTGCTGGGACGGGCGAACTGGTGGCTGCCGGGCCCCCTCGACCGGCTGCTTCCTTCGTTCGATCCGCACGGCGCGGACGGCCCCGCGTACGCGGCCTCCCGCGAGGCCGAGGGCGGCGCGTCCGCGGAGCCGGGCGAGCGCGAGCTCGGCCGCGTCTGACCCGCGAGCCGAGCCCGGACCCGCCTGACCTGCGGCGGAGCGCGGCGCCGTCAGCCGCCGCGGGAGTCGGAAAGAGAGCGCCGGAACCCCGGTTTAGGCTGGCCGGGAAATGGCGAACGTGCGTGTGCTCGGCAGTTTCGAGGCGTGGGTGGACGGGGCCCCGGCCGATCTCGGCGGGCCCCGCCAGCGCTCGGTGCTGGCCCGGCTGGTGGTGGCGCGCGGCCGGATGGTCCCCGCCGACGGCCTGGTCGCCGATCTGTGGCCCGGCGAGGCCCCCTCCCGGGCCCCGGCGGGCCTGCAGTCGTTCGTCTCCCATCTGCGCCGGGCGCTGGAGCCGGGACGGCCGCCGCGGACCCCGGCCCGGGTGCTGGTCACGGCGCCGCCCGGGTACGCGCTGCGGCTGCCGGACGGCGCCGTGGACGCCTGGCGGTTCGACGCGCTGGTCGACGAGGCGGCCGAGCGGCTGGACGGCGACGATCCCGCCGGGGCCCGGCGGTGCGCGGAGGGCGCGCTGGGGGAGTGGCGGGGCCCGGCGTACGCCGAGTTCGCCGACCTGCCCTGGGCCGTCGCGGAGGCGGCCCGCCTGGACGAGCGCCGCCGCCTGGCCACCGAGCGCCGCGCCGAGGCGATGCTGCGGCTGGACGCGGCGGCCGAGGCCGTGCCCGACCTGGAGGCGCACGCCGCCGGGAACCCGCTGCGCGAGGAGGCGTGGCGGCTGCTCGCGCTCGCCCTCTACCGGACGGGCCGTCAGGGCGACGCGCTCGCGGCGCTGCGCCGCGCCCGCGCCACCCTGGCCGAGGAACTGGGCGTGGACCCCGGCCCGGCACTGCGCCGCCTGGAGTCCGACATCCTGGCGCAGGCGCCCGAGCTCACGGCGGGTCCCCGGGCGGCTCGGCCCCGCCTTCTCGTCATGCCCGAGCCGTCGCCCCTGCTCGCCTCCGGCGCGTCGCGCGCGCCCGCCCTCGTCCGCGAGACGGGCCCGGTCTTCGTCGGGCGGCGGGACGAGCTGGAACGGCTGACCGCCGCGGCCCGCGACGCCGCCGCCGGGACCCGGTGCGGCCTCGTCCTCGTCGCCGGGGACGCCGGAATGGGCAAGACCGCCCTGGCCGAGCGCCTCGCCGGACTCCTCACCGGCGACGGCTGGACCTGCGGGTGGGGCGGTGCCGCCGAGACCGGAAGCGCCCCCGCGGCCTGGCCCTGGGCCGAACTGCTGCGCGGGCTCGCCGCGGCCGGACCCCCGCCCGGCGACCTCGCCGGACGGCTGGCACCGCTGCTCTCCCACACCGGTCCCGCGCCGCACCACGCGCGGGGAAACGTCCACGAGGACGCCACCACCGGCCGCTTCCGGCTCCACCTCGCCGTCGGCGACTACCTCGCCGGGCTGGCCTCGCGCGCGCCGCTGCTCCTCGTCCTGGACGACCTGCACTGGGCCGACCAGGAGACCCTCGCGCTGCTGGCCGCCCTCCCGCGCCGCCTCCGCGGCCGGCCCGTGCTGCTGGTCGGCACCTACCGCCGCACCGAGTCGTCCGAACGGCTGCAGGACGCCCTGGCCGCCCTCGCCCGGCACGAGCCGCTGCGCCTGGAACTGGCCGGCCTTCCCGCCGCCGACATCGCCGCCCTGGTCCGCGCGACCTGCGCCGCCGAGGTCGGCGACGCCGAGGTCGCCGTGATCGCCGAGCGCACCGGCGGCAACCCGTTCTTCACCCGCGAGACCGCCCGGCTCCTGGACGCCGAGGGCGTGGACGCCGCCACCCGCCTGGTCCCCGCCGGCGTCGGCGACGTGCTGCGCCGCCGGATCGCGCGGCTTCCCGAGGACGCGCAGGCGGTCCTGCGGTGCGCGGCGGTCGTCGGCCGCGACGCCGACCTGGGCGTCCTCACCGACGTGTCCGGCGGCGACGAGGACGCCGTCATCGACGCCGTGGAGGCGGGCCTGGCGGCCGGGCTGGTGACCGAGCCGGGCGCGGGCCGGGTCCGGTTCGCGCACGACCTCGTCCGCGACACCCTCTACACCGGCCTGTCGGGGGCCCGCCGCGCCCGCCTGCACGGCCGCGCCGCCGCCGCGCTGGAACGCCGCCGCCCCGCCGAGATCGCCGCCATCGCCCACCACCACCTCGAACACCTGGAGGCGGGCGCCGCCGACCCCGGCAAGGCCGTCCGGTACGCGCGGGCTGCGGCGGAGGCGTCCCGAGTCCCATCGTGCACACCGCGGAGGAGCACGACCGGTTCGGCCGGCATCTCGTCGGCGACCTGCGGCACGCGGTCGCGACC
>NZ_JBHSON010000093.1:0-47969 GCF_042656285.1 Actinomadura rugatobispora | reverse complement strand
GCGGCCGTGCCGGCCCGCGTGCCGGCCGACCGCACGGCGGTGGTGGAGAGGCTCAAGGCGGATCCGGCCCTGCGGTTCAGCGAGACCGGCCGGAACCTGCTGATACTGCTGAACATCCACACGATGAAGTCGGCGGACTGGGACGACATCATCAGCAATGTCCCTCCGCACTGCGGGGACATCGTCGCCCGGCTGGCCAGGGACTGCGCGGACGTCTGGGCCGATTTCGCGGCGAAGGTCGAACGGCAGGTCGCCGGCATCGTCTGACGGCGGGCCCGAACCGCGGTGGTCTTCCCTTCCGGGGGAGGCCACCGTTCGCCCTCCCCGCCGGTCAGCCATCGCCGCGCAGCCTCGCCCGCAGATCGGTGCGGCGGTTCACCTGGAGTTTGCGGTAGACCCGGGTGAGGTGCTGCTCCACGGTGCTGACCGTGATGAGCAGCTTGTCGGCGATCTGGCGGTTGGTCCATCCCTCGGCCGCCAGCGTGGCGATCCGGCTCTCCGCCTCGGTCAGGTCGCGGGCATCGGGCTCGGGGTCGGGGGCCCGGTCGCCGGGTGCGCCCGGGTTCCGGGTGCGGCCGAGCTCTCCGGCCGCGAGCGCCGACTCGTACCGGTCGCCGCTCTGCTCCAGGACGTCGACGGCCTCCTGGAGCCACGCGTTCCGCTCGTCTCCCTCGGCGGCCATCCCCCGCACCCGCAACGAGATGCCGCGCGTCCTGGAGGGGCCCGGCGGGACGAGGGCCAGTTGCGCCTCGATCAGCTCGACGGCGCGTCCGGCGTCGCCGAGGGCGATGAGCGCCTGAGCGGCGTCGCTCCGCCAGGTGATCAGCCCGGGCCGGTCGAATCCCCAGGCGGTCATGAGCCCGCCGCAGTGCTCGAAGTCGGCCAGGGCCGCGGCCGGATGCCCGGTCGCCAGGTGGTACCGCCCGCGGGCCTGCAGGTAGTGCAGCCCGCACGGGGACTGGAACGTGGCCTCCGGCACCGGGACGTCCAGGTAGGTGGCGGCGTCCTCGAACCGGCCGAGCGCGGTGGCGGCGAGCACCATCACCGACAGCGGCAGGCCGATGGCCACGCCCCAGCTCGCCGGGGAGATCCGGGTCAGGGCGGTCCGGGCGTGCCGCTCGGCCCCGGCAGGATCCCCCTGGCGAATGGAGATCACCGCGCGGGCGGCGGCCAGGACGGCATGGGCGACCGGTTCGCGCCGGGTCGCGGCCTCGGTCAGGAGCGGGTCGCACCACGTCGCCGCCTGATCCGGCCGGTCGGCGTAGACCAGCGCCGCCAGCGCGGCGAGGGGCGACTCCGAGAGCTGCTCGCCGAGCCGGGTTCCCTGCAGGACCTGTTCGGCGGTGGCGATCACGTCGCGGTCGGACGCGCCGGTCAGCACCGCCGACAGTGCCGAGGCGGCCCGCACCCGACGGTCCGCGGAGGCGGCGGCGTCCCGCCTGCCGGCGGTCGCCGTCGACCGGGGCGCCGCGCGGCGCACCACGTCCGGGTAGACGCACGACATCAACAGCGTCACGGCTTCGAGGTGGGCCGAGGCCCCGATGGGGCGCGGTGTCCCGGGAGCGGTCAGCCGCACCAGCAGCCCGGCGGCCTCCTTCACGCGCCCGCACCACATGAGGTGGCCCAGGAGCCGGGCCGTGTGCCGGCCGGTGAGCAGGCCGTCGCATGCGGCGGAGACCAGCGCGGGCAGCAGCCGGCCCGCGGCGGACGGATCGATCCGCCACTCGGTGCCGGCCAGCGCGCTCGTGATCCGTGCCCGCTGCCGCTCGTCGGAGTCGGTCCGGTGGGCCAGCCGCAGGCAGGACAGCGCGGTGTGCGTCTCCCTGGCGGCCAGCGCCTGTTCGGCCGCCTCCTCCAGCACGGGCACCGCCCACGCGGCCTCGGTGTCGCCCACCGCGACGAGCTGGCCGGCCACGACCGCGGGGGCCGCGCCGTGCTCGTGCAGCAGCCGGGCCGCCCGGCCGTGCAGCGCGGAGCGCTCGCCGGGGGCGATGCTGTCGAGCACTCCGGCCCGGGCGGCGGGGTGCCGCCACCGGCCGCCACCGAGGAGCCCGGCCCGGTTCATCAGCTCGATCGTGTCACGGACATGCTCCGCGTCCATGTCCAGCAGGCGGCCGAGCAGAGCGCGCGAGGGTGCCGGCTCCTCCAGGACGGCCAGGGCGCGGGCGACCGCGACCATCGCCGGCCCGCCCCGCCGCAGGCAGGTCAGCAGGGCCTGGGTGTACGCGGCGTCCACCAGGGGCTGGTCCGGTGGCCGGACCAGGTGCCTGTTGTCCTCGAGCAGGGCGTGGGCGAGCAGCGGATTGCCGCCCGTGATCGCCTGCCATGTCATGGCCAGCCGATGGCCGGCCGGGTCGCCGAACCGGGGTGCCAGCAGCCGGGCCTGGCCGCGTCGCGAGAGCGGGCGCAGGCGGATGTGCCGGCTGTGCGGCAGGCTCAGCAGCTCGGCGTTGAACGCGGGGTGCTCCTGCCACGGCCCGGCCGGCTCGTTGAGGACCATCAGGACGCGGGCCGATCGCACCCGGTGGGCGGCGTAGAGCAGGAATTGCAGTGAGGCGGTGTCGGCGTGGTGCGCATCGTCAATACCGATCACCAGAGGGGCGTGCCGAGAGGCGGTGAGTAGTACATCATTCAACTTCTGGAGGACGGCTCCGGTGGTCTCGGTGATGTCGATCGGGGAGAAGTCGTCTCCGGCGAATGCCGCGCCCATTGCCTCGTCGAGGAGCCGCGTCACATCCGATCCGCCGCACGGCAGGGAGGCGATGCCGCGGAATATCTGCCGCACCACCCCGAGCGGGATCTTCCGCCGCCCCGGTGTGGCCGCCGCGCTGAGGAAGAACGCGTCGGACGCCGTCGCGGTCTCGGCGAATGTGTGCAGCAGTGCGGTTTTCCCGGCGCCCACCGTGCCGCTGACGACGGCGACTCTGCCCCGGCCGGCCTGCGATTCGCTGAAAAGGTTCGTGAGCCTGGTCAGTTCTCGTTCGCGCTCGATCAGATTCATGCCCCTGCTCCCCGAGGATGGAGGCATGCCGACCCCGGCGGCGGGCGCCGTCGCCAGTGCCGAAACCACCGTCGCTGCCATCCCCGACTCCCTCGCGTCGCAGGTCGCCCGTCCCGTGGGGCGACGACGCCAGGAGTAGATCACGCATCGAGTCACAAGGACGTAACGAGCCGCGGCGGTGCCCCCGTGCACCCGAGACTCCTGGTCAGAAGACGTTTCCGCCGCCCCCGGCCGGTGAGTCTCACCCGCCGCCGGGGTTAGATCCGGGTCGCGCCCGCGAACCTCCGCGGCGAGGCGGCGGTCGAACCGGAGTGGGTCCGCCAGAGGGCTTCCCGGCCACGCGAAAGGGTGGCGGTGCGGGGTGTTCCCGAGAGGCGCCGACCCCGGAACCCGGCGCGGGCCGGGAACCGTCCGCACGCTGTCCACCGGAGGCCGAAGGGGGTTCTTGACGCGGCGCTCGAACGGTGTCAACTGATCATAGACCTTAGAGAGATTCAAATGGCAGAAAGCGGTCAAGGTGGGGCTATGGCTACAGAGCCGTTGATCAGGAAATAATGATCACGGATTCATCACGGGGGAGTCGAAGCGTCGTAACGGGGTGGTCGGCAGCGGAGCGAGTCAAGATCATGCCGTGCCGCACACCGGCACGGCCACGGCCGGTCAATGATCGGCCGTAGTTCTGCCGGCTTCGAGACGTCGCACGCGATGACGGAGTCCACGGGGGTGATTGGTCAATGGGGGTCGCCGATATTTCTCCTACCAGGCGCCCGGTCACCGGAAGGGTGATCCTGATCGAGGGGGCGGCCGCCACGGGAAAGACGCGGCTGATGCACATCCTCGCCGGGCGCGAGGCGGCGGCCGGCTCGACCTTCCTCAGCGCCTCGGCGTCGAGCGTCGAGCGCAACCTGCCGCTGAGCTCGGTGAGCCAGCTCTTCCAGCACCCCGCGCTGACGGCCGCCGAGAGCGAACGGGCCGAACGCCTGCTGGGCGACGGCACGCTCGCCGCGATGGCGCACCGGATCGGCGCGGAGCCCGGCCCCGACGGCGACGCGGACTCCGGTGCGGTCGCCCGGGTGCCGGCGACGATCTTCAACGGCCTGAGCGCCATCCTCCTCGAGGTGGCCGGACGCGGTCCGCTGGTGATCGGGATCGATGACATCCACCACGCCGACGAGCCGTCCCTGCAGTTCCTGCTGTACCTCGGCCACCGGCTGAGAACGACCTCCGTGCTGATGCTGCTCACCGAGTGCCTGCGCCCCACCCGGCCGCACTCGCCGCTGCTCACCGATCTGCTCCGCCAGCCGTACGCCCAGCGGGTCAGGGTCAGGCCCCTCACCGGGCAGGGAGTCGCCGAGATGCTCGCCGAGCATCTCGGTCCCCTGCCCGCCCGGCGGCTCGCGCCGGAGTGCCACGAGGTCAGCGGCGGCAACCCGCTGCTCGTCCAGGCGCTCGTCGAGGACCTGCGGATGTCGGGCCCGGCCCGCCCCGCCTGCTTCGTCTTCGGGGAGGCGTTCCGGCAGGCGGTCCTGACCTGCGTCCACCGGTCGGATTCCACGGCGCTCGCCCGGGGGCTGGCGGTGCTTCCCGACCATCCCTCCCCGGGGCTGCTCGGCGAGCTGGTCCGGCTCGACGCCGAATCCCTCGGCCTGACCCGCGAGGTGCTGCGGGCCACCGGTCTCATCGACGGCGGCGGCCGGATTCATGAGGCCGTCCGCGCGGCGGTGCTGAGCGGTATGCGCCCCGACGAGCGCACGGCCCTCTACCTCCGGGCGGCGGAGGTGCTGCACGCCCACGGTGCCTCCGCGGAGGTCGTCGCCGGCAGCCTCATCGCCGCCGACCGGGCACGGGCCCCGTGGGCCGGCGCCGTGCTCCGGGAAGCGGCGGGGCAGGCGCTGGCCGCCGGCGGGGTGACCGAGGCGGTCGGCTACCTCAGGCTGGCCCTGCGGGAGTGCGCCGACGACGACCAGCGGCCGGCGATCCATCTGGAACTGGCCGGCGCCGAGTGGCAGCTCGGCCCGGCGACCGCGGCCCGCCACCTGCCCGAGCTGATCCGCGGCCTGCGGGAGGGGCGGCTCCCCGCCCACGCGGCGGCGGTCCTGGTCGCCTGGCTGTTCTGGCTCGGGCGGATCGACGAGGCGCTCGAGCTCATGCACGAGGGGGCCGGCCCCGCCGACGCGCCGACGGTGACGTACGGCACGACGTTCGACGTGCCGCTGTGGTGGCTGCGCCACGCCTACCCGGGGTTGTTCCGGCAGGAGATTCTCGACGATCTGCCGTCCCTGCCCTGCGGCCCACGAGAGAAAGCGCTTCCCACCCCTCTGGCGCCGTCCTTCGGGTGCGAGGCCAGGCTGGCCGGGACACTGGTGCGCG
Source organism: Actinomadura rugatobispora (assembly GCF_042656285.1). GTDB lineage: Bacteria > Actinomycetota > Actinomycetes > Streptosporangiales > Streptosporangiaceae > Spirillospora > Spirillospora rugatobispora. The sequence goes on along the minus strand of NZ_JBHSON010000093.1, from coordinate 42,598 downwards.
GCGCCCACGAGGAGACGCTCGTCGAAGCGGAGGAGATCCTCGGCGCCGCGGGCCAGACGTTGCGGACGCTGGCCCCGGTCGTCGCCATCGCGGCTCTGGTCTATGCCGACGAGCCCGGTGAGGCGGTCCGATGGCTCGACTCCTTCGACGGGTCCGCGGCACGATCGACGCCTCTGGTCAACGCGTTCGCCAGTGTCCTGCGGGCACTGATCCATCAGCGCCACGGCGATCTGGAAGCGGCCGTGACATGCGCGCGGGGGGCCCTCACGGACCTGACGCCCAAGGGCTGGGGCGTGCTCGTCGGGTTCCCGCTGGCCATCCTGGTGCTGGCCCTGACGGCGATGGGGAGGTTCAAGGAAGTCGAGGAGCACCTGGACGTGCCGCTGCCGGGCCCGCTGTTCCGCAGCCCGCTGGTTCTGCCCTACCTGCAGGCACGCGGCCGCTACTACCTCGCGACCGATCGCCCGCACGCGGCGCTCGCGGAGTTCAGGGCGTGCGGCGAGCTGATGACCTTCTGGGAGTGCGACGTGCCGGGGTTCGTCGCGTGGCGGATCGACCAGGCGGAGGCCCATCTCGCGCTGGGGGAGCGCGAGGAGGCCGGCAGGCTCGCGGCCGACCAGCTGAAGCGGCTGCCCGACGGCCAAGGGCGGCAGGCCGGCGCCCAGCTGAGGACGCGCGGGATGACCCTGCGCGTGCTGGCCGCGGCGGCCGACGCCGACCGGCGCACGGCACTGCTCACCGAAGCGGTGGAGGCGCAGGAGAGCTCGGGCGACCGGCTTGAACTGGCCCGCGCGCTGCTGGACCTGAGCGCGTCCTACCGGAGTGAGGGCCGGTCGTGCCGCGCCACGGCGCTGGAACGGCGGGCTCGCTCGCTCGCGGCCGAGTGCGGGGCCGAGTTGCCGGTGAGCATGGGCCCGGCGAGTGCGGCGGACCCGGCGGACGTCGCGGAGGGCGATGGAGCCGACCCGGGCTCCGATCCGTTGTACGGGCTGAGCGAGGCGGAGCGGCGGGTGGCCGAACTGGCGGCCGACGGCTACACCAACCGGCAGATCGCACGCAGCCTGCACGTCACGATGAGCACCGTGGAACAGCATCTGACCCGCGTGTACCGCAAGCTGAAGATCGGCCGGCGAACCGATCTGCCGCTGTTTCTCATGCCCCTGTCACGGGATTCCACCGGCTAGGCCGAGAGTGGCATTCGTCACACGCGGCTCCCGGGGCCTTTCAATGGACACCTCCGATCTGGCGGTCACCCGTACGAGGGCGTTACGATCAATTCGCCCCCGTAGCCCAAATGGCAGAGGCAAACCCCTTAAAAGGGTTCTGGTTGTCGGTTCAATTCCGATCGGGGGTACCGCACCCGCCGCCCGGCCGAACGCGGGGCCCTCCTCCGGGGCCCCGCGTTCGCTTCCGGCGTCTCGACCGCGCACGGCCCCGCGATCACGGTCGGACGGCCGGGCCCGACCGGCACCGGCCGGACGAGCAAGAGAATGAACAAAGAATATGGCGTGCGGAAACTGTGCACCACCGTCACGTTGCGGACGGTCCGGCCCTATTGGGCTGTCCAACCGTGGAGGATTCCCGCTTGGACATGGACGCTCCTTGTCGGGCGGATGCCGTCGTGTAATCCTTGGCCGGGCTCAGGAAGCGCTCCACCATCAATGCCCGGGGGATCTTCATGGCCGGACGAGGCAGCGAACAGGGCACGTGCGCGGACGGTCGCCTTATGAAAGGCGCACCCGGCGATTTCGCGCGACCGGTGGAAGAGGGCATGAACCCCGTGCTGCGCGGGTTCGTCGCGGAGCGGGAGCGGCGGAACGCGGCCGATATCGCGGGCTTCGGCCGGACGGGCCTGCGGCCCCGCGGGGCGGGACGGCCGGCGGGCATCGGCCCGCCCGACCCCGCCACCAAGATCCTCGGCCGTACCTGGGCGGCTCCGCTGGCCGTCGCCCCGCTCGCCGGGCCGGACCTGGCCTGCCCGAACGGCGAACCCGCCATGGTGCGGGCCGCCGCCGCGGCCGGTGTCCCGGTCGTGGTGAGCGCGTACACCGGCCGGACCTTCGCCGAGCTCGCCGCGACCGCCGACACGACCTGCTGGCTGCGGCTCCCGCCGTACAAGGACCGCGCGGTGACCCGGCGGCTCGTCGAGCGGGCCGAGCGGGCGGGCTTCGAGGCGCTGATGGTGGCGGCGGACGTGCCCTGCCTGACGGTGGCCGCGGCGCCCGCGCACCTGGCCGGCCCGTCCGATGCCCACGGCGACCCCGCCGATCCGGTGGAGGTCGAGTGGCTGCGTTCGGCCTGCTCGCTGCCCGTGTTCGTCGCCGGGCCGCTGAGCGCGGCGGACGCCTCGCGCGCCGTCGACGCGGGCGCCGCGGGGATCGTGGTCACCGGCCGCCCCGGGGGGCGGGGAGCGATCGACGTCCTGCCCGAGGTCGCGGCGGCCGTGGCCGGTCGCTGCCCGGTGCTGCTCGACGGCGGGGTCCGCGGTGGAGCCGACGTCCTGATCGCGCTCGCCGCGGGCGCCGACGCGGTGTGCCTCGGCCGTCCGGTGCTCGACGGGCTGGCGGCGGACGGGGAGTCCGGAGCGGCGCGCGTGCTGGACGTGGTCGTCACGGAGCTGAAGGAGGCGATGACGTTCACCGGGGCGGGCTCGGTCGCCGACATCGGTCCCGGTCTCGTACGGACGCAGCCGGGCCCGGTCGCCTCGGACCCGCCGGGCTCCGGCCCGGTGGAGCCGGCGCCCCGGCCCGCCGGGGCCGACCTCCGCAAAAGGGAGCTGCACGGCAGCGTGTCCAGCCCGGTGCTGGACACGATGACCTTCCTCAACGAGATCACCCTGCGCTATCCGGACGCGATCTCGTTCGCGCCCGGCCGCCCCTACGACGACCTGTTCCAGAACGAGCAGATCTTCGGCTACCTGCGGCGCTACCTCGACCACCTGGCCGCCCAGGGCCGCTCTCCGCACGCGCTGCGCACCAACCTGTTCCAGTACGGGCCCACCGCCGGGCAGATCCAGGACGTCATCGCCGACTCGCTGCGGATCGACGAGGACATCGACGTCCCGCCCGAGTCCATCGTGGTGACGGTCGGAGCGCAGGAGGCGATGCTGCTGGTGCTGCGCGCGCTCATCGCCGGTCCCGACGACGTGCTGCTGGTGTCCAGCCCCTGCTACGTGGGCATCACCGGCGCCGCCCGGCTGCTGGACATCGCCGTGACCGGGGTCGAGGAGCGGGCGGGCGGCGTCAGCTGCGCCGACCTGGAGGCGGCGATCCTGGCCGAGCGTGCCCGCGGCCGCCGCCCCCGCGCCTTCTACGTGGTGCCCGACCATTCCAACCCGTCGGGGACCACGATGGACCTGCGCTCGCGGCGCGAGCTGCTCGCCGTTGCGGCCAGGCACGACATCCTCGTTCTGGAGGACAACCCCTACCGGCTGGTCAGCCCCGGCCCGCCGCCGCCGACCCTGAAGTCCCTGGACCGCGAGCGCCGGGTCGTGCACCTGGGCTCCTACTCCAAGACGGTGTTCCCCGGCGCCCGGGTCGGCTTCGTCATCGCCGACCAGCGGGTCGAGGACGAGACCGGCCGGACCGGGCTGCTGGCGGACGAGCTCGCCAAGATCAAGAGCATGGTGACCGTGAACACCAGCTCGCTCAGCCAGGCGGCCGTGGCGGGCGCCCTGCTCAGCGCCGGCGGCCGGCTCTCGGAGTTCAACGCCCCGGCGGCCGCCCACTACGCGGGAACCATGCGGGCCACGCTGGAGCACCTGGACCGGCGTCTCCCGGCCGGCCGCCGCGCCGCGCTCGGCGTGCGGTGGAACAAGCCCGCCGGGGGGTTCTTCCTCACGGTCGAGGTGCCGTTCCGGACCGGCAACGCCGCGCTGAACCGCTCCGCCCAGGAGTTCGGGGTCATCTGGACGCCCATGACCTACTTCCATCCCGAAGGAGGGGGCCACCACGCCCTGCGGCTGTCCACCAGCTACCTGACCTCCGCGGAGATCGAGGAGGGCACCGCCCGGCTCGCCCACTTCATCGAGGCGCAGAGCAACGAGGCGCAGGCATGACGGCCCTCCATGAGCAGCGAGACCACAGGCGCAAGCACGGGAACGTCCCACTGTGACGGGACGCGAGAGAAAGGCGCTTTCCGTGATCGAACGCGGAGTCACACCGATCAGGAGCAAGCCACGAATGTGGGGATGGACCTTCCGATGACCTTGAACCTCGAAACCCCGGAGAACCTCGGCGCCGTACCGGAGGCCGTACCGAACGCGGGACCGGACGCCGCGTTCCTCGACGCCGAGCCCGCCTTCTTACCGCCCGGCCCCCACCTCGCCCGGATGGTGGGGGTCGGGACGGCCGTGACCGCGACCTCCTACTCCCAGCAGGAGGTGCTCGCCGCGTTCGGGATCACCGATCCCAAGGTGCGCTCGGTCTTCCTCAACAGCGCGATCGACCGGCGCAACCTCGCCCTGCCCGAGCCCGGCGCGTCCGGTGCGCGGGTCTCCGAACCGCAGGGCGACCTGCTCGACAAGCACAGGCGGCTGGCGGTCGAGATGGGCGCCGAGGCGCTCCACGCCTGCCTGAAGCGGGCGGGCGCCGAGCTCTCCGACCTCGGGCACCTGTGCTGCGTCACCTCCACCGGATTCCTCACCCCGGGGCTCAGCGCCCTGCTCATCCGCGAACTGGGCATCGACCGGCACTGCAGCCGCGCCGACATCGTCGGAATGGGTTGTAACGCCGGGCTGAACGCCCTCAACGTCGTCAACGGCTGGGCCGTGGCGCACCCCGGCCGGCTCGCCGTCGTGCTGTGCGCGGAGGTCTGCTCCGCCGCGTACGCGATGGACTCCACCATGCGGACCGCGGTCGTCAACAGCCTGTTCGGCGACGGTGCCGCCGCGCTCGCGCTGATCGCCGAACCCGCGGTGGACGCCGGCGGGCCCGCCGCGGGCGCCGAGCGGGGCCCGCGCATCCTGAAGTTCGCCAGCTGCATCATCCCCGAGGCCGTGGACGCGATGCGCTACGACTGGGACCGCGACCAGGGCCGGTTCAGCTTCTTCCTCGACCCGCAGATCCCGTACGTGGTCGGCGCGCACGCCGAGATCGTCGCCGACCGGCTGCTGGCGGGCACCGGCCTGCGGCGCAGCGACGTACGGCACTGGGTGGTGCACTCCGGCGGCAAGAAGGTCATCGACGCCGTCGTGGTCAACCTCGAGCTGAGCAGGCACGACGTGCGGCACACCACCAGCGTGCTGCGCGACCACGGCAACGTTTCCAGCGGCTCGTTCCTGTTCTCCTACGAGCGGCTGCTCGACGAGGGCGTGACGAGGCCGGGCGAGTACGGCGTCCTCATGACGATGGGTCCCGGCTCCACGCTCGAGACCGCCCTGGTCCGGTGGTGAGCGGACCTGATGAACACCGATCCAGTGGTGATGGCGGAGCAGACGGGAAAGGGCGGGGCTGACATGTTCGAGGCGGGTACTCCGGCGGGCATCGATGAGGGGCTGACGGTCCGGGTCGACGGGGCGGCCGCGTTCTCGGCCGGGACGGTCAGGGCGCTCGGCGCGGTCTGCGACCGGGCCGAGGACCACGCGGGTCCCGGCGTCGTGGTCGTCCAGGTCACGGGTGCGCCCGAGGGCGCGTGGACCGGCGCCCTCGACACGCCGCTGGTCACCAAGTGGGAGCGCGTGCTGCGGCGGCTGGAGAGGCTGCCCATGACCACGGTCGCGGTCGCCGCCGGCGATGTCGGCGGTCCGGCCCTGGACGCGCTGCTGGCCACCGACCTGCGCATCGCCGGCCCGGACGTGCGGCTGCTGGTCGCGGGCGACGGCGTGGCGACCTGGCCCGGCATGGCGGTGTTCCGGCTGGTCCAGCAGGCGGGAGCCGCGGCGATCCGTTCGGCGCTGCTGTTCGGCGTGCCCGTCGAGGCGTCGCGGGCGCTGGGCCTCGGCCTGCTCACCGAGGTGGCCGACGACCCGGCCGCCGCGCTCACCGCGGCGGCCGGGCGGTTCGGCGGCTTCTCGGGCAGCGAGCTGGCGATCCGGCGGCGGCTGATGTTCGACGCGGCCACCATGAGCTTCGAGGACGCGCTCGGCGCCCACCTGGCCGCCTGCGACCGCGCGCTGCGGCAGCTCGCCGAGGCGGGGACGGCGTCGTGACGGCGCCCGCCACCGCGCCGCCGAGCGAGGCCGTAGGAGGCGCGGCGTCCAGGCGAACCGTGCAGTGGACAGTCCTCGCGGACGCGGTGCGTCGCTTCGAGGACCTGGTGTCGGCGGCGCCGGAGCCCGTGGAACGCTCGCCCGAGCAGCGCTCGGCGATCGCGGCGGCCGCCGCGGAGGCCCGGAGGCTGCGCACCCGGTTCATGGACGCGCACGCCGACGCGGTCTACGACGACCTGACCGGGGGCCGCACCGCCCACCTGCGGATCGGGGAACTGGTCGAGGCCGCCGCGAACGCCTACCCCGGGCTCGTCCCCACGGCGGAGCAGCTCGCCGTCGAACGGGCCCGCCCGCAGGCGGGCAAGGACGGCCGGGAGATCGACCAGGGCATCTTCCTGCGGGCCGTGCTGCGTTCCCCGGTCGCGGGCCCGCACCTGGTCGACGCGATGCTCCGGCCGACCCCGCGGGCGCTGCGGCTGCTGCCGGAGTTCACCCGGACCGGCCTGGTCGAGATGGAGGCCGTACGGCTGGAACGCCGCGACGGCGTGGCGTACCTGACCATGTGCCGCGACGACTGCCTGAACGCCGAGGACGACATCCAGGTCGACGACATGGAGACCGCCGTCGACCTGGCGCTGCTGGACCCGGCGGTCGGCGTCGGCATGCTGCGCGGAGGGGAGATGACCCATCCCCGCTACCGCGGCAGGCGGGTGTTCAGCGCGGGCATCAACCTCAAGCGCCTGCACTCCGGTGACATCTCGCTGGTCGGCTTCCTGCTGAGGCGCGAGCTCGGCTACATCAGCAAGCTCGTACGGGGCCTGCGCGTCGAGGGCGAAGGCGGCGCGGAGGGCGGTACCGGAGGGGACGGGGCGTGGCAGTGGCCGACGGCGGACAAGCCGTGGGTCGCCGCCGTGGACGCCTTCGCGATCGGCGGCGGAGGCCAGCTCCTGCTGGTCTTCGACCACGTGATCGCCGCGGCCGACGCCTACCTCAGCCTGCCGGCCGCGCAGGAGGGGATCATCCCGGGCGCCGGCAACTACCGGCTCGGCCGCCTCACCGGACCGCGGGTGGCGCGCCAGGTCATCCTCTCGGGCCGCCGCATCTGGGCGACCGAGCCCGACGCCCGGACGCTGGTCGACGAGGTCGTGGAGCCGCGCGACCTCGACGCGGCCATCGAACGCGCCGTGGGACGGCTGCGCGGCCCGGCGGTGGTCACCAACCGCCGGATGCTGAACCTCGCCGAGGAACCGCCGGAGGAGTTCCGCCGCTACATGGCCGAGTTCGCGCTGCAGCAGGCGCTGCGGATCTACGGGGAGGACGTCATCGACAAGGTCGGCCGCTTCTCGACCGGGCCGTCATGACCGGCGAAGCCGGCACCGGGTCCGCGGACGACGACGTCCGGGTGCGGTACGAGAAGAAGGACCATGTCGCCCGCATCACCCTGGACCGTCCGGCGGTGCTGAACGCGATGGACCTCCGCACGCACGAGGAGCTCGCCCTCATCTGGGACGACGTGGAGGCGGACGACGAGGTGCGGGTGGCGGTCCTGACCGGTGCGGGCGACCGTTCCTTCTCGGTCGGGCAGGACCTGAAGGAACGCGCCCGGCTCAACGCCGAGGACGCGCCCCCCACCACGTTCGGCAGCCGCGGCCTGCCCGGCTGGCCGCGGCTCACCGAACGCTTCACCACCCTGTCCAAGCCGGTGCTCGCGCGCGTGAACGGCTACGCGCTCGGCGGCGGCTTCGAGCTGGCCCTGGCCTGCGACATCATCGTCGCGTCCGAACACGCCGTCTTCGGCCTGCCGGAGGTGCGGCTCGGCCTGGTCCCCGGCGCGGGCGGCGCGTTCCGGCTCGCCCGGCAGCTGCCGCTGAAGGCGGCGATGGGGCACCTGCTCACGGGCCGCCGCATGTCCGCCGCGGAGGCACTGCGGTTCGGGCTGGTGAACGAGGTCGTCCCGCACGACGCCCTGGACGAGTGCGTGGACCGGTGGACCGGTGACCTGGTCCGCGGCGCTCCGCTGTCGGTGCGGGCGATCAAGGAGGCGGTGCTGCGGTCCGTCGACATGCCTCTGGAGCAGGCGTTCGCCACGCGTTACGTGTGGGAGGAGCGCCGGATGCGCAGCCGGGACGCGGTGGAGGGCCCGCGGGCCTTCGCCGAGAAACGGGACCCCGAATGGTCCGGACACTGAGGAGGACGGCGATGACGACCAGTCCTGGGGAGAACTACGAGAGCGGATCCGGGCGGTCGCACGCGGCCCGGGTGAGCGATTCCGGCCGGCCGGACGAGCAGGGGCAGGTCCGGAGCGGAGCGGAAGGCGGGCTGGAAGACGGGCCGGAACGGGGGAGCACTCCGCGGTCCGCACTCGCCCACGAGATCACCGAGATCCTGCTGGCGCAGGCGCCCGAGCTGCCGGGCGAGCAGGTCGTGCGGGTCCGGCAGAGCCTGCTGGACCTGGCCCGCGCGCACGGCTGGTCCGGCGCCTGACCTTTTCCGGAAACCCCGTGGAGAGGGGCTCGCCGATGAATTCGGCGGGCCCCTCTCTTTTGTCCAAGTGTTTTTCTGAACAGTTGGACGGTGCGGGTAAGTGTCCATTTATGCGGCGTTGCAGGGTTCTCGGGGTCGCCGCTATCTTTGCGAAGGAATGTGCAAGAACAAGTGCTTTCCTTTGTCAAAGGAGTGATCATGGCGAATCCTTTCGATGACGAGAACGGCACCTTCCTGGCCCTCGTCAACGACGAGGGCCAGTACTCGCTCTGGCCGTCGTTCGCCGACGTGCCCGCCGGCTGGACCGTCGCGCACGGCGAGGAAACCCGGCAGGCCTGCCTGGAGTTCATCGAGCAGAACTGGACGGACATGCGGCCCAAGAGCCTCATCGAGGAGATGCGCGAGTACGAGACCGCGCGGTGACCCGTCCCCGCCAGCGGCCACAGTGAGCGAAAGGAGGTTTCCGTGCCATGATCGGCGGTCCGGGGCCGATAATCATCAACGGGTTCGGCGATGACGAAGAGCCGCCGACCCGGCAGCGGATAAAGCCGGGCACCGTCCGGCGGATCCTCCCTTACGCGAGGCCGTACCGCGTGCGCATCGCCGGTCATCTGACGCTGACCGCGCTCACGGCGTTCATCGCGGTGTCGATTCCGCTGCTGTTCAAGTACATCCTCGACCAGGGCGTCATGCCCCGTGACACCGGCATGGTCGTGATCCTCGCGCTCGCGGTCGCCGGGCTGGCACTGCTGGAGGCGGGCTCCAGGCTCGCCCAGAGCCTGCTGTCGGGGCGGATCGGCGAGGGGCTCATCTACGACCTGCGCACCGAGGTGTTCGACCATGTCCAGCGGCAGCCGCTGGCGTTCTTCACCCGCGCGCAGACCGGGTCGCTGATCAGCCGGCTGAACACCGACGTGCTCCAGGCGCAGCAGGCGGTCACCTCGCTGCTGTCGAGCGCGCTGTCCAGCCTGCTGACCCTGGTGCTGGTGCTCGGCACGATGTTCTACCTCTCCTGGCAGATCACGCTCGTCGCCCTGGCCGTGCTGCCGTTCTTCCTGCTGCCCGGCAGGCTCGTCGGGCGCCGGCTGCAGCGGCTGGTGCGGGAGTCGATGCAGCAGGACGCCGCGATGGCCTCGGTGATGCACGAGCGGTTCAACGCGGCCGGGGCGCTGCACACCAAGCTCTACGGGCACCCGAAGGCCGAGGCCCGGCTGTTCGCCGCCCGCGCGGCCCGGGTCCGCGACATCGGCGTCATCACCTCCGTCTACGGCGAGCTGCTGCTGATCACGGTGATGCTGCTGACCTCGCTGGCCACCGCGATGGTGTACGGCCTCGGCGGCGTCCTGGTCATCGACGGCGCGATCCAGATCGGCACGCTGGTGGCCCTGGCGACCCTGCTGACCCGGCTGTTCGCCCCGATCAACCAGCTGTCGAGCATGCTGACCCACGTGATGACCGCGCTCGTCAGCTTCGACCGGGTCTTCGAGATCCTCGACCTGAAGCCGCTGATCGCCGAGCGCCCCGACGCCCGCGCCCTGCCCGTCCTGTCCGCCGCGTCCCCCGTGCCCGAGAACGGAACGGCGCCGGAGATCGAGTTCGAGAGGGTGTCGTTCCGGTACCCGTCCGCCGCCGAGGTGTCGCTGGCCTCGCTCGAGTCGTTCGCGCTGCCCGTACCCGAACGCGCCCAGAACGCCATGACCCTGCGCGAGGTGAGCTTCCGCGCGCCCGAAGGGAAGCTCACCGCCCTGGTCGGCCCCTCGGGCGCCGGCAAGACCACGCTCACCCACCTGGTGACGCGGCTGTACGACCCGGACTCGGGCGCCGTGCGGATCGCCGGTCACGACCTCCGCGACGTCACGCTCGACTCGCTGCGCGAGACGGTCGGCGTGGTCACCCAGGACGCCTACCTCTTCCACGAGACCATCCGGTCGAACCTGGAGTACGCGCGTCCCGGCGCCACCGAGGAGGAACTGATCGAGGCCTGCCGGGCGGCGCGGATCTGGGAGCTGATCTCCTCGCTGCCGGACGGCCTCGACACGGTCGTGGGCGACCGCGGCCACCGCCTGTCCGGCGGAGAGAAACAGCGCGTCGCCATCGCCCGGCTGCTGCTCAAGGCCCCGCCGATCGTCATCCTCGACGAGGCCACGGCGCACCTGGACTCCGAGTCCGAGGCGGCCGTGCAGCGCGCGCTGAAGGCCGCGCTGGCCGGCCGCACCTCACTGGTCATCGCGCACCGGCTGTCCACCATCCGTGAGGCAGACCAGATCCTGGTGCTCGACGCCGGTGAGATCGGCGAACGCGGCACCCACGAGGAACTGCTGGAGCACGAGGGCCTCTACGCCGAGCTGTGCCGCACCCAGTTCGCGGCCGCCCGTCCGTCCCCCCGGAACGGTGCTCCCGCCGGCTTCCCCGGCGGCCCGCCGCCCATGCACGTCGGCGGCCCGCCGATGGGCCCGCCGATGGGGCCGCCGCCGTTCGGCCCGCCACCGGGAATGCCTCCAGGGCCCCCGCCGGGCCCGCCGCCCGGACGGTGAAGGTGCGGAACCGAATGAAAGGGCCTCAGGTCGAGATGGAGCGGAACGACACGGCCCAGCCGGTGCCGGACGCGTCATTGGCGGAACTGTTCGAGCGGCGGGTCCCGCAGTCCCCGGACGCGATCGCGGTGGTGTCCGGGGATGTCGCCCTGTCGTACGCCGAGCTGGACGGGCGTGCGAATGGTCTGGCGCATGCGCTGGTCGGCCGTGGGGTGCGGCCGGGTGATCTGGTCGGTGTGGTGATGGACCGGTCGGCCGATCTGGTCGTGGCGTTGCTGGCGGTGTTGAAGGCGGGTGCGGCGTATGTGCCGCTGGATGCGGGGCATCCGGTGGAGCGGCGGCGGGCGATCGTGGCCGAGGCCGGTGTGTCGGTAGTCCTGACCGGCGAGGACTTGATCGAGGAGCCGCGTCCGGACGGCCCGGACGTGCGGGTGTCCGCGGAAGACCTGGCGTACGTGATGTACACGTCGGGGTCGACGGGTGTGCCGAAGGGCGTCGCGGTCACGCATCGCAACGTCGTCGCCTTCTGCCTGGACCGGTGCTGGCGTGATGACGTGGTGGAGCGGGTCCTGGTCCAGGCGAACCACGCGTTCGACGCCTCAACCTATGAGCTGTGGGTGCCGTTGCTGCGGGGCGGTCGGCTTGTCGTCGTTCCGCCTGGTGAGGTGGACGCGGTCGAGCGTGGTCGGTTGATCGCTGAGCACGGGGTGACCAACGTGCATGCCACGGCGGGGTTGTTCCGGGTGCTGGCCGAGCAGTCTCCGGAGATCTTCGCCGGGGTCCGGGAGGTCTCGACCGGCGGCGACGTGGTGTCGTCCGCCGCGATCCGGGCGCTGCTCGAAGAGCACCCGGGCATGGTCGTGCGGACCACCTACGGGCCGACCGAGACGACGGCGTTCACCACTCAGTTCTCCTTCACCGAGCCGGAGTCGATTCCGGCGTCGGTCCCGATCGGCCTGCCGATGGACAACACGCGCGTCTACGTCCTGGACGAGCTTCTGCGGCCCGTTCGACCGGGCGTGGTCGGCGACCTGTACGTGGCCGGTGCCGGGCTGGCCCGAGGCTATGTGCGGCGGGCGGGTCTGACGGCCGAACGCTTTGTGGCGTGTCCCTTCGCCGAGGGACGGATGTATCGCACGGGCGACCTGGCCAGATGGAACGACGCGGACGTCCTGGAGTTCGCCGGGCGGGCCGACGAGCAGGTGAAGATCCGGGGCTTCCGGATCGAGCCCGCCGAGGTGGAGGCCGTGCTGGCCGCTCACGAGCGGGTCGGCCAGGCGGCGGTGATCGCTCGTGAGGACCGGCCAGGCGTGAAGCGGCTCGTCGCCTACGTCGTCCCGGCCAACGGCCGATGCGAGGAGGGCGAGCTCCGTGACTTCGTGGCCGATCGGCTGCCGGACTACATGGTGCCCGCCGCGTTCGTGGCCCTGGAAACCCTGCCCGTCACCGTCAACGGCAAGCTCGACCGCGCCGCCCTCCCCGCTCCCGACTTCGCCGCGCGGGCCATCGGCCGTGCACCCGAGACTCCCACCGAGGAAGCGTTGTGCGCGCTGTTCGCCGAGGTGCTGGGCCTGGAGACGGCGGTGGGAGCGGACAGTTCCTTTCTCGAACTCGGCGGAGACTCGCTGCTGGCGATGCTGCTGATCGCCCGCATCCGGGCCGGGCTGGACGCCGAGGTCGGCATCGGCGAGCTGTTCGCCACCCCGACCGTGGCCGAGCTGGCCGCGCTGATCGAGAGCGGGCGGGACGGCGGGACCCGGGCGGCGCTCACCGTGCGAAACCGGCCCGAGGTCGTCCCGCTGTCGTACGCCCAGCAGCGCATGTGGTTCGTGAACCGGCTGGAGGCGGCGGGAGCCGGGGCCACTTACAACGTGCCCCTGATCCTGCGGCTGTCGGGCGAACTGGACGTCGGCGCGCTCGGAGCCGCGCTGGGCGACGTCGCGGACCGGCACGAGAGCCTGCGGACCATCTTCCCCGGCGACAGCGACGGAGTGCCGCGCCAAGAGGTTCTGCGGGGCGCCGCCGGCCGTCCGCAGCTGGTCGTGGACGACCTCGGCGACCGGGACGTCGCCGAGATCGTCGCCGCCGAGATGCGGCGCGGCTTCGACGTGGAACAAGAGCTGCCCTGGCGCGTCCGGCTCCTGGTCGCCTCGCCCACCGATTCCGTCCTGGTCGTGATGGCGCACCACATCGCGGTGGACGCCTGGTCCACCGGCGTGCTGGCGCGCGACCTCGGCATCGCGTTCGCGGCGCGGTGTTCGGGCGGCGTGCCCGAGTGGGAGCCGCTGCCCGTCCAGTACGCCGACTACACGCTCTGGCAGCGCGAAGTGCTCGGCGAACCCGACGACCCGGGCAGCCTGATCTCCACCCGGCTCGGCCATTGGCGCGAGGCGCTGGCCGGGCTTCCCGAGGAGATCGCCCTGCCGACCGACCACCCGCGGCCCGCGGAGGCGACGCACGAGGGCGGGGCGGTTCCGGTACGGGTCGCGCCGATGGTGCACGCCCGGCTCGCGGAGGTGGCGCAGGGCCACGGCGCGACGACGTTCATGGCGATCCATGCGGCCCTGGCGATGCTGCTGACCCGCATGGGCGCGGGAACCGACGTTCCGCTGGGCACCGCGTTGGCCGGGCGCGATGACGCGGCGCTGGAGGATCTCGCCGGGTTCTTCGTCAACACCGTGGTCTTGCGCACGGATGTGAGCGGCACCCCTTCCTTCGGTGAGATGCTCGCCCGGGTCCGGGAGACCGATCTGGCGGCTTTCGCGCACCAGGACCTGCCGTTCGAGCGGCTGGTGGAGGACCTCAACCCGGCGCGTTCGCTGGCACGGCATCCGCTGTTCCAGGTGATGCTGACCCTGCAGAACGTCCCCGAGGCGCAGACGCCCTGGGACCTGTCCGGCCTGCGGGTGAGCCCGCAGGCGCCGTCGGGCGCGACCGCGGCGGCCCGGTTCGACCTGTCGTTCATCCTCACCGAGCGCCGCGACGCGACGGGCGCCCCGGCCGGGATCGACGGCGGGCTCGAATATGCCCGCGACCTGTTCGAGGAGCCGACCGCCCGGTCTCTGGCCGACCGGCTGCTGCGGGTGCTGGAGCAGGTCGCGGCCGATCCGGACGTGCGGATCGACGAACTCGACGTGCTGGACGCCGGGGAGCGGCGGCGGGTGGCCGAGGACTGGAACGCCACGTCCCGGCCTGTGCCGGAACGGCCGCTGCCGGAACTGTTCGAGGCGCAGGTGGCGCGGACCCCGGACGCCGTGGCGGTGGTGGGCGACGGTGTGGAGCTGAGCTACGCGGAGCTGGACGAGCGGGCCAACCGGTTCGCGCACGAGCTGATCGCCAGGGGAGCGGGCCCCGAAAGCCTCGTCGGCGTGGTGATGGAGCGGTCGGCCGACCTGCCCGTCGTCCTGCTCGGGATCATGAAGGCGGGCGCCGCCTATCTGCCGGTCGATCCCGCCTACCCGGCGGACCGTATCGGGTTCATGCTCGCCGACGCCGGACCGGTGATCGTGGTGTGCGGCCAGGAGACCGCGGACCTGGTGGGCGATGATGCCGGGGTCGGCCGGTTGGTGTGGGACGATCCCGCGACGTCCGGCCTGCTCGCGGCCCGTCCCGCCACCGCGCCGACCGACGCCGATCGGGCGGCGCCGCTGCTTCCCGACCACCCGGCCTACGTGATCTACACGTCCGGGTCGACCGGGACGCCCAAGGGTGTGTCCGTCTCGCACCGGGGGATCGGGAACCTGGCGGCGGCGCAGATCGACCGGTTCGCGGTCGGCGCGGACGCGCGGGTCCTGCAGTTCGCGGCGCTGAGCTTCGACGCCTCGGTCTCGGAACTGTGCACGGCGCTGTTGCCGGGAGCGGCGCTGGTGCTGGCCGGCGCCGACCGCATGCCGCCGCGTGGCCGCCTGGAAGACCTGGTGGCGGAATTCGGCGTGACGCACGTGACGGTGCCGCCCTCGATACTGGCCGCGGTCGGCCGGCTGCCCGAAGGGCTGCGCACGGTGGTGGTGGCGGGTGAGGCGTGTCCTCCGGCGCTGGTGGAGCGGTGGTCGGCCGGTCGTCGGTTGATCAATGCGTATGGGCCGACCGAGACGACCGTGTGCGCCACGATGAGCCTGCCCCTGGCGCCCGGGGGCGCGGACGGCGGCGCGGTCCCGATCGGCGGGCCGATCTGGAACACGCGGGTATTCGTGCTGGACGACTTCCTGCGGCCCGTCCCGCCGGGTGTGACCGGGGAGTTGTACGTGGCGGGCGCGGGGCTGGCGCGCGGGTATGTGGGCCGGGCCGCTTTGACGGCGGAGCGGTTCGTGGCGTGCCCGTTCACCGATGGCGGCGAGCGCATGTACCGGACCGGCGACCGTGCGCGGTGGACCAGATCCGGGGAGTTGGTGTTCGCGGGCCGGGCCGACGACCAGGTGAAGATCCGCGGATTCCGGATCGAGCCCGGCGAGATCGAGCAGGTGCTGGCCGGTCACGACCAGGTGGGCCCGGTGGCCGTGATCGTGCGCGAGGACCGGCCCGGCCTCAGACGGCTGGTCGCCTACGCCGTCCCCGCCGAGGGGGCGACGCTGGACGGCGGCGCGCTGCGCGAGCATGCGGCGGCCCGTCTGCCCGACCACATGGTCCCGGCCGCGGTGGTGGTGCTCGACGCGTTGCCGGTCACGGTGAACGGCAAGCTGGACAGGGCCGCGCTGCCCGTACCGGACTTCGGGGCGCTCGCGCCGGGCCGAGGCCCCGTCACCGTGGCCGAGGAACTGCTGTGCGGACTGTTCGCCGAGGTCCTGGGCCTGGAGCGGGTCGCCGCGAACGTCTCCTTCTTCGAACTCGGCGGCGACTCGCTGATGGCGATGCGGTTGATCGCGCGGATGCGGGCCGTTCTGGACGCCGAGGTGAGCGTCCGCGAGCTGTTCGCCGCGCCGACCGTCGAGCGCGTGGCCGAACTGGTGAGCGGCCGCGACGGCTCCGCGGCCTGGACGGGACCGACGCCGCGGGAACGGCCGCCGGTGCTTCCGCTGTCGTTCGCCCAGCACCGGATGTGGCTGCTGAACCGCATCGAGGAGGACGGCGCGCGCGCCGCCTACAACATCGCGCTCGCGCTGCGGCTGTCGGGTGATCTGGACGTCGCGGCGTTGGAGGCGGCGCTGGGGGATGTCGCGGACCGGCACGAGAGCCTGCGCACGGTCTTCCCCGAGAGCGACGGGCTGCCGCGTCAGGAGATCCTGCACGGTGAGGCGGGCCGGCCCCGGCTGGCCATCGCCGAAGCCGGTGAACGGGACTTCGCGAGCGCGCTGGCCGCCGAGACCGGGCAAGGGTTCGAGCTGGCGCGGGAGCTGCCGTGGCGGGCTCGGCTGCTGGTACTGCCGGACTCGGAGTTCGTGCTGTCCGTGGTGGCGCACCACATCGCGGTCGACGGCTGGTCGATGGACGTCCTGGCCCGCGACCTGGGCACCGCCTACGCGGCGCGGAGCGCGGGCGGCGTTCCCGGGTGGGAGCCGCTGCCGGTCCAGTACGCGGACTATGCGTTGTGGCAGCGTGAGGTTCTGGACAGCGTGCTTCCGGCACAGCTCGCGTACTGGCGCGAAGCCCTGGCGGGCCTCCCTGAGGAGATCGCCCTCCCGGCGGATCGTCCCAGGCCCGCGGCCGCCTCTTTCCGGGGTGGTACGGCACCGATCCGGTTGGACGCGCGTGTCCACGCCGGGCTGGCGGAGGCCGCCCGTCGGAACGGTGTCACGATGTTCATGGTCGTGCAGGCCGCGTTCGCCGCTCTGCTGGCCCGGATGGGCGCGGGCACCGACGTTCCGATGGGCACGCCCGTGGCGGGCCGGGGCGAGGCGGCGCTGGAGGACCTGGCCGGGCTGTTCCTGAACACGGTGGTGTTGCGGACGGATGTGAGCGGCGACCCGTCGTTCGCCGAGCTGCTGGAGCGGGTGCGGGAGACCGACCTGGCGGCGTACGCGCATCGGGATCTGCCGTTCGAGCGGCTGGTGGAGGACCTGAATCCGGCGCGTTCGCTGTCGCGGCACCCGCTGTTCCAGGTGATGCTGACGCTGCGGAACATTCCGCCGGCGAGCTGGGATCTGCCCGGCCTGTGCGTGACCGAGCTGCCGGTCGAGACGCTGCCCGCCAAGGTCGATCTCGCCGTCACCCTGGCCGAGGAGCCCGACCGGGCGGGGATGACCGGTGTCCTCGAATACGCCGCCGATCTGTTCGATGAGGCCACGGCGAGGTCACTTGCACGGCGGCTGGTGCGGGTCCTGGAACAGGTGGCCGCCGACCCGCGGGCGCGGCTGGGCGACCTTGAGCTCTTGGAGCCCGACGAGCGGACCACGGTGCTCACCGGCTGGAACGACACGGCTCGTCCGGTGCCGGAGGCGTCTCTGGCCGAGTTGTTCGAGCGGCAGGTGGCCGAGTCTCCCGATGCGGTGGCGGTGGTGTTCGACGGTGTGGAGCTGACCTACGCCGAGCTGAACGAGCGGGCGAACGGTCTGGCGCACACGTTGATCGCCCGGGGTGTGCGGCCCGGACATCTGGTCGGTCTGAGGATGAGCCGCTCGGCCGATCTGATCGTCGCGTTGCTGGCGGTGTTGAAGGCTGGTGGGGCGTATGTGCCGCTGGAGGAGCGGCGGCGGGCGGTCGCAGCCGAGGCGGGCGTCTCGCTGGTCCTGACGGATGCGGATCTGACCGGGGAGTCTCGTGCTGACAACCCGGGCGTGCGGGTGTCGGGGGATTCGCTGGCGTATGTGATGTTCACGTCGGGGTCGACCGGTGTGCCGAAGGGCGTGGCGGTCACGCATCGCAATGTGGTCGCGTTCTGCTCGGATGGGCAGTGGCGTGATGACGTGTTGCGGGTCGTGTTGGTGCAGGCCAACCATGCTTTCGATGCGTCGACGTATGAGGTGTGGGCGCCGTTGCTGCGCGGCGGACGGCTAGTCGTCGTGCCTGCGGGTGAGGTGGATGCGGTTGAGCGTGGTCGGCTGATCGCTGAGCAGCGGGTCACGCATGTGGTTGCGGCGGCGGGGTTGTTCCGGGTGCTGGCCGAGCAGTCGCCGGAGATCTTCGCCGGGGTCCGGGAGGTGCTGACCGGCGGGGACGTGGTGTCGGCCAATGCCATCCGCGTGCTGCTGGAGACCCATCCGGGCATGGTCGTGCGGACGACCTATGGGCCGACCGAGAACACCGCGTTCACCACCCAGCTCGCGTTCACTGACGCGGGGGCCGTCCCGGCCCCGGTGCCGATCGGTGTGCCGATGGACAACACCCAGGTCTTCGTGCTGGATGAGTTCCTGCGGCCGGTTCCGCCTGGTGTGGTCGGCGAGCTCTACATCGCGGGCGCGGGGCTGGCGCGCGGCTACATGGGCCGGGCGGGTCTGACCGCGGAGCGGTTCGTGGCGTGCCCCTTCTCTTCCGGGCGCATGTACCGGACCGGTGACCTGGGCCGGTGGACGTCCGCCGGAGTCCTGGAGTTCGCGGGCCGGGCTGACGAGCAGGTGAAGATCCGGGGGTTCCGGATCGAGCCTGCCGAAGTGGAGGCGGTGCTTGCCGCTCATGAGCGGGTCGGTCAGGTCGCGGTGGTCGCTCGCGAAGACAGGCCCGGCGTGAAGCGGCTGGTCGCCTACGTCGTTCCCGCCGGTGTGAACGGTGTGGACGAGTCGGCGCTGCGGGCGCATGCCGCCGAGCGTCTGCCGGACTATATGGTTCCCGCCGCCGTGGTCGTGCTGGACGGGCTTCCGGTCACCGTCAACGGCAAGCTCGATCGTGCGGCGCTTCCGGCCCCCGATTTCGCCGGGCAGGTCACCGGCCGGGCCCCGGCGTCGGTGGCCGAGGAGATCGTGTGCGGGTTGTTCGCCGAGGTCCTGGGGTTGGATTCGGTCGGTGCGGACGACTCGTTCTTCGAGCTCGGCGGCGACTCGATCCTGTCGATGCTGGTGGTGTCGCGGGCTCGTCGTGCGGGCCTGGTGCTGTCGGCGCGGCAGGTGTTCGAGCACAAGACCCCGGCCGGGCTCGCACGCGTCGCCGACCAGGTCGATTCCACCGACCGCACCACCGAACGCGACGAGGCGACCGGCTCCGTACCGCTGACCCCCGTCATGCGTGAGCTGGCCGAGCGAGCAGGACTGGCGGGCAAGGTCGGCCAGTCGATGACGGTGGCGGTGCCGCCCACTCTCGACCTGGACCGGCTTGTAGACGCGGTCCAGGTCGTCCTGGATCACCATGACGTGTTGAGGGCGCGGCTGGAGGAGGACGAGGGGGACTGGCGGCTGAACCTGCCGCCCGCCGGTGCGTGTGCGGCAGTCGGCTGCGTGCGCCGTGTGGAGTCGGCCGCTCAGGATCCGATGCTGGCAATCGATGAGGCCGCCGGCCGGCTTGATCCTCGGGCCGGTGTGATGCTGCAGGTGGTCTGGCTGGATGCGGGGCCGGACGAGCCGGGGCGGCTGGTGCTGGTGGCTCATCACCTGGTGATCGACGGGGTCTCGTGGCGGGTGCTGGTGCCGGATCTGGCGGCGGCGTACGAGGGTGTCGTGCTGGAGCCGGTCGGCACGTCGTTCCGGCGCTGGGCGACCGAGCTGGCGGCGCAGGACCGTCGTGACGAGCTGCCTGCCTGGACCCGGATTCTGGAGGGTCCCGATGTCCGGCTGGAGAACACGGAGCCCGGCGGGGAGCGGCTGGCGGCGCTGACCCTCCCCACCCAGGTCACCGCCGAACTGCTCGCGCGCGTTCCGGCGGCCTTCCACACGAGTGTCGAGACCGTTCTGCTCGCCGGGCTGGTGGCGTCGGTCGGTGAGCGGCGGGACGTTTCGGGCGGCATCCTGGTCGATGTCGAAGGGCATGGCCGCGAGCCGTTGACCGGCGACATGGATCTGACCCGTACGGTCGGCTGGTTCACCAACTCCTACCCGGTCCGCCTCGACCCCGGCACCGGGCTGCCTCCCGGCCGCGTGGTCAAGCGGATCAAGGAGCAGCTCCACGCCGTTCCCGGTGACGGCCTGGGCTACGGCCTCCTGCGCCACCTCACCGATCTGCCCAGGCCGCAGATCGGATTCACCTACATGGGCCGCTTCACTGCCGCCCGAGCGGAGTGGTCCCCGATCGAGGAGGGGCTCGGGCGGACGTCCGGCGGCGATGTGCCCGCCGCACATGTCCTTGAGGCCGCCGCGCTCGTCCAGGACTTGCCCACCGGGCCCGAGCTCACGGTTTCACTCGCCTGTCCCGAAGGCCGGATCACGCGGGAGGCACTGGCCGAGCTGGCCGACGGCTGGGTGGAAGTACTGGAGGCTCTGGCCGCCGATCTGGACGGCGGAGGCCACACTCCATCGGACTTCCCGCTGGTGGCGCTCACGCAGGACCAGGTCGACGAGCTCCAGGCCGTCGAGCCCGACCTGGCCGATGTGTGGCCGCTGTCACCGTTGCAGGAAGGGCTGTTGTTCCACGCCCGCTACGACGACCAGGCGCACGACCTGTATGTGGAGCAGCGCGTACTGGAACTGGCGGGGCCTCTGAACGCAGACGTGCTGCGGGCCTCGTGGGACGCGCTCCTGGATCGGCATGCCAATCTGCGGGCCGGATTCCGGCAGCTCGTCCAGGTGATCGCGCACGAGGTGGCGGTGCCCTGGCGCGAGCTGGATCTGTCCGGCACGGCGGAGGCCGAGGCACGTGCGGACAGGCTGGCGGCCGACGAGCGGGCCCGGGGATTCGACCTCGAGGTCCCGCCTCTGTTGCGGCTGCTGCTGATAAGGCTGGACGACACGCGGTACCGGCTGGTGCTCACGATGCACCACATCCTGATGGACGGCTGGTCGCTGCCGATCCTGTTCGACGAACTGGCGCGGATCTATGCCGCGGGCGGCGACGCGAGCGCTCTGCCGCCGGTGACCCCGTACCGCGAGTACCTCGCGTGGCTGGCCCGCCAGGACAAGGACGCTGCCCGTACGGCATGGGCCGGTGCGCTGGCCGGTACGACGGAGCCGACGCTGGTCGGCCCGGCCGAGCATGGCGGGGCAGAGGTGCTGCCCCGCTATGTGTACGCGCAGGTCGACGAGCAGCTGACCGAGACGCTTCGCGAACTGGCACGCGGGCACGGCCTGACACTGAACACGGTGGTCCAGGGCGCCTGGGCGGTGCTGGTGGGCCTGCTCACGGGCCGCCGCGATGTCGTGTTCGGCACTTCGGTGGCCGGACGTCCGGCCGAGTTGCCGGGCGTGGAACGCATGGTGGGGTTGTTCCTCAACACCGTGCCCGTGCGGGTCGAACCGGACGCGGCGAAGCCTGTCGTGGAGATGCTGACCGAGTTGCAGGCTCGCCAGACCGAGCTGTTCGACCACCAGTACCTGGGGCTGGCGGAGATCCAGCGGGTGGCCGGTCCCGGAGCCACGTTCGACTCCCTCCTTGTGTACGAGAGCTTCCCGCGTGACCCGTCCGGGTCCTCGGACCCCGGCCACCTGAACATCGTCGGGATGACCGGAGAGGACGCCGCGCACTATCCACTGATCCTGGGCGTCCTGCCGGCCGAGGGCCTGCGAGTGCGGCTGGACTACCGGCCCGACCTGTTCGACGAGCGGATGGCCGAGGGCCTGGTCGCCCGGTGGGTCCGGCTTCTGGAGCAGGTCGCCGCCGACCCGAGCGTACGGGTGGGCGAGCTGGAGATCCTGGACGAGGCCGAACGGCGCCAGGTGGTGCTCGACTGGAACGACACGGCCCGTCCCGTGCCGGATGCGTCCGTGGCCGAGTTGTTCGAGCGGCAGGCGGTCCGGACTCCGGACGCGGTCGCGGTGGTGTCCGGGGATGTCACGTGGTCGTACGCCGAGCTGAACGAGCGGGCGAACGGGTTGGCGCATGCGTTGATCGGACGGGGTGTGCGGCCCGGACATCTAGTCGGCCTGAGGATGAACCGTTCGGCCGATCTGATCGTCGCGTTGCTCGCCGTCCTGAAGGCCGGTGGGGCGTATGTGCCGCTGGAGGAGCGGCGGCGGGCGGTCGCAGCCGAAGCGGGCGTCTCGCTGGTCCTGACGGATGCGGATCTGACCGGGGAGTCTCGTGCGGACAACCCGGGCGTCCGCGTGTCCGGGGATTCGCTGGCGTATGTGATGTTCACATCGGGGTCGACCGGTGTGCCGAAGGGCGTCGCCGTCACTCACGCCAACGTGGTCGCGTTCTGCTCGGATGGGCAGTGGCGTGATGATGTGCTGCGGGTCGTGTTGGTGCAGGCCAACCATGCTTTCGACGCCTCGACGTATGAGGTGTGGGCGCCGTTGCTGCGGGGCGGACGGCTTGTCATCGTGCCTCCGGGTGAGGTGGACGCGGTCGAGCGTGGCCGGTTGATCGCTGAACACGGGGTGACCAACGTGCATGCCACGGCTGGGTTGTTCCGGGTACTGGCCGAACAGTCTCCGGAGATCTTCGCCGGAGTCCGGGAGGTCTCGACCGGCGGCGACGTGGTGTCGGCCAATGCCGTCCGCGCGCTGTTGGAGGCCCATCCGGGCATGGTCGTGCGGACGACGTACGGCCCGACGGAGAACACCGCGTTCACCACCCAGCTCGCGTTCACTGACGCCGAGTCGATTCCGGTTCCGGTGCCGATCGGTGTGCCGATGGACAACACCCGGGCGTATGTCCTGGACGAGTGCCTGCGCCCTTGCCCGCCAGGTGTGGTCGGGGAACTCTACCTCGCGGGCGCGGGGCTGGCGCGCGGCTATGTGTGCCGGGCCGGGCTGACGGCCGAGCGGTTCGTGGCGTGCCCTTTCGCGGGCGGGCGGATGTACCGGACGGGTGATCTGGCGCGGTGGACCTTCGCCGGAGTCCTGGAGTTCGCGGGCCGGGTGGACGAACAGGTGAAGATCCGGGGGTTCCGGATCGAGCCCGCCGAGATCGAGGCCGTACTGGCCGAGCACGAGCAGGTCCGCCAGGCAGCGGTGATCGCTCGCGAGGATCAGCCGGGCGTCAGGCTTCTGGTCGCCTACGTCGTCCCCGCCGGTGTGGACGGTGTGGACGAGTCGGCGCTGCGAGCGCATGTCGCCGATCGTCTGCCGGACTATATGGTTCCCGCTGCCGTGGTCGTGCTGGACGGGCTTCCGGTCACCGTCAACGGCAAGCTCGATCGTGCGGCGCTTCCGGCCCCCGATTTCGCCGGGCAGGTCACCGGCAGGGCCCCGGCGACGGAGGCCGAGGAGATCGTGTGCGGTCTGTTCGCCGAGGTCCTGGGGCTGGAGGCGGTCGGTGCGGACGACTCGTTCTTCGAGCTCGGCGGCGACTCGATCATGTCGATGCTGGTGGTGGCGCGGGCGCGCCGCGCGGGCCTGGTGCTCACCGCGCGGCAGGTGTTCGAGCACAAGACCCCGGCCGGGCTCGCACGCGTCGCCGACCAGGCCGACTCGACCGACGGTCCGACCGAACGCGACGAGGCGACCGGCCCCGTACCGCTGACCCCGGTGATGCGCGAGCCGGCGGCGCGGACGGACCGCTTCTCCCAGTCGATGCTGATCACGGCTCCGGCCGGGCTGGACCTTCCCAGGCTGACACAGGCCCTCCAGACGGTCCTGGACCACCATGACGTACTGCGGGCGCGGCTGGAGCAGGTCGACGGCGAGTGGCGGCTGAACGTACCGCCTCCCGGTACGCGCGCGGCCGCGATCTGCGTACGTCGCGTCGTCTGGACCGGGCAGGATCCGGTGACCGTGGCCGACGAGGCCGCCGGGCGCCTCGACCCTCGGGCCGGTGTGATGCTGCAGGTGGTCTGGCTCGATACGGAGTCGGACGAGCCGGGACGCCTGCTGCTGGTGGCTCATCACCTGGTGATCGACGGGGTCTCGTGGCGGGTGCTGGTGCCGGATCTGGCGGCGGCGTACGAGGGTGTCGCGCTGGAGCCGGTCGGCACGTCGTTCCGGCGCTGGGCGACCGAGCTGGCGGCGCAGGACCGTCGTGACGAGCTGCCTGCCTGGACCCGGATGCTGGAGGGCTCCGACCCGCCGCTGACCGATCGGCCGCTGGATCCCCGCCGGGACACCGTCGCCGCGGGCATGCACCGCGTGGAGCTCCCGGTGTCGGCTTCGGTGACTTCGGCCCTGCTGACGCGTGTTCCGGCGGCTCTGCACACCGATGTCGAGACCGTTCTGCTCGCCGGGCTGGTGGCGTCGGTCGGTGAGCGGCGGGATGTCTCGGGCGGCATCCTGGTCGATGTCGAAGGGCATGGCCGGGAGCCGTTGACCGGTGACATGGACCTGACTCGTACGGTCGGCTGGTTCACCAACTCCTATCCGGTTCGCCTCGACCCCGGCACCGGGCTGCCCCCCGGCCGCGTGGTCAAGCGGATCAAGGAGCAGCTCCACGCCGTTCCCGGTGACGGCCTGGGCTACGGCCTGCTGCGCCACCTCACCGGCATCCCGACGCCGCAGATCGGGTTCAACTACCTTGGCCGCTTCTCCGCTTCGGCTCCCGCCGGGGCCGCCTGGCAGCCCGCCGGTGACGCGGCGCTGGGCGGGGCGGCGGACGCGGACACGGCGGCCTCCCATGCCCTTGAGGCGGGCGGGCTGGTGCTCGACCTGCCCACCGGGCCCGAGCTCACCCTGTCACTGGTCTCCCCGGCCGGTCTGCTGGACGTCGCGCAGCTGCGCGAGCTGGCGGCGAGCTGGGCGGACATGCTCACGCATCTGGTCGCGCACTCCGCCGAGCCGGACTCCCGCGGTCATTCCCCCTCCGACTTCCCGTTGGTGGCCCTCTCGCAGGACCAGGTCGACGAACTCCAAGACCTCGCTCCGGACCTCAGCGACGTGTGGCCGCTGTCGCCGCTGCAGGAAGGGCTCCTGTTCCACGCCCGCTACGACGCCGACGCCGGTGACGTTTACATCTGGCAACGTGCTCTGGACTTTACGGGGGCCCTGGATACAGGAAGGTTGCGGGCTTCGTGGCAGGCGTTGCTGGACCGGCACGCCGGCCTGCGGGCCGCGTTCCTGCAGCCGGCCGGGCTGGAACAGTTCGTTCAGGTGGTCCGCCGGGACGTGGCACCGCCCTGGCGCGAGATCGACCTGTCCTCGGCACCGGACGGCACCGCCGCCGAGGCCGAGGCCGGGCGGCTGGCGAACGAGGAGCGGGGGCGCGGCTTCGACCCGGCGGTGCCGCCCCTCATCCGGCTCCTGCTGATCAAGCTCGGGGAGCGCCGCCACCGGCTGGTGATCACGATGCATCACGTCGTGCTGGACGGCTGGTCCCTGCCGGTGCTGTTCGAGGAGCTGTCCGAGGTGTACGGGGCGGGCGGCGACGCGAGCGGCCTGGCGCCGGTGACCCCATACCGCGAGTACCTTGCGTGGCTGTCCCGCCAGGACAAGGACGCGGCCCGTACGGCATGGGCCGGGGCGCTCGCGGACGCCGGTGAACCGACGCTGGTCGGCCCCGCCGACTCCGCCGGGAGCGCCGCCATGCCGCGCCAGGTGACGATCCGGGCGGGCGAGCGGCTCGCCGAGACGCTCCAGGAGACGGCCCGTGCGCGGGGACTGACCGTGAACACGGTGGTCCAGGGCGCGTGGGCGGTGCTCGTCAGGATGCTGACCGGCCGCCGCGACGTCGTCTTCGGCGCGACGGTCGCCGGTCGTCCGGCCGAGCTGCCCGGCGTGGAGCGGATGCTGGGACTGTTCCTCAACACCGTCCCGGTGCGGGTCGTACTGGACCCGTCGAAGCCGTTCGCGCGGACGCTCGCCGACCTTCAGGATCGGCAGACCGCGTTGATCGACCATCAGCACCTCGGGCTCGCGGAGATCCAGCGCGTCGCCGGGGCGGGCGCCTCCTTCGACACCCTGGTGGTGTTCCAGAACTATCCCGCCACACCGCCGCGTTTCGGCGGGCCCCAGGTCGCCTGGGCGGGCGGCGAGGACATGGCGCACTACCCGATCACGCTGGTGGTGGCGCCGGCCGAGGGGTTCGAGGTCCGGCTGGAGTACCGCCCGGACCTCTTCACCGAGGAGACGATCACCGATCTCGCCGGGCGCCTCGTTCGGCTGCTGGAACGGATCGCGGACGACCCCGGGCTCCGGATGGGCGACATCGACGTGCTGGAGCCCGCCGAGCGCCGCCGGATCCTGCACGAGTGGAACGACACCGCCCGGCCGTTCCCGGACGGAACGCTGGTGGACCTGGTCGAGCGGCAGGCCGCCCGGACACCGGACGCGACCGCGGTCGTCGGCGGCGGTGTGGAGCTGACCTATGCCGAGCTGGACGAACGGGCCAACCGGCTCGCGCACGAGCTGATCGCCAGGGGAGTGGGCCCGGAGGACCTGGTCGGGGTCGTCATGGAACGCTCGGCCGGGTTGTTCGCGGTGCTGCTGGGCGTGATGAAGGCGGGCGCGGCGTACGTGCCGGTGGACCCGGGCTATCCGGGCGAACGGGTGGCGTTCATGCTGGGGGACGCCCGCCCGGCCCTCGTGGTGAGCACGCGCGCGACCGCTGGCCTGGTGGCGGACGCGGACGCGGGCCTCGCACAGATCGTCTGGGACGACCCCGCGACGGCGGCCGTCCTGGCGGCCCGCCCCGTCACCGCGCCCACCGACGCGGACCGGGTGGCGCCGCTCCACCCCCGCCACCCCGCCTATGTGATCTACACGTCCGGGTCGACCGGCGCTCCCAAGGGCGTGGTGGTCCCGCACCGGGGCGTGGTGAACTACGTGACGTGGCGGGCCGGCGCGTACGGCTGGCGCCCCGGAGACCGGGTGCTGCAGTTCGCGTCGGTGTCGTTCGACACCTCGGTCGCGGAGATCTACCCGGCGCTGGCGGTGGGCGCCACCCTGTGCGTGGCCCGCCGCGACACCGACCTGCGGCTCGAACTTGAGGAACTGGCGGTCACGGTCGCCACCTTCACCCCGTCGGTGCTCGACTCGCTCGCCCGCGACGGCGGAGCCGAGTCGCCGGCGCTGCGGAACATCCGGAGCATCGTCACGGCGGGCGAGGAGTGCGGTCCCGAGCTGGTGCGGCGGTGGGCACCGGGCCGGGCGTTCTACAACGAGTACGGCCCGACCGAAGGCACCGTCGACGTCACCTGCTGGACCTGCCCGCCCGAGATTCCGGACAGGGTTTCGCTGGGGCCGCCGATCGGCAACGTGCGGGTGTTCGTGCTGGACGGGTTCCTGCGCCCGGTGCCGCCCGGCGTGATCGGCGAGCTGTACGTGACGGGCGCCGGGGTGGCGCGGGGCTATGTGCACAGGCCGGGGCCGACGGCCGCGCGGTTCGTGGCCTGCCCGTACGGCGACCCGGCCGACGGCTCCGGCGGCCGGATGTACCGGACCGGGGACCTGGCGAGCTGGACGCCGGACGGCGAGCTGCTGTTCGCGGGCCGCGCGGACGACCAGGTGAAGATCCGCGGTTTCCGGGTGGAGCCGGGCGAGATCGAGGCGGTGCTGTCCGGTCACGAGCGGGTCGGGCGGGCCGCCGTGATCGCCCGGCAGGACCGGCCGGGCGTCAAGCGCCTGGTGGCCTACGTGGCGGGGGACGGCCTGGACCCCGCGGAGCTGCGCGCGTACGCGGCCGAACGGCTGCCGGACCACATGGTGCCCGCGGCCGTGATGGTGCTGGACGCGATCCCGGTGACCGTGCACGGCAAGCTGGACAGGGCCGCGCTGCCCGCCCCCGACTTCGCCGGGCAGGCCGGGAGCCGCGCCCCCGCGACCTCGGCGGAACGGCTGCTCTGCGAGCTGTTCGCCGAGGTCCTCGGGCTGGAGAAGGTGGGCGCGGACGACTCGTTCTTCGAGCTCGGCGGCGACTCGATCATGTCGATGCTGGTGGTGGCGCGGGCGCGCCGCGCGGGCCTGGTGCTCACCGCGCGGCAGGTCTTCGAGCAGCGCACCCCGGCCGGGCTCGCCCGGATCGCGGGCGTGGCCACCGGAGACGAGGGCACCGCACCGGCGGGGGCCGAGGACGTCGCGACCGGCCCGGTGCCGCTGACTCCGGTGATGCGCGAGCTGGTCGCGCGGTCCGGCCCGGCGGCCCTGGCCGGGCGGTTCTGCCAGTCGATGCTGGTGTCCGTGCCCGCCGGGATGCGGCTCGAACCCCTCACCGCTGCCGTACAGGCGCTGCTTGACCGGCACGACATGCTGCGAGCCCGGCTGGAGGCACCGTCGCCGACCGGAGGGTGGCGCCTGCACGTGCCGCCCGCCGGTGCCCCCGAGGCGCTCTCGGCGGTGGCCTGCGTGCGCAGGGCCGACGTGACGGGGCTTGACGGCGCGGCCCTCGCGGACGCCGTGGCGGCGCAGGAGGACGAGGCCGTCGGGCGGCTGGACTCGCCTGCCGGAATGCTCGTCCAGGTGGTGTGGTTCGACGCGGGACCGGACGCGCCCGGACGGCTCCTCCTGGTCGTGCACCACCTGGCCGTGGACGGCGTGTCGTGGCGGGTGCTGATCCCCGACCTGGCCGCGGCGTACGAGGGGGCCGCGCCGGCGCCGGCGGGGACGTCGTTCCGGCGGTGGGCGACCGAGCTGGAGGCCCAGGCGGGCGACCGCGGACGCGCCGGGGAGGCGGCGGCCTGGACGGAGCTGCTGGCGGGCGACGAACCCCCGCTCGCCCACCGTCCCCTGGACCCGCGCCGCGACACCGTCGCCGCGGGCATGAACCACGTCGCCCGGACCGTACCCGTTCAGATCACCAGGGACCTGCTGACCCGCGTCCCGGCGGCCTTCCACGCCGGAATCGACGACGTCCTGCTGACCGCGCTCGTCCTGGCGGTCGCCGAGTGGCGGCAGGGGCGGGGCCGGGACGCCGAGGGCGGCACGCTGGTCGACGTCGAGGGGCACGGCCGCGAGCCGCTGACCGGCGACATGGACCTGACCCGTACGGTCGGCTGGTTCACCAGCGCGTATCCGGTGCGGCTCGACCCCGGCGAGACGGACTTCGCCGAGCTGCGCTCCGGCGGGCCCGCCGCCGGCCGGGCGGTCAAACGCGTCAAGGAGCGGCTCCGTGTCGTACCCGGTGACGGGCTGGGCTTCGGGATGCTGCGCCACCTCAACCCCGGCACCGCGGCGGCCCTGGCCGCACTGCCCGTGCCGCAGATCGGGTTCAACTACCTGGGACGCTTCCCCGCGCCCTCGCCGGCGGACGGTACGGCCCTCGCGCTCTGGGAGCCCGCCGGGGAGACCGCCGTGGGAGGCGCGGCCGACCCGGAGATGGCGGCCGCGCACCTGATCGAGGCGGGCGGCCTGGTGCGGGACCTGCCCGAGGGGCCGGAGCTGACGGTGACCCTGATGTCTCCGGCCGGACTGCTGGAGGAGGCCGCGCTGGACGGGCTGGCCGAGAGCTGGGCCGCCATGCTCGGCGGACTGGCCGCCCACACCGCAGAACCCGGCAGCGGCGGCCGCACCCCGTCCGACTTCACCCTGGTGACGCTCGCCCAGGACGAGATCGACGAATTCGAGATCAGGCTCGCAGACGAGAGGCGAACACGGTGACCCAGATGCGGATCGAGGACGTGTGGCCGCTGTCCCCGCTGCAGGAAGGGCTGTTGTTCCACGCCGGATACGACGGGGACGCCCAGGACCTGTACGTGGTCCAGGGCGTGGTGGAGCTGACCGGGACGCTGGACGTGGCGGTGCTGCGCGCGTCCTGGGAGGCGCTGCTGGCCCGCCACGCGAGCCTGCGCGCGAGTTTCCAGCACCGCGCCTCGGGCGCGCCGGTCCAGGTGATCGCCGAAGGCGTGCCGCTGCCGTGGCGGGAGGAGGACCTGTCCGGCCTGGCCGGGCCGGAGGCCGAGGCGGAGGCCCGGCGGCTGGTGGAGCGCGACCGCGCCCGGCGGTTCGACCTGGCGGCACCGCCGCTGCTGCGGCTGACGCTGATCAGGATGGGCGAGGCGCGGCACCGCATGGTGTTCGCCTCGCACCACATCGCGCTGGACGGCTGGTCGCTGTCGGTGCTCCTGGAGGAACTGTCCGAGGTGTACGCGGCGGGCGGCGACGCGGGCGGCCTGCCGCCGGTGACTCCGTACCGGGACTATCTGGCATGGGTGGACCGTCAAGACAGGGACGCGGCGCGGACGGCATGGCGCGAGGCGCTGGCGGGCGCGGACGAACCCACGCTCGTGGCCCCCGCGGGCCCGGCCGACGACGACCCGGCGAAGCCCGGCCACGTGATCGTGACGACGGGTGCGGACGCGGCACGCGCGCTCGCGGCGACGGCCCGCGCGCGGGGCCTGACCGTGAACACGGTGGTGCAGGGCGCGTGGGCGGTGCTGGTCGGCCTGCTGGCGGGCCGCTCCGACACTGTGTTCGGCACCACGGTCGCGGGCCGTCCGGCCGAGTTGCCCGGCGTGGAGCGGATGCTGGGCCTGTTCATCAACACCGTCCCGGTACGGGTCGTGCTCGACCCGTCGAAGCCGTTCGCGCGGATGCTGGCGGAGCTCCAGGACCAGCGGACGGCGCTGATCGATCACCAGCACCTCGGGCTCGCGGAGATCCGGCGCGTCGCCGGGGCGGGCGCCTCCTTCGACACCCTGCTGGTCTACCAGAACTTCCCGCGCGACCCGTCCGGGCCGCTGCGGTTCGGCGGGGTGACGGTCACCGGCGGCCACAGCGAGGACGCCTCCCACTACCCGCTCACGCTGATCGTGACCCCGACCCCGGACGACGGTCTCGAACTGCGCCTGGACCACCGCCCCGACCTGTTCGGCGAGGAGGACGCGCGGGCGCTCCTGCACCGGCTGGCGCGGGTCCTCGATCGCGTCGCCGCCGACCCGGAGCTGAGCGTCCGCGACCTGGACCTCCTGTCCGGCGAGGAACGGCGGCAGGTGGTGACCGGGTGGAACACCACGACCCGGGCCGTGGCGGACAGGCCCCTGCCGGAACTGTTCGAGGCGCAGGCGGCGCGGACCCCGGACGCCGTCGCGGTGGTGGGCGACGGGGTGGAGTTGAGCTATGCGGAGCTGGACGAGCGGGCCAACCGGTTCGCGCACGAGCTGATCGCCAGGGGACTGGGCCCGGAGGACCTGGTCGGCGTCGTCATGGAACGGTCGGCCGAGTCGCCGGTGGTGCTCCTGGGGATCACGAAGGCGGGCGCCGCCTACCTGCCCGTCGATCCCGAGTACCCGGCGGAGCGGATCGGGTTCATGCTCGCCGACGCCCGTCCGGCCCTGATCGTGTGCACGAGCACGACCGCGGGCCTGGTGGGCGATGATGCCGGGGTCGGCCGGTTGGTGTGGGACGATCCCGCGACGTCCGCCCTGCTCGCGGCCCGTCCCGCCACCCCGCCGACCGACGCCGATCGGGCGGCGCCGCTGCGTCCCGGCCACCCGGCCTATGTGATCTACACGTCCGGTTCGACCGGGACGCCCAAGGGCGTGGCGGTCCCGCACCGGGGGATCGGGAATCTGGCCGCGGCGCAGATCGACCGGTTCGCGGTGGGGCCGGAGTCCCGCGTGCTGCAGTTCGCGGCGCTGAGCTTCGACGCCTCCGTTTCCGAGCTGTGCACGGCGCTGCTCGCCGGGGCCGGGCTGGTGCTCGCCGCCGCCGACCGCCTGCCGCCGCAGGGCGCCCTCGAGGACCTCGTCGCCGAGTTCGGCGTGACGCACGTGACGCTGCCGCCGTCCGTGCTGGGCGCGGCCGAGTCGCTGCCGGAGGGGCTGCGGACCGTCGTGGTGGCGGGTGAGGCGTGTCCTCCGGCGCTGGTGGAGCGGTGGTCGGCCGGGCGCCGGATGATCAATGCGTACGGGCCGACCGAGACGACCGTGTGCGCCACGATGAGCCCGCCCCTGGCACCCGGGGCCGTGGACGGCGGCACGGTCCCGATCGGCGAGCCGATCTGGAACATGCGGGTATTCGTGCTGGACGACTTCCTGCGGCCCGTCCCGCCGGGTGTGACCGGGGAGCTGTACGTCGCCGGCGCAGGGCTGGCACGCGGGTATGCAGGCCGGGCCGGTCTGACGGCCGAGCGGTTCGTGGCGTGCCCGTTCACCGGTGGCGGCGAGCGCATGTACCGGACCGGCGACCGTGCGCGGTGGACCGGGGCCGGGGAACTGGTGTTCGCGGGCCGCGCCGACGACCAGGTGAAGATCCGCGGATTCCGGATCGAGCCCGGCGAGATCGAGGCGGTCCTGACCGCCCACGAGCGGGTCGGCCAGGCGGTGGTGATCGCCCGCGAGGACCGGCCCGGCGTCAAGCGGCTGGTCGCTTACGCCGTCCCCGCCGACCAGCCCTCCAGAGTCGACGGGCGGGCGTTGCGGGAGCACGTCGCGGCCCGCCTTCCCGATCACATGGTCCCGGCCGCGGTGGTCGTGCTGGACGCGTTACCGGTCACGGTGAACGGCAAGCTCGACAGGGCCGCGCTGCCCGTACCCGACTTCGCGGGGGCGGTCACCGGGCGCGCCCCCGCCACCGCCACCGAGGAACTGCTGTGCGGCCTGTTCGCCGACGTCCTCGGGCTGGAGCGGGTGGGCGCCGAGGACTCGTTCTTCGAGCTCGGCGGCGACTCGATCATGTCGATGCTGGTGGTGTCCCGGGCCCGCCGGGCCGGGGTGGTCATCAGCGCGCGGCAGATCTTCCAGGAACGCACCCCCGCGGGGCTGGCGCGCGTGGCCGAGACGGTCGCCGACGCTGACGCCTCCGCATCCGAAGCGGCCGAGGACGTGGCCACTGGACGGGTACCGCTGACCCCCGTGATGCGCGAACTGGCCGAACGCGCGGGTCCGGCCGCGCTCACGGGCCGGTTCTGCCAGTCGATGCTCGTCTCCGTCCCGTCGGGGACACGACTGGAGCCCCTGATCACCGCCTTTCAGACCGTCCTCGACCACCACGACGCGCTGCGGGCCCGGCTGGACGCGGACGCCCGGTGCCTGGTGGTGCCGCCGCCCGGCGCCGCCGAGGCGCTCTCCGCGCGGGCCTGCGTGCGGCGGGTCGACGCCGTCGGGCTGCGGGATGAAGCGCTGGCCGAAACCGTGGCCGGGCATCGACGCGACGCGGTCGCCCGCCTGGACCCGTCCGGCGGCGTGCTGGTGCAGGCGGTGTGGTTCGACGCCGGTCCGGAGGTGCCGGGGCGGCTGCTGGTGGTGGCCCACCACCTGGCCGTGGACGGGGTCTCGTGGCGCGTGCTGATGCCCGATCTGGCGGCGGCGTATGCGGGGAACGCGCTGGAGCCGGTCCGGACGTCCTTCCGGCGGTGGGCGATCGCGCTCGCGGAGCAGGCGGTCGGTCAGGAGCGCGTCGGAGAGCTGCCGCAGTGGACCCGGATGCTGGCCGGGCCCGACCCGCTGCTCGGCGGGCGGCCCCTGGATAAGGAGACGGACACCGCCGCGGAAACCCGGCGCGAGGCGCTACGCCTCAAGGGCGAGGTGACCTCGGCGCTGCTGACCGGTGTTCCGGCGGCGTTCAACGCGGGGGTCGACGACGCCCTCCTGGCCGGACTGGTCGCGGCGGTGGACGAACGGCGCCGCCGCCAGGGCCGCCGCGCGCCCGGCGGAATGCTGGTCGATGTGGAGGGCCACGGCCGTGAGCCGCTGGCCGAGGGCATGGACCTGACCCGGACGGTCGGCTGGTTCACCGCGCAGCACCCGGTACGGCTGGACCCCGGCGGAACCGGCTACGCCGACGTGCGGGCCGGAGGCCCGGGGGCCGGGCTGCTGGTCAAACGGATCAAGGAGCAGCTGCGGGCGGTTCCCGGCGACGGGCTGGGCTACGGGTTGCTCCGCCACGTCAACGAGGCCACGGCGCCCGCCCTCGCCGCGCTGCCGGTGCCTCAGATCGCCTTCAACTACCTGGGCCGCTTCACCGCCTCCTCGTCCGCCGCCGGAGACGGCTGGCGGCCCGCGGGGGAGGCGGTCCTCGGTGGGGCCCCCGACCCGCGGATGGCCGCCACGCACGCGCTGGCGGCGTCCGCGCTGGTACGGGACCTGCCCGGCGGGCCCGAGCTGGAAGTGTCGCTGACCTGCCCGGCCGGTCTGCTGGACGCCGGCGAGCTCCAGGAGCTGACGGCCGGATGGGCGGCCATGCTGCACGGCATCGCCGCCCACGTCACCCGGACGGGCGGCGGCGGCCTCACCCCTTCCGACGTCCCGCTGACGGAGATCAGCCAGGACGAGCTCGACGAGTTCGCGGCACTGGCGGAAGACCTGGGGCAAAGGGGGATCGCGTCGTGACAGGTTCCGCGCTGGCCGAGGTCTGGCCGCTGTCGCCGTTACAGGAAGGGCTGCTGTTCCACGCCCGGTACGACGAGGGCGCCCGCGACGTCTATGTGGGGCAGCGGGCGCTCGACCTGACCGGCCCCCTGGACGCCGCCGTACTGCGGGCTTCGTGGGAGGCGCTGCTGGACCGGCACGCGAGCCTGCGCGCGGGTTTCCAGCGCCGCGGCTCGGGCGTCCCCGTCCAGGTCGTCGTCCGGGGCGTGGCCCTGCCGTGGCGGGCGGAGGACCTGTCGGACCTGGACGAGGAGGCCGCCGAACGGGAGGCCCGGCGGCTCGCCGCGGAGGAGCGGGACCGGCGCTTCGATCTCGCGGCGCCACCGCTGCTGCGGTTGCTGCTCATCGGCTTCGGACCCCGGCGGCACCGGCTGGTGATCACCACGCACCATCTGGTGATGGACGGCTGGTCGATGCCCGTCCTGGTCAGGGAGCTCACCCAAGTCTACGCGGCGGGCGGTGACGCGGGCGGCCTGCCGCCGGTCACGCCGTACCGGGACTACCTGGCGTGGCTGGCCCGCCAGGACAAGGACGCGGCGCGGCGGGCCTGGAGCGAGGAGCTCGCGGGCGTGACCGGGCCGACCCTGGTCGCCCCGGCCGACCCCGGGCGGGAGCCGGTTCTGCCCCACCACGTCATCGCGCCGGTCGACGCCGCCCTGACCGAGGCGCTGCGCGAGACCGCCCGCAGGCACGCGTTGACGTTGAACACGGTGGTCCAGGGCGCGTGGGCGGTCCTGGTGGGCCTGCTCGCGGGCCGCCGCGACGTCGTCTTCGGCGCGACGGTGGCCGGACGGCCGGCGGATCTGCCCGGTGTGGAGCACATGCTCGGCCTGTTCATCAACACCGTGCCCGTACGGGTCGGGCTGGACCCGTCACGGCCGGTGGCGGAGATGCTGGCCGAGGTCCAGATCCGGCAGGCCGAGCTGTTCGACCACCAGTACCTGGGGCTGGCCGACATCCAGCGCGCGGCCGGTCCCGGCGCCACGTTCGACACCCTCGTGGTCTATGAGAGCTATCCGCGCAGCCCGGACGGCCCGCCGAGGCTCGGTGACGTCGAGCTCGGCGGAGCCGGCAGCGTGGACGCCTCCCACTATCCGCTCACGCTGGTGGCCACCCCGGGCGACCGGCTCGAACTGCAGATCGACTACCGGCCCGACATGTTCGACGCGGCCACGGCACAGGCCCTGGCCGGTCGTCTGACGCGCGTCCTGGCCCAGATGGCCGCCGACCCGGAGGTCCGGGTGGGCGATCTGGAGGTGCTCGGCGAGGCCGAGCGTCACCAGGTCCTGGTGGAGTGGAACGACACGGCTCGTCCGCTGCCGGATGTGTCGGTGGCGGGGTTGTTCGAGCGGCGTGCGGCGGAGTCTCCGGACGCGGTCGCGGTGGTGTCCGGGGATGTGGAACTGACCTATGCCGAGCTCAACGACCGGGCCAACGGTCTGGCGCATGCGCTGGTCCGGCGGGGTGTGCGGCCCGGGGATCTGGTCGGTGTGCTCATGGAGCGGTCGGCCGATCTGATCG
This sequence comes from Actinomadura rugatobispora, assembly GCF_042656285.1. Classification (GTDB taxonomy): domain Bacteria; phylum Actinomycetota; class Actinomycetes; order Streptosporangiales; family Streptosporangiaceae; genus Spirillospora; species Spirillospora rugatobispora. Next base: position 6,789 of record NZ_JBHSON010000093.1, on the reverse strand, counting down.
TCGCGTTGCTGGCGGTGTTGAAGGCCGGTGCGGCGTATGTGCCACTGGAGGAACGGCGGCGGGCGGTCGCCGCCGAAACGGGCGTCTCGGTGGTCCTGACCGGCGAGGACTTGATCGAGGAGCCGCGTCCGGACGGCCCGGACGTGCACGTCTCGGCGGACTCCCTGGCGTATGTGATGTACACGTCGGGGTCGACCGGTGTGCCGAAGGGCGTCGCCGTCACTCACGCCAATGTGGTCGCGTTCTGCGAGGACGGAAGCTGGACCGATGAGGTGGTCGAGCGGGTCCTGGTCCAGGCCAACCACGCCTTTGACGCCTCGACCTATGAGCTGTGGGTGCCGTTGCTGCGGGGCGGGCGGCTGGTGGTCGTTCCTCCGGGTGAGGTGGATGCGGTCGAGCGTGGTCGGTTGATCGCTGAGCACGGGGTGACCAACGTGCATGCCACGGCCGGGTTGTTCCGGGTGCTGGCCGAGCAGTCTCCGGAGATCTTCGCCGGGGTCCGGGAGGTCTCGACCGGCGGCGACGTGGTCTCGTCCGCCGCGATCCGGGCGCTGCTGCAAGAGCACCCGGGCATGGTGGTGCGGACCACCTATGGCCCGACGGAGAACACCGCGTTCACCACCCAACTCGCGTTCACTGACGCCGAGTCGGTTCCCGCCTCGGTACCGATCGGTGTGCCGATGGACAACACCCGGGCGTATGTCCTGGACGAGTTCCTGCGGCCTGTCCCGCCGGGTGTGGTCGGGGAGCTCTACCTCGCGGGCGCGGGGCTGGCGCGCGGCTATGTGGGCCGGGCCGGTCTGACGGCCGAGCGGTTCGTGGCGTGCCCTTTCTCCTCCGGACGCATGTATCGGACGGGTGATCTGGCGCGGTGGAACTTCGCCGGAGTCCTGGAGTTCGCCGGCCGGCTCGATGAGCAGGTCAAGATCCGGGGGTTCCGGATCGAGCCCGGCGAGATCGAGGCGTTCCTCGCCGCCCACGAGCAGGTCGGCCAGGTCGCGGTGATCGCTCGTGAGGATCAGCCGGGCGTGAAGCGGCTGGTCGCCTACGTCGTCCCCGCCAACGGCAGGTGCGATGAGGGCGTCCTGCGCGAGTACATGGCGGAAGGGCTGCCGGAGTACCTGGTCCCGGCGGCCGTCGTGGCGCTGGACCGGCTTCCTGTCACGGTCAACGGCAAACTCGACCGGGCGGCTCTGCCCGCGCCCGACCTCGCCGGGCCGCGCGACGGCCGGGGCCCCGCGACGCCGACCGAAGAGGTGCTGTGCGGGCTGTTCGCCGAGGTCCTCGGCCTGGAGACGGTGGGCGCCGAGTCCTCGTTCTTCGAGCTCGGCGGTGACTCGCTGCTGGCCATGCGGCTGGTCGCCCGCGTGCGGGCGGTGCTGGAGGCGGAGGTGAGCATCAGGCAGATGTTCGCCGCCCCGACGGTCGCCGGTATGGCCGGGCTCATCGACGGGGAGCGGCCCGGCGGCGCGCGCGCGGAACTGGTGGTGCGGGAGCGGCCGGAGGTTCTGCCGCTGTCGTACGCGCAGCAGCGCATGTGGTTCGTGAACCGGCTGGAGGCGGCGGGAGCCGGAGCCGCCTACAACATCCCCCTTCCGCTGCGGCTGACGGGTGACCTGGACATCGCCGCGCTGGAGGCCGCGCTCGGCGACGTCGCCGACCGGCACGAGAGCCTGCGGACGATCTTTCCGGCCGTGCACGGCGTCCCGCACCAGGAGATCCTGGAAGGCGCGGTCGGCCGTCCCCGGCTCGCCGTCTCCGAGATCGCCGAGGACGGGCTGCCGGAGGCGCTGGCCGCCGAGATGCGCCGGGGCTTCGACCTGGCCCGGGATCTGCCCTGGCGGACCACGCTGCTGGCGTTGTCGCCGACGGACCACGTCCTGGTCGTGGTCGCGCACCACATCGCGGTGGACGGGTGGTCGATGGGCGTGCTGGCCCGCGATCTGAGCACCGCGTACGCGGCACGGCGGTCCGGGAGCGCGCCCGGGTGGGAGCCGCTGCCGGTGCAGTACGCCGACTACGCGCTGTGGGAGCGCGAGGTCCTGGGCGACGCCGATGACTCCGGCAGCCTGCTCTCGGCTCAGCTCGCGTACTGGCGCGCGGCTCTGGCCGGCGTCCCCGAGGAGATCGCCCTCCCGGCGGATCGCCCGCGGCCCGCGGAGGCGTCGTTCGACGGGGCCTCGGTGCCGGTGCGCGTGGGGCCGCGGGTGCACGCCCGGCTGGTGGAGGTGGCGCAGCGGACCAGGACCACGACGTTCATGGTGGCCCAGGCCGCGCTGGCGGCGCTGCTGGCCCGGATGGGCGCGGGCACCGACGTCCCGGTGGGGGCGGTGGTGGCCGGGCGCGGCGACGCGGCGCTTGAGGACCTGGCCGGGTTCTTCACCAACACGCTCGTGCTGCGCACCGACGTGAGCGGCGACCCGACCTTCACCGAGCTGCTGGCGCGCGTACGGGAGACCGACCTGGCCGCGTACGCGCATCGGGAGCTGCCGTTCGAGCGGCTGGTCGAGGACCTCAACCCGGTCCGTTCCCTGGCGCGGCATCCGCTGTTCCAGGTGATGCTGGCCTTCCACAACATCCCGCAGGCCCGGACCCCGTGGGACCTTCCCGGCGTGCGCGTACGGCCCCTGCCGCCGCTGGAGGAGACGGTGACGGCCAAGTTCGACCTGTCGCTCGCGCTGGCCGAGCAGCGGGACGAGGCGGGCGCCCCCGCCGGGATCACCGGGGACATCCAGTACGCCACCGACCTGTTCGACGAGCCGACGGCGCGGGCGCTCGCCGAGCGGCTGGAACGGGTCTTCGAGCAGGTCGCTGCGGACCCGAAGCTGCGCGTCGGCCAGCTCGACCTGCTCGACGAGGCCGAACGGCGGCGGCTCGCCGCGCACCAGGCCGCCGTTTCGGACCGGCCGGCGCCGGAGGTGACGCTGCCCGAGTTGTTCGAGCGGCGCGCGGCCGAGACCCCTGACGCGGTGGCGGTGGTGTCCGGTGAGGTCTCCTGGACGTACGCGGAACTGGACGAGCGGGCGAACCGGCTCGCGCACGAGCTGATCGATCGCGGCGCGGGGCCGGAGACGCTGGTGGGCGTCGTCCTGGAGCGTTCGGCCGAGCTGGTCATGACGGTGCTCGCCGTGGTGAAGGCGGGCGCCGCCTACGTTCCGGTCGACCCCGGATATCCGGACGGCCGCATCGCCTACATGCTGGCCGACGCGGCTCCCGCCGTCGTCGTGTGCACGAACGCGACCGCGGGCGCGGCGGCGGCCGGCGGTGGCGGGGACGGGCGGCTGGTGCTGGATGATCCCGCGGTCGCCGCGGCGCTCGCCGCACGTCCCGGCACGCCGCCCGCCGATGCCGGCCGGGCCGTGGCGCCGCGCCCCGGGCACCCGGCCTACGTGATCTACACGTCGGGCTCGACCGGCCGGCCCAAGGGCGTGGTGGTCCCGCACGCCGGCGTGGTCCGGCTGCTGACCGAGACGGAGCACTGGTTCGGGTTCGGGCCCGACGACGTGTGGACGCTGTTCCACTCCTACGCCTTCGACTTCTCGGTGTGGGAGCTGTGGGGGGCGCTGGCGTACGGCGGGCGGCTGGTCGTGGTGCCCTATCCGGTGTCGCGGTCGCCGCGCGACTTCCTGGCGTTGCTGGCCGCCGAGCGCGTCACCGTGCTGAACCAGACGCCGTCGGCGTTCTACCAGCTCATGGCGGCCGACACGGAGGCGCCCGCGGCCGGTCTGGCGCTGCGGTTCGTGGTGTTCGGCGGCGAGGCACTGGAACCGGCGCGGCTGGCGGGCTGGTGCGCCCGGCGCCCCGAGGCGGTGCCGGTGAACATGTACGGCATCACCGAGACCACCGTGCACGTCACCCACGCGCCGCTGGACGCGCGGACCTGCGCGGAGGAGAGGGCGAGCGTCATCGGCGTGCCGATCCCGGACCTGCGGGTGCACGTCCTGGACGACTGGCTGCGGCCCGTGCCGCCCGGAGTGACCGGCGAGATCTACGTGGCGGGTCGCGGGCTCGCCCGCGGCTACCTGGGCCGCCCGGAGCTGACCGCCGCGCGGTTCGTCGCGGAGCCGGGCGGCTCCGGAGGCGCCCGCATGTACCGGTCCGGCGACCTGGCGCGGCGGCGCCCGGACGGCACGCTCGAGCACCTCGGCCGCGCCGACCAGCAGATCCAGCTGCGCGGCTTCCGGGTCGAGCCGGGCGAGATCGAGTCCGTCCTGGCCGCGCACCCGAGGGTCTCCCAGGTCGCGGTGGTCGCCCGCGAGGACCGGCCCGGCGTCACGCGCCTGGTCGCGTACGCGGTGGCCGGCGGCGTCGACGGACCGGCGCTGCGGGAGTACGCGGCGGCGCGGCTGCCCGAGCACATGGTCCCGGCCGCGGTGGTGATGCGGGACACGCTGCCGGTGACCGTGAACGGGAAGCTGGACAAGGCCGCGCTGCCCGCCCCCGACTTCGCGGGCGCGGCGAGCGGCCGGGGCCCGGCGACGCCGGTCGAGGAAGTGCTGTGCGGGCTGTTCGCCGAGGTCCTGGGGCTGGAGCGGGTCGGCGCGCAGGCGTCGTTCTTCGCGCTCGGCGGCGACTCGCTGCTGGCGATGCGGCTGATCGCGCGGGTCCGGGCGGTGCTGGGCGCCGAGATCGGCATTCGCGAGCTGTTCGCCGCGCCCTCGGTCGCGGGCGTCGCGCGGCTGGTGGCCGGCGACCCCGAGGGCGCGCGGGCCGAGCTGGTGGCGCGGCAGCGGCCGGAGACCGTGCCGCTGTCGTACGCGCAGCAGCGCATGTGGTTCCTCAACCGGCTGGAGGAGGACGGAGACCCCCTCGCGGTCGCCGCCTACAACGTGCCGATGGCGTTGAGGCTGATCGGCGATCTGGACGTCGCGGCGCTGGAGGCGGCGCTCGGCGATGTGGCCGACCGGCACGAGAGCCTGCGCACCCTGTTCCCGGACGCCGGCGGCGTGCCCCGCCAGGAGGTCCTGACGGGCGCGGCGGGGCGGCCGCGCCTGGTGGTCGGGAAGGTGGCCGAGCGGGATCTGCGGGAGGTGATCGGCGCCGAGATGACCGGGGGCTTCGACCTGGCCCGGCGGCCGCCGTGGCGGGTCCGGCTGCTCGTCGTGTCACCGTCCGAGTTCGTCCTGGTCATGGTCGCGCACCACATCGCGGTGGACGGCTGGTCGATGGGCGTGCTGGCCCGCGACCTGGGCGCCGCGTACGCGGCCCGCCGGTCCGGGAGGGCGCCGGGGTGGGAACCGCTGCCGGTGCAGTACATCGACTATGCGCTGTGGCAGCGCGAGACCCTGGGCGACCCCGACGACTCCGGCAGCCTCATCTCGGGGCAGCTCGACTACTGGCGGCGGGCCCTGCGAGGGGCGCCGGAGGAACTGGTGCTGCCCTGGGACCGGCCGCGTCCGGCGGTGGCCTCGTACGAGGCAGGGACCGTCCCCGTCGAACTCGACGCACGCCTGCACGCGCTGCTGGTGGAGGTGGCCCGGCAGAGGGGCGTCACGATGTTCATGGTGGCGCAGGCGGCGCTGGCGATGCTGCTGGCCCGGGTCGGTGCCGGCACCGACATCCCGGTGGGGACGGTGGTGGCCGGACGCGGCGACGCGGCCCTGGAGAACCTGGCGGGCTTCTTCGTGAACACGCTGGTGCTGCGGACGGACGTGAGCGGCGACCCGTCGTTCACCGAGGTGCTGGAGCGGGTGCGCGAGACCGACCTGGCGGCGTACGCGCACCAGGACCTGCCGTTCGAGCGGCTGGTCGAGGACCTCAACCCCGCCCGCTCGATGAGCCGGCACCCGCTGTTCCAGGTGATGCTGGCCGTCCACAACATCCCGCCGGTGGACTGGGACTTCCCGGGCGCGCAGGTGGCCCCCATGCCCGGCGGATCGATGTCGGCCAAGTTCGACCTCTCGGTGACGCTGGAGGAGCACCGGGACGAGGACGGCTCTCCGGCCGGTATCGGCGGTGAGATCGAGTACGCCGTCGACCTGTTCGACGAGGGCACCGTCCGGGAGCTGGCCGGACGGCTGGTGCGGGTCCTGGAGCAGGTGGCCGCCGACCCGGAGACCGGCCTGGGCGACCTGGACGTCCTGTCCGGCGAGGAGCGGCGCCGTGTCGTCGAGGAGTGGAACGACACGGCCCGGGAGGTGCCGCGCGATTCGCTGGCGGGCTTGTTCGAGGCGCAGGTCGCGCGTTCCCCCGATGCGGTGGCGGTGGTGTACGAGGGGGAGCCCTGGTCGTACGCGGAGCTGGACGCGCGGGCGAACCGGATGGCGCACGAGCTGATCGCGCGCGGCGCCGGACCGGGCGGCCTGGTCGGCGTCATGCTGGACCGGTCGGCGGATCTTCCGGCGGTGCTGCTGGGGGTCATGAAGGCGGGCGCCGCGTACGTTCCGATCGACCCGGAGTATCCGGCCGACCGCATCGCCTACGTGATCGAGGACGCGTCGCCGGGCGTGACGGTGTGCACGACCGCGACCCGGGAACTGCTGCCCGGAGCGGCGGGGCAAGAGTTGCTGGTGCTGGACGACTCGCCTGTGGCGGACCGTCCGGCGACCGCGCCGTCCGTGCCGCTGCACGCCGACGCCCTCGCGTACGTGATCTACACCTCGGGCTCGACGGGACGTCCCAAGGGAGTCGCGGTCGGTCATGCGGCGGTCGTCAACCAGCTGCTCTGGATGCAGGGCCGGTACGGGCTCGCGGCCGATGACCGGTCGGTGCAGAAGACTCCGCTGGGGTTCGACGTCTCGGTGTGGGAGCTGTTCTGGCCGTTGATCGTGGGTGCGGGCGTGGTGGTGG
>NZ_JBHSON010000092.1:0-48330 GCF_042656285.1 Actinomadura rugatobispora | reverse complement strand
GGGGGCGGAGCCCCCACCGGGGGGTGCGCGCCCTGGAGCGAGCCCCCAGGCGAGCGGAAGGGCGCGAACACCCCGCCCCGGGGGTCTGGGGGGTGGCCCCCCAGATAAACACAGGCCGGGGGTGCAGGGGGGCGGAGCCCTCCCTGCCGGGGGGTGTGGGGGGCGGAGCCCCCTGCCGGGGGGTGTGGGGGGCTGCCCCCCACCGGGGTGAGGGGCCGCGTAGCGAGCCCCCAGGCGAGCGAAGGGGCCGCTCACCCCGCCTGGGGTCTGGGGGTGGCCCCCAGTTAGATGCTGTGGTGGGCCTGGCCTGGCCAGGTGCTTTGGGGTTCTGGGGGGTCCGGGTCGACGCCGGGGATGGTCTGTTCGCACCAGACGACCTTGCCGGTGGCGGTGCGGCGGGTGCCCCAGCGGTGGGCGAGCTGGCTGACGACGAGGAGGCCGCGGCCGTTCTCGTCGTCGTCGGCGGCGCGGCGGAGGCGGGGCAGGGCGGCGGAGCGGTCGAGGACCTCGCAGACGAGGGTGCGTTCGTAGAGGAGGCGCAGCTCGATGGGGCCGCTGGGGGCGTACCGCCAGGCGTTGGTGATGAGCTCGGAGGCCAGGAGCTCGGTGGTGTAGGCGAGTTCGCCGAGGTCCCATTCGTCGAGCTGGGTGCGGACGAGGCCGCGGGCGCGGCGGACGGCGGCGGGGTCGGCGGGCAGCGTCCAGGTGGTGAAGCGGTCGCCGGGGATACGGCGGAGCCGGGCGAGGAGGACGGCGATGTCGTCGCGGTGGCGGTCGGCGTAGACGCCGGCGAGGGTGGCCTTGGCGAGTTCCTCCATGGGACGGTCCACGGTGTCGGGGCCGAAGACGCCCTGGAGGCGTTCGAGGCCGTCGTCGATGTCGCGGCCGCGGTTCTCCACGAGGCCGTCGGTGTAGATGACGAAGACGCTGCCGTCCTCGACCTCGAACTCGCGGCTCTCGATGGTGGCCGAGCCGGCGACGCCGAGCGGCGGGGCGGGTGGGACCTCCAGGTACCGGGTGGTGCCGTCGGGGCCGACGAGCAGGGGCGGCAGGTGGCCGGCGGAGGCGACCTCGAGGGTGCCCGAGGTGGCGTCGTAGACCGCGTACAGGCAGGTGGCGAAGTGCGGTTCCTGCTCGCCGAGCTCGACCATCAGCTCGTGCATGACGTGCAGGGCGTCGGCGGGCGGGTGCTCGAGGTTGGCGAGGGTGTGGAGCGCGGTGCGGAGCCGGCCCATGGTGACGGCGGCGCGGACGCCGTGCCCGGCGACGTCGCCGACGATGAGGGCGACGCGGGCGCCGGGGAGCGCGATGGACTCGTACCAGTCGCCGCCGACCTCGACCAGCTGGCTGCCGGGGAGGTAGCGGTGCCGGACCTCGACGGAGGAGGGGGCCGACAGCCGGTGCGGCAGCAGGCTGCGCTGCAGCGCGAGGGCTGTGGCGCGTTCCCGGCTGAAGCGGCGGGCGTTGTCGATGACGATGGCGGCGCGGGCGGCGAACTCCATGCCGATCTCGACGTCGTAGGCGTCGAAGCGGCGGAAGCCGGGCACGCGGGTGCAGGAGATGAAGCCGAGGAGGGTGTCGCGGGCGATCATCGGCAGCAGCACCATGGAGACGCCGGTGAGCAGCTCTCCCGCGGGGGTGCGCCGCCAGCGGGCGGCGATGTCGCCGGCGACGCCGGCGTCGACGTGCGGGAGGTGGACGGGGCGGGCGCTCTCCAGGACCTCGCGGAAGGGGGTGCCCTCGGGGTAGACGAGCACCTCGCCGACCGGGAACGTGGACGTCCACAGGGCGTTGCCGTCGTCGGAGGTGACGGCGATGCGGCGCAGGACGGCCGAGCCCGACTCGCTGTGCACCTCGTCGGCGGCGACCAGGCTCTCCAGCACCAGCACCGAGGCGGTGGTGCAGAAGTGCGGGACGATCACGTCGACCAGGCCCTTGGCGGACTGGTCGAGGTCGAGGGAGGCGCCGAAGCGGGTGAGGGGGTCGTCCAGGAGGGCGCGGCGCATGAGGGCCGGGTCCTGGTAGCGCTCGCTGAGCGGGAGCGCGACGCGGACGTGCAGGAGGCCCATCGGGGCGGCGCCGGTGTCGCCGCCGACCATGGGCTGGGCGGTGACGACGGCGTCGGTGGTGCCGCCCTCGCCGTCGGGCTCCGCGTCGCCGCGGCGGACGGCCAGGACGGCGGTGCGCTCCTGGCCGGAGGCGATGGCCTCCAGCAGCGTCTCCAGCTCGGCCTTGGCCTCGTCGCAGGCCAGTTCGCCCGCGGCGCGGCCGATCAGGTCTCCGGGGGCGTAGCCCAGCACGGCGCGGGCGTTGGGCCCGCACTGCACGATCCGGCGCGTCCCGTCGATGCCCAGAACGAGGGTGCGGGACGCGGAATCGGCGGTGGACGCATCGCCTCGCGACGCCATGACGGATCTCACCAGACGCGCTCCAGACAGCCGGTCGTCCTAGCACTCCAAGCGCCAGTATGGGGCATGAGGCGCGATCAAGGGAGAAGATCACGTGCCGGACGCCGAATTAGTGCGGAAGTTCTCTTGGATGGGGCCGCGATTCTAGCGTTCGGCATTCGTCCCAAGGGCGGCTTCGGTGCCGATACCCCCGAGTACGGTGTCGACGACCGCTTCGGGAAAGCCCTCGGGCAGCCGGTCCCGCGGGGTCTTGTGGGCGAGCGCGCCGACGAGCAGCGCGATGGCGACCTCGGGGTCGACGCCGGGACGCAGCTCGCCGCGCTCCAGGCCGCGGCGCAGCACCCGCCGGAGCACTTCGCGGCGCGGTTCGATGACGTCGTTGCGGTAGCGGGCGTAGAGCCGGGGGTGCTTCTCGGCGCCGCCGACCACGTTCCAGAAGCAGCGGGCGTGCCGGTCGCCGCGCTCGGCGCCGATCTGGCGGGCGAGTTCGACCAGGTCGGCGCGCAGGGAGCCGTGCTCGGGGTCGTGCAGGGGGCGCTTGGCCGCGGCCAGCGCCCCGACGATCAGCGCCTCCTTGTTGGGCCAGCGGCGGTAGATGGTGGTCTTGCCGACGCCGGCGCGGGCGGCGACGGCCTCGATGGAGACGGCGGCCACCCCCGACTCCTCGGCCAGCAGGTCGAGGACGGCCTCGATGATCGCCTTCTCGGCGCGCTCGCTGCGGGGGCGGCCGGGGGCGCGGGCGGCGGGGTCGCGTGTCGTCGTCTCGCTCATCGGAGTCCCATTGTCACACCCCGGCGCGTTCGCGGGACGCCGCGTCGGTCCCCTCCGGTTCGGGCGTGTCGCGGGCGGCGCGGCCCGGCATCCACTTGAGCACGACCAGGGCGCCGAGCAGCGCCACGACGGCGGCGCCGCCCGCGGTAGTGCGCATGGCCTCGACGAACGCGGCGTCGGCCTGTCCGGCCAGGCCGTGCCCGGCGGCGCCGAGCCGGGCGGCGACCGCGTGCGCGCCCTCGATCGACTCCCCCGCCGCGGCGCGGGCGCCGGCCGGGAGCGCGGCCAGCGGCTCGGCGAGCCGGTCGCGGTAGATCGCGGCGAGCGCCGAGCCGAGGACGGCGACGCCCATGGCGACCGCGACCTGCCGGGCGGTGTTGTTGAGGGCCGAGCCCGCGCCGGCCTTCTCGCGGGGCAGCGCGGACATGACCGACTCGGTGGCGGGCGGCATGACGTTGGCCATCCCGGCGCCCTGCACGAAGAAGATCACGCCCAGCGCCCACAGCGGCGTCCCGGTGCCGACGCCGATCAGCGGGTAGGTGGCCAGCGCCGCGGCGATCATCAGCAGCCCGGCGGTGCAGACGGCCCTGGCGCCGAAGCGGTGGACCATGGCGGCGCTGCGGGTGGAGAAGATCAGCTGGGCGGCGGCGAACGGCAGCAGCATCGCGCCCGACTGCAGGGCGCTGAGGCCGCGCACCGACTGCAGGTAGAAGCCGGTGAAGAAGAACATCCCGGAGGCGGCGAAGAAGCACAGCGCGATCGCGGCGACGGCGGCCGACAGCCGCGGGTCGCGGAACAGCCGCACGTCGAAGGCCGGGTGGTCGATGCGCGCCTCGTTCCAGGCGAAGGCCGCGAGCACGGCGAGGCCGGCGGCGATCGGCCCGAGCACACCGGGTTCCAGCCAGGCGCCGCGCTCGCCGCCCTGGATGATGCCGTACGAGAGGGTGACCAGGCCGGCGATCGACAGCAGCACCCCGGCGGGGTCGAGGCCGCCCGGGTCGGGGTTGCGGGACTCGGGCACCAGGAGGGCGATCAGGACGGCGCCGAGCACGATGACCGGCACGTTGATCAGGAACACCGAGCCCCACCAGAAGTGCTGCAGCAGCAGCCCGCCGGTGACCGGGCCGATGGCGATGGCCAGGCCGACCGCGCCGCTCCAGATGCCGATGGCGCGGGCCCGCTCGTGCGGTTCGAAGACGTTGGTGATGATCGACAGGGTCTGCGGCATGATCGCCGCGCCGCCCAGTCCCATCAGGGCGCGGGCCGCGATCAGCTGGCCGGGGCTCTGCGCGTACGACGACAGCAGAGAGGCCACCGCGAACAGGGCCATGCCCGCGACCAGGACCCGCTTGCGGCCCAGCCGGTCGCCGATCACGCCGAAGGTGAACAGCAGCCCGGCGAACACCAGCGTGTAGGAGTTGATCGCCCATTCCAGCTGGCTCTGGGTGGCGCCGAGGCCCGCCTCGGGGTCGGCGATGGTCTTCAGGGCCACGTTGAGGATGGTGTTGTCCAGCACCACCACGAGCAGGCTGAAGTTCAGCACGCCGAGGATGTACCAGCGGCGGCGGTGGACGGTCTCGCGGTTCACGGCCCTCCCGGGGGGCTCCGATACGGAAGCGTTTCGTAATCTCGTGACGAGCGTACGCCCGGGTCGATCCGATACGCAACCGTAGCGTTTCGTAACGGCCGGGCCCCTGCTGGAACGGTCCGGCGAAGGAATCTGGGGGCTACCCGAATCGTTGGGTGAGTGGGATCATCGGATCCGTCCGGGTACGCCACCGTGGCGCCTCGAGACTGGAGGTTCTTCACCGTGTCTTCTTCCGCTGCCCCGGCCCAGCAGAACGCCCAGCAGCCGACCGCCCTGTACGGCGGCAAGGGCGGGCGACGGGTCACCGTGCGCGACATCGCCGCCGCCAAGGAGCGGCACGAGAAGTGGCCGATGCTCACCGCGTACGACGCCCTCACCGCGCGCGTGTTCGACGAGGCGGGCATCCCCGTGCTCCTGGTCGGCGACTCCGCCGCCATGGTCGTCTACGGGTACGACTCCACCATCCCCGTCACCGTCGACGACCTCATCCCGCTCACCGCCGCCGTCGTCCGCGGCTCCCAGCGCGCGATGGTCGTCGCCGACCTCCCCTTCGGCTCCTACCAGAGCGGCACCGGCGAGGCGCTCGCCACCGCCACCCGCTTCCTCAAGGAGACCGGCGCCCACGCCGTCAAGCTCGAAGGCGGCCGCCGCATCCTGCCCCAGGTCGAGGCGATGGTCGCCGCGGGCATCCCGGTCATGGCCCACCTCGGCCTCACCCCGCAGTCGGTGAACGTCTTCGGCGGCTACCGCGTCCAGGGCCGCGGCCAGGCCGGCGACGAGCTCATGGCCGACGCCAAGGCCCTCGAGGCGGCCGGGGCCTTCTCCGTCGTCCTCGAATGCGTCCCCGAGGACCTCGCCGCCAAGGTCACCACCTCCCTGTCCATCCCGACCATCGGCATCGGCGCCGGCGACAACACCGACGCCCAGGTCCTCGTCTGGCAGGACATGGCCGGCCTCACCCCGCGCACCGCCAAGTTCGTCAAGAAGTACGCCGACCTCGCGACCATCCTGGGCGACGCCGCCCGCAGCTACGCCGACGACGTCGTCGGAGGCGTGTTCCCGGCTCCCGAGCACACCTACCACTGAGCCATCCCGGGAAACCCCACCCCCGCTCGCGAGGCCGTGTCCGTGAGGACGCGGCCTCGCGGGCGTGTGGAGCGGCTACCGGGGCGCCGGGACGGCGGCGGGGACGCCGGCGATGGAGATCTCTTCGCGGAGGGTGTCCACGGCGGCGCTCAGGACGTCGGGGCCCGCCACGTTCATGAGGAGCAGGCCCAGGTTGAGGGCCATCTGGGCGTCGGTCATCTCGCTGCCCGCCAGGGCGTCCACGGCGGTTCTCAGGTCGGCCTGGTCCTCGGCGGAGACGTTCTGGAGGAGGCCCAGGCAGTAGGTGGGGAGGGCCAGGCGGGACTTGGCGAAGGAGACGCCGCGCATGATCTCGCCGGCCTCGTGCGCGCGGGTCTTGGCCTGCATGCGGTCGACGCCGCGGTCGGCGGCCGCCAGCAGCGAGGTCAGCAGCGTGCTCGGGCCGACGGCCACGTCCTCGTCGCCGACGCGGACGGTGAAGACCGCGCTGCGGAAGACCATCATCGAGCCCAGGCTGGCCACCAGGACCTGGGTGGCGCCGGCGACGTCCGGCGACTTCACGCCGAACTTCCAGTCGAAGGTGTGCAGGAGCAGCAGCGAACCGGCCCCCGCGGCCCCGTTGATCAGGACGTAGGCCCAGGTGCTGGGCACCCGTACCAGGGTGGTCGGCCGGTCCCGGTAGCGGCTGATCAGCTCGGCGACGCCGACCAGGCAGCTGAGCGAGACCGCGACCAGATAGCCGATCATTCCCGCAGCCGCACCAGCTCGTCGACCTCGCGCTCCACGGTCACCACGCCGCGATCGAGCAGCCGCTCGACGGCGTCGGCGACCTCCAGCAGGCCGAGGCCGGTGGAGTGGTGGAGCTGCTCCAGGCTCAGCGGGCCGCGCCCCTCGCCCAGCCTGGCGACCACCAGCCGGCACGCCTCGGGGAGGTCGGCGGCGTCGGGCGCGTCACCGTGGTCGGGGTGGGTCGCGGGGGGCCTCGCGGAGGTCGCGGCCAGGGCGCTGCCCCGGCCGGACGCGGTCAGGAACGTGCTCCACGGGTCGGCCGACCGGATCTGCCTCATCTTCACCTGCCCTGGGGGGCTTCCGATCATACGGGGGTCCGGCACTTGGACGCGCGGACGCCCGCTACCGCTCCCGCCACCGTCCGTTGGAGCGGGCCACGATGACGCGGTCGCCGGGCTCCAGGCGGGCGCAGGCGCCGTCGTCGTACGGCAGCGTCCGCCCGTCCCGGACCAGCGCGATCGCGGGTTCGGGCAGGTCCCGCAGCGGGCCGCCGACCTCGCCGGGGCGCACCTCGCGCTCGACCAGGTCGAGCCCGGTGCCCTGTTCGAGGAGGTCCTCGATGACCTCGCTCACGTTGGGCTGGCTGGTGGAGACGCCCAGCAGCCGTCCCGCGGCCTCGGAGGTGGTGATGACGTGGTCGGCGCCGCTCTGCCGCAGGAGGGGGACGTTCTCCGACTCCCGCACCGCCGCCTGGATCTTGGCGGACGGGTTGAGCTGCCGGGCGGTGAGCGTGATCAGCACGGAGGTGTCGTCGCGGGCGCTGGCCACCACCACGACCCTGGCGCGGTCCACGGCCGCCTGGCGCAGCACCGAGCTGCGGGTGGCGTCCCCGATGACGCCCACCAGCCCCGCCTCGGTGGCCTCGGCCACGACGCGCGGATCGGGGTCGACCACCACGATGTGCTCGCGGTCGACGCCGGCGGTCAGCAGGGTCTTGATGGCGCTACGGCCCTTGGTTCCGTAGCCGGCCACCACGATGTGGTCGCGCACCCGGCCCCTCCAGCGGGACAGCCGCCAGTCCGCGCGGGTGCGTTCGGCCAGCACCTCGAGGGTCGTGCCCACGAGGACGATCAGGAACAGCACCCGCACCGGAGTGACGAAGACGATGTTGACCAGCCGCGCGCCCTGGCTGACCGGCGTGATGTCACCGTAGCCGGTCGTGGAGACGGTCACGGTGGCGTAGTAGAAGCAGTCGAGCAGCGACAGCGGGCCGCCCGCGTTGTCGCGGTAGCCGTCGCGGTCCGCGTAGACCGCGGCGACGACCGCGAACAGCAGGAGCAGGGCGATCCCGACCCGCCGCAGCACGGCCCGCATCGGCCCGGGCCGGGACGACGGAAGCAGGACCCGGGCCGCCCCGCGCTCCGGCACGTCAGACGTCGGTGACGCGGAGCCCGGCGTGCGCCTTGTAGCGCCGGTTCATGGAGATCAGGTTGGCGGTGAACGCCTCCACCTGGCCCGCGTTGCGCAGCCGCCCGCCGTACACCCCGCGCATCCCGGGGATCCGGCCGGCCAGCGCCTGGACCAGGTCGGTGGCCTCCCGGTCGTCGCCGAGCACCAGCACGTCCAGCTCCATCTCCGCCACCTCGGGATCGAGCAGCAGCACCGCCGAGACGTGGTGGAAAGCGGCGACCACCCGGCTGTCCTCCAGGACGGCGGCGGCCTGCTGGGCGGCGCTGCCCTCCTCGACCGGCAACGGGTAGGCACCGCGCTTGTCGAAGCCGAGCGGGTTCACGCAGTCGACCACGATCTTCCCGGCGAGCTCGGCGCGCAGCGACTCCAGCGTGGGCCGGTGCCCTTCCCACGGCACCGCGATCACGACCACGTCCGCCTCGGACGCCGCGACCGGGTTCTCCGCGCCGCGCACCGGCAGCCCCTCGTCCAGGTCGTCGGCGGCCTCCTGGGCCCGCTCCGCCTTGCGCGAGCCGATGATCACCTCGTGGCCGGCCAGCGCGAACCGCCGGGCCAGCCCCTTGCCCTGGTCGCCGGTGCCGCCCAGGATCCCGATCTTCAGGCCGGTCACGTCGGGGAGGTCGTACGGGGTCTTCTGCGCCTCAGTCATGCGATCGAGTCTGCCAGGTGGGGTCACCCGCGGGTCAGACCGCCCTGCCGCATGCCGAAAACCGCCTGCGCGCGCGGCCGCGTCGGGCACCATGGAGGCCGTGGACGCCGAGCAGGTCACGATGCTGCGCGAGGTGCTGGCCGCCACCGGATGGCTGGAGCGCACCGGGGAGTTCGGGAGCGCGCTGCGCACCAGCGCGCGCACCCCCGGCGGGCTGCTGCTGGTGGGGACCCCCGCCGGGGACCCCTGGCACATGGCCGCCCATCTCGACGACGAGAGCCGCCTGGGCGGGCTGCCGGGCCTGTCCCCCACCCTGGTGCGCTGGTCGCCGCCGCCGGGCGCGCCGTCCCACCTGGCGGTGGGCCTGGAGCGCCTGGAGTCGGCCGGGCGCGGCGAGACGCTCTTCGTCGTCGCCGAGGACGAGGCCCCGGTGCCGCTGCTGGAGCGGGTCGACGACGCGCGCCGCACCGGCGCGGTCGTCCTGGCCCTGGAGGGCGGCGACCGCGACCTGCGCGGCCTGGCGCACGAGGCTCTGACCGTCCCGGCCGGGGAGGGGCTGATCACCTTCGACGGGGCCCAGCATCTGGTCAGCGCCGCCGCGCGGGACGCCGCCCCGCGGAGCGGCGGCCCCCGCGGCCTCAGGGGACGGCTCGCCCGCCTGCTGGAGGCGGTGAGCGGCCCCACGGTCGACTGACTCGCGGGGTCAGTCCTCCGGGCTCAGTCCTCTTCGTCCTGGCGGGCCCACTGCTCGTTGCGCTGGCGGGCCAGTTCCAGGGCTCCGGCGGCGGCGGTCTCGGACGCGTAGGGGCCCATCCGGTCCTTGTTGGGGCAGCCGGGCCCGTGCTCGACCTTCATGTGCTTGAGGCAGAACCACCAGTCGCCGTCGTCCTTGGCAGAGTCGCCCTTCATACCGCCTCCTCGTTTCTCGCCGCCGCCTAGGGATTCGTGCCCGGGGCGCGCTGACTACACTCCCTCACTATGACGACCCAACTACTCCGGCCTGGCCGCGTCTCCCCCATGCGCAAGGTACCGGCGCACATTCCGCGTCCGGAGTACGTAGGGAAGAAGCGCCCCAGAACGGGTGAACCGGACGTGAAGTCGCCCGAGATCATCGAGCGGATGCGGGTGGCGGGGCGGATCGCGGCGCAGGCTCTGGAGGAGGTCGGCAAGCACATCCGGCCGGGGATCACGACCGACGAACTCGACGTGATCGGCCACAAGTTCCTGCTGGAGCGCGACGCCTACCCGTCCACACTGGGGTACCGGGGGTTCCCGAAGTCGCTGTGCACCTCGATCAACGAGGTGATCTGCCACGGCATCCCGGACGACACGGTGCTGCGGGACGGCGACATCATCAACATCGACATCACGGCGTTCGTGGACGGGGTGCACGGCGACACCGACGCGACGTTCCTGTGCGGGAGCGTGGACGAGGAGTCGCGGCTGCTGGTGGAGCGGACGCACGAGGCGATGATGCGGGGCATCCGGGCGGTGGCGCCGGGCCGGGCGCTGAACGTGGTCGGCCGGGTGATCCAGTCGTACGCCAAGCGGTTCGGGTACGGGGTGGTGCGCGACTTCACCGGGCACGGGATCGGGACGACGTTCCACTCCGGGCTGGTGGTGCCGCACTTCGACGACCCGACGGCGACGACGGTCATCGAGCCGGGGATGACGTTCACGGTCGAGCCGATGCTGACGCTGGGCGTGCACGACTACGACATCTGGAACGACGGCTGGACGGTCGTCACGAAGGACCGCAGGCGCACCGCGCAGTTCGAGCACACCGTGCTGGTGACGGAGGACGGCCACGAGATCCTGACCCTTCCCTGACCCTTCCACGACCATGACCACGGGTACAAAAAGGATCTAGAGCCCAATCTCCCCAGACCGGCTCGGGAGTGCGCTTCTGATGAAAGCCCCAGTGCCGTACGAACCGCGGGTACCTTCGGACAGCATGCCGCCGGGACGCGCGGCGATGAGCGTGACCTGGGCGGCCCTGCCCTTCCTGACACTCGGTTACGCGACCCCGTTCACCTTCGCCGTCGCGGCCGTGTGGCGGCGCAGCACCCACCTGGCGGTGGCCTCGGCGGTCTACGTCGCGGTGTTCGTGCTGATGCTGACGCTGCTGCCGGGGATCGACAAGGAGCCGGACAGCACGCAGGGCGCGGTGGGGGTGCTGACGTTCCTGCTGGCGTTCGTGGGGTGCGGGCACGCGTTCGCGGTCCGGCGGAAGGTGTTCGACCCGCACGGGCTGTCGGGGGTCGACAACGAGGCGGCGATCGAGGCGGTGCGGCGGCAGCGGGCGCTGCGGCAGAAGGCCCGCGAGCTGGCCGCCGGGGATCCGGGGCTGGCCAAGGAACTGCGGATCGGCCGTCCCGACCTGCCCCGCAAGTACAACGACGGCGGCCTGGTGGACGTCAACCACGCGCCGGCGGAGGCGCTGACGCTGCTGCCGGGGGTGACGCCGGAGCTGGCGGTGCGGATCGAGCGGGTGCGGGCGGAGACCGGCGGGTTCATGTCCGCCGAGGAGCTGTCGGCGCTGGCGGGCCTGCCCGCGACGCTGACGGCGGAGGTGGCCGACTACGCCGTCTTCATCCCCTGAGGATGGGTAGGCACCGGGTGTGGCGACCGCGAAGAAGGGTGACCGGCTCGCCGAGTACCGGGGCAGGAGGGCCGCCGCGCGGACCCCTGAGCCGGTTCCGGCGGAGGGGCCGCTGCCCGAGGGCGACGACGACACGTTCGTGATCCAGGAGCACCACGCCCGGAGCCTGCACTGGGACGTGCGGCTGGAGCGGGACGGGGTGCTGGTGTCCTGGGCGGTGCCCAAGGGCGTCCCGGCCGATCCGGAGAACAACCATCTGGCCGTGCGCACCGAGGACCATCCGCTGGAGTACGCGGCGTTCGAGGGCGATATCCCCAAGGGCGAGTACGGCGCCGGGAAAATGATGATCTGGGATCGCGGGACGTACGAGACCGAGAAATGGTCGGACCGCGAGGTGAAGGTGGTCCTGCACGGCTCGCGCGTGTCCGGCCGGTACGTGCTCTTCCGGACCCGCGGGAAGAACTGGATGATCCACCGCATGGACCCGCCCGCGGATCCGGACGCCGAGCCGGTGCCCGAGGCGGTGCGGCCGATGCTGCCGGAGGAGCACGGGCGGCTGCCGCGCGACCGCACGCGGTACGCCTTCGAGTTCGCGTGGGGCGGGCGGCGGCTGCTGGCCTACGTCGAGGGCGGGCGGACCCGTTTCACCGACGGCCGCGCCCGCGAGACCGGCGGCCCGGCGGGTCTCGGGTCGCGGCTGGGGGCGGCGCTGGGCGCCCGTCCGGCCGTGCTGGACGGTGAACTGGCCGAGGTGGAGGGGCAGGAGACGTACCTGCTGTCCGACCTGCTGTACCTGGACGGGCGGCCGCTGCTGGACGAGCCGTACCGGCGGCGCCGCGAGCTGCTGGACGACCTGGACCTCAACGGCCCGCGCTGGCAGACCGCGCCGTGGTACCCGGGCGAGGCGGACGCGGTGCGGAAGGCGGCGCGGTCCCAGGGGCTTCCCGGAGTGCTCGCCAAGCGGCTGGACGCGCCGTACGAGCCGGGGAAGCGGTCCGGGGCCTGGCGCTACGTGCCGGTCTGAGCGGAATCGCCGGAGAACGGGAACCGGAAACGCCCGTACCCAATCCAAATGGACACAAGGCGTCATCGGCGCGCCGCCCCTGAAAACAGTCCTTCAGGGGTTAGAGTCCGCGAGGAGAAGGGCGGGGACGACGGGGTTGGCACAAGTGGATATCGGGGGTGACCGCGGATGATGGGGCAGACGCACGCCCTCAGCGGGGCGCTGGTGTGGCTGGGCACCGTACCGCTTCTCAGCCAGGAAAGGCTGCTCGGAGACCACGCGCTGTCGCTGTCCCCCGGTCAGCTCCTCGCGGGCGCCGTGGTGTGCGCGGGCGCGGCGCTGCTGCCCGACATCGACCACCACAACGGCCGCATCGCCAACACCTTCGGCCCGATCACCAAGAACCTGTGCAAGTGGGTCGGCAAGGCGTCGGGCGGGCACCGGCAGGCCACCCACTCGATCCTGTTCGCGGTCCTGATGGGCCTGGCGATGGACGCGCTGGCCACCCATTTCGTGTACGGCTGGTGGGCCGCCCTGTTCGTGATCGTCGGTTTCGGGCTGCGCGGCATCGGCCTGGACTTCGAGGGCAAGGAGCCGCAGTCCGCGCTGGCCGACTGCGCGGTCGCCGCCCTGGCCGTCTATCTCATGCACGACCTGGACATGAGCTTCGCGGGCTTCGCCGTCGCGCTGGGCTGCCTGGCGCACGTGGTCGGGGACTGCCTGACGCCGCGCGGCTGCCCGGTGTTCTGGCCGATGAAGTGGCGCATCGACATCCCCGTGATCCCGCGCACCGACGGCAAGGTGGAGCGCTGGGTCATCACCCCGCTGCTCACGCTCGGGGTCGCCGTGCTGACCATCCGCTCGATGCTGGGCGACATCGCCACCAACTGGCTCACCCGCGGCTAGCCCCGCCCGCGCGGGCGGGGCGGGCGGTCAGAAGCGGGTGACCAGGGCGATGCGGTCGTGGTCGACCAGGAAGCCGTCGGAGACGAAGGTGACCTCGCCGCCGTACTCCAGCGCGGTCTCGATGACGCGGTCGACCACGTCGTCCACGACGCCGTGGCCCTTGAGCGCGCCGACGGGGCCCTCGACCGGGATGGTCTCGCCGTGGTCGAGGACCGCCGCGGAGTAGAAGCCGCGCTCGACCACCAGGTGCTCGCCGCGCCCCTCCTCGACCAGGCCCATGACCTCCTCCAGGCCGCCGGCGTAGCGGCGCAGGCCGCGGGCCGCCTCCAGCTCGGCCAGCACCGCCACCTCCCGCAGGTCCTCGTAGGCCTGCAGCACCGGGCGCACCAGGTCGGCCAGGGCGCCCGCGGAGGCGCCCTCGTAGCCGCCGTCGATCCGTCCCGCCACGGTCACGTGGGGACCGGCCATCTCGTCGAAGAACGCCTGGTGCCGGGTGACGCCCGCGACGATCACCGGCCGCCGGTCGCGGGCCAGCACGGCGTCCAGGCCGGCCAGCACGTCGCGGATCAGCGCGCGGTGCCGCCGCTCCTCGGAGTGCCCGGTGCGCGGGGACCGGCGGCCCGCCTCGCCCTCCTCGCCGGGCGGCTCGGCGGTCATCGGGAACCCGCCGCGCGCCGTCTCGGTGAGCTCGCCGCCGCGCCCGTCCCACAGCCGGGTGCCGTGGTCCGACAGGACCAGCAGCCAGTAGCGGCGGGTCCGGGTGTGCGCGGCGACCAGGTCGCGGATGGCGAAGCCGGAGTCGACGATGACGCGCTCGTCCACCGGCTGGTCGATCGTGAAGGTGTGGTGCTCGCCGCCCGGGGCGGCGAACAGCAGCAGCGCGTCGGCGGCGTGCCGGGGGTCGAACTCGCCGGCCGCCCGCTCCAGGCCGCGCAGCACCTCCTCGGCGGTGTCCGGCGCGATCCGCGCGTCGGCGCGCAGCCGCCGCCGCGTCTCGGCGAGCAGGTTGCGGAGGCGGATGGGGTCCTGGCGGTTCTCCGGGGTGCGGCGGCAGGTCGGCATCAGCACCGAGACCGCCGGGTAGTCGCGCGGCTTGCGCAGGTCGGACAGGGCGACGGCGTCCATGATCCCCCGATCGGATGGCCTTCTCTGCTGTCTCTTTTGTAACGAATCGCAGGTAAATCATGCGTAAGACGGGCGGGAGAATCGGGCCGCCGCGGCGTGGGAACGCTCACACCGCGCCGATCACACCTGCCGATCACACCGTGCCGAGCAGGGCCGCGCTCGCCTCCCGCAGGCGGCGCCGCACCTCCGGGTCGTAGGCGTCGCGATGGGCCCGGGACTCCCGCGGGCCGTCGTAGAAGCGGCCGGTGACCTCCGGGGGCGCGTCGATCAGCCGGAGCACCGCCGCCGCGCCCTCGTCGACCGTCGACAGCGGCGTGACCCCCGCGTCCCGCACCATCGCGGTGTCCATGAACGTCGCCGGGTGGACGCAGTTCACCGCGATCCGGTCGGCGCGCAGTTCCTCGGCCAGGTCGAAGCTCCACGCGGCCAGGGCCAGCTTGCTCCGCCGGTACGCGACCACGCCGTCGTAGTCCCGCTCCATGTCCAGGTCGCCGAAGTCGATCGGCTCCTGGCCGAGCGAGCCCTCGTTGACGATCCTGGACGGGGCGGCGGCCCGCAGCAGCGGCAGCAGCGACCGGGTGAGCAGCACGGGCGCCAGGTAGTTGACCGACAGCCGGAGCTCGTGGCCGTCCGCGCCGGTCTCGCGGCCCGCCCCCTGCCCGCCGAAGCCCACCCCGGCGTTGTTGACCAGCACGTCCAGCCGGTCGCGGGTCTCGGCGACGCGGGCGGCCAGGGCCCGGACGCCGGCGAGGGAGGCCAGGTCGGCGGTGAAGGTGGTGAGGCGCGCGCCGTCCAGCTCCTTGGCCAGCAGGTCGAGCTTGGCGGCGTCGCGGCCGTGCGCGAGGACGGTGTCGCCCCGCTCGGCCAGGCTCCGGGCCAGGCGGCGGCCCACGCCCGCGGTCGATCCGGTGATCAGTACGGTCGTCATCACTCCATCCTCGGCGCCGGCGGAAGGGGTCAGCCAGGTTCCGCCGTACCCAGGACGGCCCGTCCTCCCCTCATCCCGGGGCCCGGTTCCTGAGACCGTCGAGCATCACGCGGGTGAGGGGGTCGTCGAAGCGGGCGCCGGGACGGCACACGGCCGCGCTGAGCACGGCGACGACCTCGTCCGGCGCCAGGTCGCCGCGGAGCGTGCCCTCCTTCTGGGCGCGCCCGGCCAGCTCGGCGATCAGCGCGTCGGAGGCTCGCTCCTTCTCGTGCCGGTCCGGGTTCGCGGAGGTCCCGCCGGACAGCTGCTTGACCAGGGCGAGCGGCTGGAGGGTGCAGTACTCGACGAAGCGCACCAGCGCGTCCCAGTGCGGCGTCGCGTCCGGGCCTTCCGGGGCGCCGCGTCCGGCCTCGCCGGCCGCCTCGGCCTCGTCGGCCACCTCGCGGCCGAAGCCGAGGAGCCGGTCGAGCGCGGTGACGGCGATCTCGTCCAGCAGCGCGCGCCGGTCGGGGAAGTGCCGGTAGAGGGTGCCGACGCCGACCTCGGCCGCCCGCGCGACCTCCTCCATCGACGCGGCGGCCCCGCGTTCGGCGAACAGCCGGAGCGCCGCGGCGGCGATGCGCTCGCGGTTCCTGCGCGCGTCGGCCCGCACGGGCGCCCTCCCCCTCAACCGGAATTTCACGTTCAGGTTAGTGTACCGTGGACGACCGGAAGCGGAATCTCCGCTTCACCTTGCTGCGTATCGGGAGGCATCATGCGGATCGGACGGTTCGTCGGCGGCGGCGGAGCCACGCTGGAGGAGCTGGTCGGGGAGATCAGGGAGGCGGCCGAGGCGGGGCTCGACAGCGCGTTCCTGAGCCAGCTGACCGACTGGGACGCGATCACGGTGGCCGGTATCGCGGGCCGCGACGTCCCCGGGATCGAGGTCGGCACCGGCATCGTCCCGACCTATCCCCGGCACCCGGTCGCGCTGGCCGGCCAGGCGCTGACCGCCCAGGTCCTCAGCGGCGGGCGGTTCACCCTCGGCGTCGGCCCGAGCCACCCGCCGCTGATCGAGGACCGGCTGGGCTACTCCTACGCCAGGCCGCTGCGGCACACCCGCGAATACCTCACGGCCCTGCTCCCGCTGCTGAACGGCCAGGAGGTCGACTACCGCGGCGAGACCATCACCGCCGTGGCCAAGGTGTCGGTGCCGGGCGCCGCTCCCCCGCCCGTCCTGCTGGCCGCGCTCGGCCCCAAGATGCTGCGGCTGGCGGGCGAGCTGGCCGGCGGCACCATCACCACCTGGGTCGGGGCGGAGGCCACCGGCGACCACATCGTGCCGGCGATCACCAAGGCGGCCGAGGAGGCGGGCCGGCCCGCGCCGCGGATCGTGTCCTCGGTGATCATCGAGCTGACCGGCGACCCGGACGGCGCCCGCCGCTCCCTGGCCGGCGAGCTCGGCTTCGCCTCCGACTTCCCCGCCTACCGCGCGATCCTGGACCGCCAGGGCCTGGACGGCGTCCAGGAGACCATCGTCGCGGGCGACGAGCGCGCCGTGACCGCGGCGATCCGCCGCTTCGCCGACGCCGGGACGACCGACCTGCTGGTCAGCCCGCGGGGCGACGCGGCCGCGCGGGCCCGCGTGATCGAGCTGGCCGGCTCGCTGCGCCGCGGCGCCTGACCGCTCCCGGACCTCATGAGGGGACGATGTAGCCGGTCTCGTAGGCGAAGATCACCGCTTGGGTGCGGTCCCGCGCCTGCAGCTTGGCCAGCACGTTCCCGACGTGCGTCTTCACCGTCTGCGGGCTGACGAACAGCTCCGCGGCGATCTCGGCGTTGGAGTGCCCGCGCGCCATCAGCCGCAGCACGTCGCCCTCCCGCTCGGTGAGCCGCCCGTGCCAGCGGGCACCGCCCGTCGCGCCGCCCCCGCCGGCGGCGCGGTGCTCGGCCGCCAGCGCCCGGATCGCCGCCGGGAACAGCAGCGTGTCGCCGTCCACCACCATCCGGACGGCCCGCAGGATGTCCTCCGGCCTGGTCCGCTTGAGCAGGAAGCCGTGCGCGCCGGCCTTGAGCGCGTCGTAGACGTACTCGTCGTTCTCGAACGTGGTGACCACGATGATGCGGGGCGGCTCCGGGACGGTCTCCAGGATGTGCCGGGTGGCCTGGATGCCGTCCAGCCTGGGCATCCGCACGTCCATCAGGATCACGTCGGGCCGCAGCCGGGACACCTGCCCGGGCACCTCGGCGCCGTCGCCGGCCTCGCCGACCACCTCCAGGTCGGGCTCGGCGTCGATGATCGCCTTCAGCCCGGCCCGGATCAGCCGCTCGTCGTCCACCAGGAGCACGCCGATCGTCATGACGCCTCACCGTGGAACGCGCGCAGCGGCAGCGCGACCTCCAGCCGCCAGTCGCCGTCGGCGCCGGGCCCGGCGTCCATGGCGCCGCCCAGCACGGTGACGCGCTCGCGCACGCCGCCGAGCCCGC
Organism: Actinomadura rugatobispora; assembly: GCF_042656285.1. Lineage (GTDB taxonomy): Bacteria > Actinomycetota > Actinomycetes > Streptosporangiales > Streptosporangiaceae > Spirillospora > Spirillospora rugatobispora. The sequence goes on along the minus strand of NZ_JBHSON010000092.1, from coordinate 30,599 downwards.
GCCCGCCGCCGTGATGCCCGGCGGGCCGGGCGCCCGCCAGCGGATTGCTCATCTCCACCTCCAGCCGGTCGCCGCGCACCCCGATCCGGAGCCGGACCGGCACCTTCCCGGCGTGCCGCAGCGCGTTGGTCAGTCCTTCCTGGACGATCCGGTACGCCTCCCGCGAGACCGCGGCGGGCAGCTGCTCCAGCTCGGCGCCCACCGCCGCGTCCAGGTCGACGCCCGCGATCCTGGTCTGCTCCAGCAGCCGGTCCAGGTCCTTCAGGGTCGGCTGGGGCGCGGTGCGCGAGGAGGCGTCCTCGCGCAGCAGCCCGAGCACGTGGTCGAGATCCTCCAGCGCCGAGCGGGCCGACTCCTCGATCGCGCCGAGCGCCTCCCGGGCGAACTCCGGGTCGCTGTCCAGGACGCGTCCCGCCGCGCCCGCCTGCAGCGTGACCACGCTGAGCGCGTGGCCGACCGAGTCGTGCAGCTCGCGGGCCAGCCGGTTGCGCTCGGCCAGCCGCACCGCGCGGGCCTCCAGCTCCTCCAGCCGTTCGGCGGCGGAGGGGCCCAGCAGGCGCGGCGCCAGCCGGGACAGCAGCGCCCCCGTCACGCCGATCAGCGCCAGCACGGCGGCGAGCATGGCCACGCCGCAGAACGGCATGATCCAGTCCCACCCCGCCGGCAGGCCGTAGGGGGCGGTGAGCCGGTCCTCCCAGGACACCATCGGCGCCAGGACCAGCACCACGGCGAACGGGGGGACGGCCAGGCTCAGCCCGCTGATCACCACCCCGGCGTGCAGGTGCAGCATGAACCAGGCGCAGGCGCGGATCCGGTTCTCCCAGGTGCGGGCGGCACCGACCGGCAGCGCGGCGATGGGCCCGCCCAGCAGCTCCTTGGTCCCGGCCCCCTCCAGCAGCCGCACCGCCGGGACCAGGCCGGTGACGAACGTGCCGATCAGCGGCAGCACGATCAGGATCAGCACCAGGTTGACGGCGGCCCCCTCCAGCCGCAGGGCGGGGGTGATGCCGATGCCCAGGAACCAGTACGGCATCAGCAGCGCCCCGCCGGTGACCAGGTAGGACCAGCGCCGCCAGTACGTCCGGGTGATCAGGGGCCGGAGGAGCGCGGCGGGGCGGAGGGGGCTGCGGAACACCCCTCGATCCTGGCAGACCGCCGAGGCGGCGGCCTCATCCGCGAGACTCCGTCCCCTCCCCCGCACGGGGGAGGCGCCGGCCCGGGCGGACCGGCCGGGGCGGGCCGCTCAGGATCTGCGGGACCGTTCGTCGCGCTCGGCGAGTTTGGCCAGCCGGGCGTTGTACGCGGCGAGCTCGTCGTCCTCGTCGATCGGCTCCGGGCCTCCGCCCGCGTCCCCGCCGGCGGCGGCGCGGGCGGCGCGGCGCTCCTCGGCGCGGTCGGCCTTGCGGTCGAGCCGGCGGGCCTGCCGCTGGTCGTCGAAGTACCACTGGAACGCCATCGCGATCAGCACGATGAAGGTGGGGATCTCACCGAAGCCCCAGGCGATGGCGCCGCCGGTGTGCTGGTCGCTGATCAGCGAGGCGCCCCACGGCGGGTCGACCGCGGTGTACCAGCCGCGGGCCAGCGGCTCGCCCAGGTTCATCAGCGCGATGCCGAAGAAGGCGTGGAACGGCATCGTGACGAACAGCAGCAGGATCCGCCCGGGGTAGGGCAGCTTGCGCGGCGCCGGGTCGACCCCGATCAGCACCCAGAAGAACAGCGCGCCGGCGGCCAGGAAGTGCGCGCTCATCGCGATGTGCCCGAGGTGGTTGCGCATCGCGGACTCGAACAGCGGGGTGAAGTACAGCGCGAACGTGCCCGCCACGAAGATCACCGTGGCCACCGCCGGGTGCGCGATGACCGCCGTGGCGGGGCTGTGCAGCGCCGCGACCAGCCATTCGCGCGGGCCGCGGTCGCCGCGGGCCCGGGCCGGCTTCAGGGCGCGCAGCGCCAGCGTGACGGGCGCGCCCAGCACCAGCAGGATCGGCGTGAGCATGTTGAGCACCATGTGCTGGACCATGTGCACGCTGAACAGGATCGGCGCGTACCTGGCGATCCCGGTCTGGGTGACGATCACCATGGTGAGCACGCCGAGCAGCCAGGCGGCGGTGCGGCCGGCGGGCCAGCGGTCGCCGCGCCGCCGCAGCCGGACGACCCCGGCCAGGTAGAGCGCGGTGAGCACGGCGGCCAGCGCGGCGAAGAAGAAGTCGAACTGCCACAGCGTCGCCAGCCGGCCCGGGGTGAGCGCGGGCGGCATGTCGTACCCGATGAGGACCTTGACGGCCGACTCGTCGGCGGTGGGCGGGGGCGGCGCGGTCCGGGCCAGCGCCACCGCGAGCCCGGCGGTGGCGCCCATGACCGCGACCTCCACGGTGGCCAGCCGGGTGAACGCGCCGGGCCTGCGCTCGGCGAGGGCGGGCAGCGTCCGCCCGCGGTGCCACCAGCCGAACCAGCCGAGCAGCGCGAACGCGATCATCTTCCCGATGGCCAGCCGCCCGTAGTTGGTGCCGACCAGCTCGCCGGGATCGGGCATGCGGGCGAGGACGTTGACCAGCCCGCTGGCTCCGACGACCACGAAGCACCACAGGGCCATCCGGCTGAACCGGTCGGCGACCACGTCCAGCCGGTCGCGGCGGAGCATCGCGTGCGCGCCGACCACGGCCAGGCCGCCGACCCACGGCGCGACCGCCAGGACGTGCAGCGCCACCCCGGTGGTGGCGACCGAGTGGTTGGCCGCCGAGGAGGAGTGCCCGGTCAGCGGCGGCGGCAGCAGCGCGATCCCGGCCATGACCAGCAGGCCGAACGCGGCGGCGGGCGTGGTGGTGGTGCGGGCGAGCAGCGCCACCACCACGGCCAGCAGGACCACGATCATCAGCGCGGTGCCCTGCGGGAGCTGGCCGACGTAGCTGCTCAGCTCGCTGCCGGTGAGGATCTGCCCGACCGGCTGGCCGAGCACGTCGGCGACGGTGAACACCAGCGTCGCCGCGGCGGCGGCGGCCCAGGCGGCGGCCAGCCAGGACGCGGCGCGCAGGTAGCCGGTCGCGTCGTCGGTCAGCCGCGGCGCGTCCCTGCGCCCGCCGTTCCCGCCGCGTCCGCCGTTCAGGGGCAGCAGGGCCGCGGCGGCCAGCAGCGCGCCGACGGTGACGGCGGCCGTGAGGTTCATCGCCAGCCGCGACAGCGGCAGGCCCCAGCGGGTGACGGTGCCGGCGTCGCCCAGCCCGGGGATCACCTTCTCCGCCGCCGCGCCGCCCAGCACCAGCGCGGCCACCAGCCCGGCGACCGAGGCGGCGACGGCGATCGCGGCGGCGCGCAGCAGGTCGGGCCCGCCGCTCCGGGCGGTCCCGGACGCCGTTGCGGCCGCTTTACTCACCGCGTCCCCGCTTCCGCTCGCCCGCGCCGGGGCCGGGCATCGGGTGGTTGCGCTTCGCACGGAACACGATCACCATCCCGATGCCGATCCCGACCAGCGAGCCGACGCCGATCATGATCCAGGGGGGCGCCCCGGAGTCCTTCTTCTCGCCCTCCGCCGGCGCGGCCCCGTGCGCCGGGGCGGCGGCGACCGAGGCGGCGGCGCCGACCGGGACGGCACTGGCGGGCGCCGCGACGGCCGTGAGCGCGCCGAGGGACAGGACGAGCGCGGCGACGGCGCGGCGCGCCCGCGGCAGGGATATGAGGGTCGTCATGGGAGGCCGGGTTCTCTCGTGCGAAAGGAAGACGCTTCCTACCCTACTGAGCCCCTGTCATAGGGTCGTCAGTACGTGCGCCCGGCCGTTGGCCCGGAACTCCTCGCGCAGGGCTCCGGCCTGTTCGGGGGTGAGGGGCTCGTAGGCCAGGGCCCGCCCCGGCCGCCACCACACGTCCTCTCCCCCGCCGGGGACGTCCCAGCGGGCCTTCCGCAGGGGCCGCTTGTCGACCTTGCCGGTGGCGGTGAGGGGCATCGCCCCGACGATCCGGACGAACCGCGGCGCCCACTTGGTGCCGAGATCGGGCCTGGCCGCGAGGAAGGCGGCGAACGCCCCGGCGTCGAACGGCCGCCCGTCCCGCAGTTCCAGCGCGGCCATCACCTGGTCCCCCGTGCGCGGGTCCGGCACCGGGTAGACGGCGCACATCACCACCGGGTCCCAGCACGACAGGATGCGCTCGACCGGCGCGGCGGCGAAGTTCTCGCTGTCGACGCGGAGCCGGTCCGAGCTCCGCCCGGCGAAGTAGAAGTAGCCCTCGGCGTCCCGGTAGCCCAGGTCGCCGCTCCAGAACTTGCCGTCGCGCACCCGCTCGGCGTCGGCCTCGGGGTTGTTGTAGTAGCCCTCGAACGCGCCCGCCGCGTTGAGCCCGACGATCTCGCCGATGGCCGCGCCCGGGTTGAGCAGGCCGCCGCCGGCGTCGAAGCGGGCCCGCTCGCACTCGGCACCGGACTCCGGGTCGAGGACGGCCACCTCCACGCCCTCCTGCGGCACGCCGAGGGCGTCGGGCGGCGTGTCCGGGGTCTTCCGCAGCGAGATCGCGCCCTCGCTGGACCCGTACCCCTCGATGACGCGGCAGCCGAAGCGGGCGGCGAACCCGGCCAGGTCCTGCGCGGACGCCTCCGTCCCGAACAGGGCCTGGAGGGTGTTGTCGGCGTCGTCGGGGCGTTCGGGCGTGGCGAGGATGTAGGCCAGCGCGCGGCCGACGTAGTTGAAGTAGGTGACGCCGTACCTGCGCACGTCGGGCAGGAAGCCGGAGGCGGAGAACCTGCGGCGCAGCGCGACGGCGGCCCCGGCGTGCACGGCCATCGCCAGGTTGGCCATCACGGCGTTGCCGTGGAAGAGCGGCATCGCGGCGTAGGTGACCGCGTCGCGGGTGATGCCCATCCGCTCGGCGTGCCGGGCGATCGCGGCGAGCCTGCCCTGCCCGCACGCCACCGCCTTGGGGGCGCCGGTGGAGCCGGAGGTGAACAGCAGGAGCAGCCGGTCCGCCGGGTCGGCCGGCACCGGGTCGGCGGGCTCGGGCAGGGCGGCGGCGTACGCGGCGGACCCGGTGAGCAGGACGCGGCCGTCCGGCACGCCGGTGTCGAGGCCGTCCAGGAGCCCGGCGCGGCCGGGATCGGTGACGATCAGGTCGCAGTCGGTGTGCCGGATGTCGGCGGCCAGCTCCGCCCCGCGCCGCGTCGGGTTGATCCCGACGACGGTGGCCCCGGCCAGCGCCGCGGCGCCGATCCAGAAGACGTACTCGGGGACGTTCTCCAGCAGGACGCCGACGTGCGCGGGACGGCGGCCGGGCGAGGGCCGGCCGGGCGGGGCGGGCGCGAGGGCCGCCAGCAGCCCGGCGCGCCGCCGGGCCTCCCGGACGACCTCGGCCCAGGTGCGGGACTCGTCCTCGAACAGCAGCCCGGGACGGTCGTCGCCGGCCCGGGCCAGCAGCATCTCGGCGAAGGTCGCGTGCGCCACCCCGCGAGCGTGTCACCAAGCAGGCGCTTGGTCAAGAGCGGGTCACCCGTCGCAGGGGCAGCAGCAGCAGTCGCAGCAACCGTCGCAGCCGTCGCAGCCGTCGCAGTGCCGGGTGCACCAGCACCGCTTGCCGCAGCTCTTGCCGTGGTACTTGCTCCACTTCGGCTGGTAGACACCGCACGTGAGGCAGACCAGGGAGCCGGTGAAGCAGGGGATGGGCAGGCCCGGCCGCTGCGGCCGACCACCGTGCCCGCCGCCGTGCCCGCCACCACCGAAGCCCCAGCCACCGCCGCCACCACCGCCGCCGGACCAGTCGCCGCCACCGCCGTGGTGCCCGCCGTGCGCCGGCTGGCCGGGCTGCGGGGGCGGCGGGTAAGCACCGCCGTGCGGCTGCTGCGGCGGGTAGGGCTGCTGCGGACCGTACGCCCCCTGCTGCGGCGGCTGGCCCGGACCGCCAGGAGGCGGCGGGTACGCGGCGAAGACGCGCTCGACCGAGCGCCCCACCTCGCGCTCCAGCAGCGCCCGCACCAGCCGCGGCTGCTCCAACTCCAGGTCGGCCAGCGCCAGCCGCAGCCCGTGCAGCGCGTCATCGCAGTGGCGGCGCGCCTCGTCCGGGCCCGTCCCGGTGGCCAGGAGCGGGTTGAACGCGCCCGACTCCAGATCGTCCTGGACGTCCTCGACCGCGTCGATCAGGTGGGCCAGCCGCCCGAAGAACCGGCCCGCCTCGGCCAGGGTCTCGGCGTTGCCCTCCCGGCCCGCCAGCACCGCGGTGTGCGCGAACACCGCGGCGACGGCGGTCTCGGTCGGCTCGGTCAGCTCCACCAGGCCCAGCCCGGCGCCCGCTGCGGAGCGCGCCTCCAGCTCGGGCTGCCGGGCGACCGCCTCGCGCAGCACCGACGGGTCGAACCCGACCGCCGCGCCCGTCCCGGCGCCCGCGGCGTCCCAGCGGTCGGCCATCCGGCCCGCGGCCGCCGCGACCAGCCGCCGCCCGTACGGGCCGTCCCCGTCGGCGACGTGATCACGGGTCTTGCCCGCCGCCAGCAGCAGCGACACCGCCGCCGCGAGCCGCGCCCCCTGCGCCCGCGTCTCGACCACCTCGGCCGCCTTCATCCCGCGCAGCGCGCACGGCCCGGCCTTGCGGCGCGGCGACAGCTCCGGGCGCTGCGCCTCGACCAGCACCGAGACCAGCAGCCCGTCGTAGTTGGTGACGAGGCGGGCGGCCTGGCCGTGCTGGTCGCGCAGCGTCAGGCAGAGCCCGCACAGGTGGGCCATCCAGTCCTTGAACAGGGAACCGCACAAGACGTGCTTGCACGGCCGTACCACTCCGAACATCGGCGGCGCGCTCCTTGGTGTGGCGAGGGTGGTCGCGTCGCGACGGAACGTCGACGACACACCATCGACGCGATCATGCCGGGCCGGGTTCCTCCCGATCCGCGGGCGCCCCTCCGGCCCGGCGCCGGACACCGCCGCCGGGCCGCGCCGCCGTCAGACTCCCGCGCAGGTCAGGGCGCGGCGGTAGGCGTCCAGCCGGGGCCGCTCGGGGGCGTCGGTCTCGGCGAGCAGCTCGGCCAGGTCGAACCAGGTCTGCGCCGCCTCCCGGGACGACTCCATCTGCTCCAGGTGGGTCGCGGCCCGGGTGAGCACCTCGATCGCCCGCTCGCGGCGGCCCAGCCGGGCGCACGCCTCGCCCAGCACGGTCAGCGCCCACGCGGTCGCCCGGCGCGGCGCGTCGCCCAGCAGCTCCAGCGCCTGCTCGGCCAGCGCCACCGCCTCCCCCGGACGGCCCAGCGCCGTCTCGGCACGGGCCAGCTCGGTCAGGCACCAGGCCACGTCGATCTCCCCCGCCGAGCTGGCGTTGATCTCGGCGCGGACCTGGCCGAGCAGGTCGCGGGCGCGCGCGGCCTCGGCGGGACGGGCGCGCAGCAGCAGCCCGGCGTAGACGATCCGGAGCCGGGCCAGGTCGCGCGGGTCGTCGCTGGGCGTGACCCCGCCGGGCCCCTCCTTGCCCGCCAGCATGAGCGCGCGCTCGGCCAGCGCGACGCCGTCCTCGTACTCGCCGCGGATCTCGGCGACGTAGGCGGCCTCCCAGTACGCGGCCATCCGCGCCCGCGCGCTGCCGATCCGCTCGGCCCGCTCGACCAGCTGCAGCGCCAGCTGCCGGGCCCGGACCAGGTCGCCGCGCTCGATGAAGGCGGCCAGCAGCGCCGCGCCCAGGTGCACCGCGGCGTCGGTGGAGTCGGCGCCGCTGGCGATCAGGTGCCGCATCGCCTCCTCGGCCACCTCCACGCCCGCGCTGATGTCGCCGCGCTCGCGCAGGCAGCGGCTCAGCGCGACGTGCACCCTGGCCCAGTGGTCCAGGTCGGCCTCCGCGGACGCCTCGGCGGTGAGGGCGCGCAGCCCGGAGATCGCGTCCTCCAGCTCGCCGGCCGCCTCCAGCGCCATCGCGTGGCCCCAGCGCGCCTGGTGCAGCATGTCGGGCAGCGCCACCGCGTCGGCGTTGGCCAGCACCTCGGCGAACCGGGCCCTGGCCTCCTCCGCCGCGCCGTTCTGCAGCGCGATCTCGGCGTAGTCCAGGGTCACCCGCAGCTGGTCGACCACGTCCTCGCTGACCCCGCTCACCAGGTAGGTGGGCGAGCAGTTCAGCTTGGCGGCGAGCAGTTCGATCACGCTGGGCGCCGGCACCCGCTTGTCGCTCTCGATCAGCGAGATATAGCTGTCGGACAGCTCCGGGAAGGCCAGCTGCGCCTGGCTGACGCCCTGCCTGATCCGCAGCGCTCTGATGCGCTGTCCCAGTGTCTCCCGATCCATCGTGTGACCACCGCCTACGAGGTTGTGCTCCGAGGGTTCCCCACCGGGTCCCGCGCTCCGGCCCATCACCGCCGCGTCGCCCGCAGCGCGAGGAAGAAGTCGACCCGATCTTCCAGTGTGCCCAGATCGCGCCCCGTCAGCTCCTCGATTCGCCGGATCCGGTACCGAAGCGTGTTCACATGGACGTGCAACCGGGTGGCCGTGCGGTTCCAGGACCCCGAGCAGGACAGGAAGACCTCCAGGGTGTGCAGCAGCTCGGCCTGCCGGACGCTGTCGTACTCCTCCAGCGGCCCGAGCAGCCGGGTCCGGAACGACCAGCGGGTCTGCTCGGGCACCGAGGCGAGCAGCAGCGCGTAGGAGTCGACGTCGCCCCGGTCGCCCCGGTCGCCCCGATCACCGCCGTGCCCCGGGCCGCCGTGCCCGGTGCCGCCGCCGTGCCCGGGCTCGCCGCCGTTCCTGGAACGGTCCCTCACCCGGCCGCGGACGCCGCCTCCCGCACCCGCACGGTCGCCGAGCGCACCCACAGACTGTCGCATTCGCACCAAGGCAGGCTATAGCGGACTTGGTCCGTTACGCAGCGCTCCCCCGAAGTCGGCGGAGAGTTCACGGGCTGCTGTACTAGCCGCATGACCCCGTCCACCCCTGCGACCGAACCGGCGCCCGGGCCCGCGCCCGTCCACGTCTCCACCCATGTCCTCGACACCCAGCGCGGGCGTCCCGCGGCCGAGGTGCCGGTACGGCTCGACGCCTACGACGGCACCACCTGGCGTCCGCTCGCGGTGGGCGCGACCGACGCAGACGGCCGCTGGAGCGCCCCGTCCGGCGGCGCCGCGGATGACGGGACCGGCGGCGGAACCCCTTCCCCGGCGCCGGGGAACGGCACCTACCGGCTGCGTTTCGGCACCGGGATGTACTTCGCCGGGCTGGACACGGCCACCTTCTATCCCGAGGTGAGCATCATCTTCACCATCGCCGACACGGCCGAGCGGCACCACGTCCCGCTGCTGCTGAGCCCCTACGGCTACTCCACGTACCGCGGCAGTTAGGCGGGGCGGTCAGAGCGGGCAGCGAGACCGGGCGCCCCCTGCCGGTCCTCGGGTTTGAGCGCCGCGGCACGCGATCTGGGTGTCAAATAGTGCCTTCATGACGTAAGCAGAAGGTAGGGCCTTCCCTCCCGGCTTGAAAGGCGTGGCTGTGTCGTCCCCGGACTCTCCCCCCGACCACCCCCCGGGCGGTCACGTCCTGCTCGCGCCGGACAAGTTCAAGGGATCGCTCACCGCGCCCGAGGTCGCCCGCCATCTGGGCGCCGGGCTGCGCCGCGCCAGGCCGGGGGCGCCGATCGTGGAGCTGCCGGTCGCCGACGGCGGCGACGGCACCGCCGAGGCGGTCATCGCCGCGGGCTGGCGCCGGGTCGAGGTCGAGGTGCGCGGCCCCACCGGCCGCCCGGTCACCGCGTCGCTGGCCCTGGACGGCCGCAGCGCTGTGGTGGAGCTGGCCGAGGCGTCCGGGCTGCGCCGGCTGCCGGGCGGCAGGCCCAGCCCGCTCACCGCCACCAGCCTCGGCACCGGCCAGATGCTCGCGCACGCGCTGCGGCTCGGGGCGCGCCGGATCGTGCTCGGCGTGGGCGGCGCCGCCTGCGCCGACGGCGGCGCCGGGCTGGTGCAGGGCCTGGGCGGGCGGCTGCTGGACGGGCTCGGCAAGGACCTGCCGCCGGGCGGGGCGGCGCTGCGCGGGCTGCACCGCCTGGACCTGCGCGGGATGCCGGACCTGTCCGGGGTGGAGGTGATCGTCGCCGGGGAGCCGGAGGGCACGCTGCTGGGCCGCAACGGCTCGGCCACCGGCCAGGCGCTGCGCCGCGGCGCGGGCCGCGAGGAGGTCCGGGCCCTGGACGCGGGGCTGCGCCGCTGGGCCGATCTGGCGGAGGCGGCGTCCCGCACCGCCGCGCGCGACCGGCCGGGCGCCGGGGCCGCGGGCGGGGTGGGGTTCGCCGCGCTGGCGTTCCTGGGCGCGACCGTCGAGCCCGGCATCGGCCTGATGCTCGACCTGCTCGGCTTCGTGGACAAGGCCAGGGGCGCCCGCCTGGTGGTGACCGGGGAGGGCTGCCTGGACGTGCAGTCGCTGCGCGGCCGGGCGCCGATCGGGGTGGCCCGCGCCGCGGCCCGCGCCGGGGTCCCGGTGGTCGCCGCGGTCGGACGCCGCGGGCTGACCGGCGAGCAGGCCCGCAAGGCCCGCGTCCAGGCGGTGTACGCGCTGACCGACATCGAGCCGGACGCGGCGCGCTGCATGCGGCAGGCGGGCCCGCTGCTGGAGCAGCTGACCGTCGCGATCGCCGACGAGTGGCTGCCGCCCGGCCGCACGCCCGGCGCGGCGCGACTGTGAGCACCGTCACTTCGGACAAAGATCCATAACCGGGCGGCGCGGCGGCCCGCCCGCGTTTACGATCGTTCCGACACGGCCGTACGGGGGTCGCGCGAGGGTGGAGGGCCCGCTGATGGCGGAGCAGGAGTACGACTGGGCCTCGCTCGGGATCGACGTGACCAAGCCCAGCATCGCCCGGGCCTACGACGTCGTCCTGAAGGGCAAGGACAACTTCGAGGTCGACCGCGCCTTCGTGGACCAGATCGTGAAGATCATCCCGGAGCTGTACGACGTCGCCGCCTACAACCGCGAGATCCTCGGCCGCGGCGTGCGGTACCTGGCCGGCGAGGTGGGCCTGCGGCAGTTCCTCGACCTGGGGTCGGGGCTGCCGACCGTGCGGAACACCCACCAGGTCGCCCAGGAGGTGGCCGCCGACGCCCGCGTGGCCTACGTCGACAACGACCCGATCGTGCTGGCGCACGGCCGGGCGCTGCTGGCCGAGAACGACCGCACCACGGTCGTCACCGCCGACCTGCGCGAGCCGGAGAAGGTGCTGGCCGACGCCGACGTGCGGCGGCTGATCGACTTCGACCGGCCGGTGGCGGTGATGCTGGTCGGGATCCTGCACCACCTGCACGACGAGGAGGGGCCGCAGCGGATCGTGGAGACGCTGCTGGACGCGGTGCCCTCGGGCAGCCACCTGTTCGTCACCCACTTCTGCGCCTCCAGCGAGGAGGCCCGCGCCGCCGAGGAGCAGTACCTGGCGCTGCTGGGCACCGGCCGCTTCCGCACCCCCGAGGAGATCACCGCCTACTTCGGCGGCCTGGAGCTGCTGGAGCCGGGCGTGGTGCCGCTGCCGCTGTGGCGTCCCGACGGGGAGGTCCCGGCCGAGCTGACGGTGGGGCAGCGCCTCATGTACGGCGGCATCGCCCGCAAGCCCTGATCCTCTCCCCCGCCCACTTACAGCCTGTAAGCAAGCCGCGCCCTTCCTTTACATGCTGCCGATGGCAGCGCGGGTGCCGCAGGCCGCACCCTTGAGCGTAGAGACCGCACTCTTGAGGCGTGGAGACGGGAAGTCCTGAGGCGCGGAGGCCGGATCGCGGGCAAAGATCCGGCGGCCGCGGCCCCGGAGGGCGCAGAGGGGCAGCGATGAAGGTCGGCGTACCGCGCGAGGTCAAGAACCACGAGTACCGGGTGGCGATCACCCCCGCGGGGGCGCACGAGCTCGCCCGCCGCGGGCACGAGGTGTTCGTCGAACGCGGCGCCGGCCTGGGCTCGGCCATCCCCGACGACGACTACACCGCCGCCGGCGCCAAGATCCTGGAGGGCGCGGACGAGGTCTGGGCCGAGGGCGAGCTGATCCTCAAGGTCAAGGAGCCGATCGCCGCCGAGTACCACCGGATGCGGCGCGGCCAGATCCTGTTCACCTACCTCCACCTGGCCGCGTCCCGCGGGCTCACCGAGGCGCTGCTGGCCTCCGGCGTGACCGCCGTCGCCTACGAGACCGTGCAGCTGCCCGGCGGCGCCCTCCCGCTGCTGGCCCCCATGTCGGAGGTGGCCGGGCGGCTGGCGCCGCAGGTCGGCGCGTACTCGCTGATGCGCTCCAACGGCGGCCGCGGGGTGCTGCCCGGCGGCGTCCCGGGCGTGGCCCCGGCCCGCGTCACGGTGATCGGCGGCGGCGTCTCCGGCCTGAACGCGGCGCAGATCGCCGTCGGGATGGGCGCCGCGGTGACCGTCCTGGACGTCAACGTCGACCGGCTCCGCCGGATCGACGAGATCTACCAGGGCCGGCTGCGCACGCTGGTGTCCAACGCCTACACGGTCGAGGAGGAGGTCCGCGCCGCCGACCTGGTGATCGGCGCGGTGCTGATCCCCGGCGCCAAGGCGCCCACGCTGGTCCCCAACACGCTGGTGGCCGCGATGAAGCCGGGCTCGGTGCTGGTCGACATCGCGATCGACCAGGGCGGCTGCTTCGCCGACTCCCGCCCCACCACGCACGACGCGCCCACCTACAGGGTGCACGAGTCGATCTTCTACTGCGTGGCGAACATGCCCGGCTCGGTGCCCAACACCTCCACGCACGCGCTGACCAACGTCACGCTGCCGTACGCGCTGGAGATCGCCGACCGGGGCTGGCGGGACGCGCTGCGCGCCGATCCCGCGCTGGTCCACGGCCTGAACGCGCACGACGGCCGGCTCACCTACGACCACGTCGCCGAGGCGCACGGCCTGCCCCACGTGCCCGCGGAGGCCGTCCTCGCCTGACCCGTAGAGTGGATCGCATGGGGGAAGTGATCGTTCTGCGGCACGGCGAGACCGAGTGGAGCCGCGACAGGCGGCACACCGGACGCACCGACCTCCCGCTGACCGAGCGCGGCGAGGAGCAGGCCCGGGCGCTGGCGCCGGTGCTGCGCGACCGGCCGTTCGCCCGGGTGCTGTGCAGCCCCGCCTCCCGCGCGCTGCGCACCGCCGAGCTGGCCGGGCTGAGCGTGGACGCGACCGACCCGGACCTGTGGGAGTGGGACTACGGCGGCTACGAGGGGATCACCAGCGCGCGGATCCGCGAGGACCGCCCCGGCTGGTACCTGTGGGCCGACGGCGTGATCCCCGGCGACGCCGACCACCCCGGCGAGACGGTCGAGCAGGTGGGCGAGCGGGTCGACGCGGTGCTGGCCCGGATCCGGCCGCTGCTGGCCGATGGTGACGTGGCGCTGGTCGCGCACGGGCACGTGCTGCGCGTCCTGACCGCGCGCCGGCTCGGACTGGAGCCCGCCGACGGGCGGCTGTTCGCGCTGGAGACCGGCACCCTGTCCGCGCTCGGCACCGAGCACGACCGGCCGGTGATCAGCGCGTGGAACGTCCCGCCGTCCGCCGCGGCCGAGCACGGCTGACCGCCGCCCGCGACCCCGCCGAGAACGGTCACCGGGGGACGAAACCGGCCGGTCGCAGGGGGGACGGAACGTCGGCGCGGGCATATACGGTACCCCTAGAGGGTTGATCCCCCGGCGGGTCCCACGGAACGGCACCCTCCGGAGTGATTGCGAGGACGACGATGGCCACCAGCGAGACCCCCACCAGGGACGACAGGCCCGCACCGGAGCAGCCCGCGGCGCAGGAGCGGCCCGCGGCGCAGGGCGACAGCGCGCCCGGCGCCGCCGCCCCGGCGCGCGGCGACACTCCCACGCGGGGCTACACCGCCACCAAGGACCAGCTGCAGACGCGCCTGCGGCGGATCGAGGGCCAGGTGCGCGGCATCGAGCGGATGGTCGACGACGACCGCTACTGCATCGACGTCCTGACCCAGATCAGCGCCGTGCAGGCCGCCCTGGACAAGGTGGCGCTGGGCCTGCTCGACGGGCATGTGCGGCACTGCGTGGCCGAGGGCGCCGAAGAGGGCAAGTCGGACGTCATGTCGACCGAGCTGATGGCCGCCGTCGGCCGCCTGATGCGCCGCGGCTGAGCCCCGGCCCCTCTCCTCTTCAGGAGGCGATGACGAGGGGGCGGGCGCCGTCCTCGCGCTCGCGGATCAGCTCGCGGGCCCGCAGCGCGTCCGGCTGGTAGCGCAGCCGCTCGGGGATGACGTGGGTGGTCCGGTAGAGGCCCTTGAGCGTCAGCGTCGCCGCCAGGTCCGAGGTGGGCAGCCCGGGCAGCCCGTACATCCGCCGCGCCCAGCGCGGCAGCGTGGAGACGACCAGCAGGCCGATGCCGGGCGCCGCCAGCTTGAGCGGCAGCAGCTGCCTCGGCACGTTCGGGTTGAACATGCGCAGCAGGCCCTCGCGCGCCTCCCGGCAGGCCCAGATTCGGCCGCGCATGTCCTGGTAGTACTCCTCCATCTCGGCGACCGAGGCGGGCACGCCGGCGGGGTCGAGGCCGACGACCGCGGCGGCGCGGCGCTGCTCGTCCACGAAGCGGTCGGCGTCGGCGTCGCTGAGCGGCACCCCGGCGCGGCGGGCGACGTCGAGGTAGGAGTCGACCTCGCCCATGTGCACCCAGAGCAGGTTCTCCGGTTCGTCCACCCGGAACGTCTCGCCGGTGCGCAGGTTGAGGGCGGTCAGCTTGGAGTGCAGCTTGCGGACCCGGCGGCCCACCCGCTCGACCTCCTCGCGCGTGCCCCACGTCCGCACCCGGACGAACTCCACCGTGCGGCCGAGCCGGGCCCAGGCGGCGTGCGGGTCCATCAGCTCGGAGTTCTGCGCGGTGCCCCACATCGACTGGGGATGCAGCGCCTGCAGCAGCAGGGCGCGGATGCCGCCCACCATCAGCACGGGCTCGCCCATCACCCGCCACGTCACCGACTCCGGCCCGAACAGGCCGTGATCGCCGCGCTCGCCGTGCTCGTCCTCGTGCACCGTCGCCGACCTCCTCGCCCGGGATCTGCCGCACCCCGAACGTAACCAAGGACTTATTCTCCCCACTATGCCCCACGTCACACAAAAAGTGCATAGCGGGCGGCGGTCCGGCGAGAGATCCGCGGGCGGGGGCGGCGGTCAGTCCACCGGGACGGAGTCGTCGTCGAGGTCGCCGCCGAGGTCGTCCTCGTCCTCGTCCTCGTCCTCGTCACCGGCGGGCTCGGTCTGCTCGCTGACCCAGGCCAGGTAGTCCATGCTGCCCGCGACCACCGGGGTGGCGATGATCTCGGGGCTGTCGTAGGAGTGGCCCTCGGTGATGAGGCTGGCCAGCTCGTCGAAGCGGGCGCCGGTGGTCTTGAACACCACCATCCACTCCTCGGCCGACTCGATCTCGCCCTCCCACCAGTAGGTGCTGGCGATGGGGCCGACCAGCTGGGCGCACGCCGCGAGCCGTTCGGCGACCGCCGACCGGGCCAGCTCCGCGGCCTCCGGACGCGAGTCGGTCGTCGTCGTCACCTGTACGTACGACTGGGCCATGGCACGACTCCTTCCCCCATCGCCTGATCGTAGTCGTGCCGCCGCGGCCGCCGCGGCTACTTGGACGGGCGGACGACCAGGGCGCTCCCGCCCCCGCGCCGCACCGGCTCGGCGACGGCCTGCACCAGGCCCGGACGCAGGAACTCCAGCCCGGTCGCGGCGCCGATCACCCCGGCGGGCGGACCGGCGAACAGCTCGACCAGGTGGCCCCGTTCGGCCAGCGCCCTGCCGTACCGGTCGATGAACGCCTGCTCGGCGAACACCTGCGGGGTGTTGCGCTGGGTGGCGCGCGGCGCGGCCACCGCGGCGGGCAGGTCCATGCCGAGGTCGATCCGGTTGAGGAGGATCTGCAGCACGGTGGTGATGATCGTGGAGCCGCCTGGGGTGCCGAGCGCGAGCCGGGGCCTGCCGTCCTGCAGCACGATCGTGGGGGCCATGCTGCTGCGGGGCCGCTTGCCCGGGCCGGGCAGGTTCGGGTCGGGCGGGCTCCCCGGCGCGGGCGGCTGGAGGGTGAAGTCGGTCAGCTCGTTGTTGAGGATGAACCCGCGGCCGGGGACGGTGATGCCGCTGCCGCCGAACTGCTCGATGGTCACGTTGTAGGCGACGACGTTGCCCCACTTGTCGGCGACGACGAGGTGGGTGGTCTGCGGGCCCTCGTACGCGAGCGCGCGGGTGGCGCCGCCCGGCGGGACGCACGGGGCGTAGTCGCCGTCCGGCGAGCCGGGCGCGACGGGCGCGGCGGCGGCCCGGTCGGGCTTGATGAGGCAGGCGCGCTCGCGCGCGAAGCCGTCGGACAGCAGTTCCTTCAGGGGGACGTCGACCTTGTCCGGGTCGCCGACGTAGCGGCCGCGGTCGGCGTAGGCGAGCTTGGACGCCTCCAGGTAGTAGTGCAGCGCCTTGACCGGGTCGCCGGCGCCGAGCTGGAAGTCGTCGAGGATGTTGAGGGCCTCGCCGATGGTGGAGCCGCCCGAGGACGACGGCGGCATCCCGTACACCTCCAGGCCCCGGTACGAGACGCGGGTGGGTGCGGGCGTCCGGGACCGGTAGGCGCCGAGGTCGCCGTCCTTCATGAGGCCGGGGCGCACGTTGCGGGTGGCGGCGGGGTCGACCGGCGGCTTCTGCACGGTGCGCGCGATCTCGCGGCCGAGCCCGCCCTCGTACATCCAGGCGGGGCCGCGCCGGGCCAGTTCGCGGTAGGTGCGGGCGAGGTCGGGGTTGCGGAAGGTGGAGCCGACCGCGGGCGGCTTGCCGCCGGGCAGGAACAGCTCGCGGGTCGGGACGATGTCGCGGAAGCGGGCCTCGTTGACGGCGGTCTGGTCTCGGAACTCCTGGTCGACGGTGAAGCCGCGCTCGGCGACCCTGATCGCGGGCTTGAGCAGCGTGCCCAGGTCGCGGGTGCCGAAGCGGCGCAGCGCGGTGTCCCACTGGGCGAGGGTGCCGGGGACGCCGACGCCGAGCCCGCTGGTGACCGCCTGGTCGAACGGGATGGCCTTGCCGGTGGCCGGGTCGACGAAGGAGTCCGCGCGCATGGCCTTGGGCGCGGTCTCGCGGCCGTCGACGGTGTAGACCTTGCGGCGCTTGGCGTCGTAGTAGGTCATGTAGCCGCCCCCGCCGATCGCGGCGACGTACGGCTCGGTCACGCCCAGGGTGGCGCCCGCGGCGACGGCCGCGTCCATGGCGTTGCCGCCGTTCTTGAGCACCTCGATGGCGGTGCGGCTGGCGTCGAGGTCGACCGTGGCGACCGCGCCGCCGTATCCGGTGGCCACGGCCTGCTTGCCCGGCGCGGCGGGCGCCGCGGGCAGGACGGGCGCGGCCGGCGCGGAGGGCGCGGCGGCGGCCTGGCCGGGAACGGCCAGGGAGGCCGACAGCACCAGCACGGCCAGCGGGGCGAGCCGCCTGCGGCGCCGGGACGCGCCCGTGGCGGACGGGCCCGACGGGCCCGACGGGCCTGATGGGGCGGCGGACGAGGCGGCGGACGCGGTCAACGGCACGGGACCTCCCGGGAGCTCAGCGGCACCACAGTGTCATTGATCTCTCCGGGGCGCCAGCGTCCCGACCGCCCCCGGCCCCGCGGGGGACCCCGCGTCCCCTCCCGTCCCGTTCCCCGCCCCCGGAACCGATCAGGGCAAAGTAATTGCGGTTTTACCGAAATGTGGTGAAGTGTTAGGGGCTTAGACATCGACTGTCTCGCGAACAGCGGCGCGGGTTCAGGGCTTGGGGAGAACCTATGACCTGGGATGGCCGCATGCGCAACACCATGTTCCGGAGACTGCCGGTCGAGCAGGCGACCGGGCAGCTGTACGGCGGCCGGCACCGGCTGCGCGTGGTCTACCGGACCCGCGACCTGGTGGTGCTCGGCCTGGGCGTCATGATCGGCGCCGGTATCTTCAAGATCTCCGGGGTGCAGGCGGCCGCCAGCGCCGGGCCCGCGGTGATCCTGTCCTTCCTCATCGCCGGCGGGGTCTGCCTGCTGGCCGCGCTCGCCTACGCCGAGCTGTCCTCGATCGTGCCGGTGGCGGGCAGCGCCTACTCCTTCAGCTACGTGGCGTTCGGCGAGGTCTGGGCGTGGGTGGTCGGCTGGTCGCTGATCCTCGAACTGCTGCTGGCCGCCTCGGTGGTGGCGCGGGCCTGGTCGCTGTACGCCGCGCAGGCCCTGTCCGACCTGGGCGTGCCGGTCCCGGAGTGGCTCGCGGGGGTGATCGGGCAGCCCAAGGGCTTCGACGTGTTCGCGCTCGGCATCCTGGTGCTGCTCGTCGTGCTGCTGGCGACCGGGAGCAGGCTCGGGCTGCGCACGCTGTGGTTCATGGTGATGGCCAAGGTGATCGTGATCGGCCTGGTCATCGCGGTCGGGCTCACCTACTTCGACCCGGGCAACCTGCGGCCGTTCGTCCCGCCCGCGCGGCCCGCCGGGGACGGCGGCGGGCAGAGCGTGCTGGACGCGCTCACCGGCGCGATCACCGGCGGTTCCCCGCAGGTGTTCGGCGTCTGGGGGATCCTGGCGGCGGCGCCCGCGATCGCGTTCGCCTACATCGGCTTCGACCTGATCGCCACCGCCTCCGAGGAGACCGACGACGCCCCGCGCAAGGTGCCCCGCGGCATGCTGACCAGCCTGGTCGTGGCGGTCGTGCTGTACGTCGGGGTGGCGGTGACCATGGTCGGGATGGTGTCCTACCGCCGGCTCGACCCGGACAAGGTCGTGCTGACCACGCCGTTCACCATGGTCGGCGCCGGCTCCATGGGGAAGATCATCGACATCGGCGCGGTGATCGCGCTGACCACGGTGATCCTGGTGGTGCTGATCAGCCTGACCCGGGTGGTGTTCTCGATGTCCCGGGACGGGCTGCTGCCGCGCGGGCTGGCCGGGATGAGCCGCTACCGGGTGCCGTCGCGGGCGACGCTGGCCGCGGGCGGCGCGGCGGCGGTGATGTCGCAGACCCTCGACGTGCTCACGCTGGAGCAGATGGTCGTGATCGGGACGCTGTTCGCGTTCCTGTTCGTGTGCGCGGCGGTGCTGGCGCTGCGCCGCGGCCGGCCCGACCTGCACCGGCCGTTCCGGATGCCGGCGGCCCCGCTCACGGCGGTGCTGGCGATGCTGGCGACCGGCTGGCTGATGCTCAACCTCAAGGTCGAGACCTGGGTCTACTTCCTGGTGTGGATGGCGGCCGGGCTGGCGCTCTACCTGCTGTACGGGCGGCGCAGCAGCGAGATGCGGCGCCTCCTCGACCTGCCCCCGCCGCCGCGCCCGGTGGCCGCCCCGATGTCGGCGCCGCCGCCGGACCTGGCCGGGCTGGCCCCGCCCGCGCCCGGCTCCCGGGTCGCGGGCCGGCCTCCGGTGATGGCCCCGCAGGCGACGGCCGGCCGGCGGGTGGACACCGTGCCGCCCGGCGGAAGCGCCCCGTACGGGACGGACGCCTACCCGGCCGCACGTCCGGCGCAGTCGCCGTACCAGGACCCGCACCAGGGCCCGCACCGGGGCCCGCACCAGGGGCAGGGGCACGGCCCGGCCCAGCCGCAGCCGCCCGCGCGGCAGTCGCCGGAGCGGCGGCCGTGGCAGCCGCAGCGCCCGCCGCAGCCGGAGCTGTCGCAGCCGCTCGAGCCCCGGGAGCCGCGCTACCGGCGGCGCCCGGACGGGCCGCAGGCGGAGCCGCCCCGGCAGGACCCGCCGCACCGGGAGCCGCCGCACCCGGGCGGACGACACCGCCGCTGACCCGCACGAACGCCGCTCCTCCCGGCCACCGGGAGGGGCGGCGTCCCCGTTTCGCCGGAATTCAGGCTGGACGAACGGTCCACCATGACCTATGTTCTTCTCATAGAGAGATGAACTCAACTTGAGACTGACTTGGATGGAGACCGGCCGCGATGACCGAGAGCGAGAGCGAGTTCCTGGAGTCCTACGACCCCCGTGACTACGACCCGGTCTCGGTCACGGTCGACGTCGTCGCGCTGACCATCCGCGACGGCGAGCTGCACGTGCTGCTGGTCCGGCGCGGGCACGCCCCGCACGCCGGGATGTGGGCGCTGCCGGGCGGCTTCGTGCGGGGCGTGCGCGACGCCGAGGACCTGCCGGACGCGGCCGTGCGGGAGCTGGCCGAGGAGACCGGGCTCAGCGCGAAGCAGGGGCCGCTGGAGCGCATCCACCTGGAGCAGCTCCGCACGTACGGGAAGCCCGGCCGCGACCCGCGCATGCGCATCATCTCCGTCGCCTACCTCGCCTTCGCGCCCGAGCTGCCCGACCCCGAGGCGGGCGGGGACGCGGCCGACGCGGCCTGGACGCCGGTCGGCCGGCTCGGCCTCACCGACGGGGGCGACCAGGCCCCGGGCACCACGCGCAGGCTCGCGTTCGACCACGCGCGGATCCTCAGCGACGGCCTGGAGCGCGCTCGCGCCAAGCTGGAGTACACCCCGCTGGCGACGGCGTTCTGCGCGCCCGAGTTCACGATCCCCGAGCTGAGGGCCGTGTACGAGGCGGTCTGGGGCGAGGAGCTGCACGCGGGCAACTTCCACCGGAAGGTGCTGTCGGTCCCCGGGTTCGTGGAGAGCACCGGCACCACCTCCGACAAGGCGGGCCGCAAGGGCGGGCCGCGTCCCAAGCTCTACCGCGCGGGGGACGCGCGCCTGCTGCACCCCGCGCTGCTCCGGCCCAGCCGGGAGGAGGAGATCCGATGACGGGCGCCCTCGGCGAGGCGCTGGCCCGGCTCGGCCGCGCCCGCACGCCCGCCGACCTGTTCGGCCTCGACACCGCAGAGGCGGCCCGCACGTACCGGCAGCTGGCCCGGCTCGTGCACCCCGACGCCACCGGCGGCCGTACCGGCGACGACTTCACCCGGCTGAACGCGCTGTGGCGCAGCTACAACCGCTCCGGCCCGGTCACCATCACCACCCGGCGCCACACCTTCCACGTGGGCGACAAGCGGGCGGGCGGCGATCTGGCCGACCTCTACGACGCGAAGCACGATAGGCCCCGCGATGGGCCCCGCGCCCAGGCCGTGGTCATCAAGCTGCCGCGCGACCCTGGAGACGGCGACCTGCTGGAGCGCGAGGCGGTGGCGCTCAGGCAGCTCCCCAAGGACGGCGACGGACGGTTCCTGCCGTACGTGCCGCGCCTGGTGGAGTCGTTCCGCCACCGCGACGCCGACACGGGGGCCGAACGGCGGGCCAACGCCATCGTGGCCCTCGACGGCTTCTCCACCCTGGCCGAGGTGCACGACGCCTACCCCGGCGGCCTCGACCCCCGGGACGCGGCATGGATGTGGCGCCGCCTCCTGGTGGGCCTCGGCTTCGCCCACCGCGCGGGCGTGCTGCACGGGGCGGTGCTGCCCGAGCACGTGCTCATCCATCCGGAGGAGCACGGCCTGGTGCTCGTCGACTGGTGCTACTCGGTGCCCGGGTGCTACGCGCCGGTCGACTCCAGCGGCCGCGTCCCGGCGCTGGTGACCCGCTACGCCGACTGGTACCCGCCGGAGGTCCCGGCCAGGGAGCGGGCGAGCGCGGCCACCGACATCTACATGGCCACCCGATGCATGACCCACCTGATGGGCGACAAGGCGCCCAAGCCGATGCGGCTGTTCGCGAAGGGCTGCCTGACGGCCCTGCAGCGCCGCCGCCCCGACGACGCCTGGCGGCTGCTGGCCGAGTTCGACGAAGTGCTCGAACGCCTCTACGGCCCGCGCCGGTTCCGCCCGTTCACCATGCCCGGCCGCTGAGCGCGGCCCCTCTCTGGGAGGAAAGCCCCAATGGGAAGCGGACACTGGTCCACCAACGTCTACGACGCGGCGAGCTCCTACCGCGCCCGTACCGGCGCCAGCGCCTTCGCCTACAGCGACGGCGGCGCCACCACCACCCACCCGTCCCTGGACCCGCGCGGCGTGACCGTCCGGGAGAGCCGCGACTCCGACGACCACCCCGAGTCGCTGGCCATCGCGGTGCTGTTCGACGTCACCGGGTCCATGGGCACGGTGCCGCGCACCCTGCAGACCAAGCTGCCCAGCCTGCTCGGGCTGCTGCAGCGCAAGGGCTACGTGGAGCACCCGCACATCATGTTCGGCGGGATCGGGGACGCGACCTGCGACCGGGCGCCGCTGCAGGTCGGCCAGTTCGAGGCCGACAACCGGATGGACGACGACCTCGGCAGAATCCTGCTGGAGGGCGGCGGTGGCGGCCAGATGATGGAGTCCTACGAGCTGGCCATGTACTTCATGTCCCGGCACACCGCGATCGACTGCCACGAGAAGCGCGGCCGCCGCGGGTACCTGTTCATGATCGGCGACGAGCTCGCGTACCCGGCCGCCAAGCGCCGCGAGATCGAGAAGGTGATCGGCGAAAGCGTCCCCGAGGACGTCCCGGTCCGGGAGCTGGTGCGCGAGCTCCAGACCCGCTTCGACGTGTACTTCATCATCCCCGAGGGCGCCCACCACGCGCGCAGCCGCAAGCTGAAGGACTTCTGGCAGGACCTGCTCGGCCAGAACGTGCTCTACCTGGACGACCTGGACGCGGTCTGCGAGACGATCGCGCTCACGGTCGGGCTGGGCGAGGAGGCCATCGACCTGGAGGAGGGGCTGGGCCACCTGGACGAGGTGGGCTCGGAGGCAGGTGCCTCGGTGTCGCGCGCGCTGGCCCGGCTGGAGGCCTCCCGCGCGTCGGTGGCGGTGTCGCCGGGGCCGCGCGGGCTGGGGTCCGCCCCGTCCGGCACGACCCGCCTGTGAGCCGGCGGAGGCCGCGGAGGGCAGCGGGCACATGGGGCACGTGATCGTCGTCGACCTCGGGTTCGGGGACGCCGGCAAGGGCACGGTGGTGGACTGGCTCTGCTCGCGGGGGCCGGAGCCGGTTCACGCCGTCGTCCGCTTCAACGGCGGCGCGCAGGCGGCGCACAACGTGGTGGCGCCGGACGGCCGCCACCACACGTTCGCGCAGTTCGGGTCCGGGACGTTCGTTCCGGGCGTGCGGACCCACCTGTCGCGGTTCATGCTGGTCGACCCGCTGGCGCTGGCCGCCGAGGCCGCCCATCTGCGGGACCTGGGCGTGCACGACGCGCTGGACCGCCTCACCGTCGACCGCGGGGCGCTGCTCACGACGCCGTACCACCGGGCCGCCAACCGGGCGCGCGAGAGCGCCCGTGGCGGGGCCCGGCACGGGTCGTGCGGCATGGGCATCGGCGAGACCGTCGCATACTCCCTCGCGCACGTGGACGCGCCCCGCGCGGGCGACTGCCTCTCCCCCGCGCGCCTGCGCCGCGGCCTCACCGCCGTGCGCGACTGGTATCGCGAGGAGTTCCCGGGCGGGGAGGCGGTGCCGCCGGTGGACGACTGCGTGGACGCCTTCACCGCGTTCGCCGAGCGGGTCCGCATCGTGGGCGAGGAGCACCTCCACCACCTCCTCCGCACCGGCGACGTGGTGTTCGAGGGGGCGCAGGGGGTTCTCCTGGACGAGTGGCACGGCTTCCACCCGTACACCACCTGGTCCACCACCACGTTCGCGAACGCGGACACGCTCCTGGCGGAGGCGGGCGTGGCGCCCGGATCCGCGACCCGTCTGGGCGTGCTCAGGACCTACGCCACGCGCCACGGCCCCGGGCCCTTCGTCACGGAGGACCCCGCGCTCACGGCGGACCTGCCCGACCGCCACAACGGCACGGGGCCGTGGCAGGGCGCCTTCCGCGTCGGGCACCTGGACGCGGTGGCCCTGCGCTACGCCCTCGACGTCACCGGCCCAGTCGACGCACTGGCCGTCACGCACCTGGACGTGGCGCAGGAGCGCACGGACCTGAAACTGTGCGTCGCCTACGAGGGCATGGAGCGCATCCCCGTGCACCCTGCGGGCGACCTGGAAGCCCAGGCCGCGCTCACCGAACGCCTTCTGACGGCCCGTCCCGTCTACGCGCCGCTCACGTCCAACCCCCTGGCGACGATCTCAGAGGCCCTGGACACGCCCGTGGCGCTGGGGTCGTACGGTCCCACCGCCTTCGACAAGAGCAGGGCCTACTCCTTCGGGGAACTCGGGCGCCAGACCCGGCGCAGTGCGATGTAGCCGAGCGCGGCCAGGAGGAAGCCCACGAGGGCGGTGATGTCACCGACCGACTCGACGTGCTTGGGCACGAGCCCCACGTACAGCTCCTGGTTGGAGAACAGCAGGACCGACACGGCGATGGCCGCGGCCATCGCGATCGGCCCGGCCGGGTTGCGGTGCCGGGTGTCGAAGAAGAGGGCGTCGACGGGCTCGCCTCCCCGCCGCAGCCACAGGTCGGCCAGGACGACTCCAAGCCACGGCGCGATCCAGTACGCGATGATCAGTAGGAACGCCTCGTAGTCGTGGCCCGCGTCGTCCAGCCCGAAGTAGGCCACGACCAGGCCCAGGACGCCGAACGCGAGCGCGGCCATCGCGCGCTGCAGCGCCACCGGCAGCCGCACGCCCAGCGTCACGAACGACATCGCGCCCGAGTAGATGTTGATGGCGTTGGCGCAGATGGCGCCGAGGGTGATGGCCAGCAGCGTCAGGTCGGCGACCAGCGCGGGCAGGTGGCCGGTGAACGTCCCGGTCGGGTCGCCCAGCGCGTCGCCGCCGATGGTGACGGCCGCGGCCCCGACGATCTGCAGGCTGACGCAGCCGAGGAAGACGCCCAGCCCGGCGTAGAGGCCGACGGAGCGCCGGTCGGTGCCGGGCGGCAGGTAGCGGGTGAAGTCGGCGGCGTAGGGGTTCCAGCCGGCCGCGTACCCGAAGGCGGCGGCGGTCGCGATGATGAACCCGCCCAGGCCCCCGCCCTCGCCGCTCGCCGGGGCGCCGAAATTCGCCTTGCTGAGGATGATGAAGGAGGCGACGGCGAACACGACCGCCAGCACCGGGAACGCGTAGCGCTCCACGGTGTGCACCAGGTTGTGCCCGAAGAACCCGATCGTCACCTGGAGCGCGACGACGACGAGCAGGCACAGCGGCTTGGGCAGTCCGGTGAGGGTGGCCAGGGCGAGGGTGGCGCTGACGCTGTTGACGGCGAACCAGCCGACGCCGCCGGCGATGGTGTTGAGCGTCGCGGGCAGCGCGTTGCCCCGGTAGCCGAACGGGACGCGTCCGAGCACCATCTGGCCGACCCCGTGCCGGGGGCCGCGGGCCGACAGCACGCCGTGCGTGAGCGCGCCCAGCGCGGTGCCCAGGACCGCCGCGGCCGCCGCCTGCCAGAACGACAGGCCGAACGCGGCGACGGCCAGCACGCCGAGGAAGATGGTGGCGAACTCCAGCTGCGGCGACGTCCACGTCCACAGCAGCTTGAGCGGGCGGCCGTGCCGCTGGTCGAGCGGGATGAACTCGGCGCCGCCCGGTTCCACGGCGGCGAGCCGGTCGCCGTAGTCGCCTTCCCGCACGACCACGCCGGCGGGCGGATCGGTGTGCTGCCTACCGGCCTGGAGGTCGGTCATGTGGAGCCTTTCAGTCAGCCGACGGTGATGGCGTCGAGCCTTTCGAGCAGGAAGTCGTGGGCGCGCACCGGTTCGAGCGCGGTGCGGCCGATCGGCGGGGCCAGGGGCTGGATGCGGGCGCCGGGGTCGCACTCGTAGAAGAAGATGAGCGACAGCAGCTCCTCGTCGGGCGCGCTGGGATCGGGCGGCAGGACGCGGTGCCGGTTGGACTTCCAGCGGTTCCCCGACCAGACGGCCAGCAGGTCGCCCACGTTGATGGTGAAGGAGTCCTCGACGTAGGGCGCGTTCACCCACCCCGACTCCTCCGAGTACACCTGCAGGCCGCCCACGCCGTCCTGGCGGTCCAGCACCGTGACGGTGCCGAAGTCGGTGTGCGGCCCGATCCGGAACTGCCCGGGCTCGGGCTCGCCGAGCTGCGACAGCGGCGGGTAGCGGTTGATGTTGAGCGTGTACGAGGGGTGCCCGGTGTAGTCGGTGAAGTGGCCGGGGTCGAGCCCCAGCGCGGCCGCGCAGAGGACGAGGAGCTCGTCGGAGAGTGCGCGCATCCGCGCGAGGTAGTCGGTGAGGAGCCCCTCCAGCTCGGGCACCTCGGAGGGCCAGACGTTGGGCAGGAACCACTCCCGGTCGAAGAGCGGGTCGCCGATCCGCCGGTCGGCGCCCACGGCGAAGGTCTCCTTGAGGTCGGGCGGGGTCTCGGTGCCCTCGGCGTAGGCGTTGGCCTCCACGCCCGGGGGCAGCCAGCCGCGCTCCCCCACGGTGACCGCGTAGGCGCGTTTGACCTCCTCGGGCTGGGCGAAGAACCGCCGGGCGGCGTCCCGGATGGCGCTCCTGACGCCGGGCGGCACCCCGTGCCCGGTGACCACCAGGAAGCCGATCGCGCTGAGCGCGGCGTCGACCCGGGCGGCCACCGCCCTGCGGTCGTCCTCGCCGCCGTGGAACCAGGGGGTGAGATCGATGGTCGGGACCGCGTCCATGGAACGTTCCTCCTCGGTGACTCCGCAGACGACGGGCCAACTATCACCCGACGGCGGCGTCTTGAGAAGCCCCGAAACCGACCCGCAACGGCCCGGCCGGGCGATTTAACACCCGCGAAACAAGATCGTTTCGGCCGCGCGGCGGGGGCGGGCGGGAAAAGTGCGAACGCACAAGGCCGCCGGCCGTCCGTTGTGCGAAGGCCGATTGACCGGTCCAGGGCCATGCGGTCTGATCACCACGGAATCCCCGATGGCGACGTCAGGGCCAGCCCGCGGCGTCCGGCAATGGAGGTCGGCCTTGCGCACCCGAGTCCTGCGCGTCGCGGCGGCGGCCCTGGCGCTCTTCACGGCGGTGCTCGTCGCGCCGTCGTCCCCGGAGGCCCAGGCCGCGCCCGGCGCCGCGTCCGCGTCCCCGGCGTCGGGCGACGGATGCGACCCGATCGACCCGGCGGCGTGCCTGCTGCCGTTCCCCAGCGACTGGTACACGGTCCGGGACGGCTCCACCGCCACCGGGCGCCGCGTGAACATGCGGACCACGCTCCGCAACGCGCTCGGCGTCCCGGTCCGCCCGGAGGAGTGGAACCGCGCCGACGGCTTCTCCCCCGGCTCGATGCTGCTCGGCCACGTACCGGGCGTCGACCTGGCGCGCAGCGGCGCCGCGCCCGTCACCGACATCGGCGCCTCGCTGCGCCGCGACGCGCCCATCGTCGTCATCGACACCGCGACCGGCGAGCGCTGGCCGTACTGGGCGGAGCTGGACGCGAACGCGGACCGGCCCGAGCGGCGGGCGCTGATCGTCCGGCCCGCCCGCAACTTCCGCGAGGGCCACCGGTACGTGGTCGCGCTGCGCGGCCTGCGGGACTCCGGCGGGGATCTCCTCAGGCCGAACGCGGCGTTCGCCAAGGTCCTCGGCCCCACGCTGCCCTCCTCCGACCCGCTGCACGAGCGGCAGCGCGCCGGCCGCGCCGTGCTGGCCGACCTGGACCGCCACGGCATCGGCCGGGACGGGCTCTACCTGGCCTGGGACTTCACCGTCGCCAGCCGGCAGAGCCTGACCTCGCGGATGCTGCACATCCGCGACGACGCCCTGAAGCGCCTCGGCCGCTCCTCCCCCACGTTCCTCGTCACCCAGGTGACCGACGACGTCGACGAGCGGATCGGCCGCGAGGTCAAGGGCCTGGTCTTCGCCCCCAGCTACCTCGACCTGCCCGGCGGGCCGCCCGGGTCGCGGTTCCACCTCGGCCGCGACGGCAGGCCCGCCCGCCTGCCCGGCAACACCCAGCCCGTCCCGTTCCAGTGCGAGATCCCGCGGTCGGCGTTCGACGGGCGACCGGCCAGGCCCGCCCTGTACGGGCACGGTCTGCTCGGCGGCGAGGGCGAGGTGGCGGCGGGCAACGTCAAGGCCATGGCGGCCGAGCACGGCTTCGCGTTCTGCGCCACCAAGTGGATCGGCATGGCCAGTGAGGACATACCCAACGTCGTGACCGCGCTGGCCGACCTGACCCGCTTCCAGACGGTCGCGGACCGCCTCCAGCAGGGCATGCTCGGCTTCACCTTCCTCGGCCGCGCCATGACGCGGGGGTTCACCGGGCACGAGGCGTTCCAGACCGCCGACGGACGGCCGCTCATCGACACCCGCGCCGAGCTCACCTTCGACGGCAACAGCCAGGGCGGCATCATGGGCGGCGCGCTCACCGCCGTCTCCCCCGACATCCGCCGCGCCGTCCTGGGCGTGCCCGCGATGAACTACAGCACGCTGCTCAACCGCAGCTCCGACTACCCGACCTACGGGCAGGTCCTGGGCACCTTCTACCCGGACAAGCTCGACCAGCAGATCGCCTTCGGGCTCATCCAGATGCTGTGGGACCGCGGCGAGGCCAACGGCTACGCGCACCACATGACCAACCGGCCCCTCCCGGGCACGCCCCGGCACAGGGTCCTGATGCACGTCGCGTTCGGCGACCACCAGGTGGCGCCGGTCGCCGCGGAGGTCCAGGCCCGTACGATCGGCGCCCGCATCCACACCCCGGCCGTGCGCCCCGGACGCCTGCCCGACAAGGTGCCGTACTGGGGGATCCCGTCCATCCCCTCCTCCCCCTACAACGGGTCCGCGCTCGTCATCTGGGACAGCGGCGCCCCTGTGCCGCCCCTGACGAACACCCCGCCCACGGAGGGACGCGACCCGCACTCCGACCCGCGCAACACACCCGAGGCGCGCCGCCAGAAGGCGGTCTTCCTCACCACGGGACAGGTCGTGGACGTCTGCGGCGGGGCGCCCTGCGTCATCACCCCCGCCCGGTAGCGCAGCCCGCTACCTGTTGAGCCTCTGGTGGGCCAGCGCCCACCAGAGCTCGGCGAGGGTCCGGTGGTCGCGCAGGTCCGCGCCGGTCAGCTCCTCGAAGCGCCGCAGCCGGTTCCGCAGCGTGTTCGGGTGGACGAACAGGCTGCGCGCGGTGTCCTCCACGTGCATCCCGCCCTCCAGGTACGTGACGACAGTGCGCTCGATGTCGGGGAGCCCCTTCAGGGGCGCGAGGTAGCGCTCGTGAAGGAACTCCCCGACCTCGGACTCCGCGACGACCGCCGCGTGCAGGCCCAGATCGGCCAGGTCGTACACGCCGTTCATGCTGAACCGCGACGCGGTGTCCAGCGCGCGTGTGGCGCGTTCGAAGGCTCCCGCCGCCTCCGCGAGCCGCACGGCCGGGCCGATCCCCACCACCAGGTCGCCGCGCGCACGGCCGACCGGCCGCCGGGCGAGGAGCCCCGCCACGTCCCCGTCGATGAGGGTGACGGGCGGGGTCGTGTGGGGGAAGTAGGGCACCAGTGCCTTCACCACCGCCCGCACGTCCCGGCCGCCCCGCGCGCGGAACGGCACGTACTCCCTGTCCGGGTCCAGCCCGAACGCCGCCGACTGCAGGTGCAGCCCGGCCCGGTCGAGCGTGCCCGACAGCAGGGCGCGGATGAAGGCGCCGCGCCTCTGCTGCGCGTCCAGGGCCGCCTCCAGGTCGACCCTGCGATGCTCCCTGGCGGCCCGTACCATCACGCCGTCGGCCCACTCCCACACCCGCTCGGCCAGGGCGAGGACCTCTCCGGGGTCCGCGTCGTTGCGCCTGGCCGCCGTGGCGAACCGCTCCCAGACCGTGCGGACGCCGATCCGGTAGGCGTGCAGAAGGTCCTCCACCGGGATGCCGCGCTCGGCCCGGTCGGCGCCCACGGCCGCCGCGTCCACCGCGGCGGCCAGGGACGTCCCGCCGGGGAACCCGCCGTCCAGGAGGAAGCCGATCCCGTCGTGCACGCTGGCCGCCACCCCGGGGCGCAGCCGCTCGCGCGGCACGGCGGCGTACGACGGGATCTCCTCGACGATGCGGTCGACCACCAGGTCCACGACCGTCTCCGCCTCCTGCCGCAGCGACGCGACGGTCGCGGCGACCACCGTGGACCTGTCCACCGGGAGCCTCCGGAACGGTGTCGGGACGTGCGCGGCGTCGGGAGCGCCGCCGCAAGGAATGTCTGACAGGTTACGAAGATCTACCCGCCCGGTACAGGGGCAGCAGACGCAGGTCGAACGCGATCGCGTCGCCGGGCTCGGTCTCCAGCACGACCGCGGGCACCGGCCGACCGGGAAAAACCCTGGCAGGACGGGTCGCGCCGGAAGTAGGCGGCGCACCGGCGCGCGAAGCCCGGCTCATGGGACCCCGGCACGACCAGCAGCGCGACCGCCGAACGCCTCGCGCGGCACCACGTACCCGAAGGTCTCGAAATGCATGATCTCCTGCTGGCCGAACACGATCCTCTCCTTCGTCGTCTCGAAGCCGTCGTGTGCGAACCGGATCGAGACGGACGAGGGGCACGTGCGCGGGGAGGTCAGCGTCAAGTGAAGCCGGAGCTCATGCCCCGCCCCTGACCCGGGGAGCGGGTCAGCGGACCTCGATGGGTGCGGTGGGATCGTCGTGGTCCTGCTGGGCCACCTCCGCGACGCCGTTGCCCGGCACCGACACGGGACCGGGCAGCCGCCAGCCGTGCGCGTCGAGGGCGCGCAGGAACGCGGCCACCACCACCGGGTCGAAGTCGGAGCCGGAGCAGCGCCGCAGCTCCTCGACGGCCTCCTCCACGGAGCGGGCGGGCCGGTAGGAGCGGGTGGAGGTCATCGAGTCGAACGCGTCGGCCACCGAGATCACCCGCGCGAACTCGGGGATCTCGTCGCCGGCCAGGCCCATCGGGTAGCCGCGGCCGTTCATCTTCTCGTGGTGGTGC
>NZ_JBHSON010000091.1:0-50463 GCF_042656285.1 Actinomadura rugatobispora | reverse complement strand
TGGCGGCCAGCGGCACGGGTGGCGAGGAGCGCAGACCCAGGCGGCGCAGACCCGGCGGCGCTGGCGTGCGGAGCGGCCGCGGGCAGCGCGCCGCCCCGCTCGCCGACCTGGGCCCCGCGGCGGGCGCTCATCGCCGCGCCTGCCACGGGCACGGCGCCGCGTGCAACCGACCGGCTGGCCCAGCTCGACCGCCTCGCGGCGTCAGTGCGCGGCGGCCTGCGCAAGCGCGGAGCGGCGCCGCTGCCCAGCGGCCCGGAGCCGAGCGGCGGCGCCTTTGCCCTTCGCCGCACGCTGCTCCCGTCGGCCTGGCGCGGCTGCACGGCGCAGGCGCACGGACTAGGCGGGCGTGGGGTGCAGCGCTGGACGGGGCGTCGCCGCCGTCCGCCGTCGGGCGCCGTCCTCTCGCCTGACCCGCATGGGCGGGAGTGCCCGGCCGACACGGGATCGCCGGGCGACGCAGCGCCGACGCGGGCCGTGGTGTCCCTCCAGCGGCGGTGGGCGTCTCCTCGTTCCTGGGCGCCCAGCGCGCCGGGCGGCGGTTTCTGGGGCTGGGCGGCCCAGCGGCGCCGTGGCTCGGTCGAAGCAGCAGCATCCCGGGACGACGCCCCGCCGCCGGTTCGCCAGCCGGTCGGGCTCGGGCTCGAGGAGGGCGCCGGCACGCGGCGCGGCGCCGGCCGGGGGTGGCCGACCGCCGCGACGGCACCTGATGGCAGCGTGGCTTCTCGTCGGGCTCGGGCCCGACGAGGGGGCCGACACGGGGCGCGGCGCCAGCCCACGAGTGGCCGACCGCGGCGACGTCATCTGATGGTGGCGCGGCCTTCTCGGGCTCTGGTGGGGTGGTGGCGGCGCTGCGTCCACGCGCGGGCTGCGGGGCCGCGCCGTTGCGCAGTAGTACCGGCGGCCACAGTGGGCCCAGGGCCAGGCCGGCGCAGGGCTGCCGGGGGGGGTGGGAGTCGGCATTCCCTGGGGTGCGGCTCCGCGCGGCACCGCTCGGTGCCGTGCCCCGGCGGTTATTTGACGCCGGCCTCCTTCATTTCCCTCAGTTCGCGTTTGAGTTCCTTGATCTCGTCGCGGAGGCGGGCGGCGAGCTCGAACTGCAGGTCGGTGGCGGCCTGGTGCATCTGGTCGGTCATCTGGTCGATCAGGGCCTCCAGCTCCTCGCGGGGGCGCTCGCCGACCAGGTCGGCGGCGTGGCGGCCCGCCTCCCTGGTGCGGGAGGCCAGGCCCGGGACGGGGGCCTTGCCGCGGCTCTGCTGGCGGCCGGCGCCGCCGATGAGGGTCTCGGTGTCGGCGTCCTCGCGGGCCAGGGAGTCGAGGATGTCGGCGATGCGCTTGCGGAGGGCGGTCGGCTCGATGCCGTGCTCCTCGTTGTAGGCGATCTGCTTGGCGCGGCGGCGGTTGGTCTCCTCGATCGCCCGTTCCATGGACGGCGTCACCGTGTCGGCGTACATGTGGACCTGGCCGGAGACGTTCCGGGCGGCACGGCCGATGGTCTGGATCAGGGAGGTCTCCGAGCGCAGGAAGCCCTCCTTGTCGGCGTCGAGGATGGCGACCAGGGACACCTCGGGCAGGTCGAGGCCCTCGCGCAGCAGGTTGATGCCGACCAGCACGTCGAACTCGCCCGCGCGCAGCTCGCGCAGCAGCTCGATGCGGCGCAGGGTGTCGACCTCGCTGTGCAGGTAGCGGACCTGGATGCCCAGCTCCAGCAGGTAGTCGGTGAGGTCCTCGGCCATCTTCTTGGTGAGGGTGGTGACCAGGACCCGCTCGTCCTTCTCGGTGCGCAGCCGGATCTCGTGGATGAGGTCGTCGATCTGGCCCTTGGTGGTCTTCACCACGATCTCGGGGTCGACCAGGCCGGTGGGGCGGATGACCTGCTCGACGACGTCGCCGCCGACGCGGTTCATCTCGTAGGAGCCGGGGGTGGCCGACAGGTAGATCGTCTGGCCGATCCGCTCCAGGAACTCCTCCCACTTCAGCGGGCGGTTGTCGATCGCCGACGGCAGCCGGAAGCCGTGCTCGACCAGCATCCGCTTGCGGGACGCGTCGCCCTCGTACATCGCGCCGATCTGCGGGACGGTCTGGTGGGACTCGTCGATGACCAGCAGGAAGTCCTCGGGGAAGAAGTCCAGCAGGGTGTTGGGGGCCGAACCCGCCTCGCGGCCGTCGATGTGGCGGGAGTAGTTCTCGATGCCCGAGCAGGTGCCGACCTGGCGCATCATCTCGATGTCGTAGGTGGTGCGCATGCGCAGCCGCTGGGCCTCCAGCAGCTTGCCCTGCGCCTCCATCGTGGCGAGGGTCTCCTCCAGCTCGGCCTCGATGCCGCCGATCGCCCGCTCCATCCGCTCGGGGCCGGCGACGTAGTGGGAGGCGGGGAAGACGTAGAGCTCCTCGTCCTCGCTGAGGACCTCGCCGGTGAGGGGGTGCAGGGTGGCCAGCTTCTCGATCTCGTCGCCGAACATCTCGATCCGGACGGCGAGCTCCTCGTACTGCGGGATGATCTCGACGGTGTCGCCGCGGACCCGGAAGGTGCCCCGGGTGAAGGCCAGGTCGTTGCGGGCGTACTGCATGCCGACCAGCTGCCGGAGCAGGTCGTCGCGCTCGATCTCGTCGCCGACCCGCAGCCGCACCATCCGGTCGACGTACTCCTGCGGGGTGCCCAGGCCGTAGATGCAGGAGACGGACGCGACCACGACGGTGTCGCGGCGGGTGAGCAGCGAGTTGGTCGCCGAGTGCCGCAGCCGGTCGACCTCGTCGTTGATCGAGGAGTCCTTCTCGATGTAGGTGTCGGTCTGCGGGATGTAGGCCTCGGGCTGGTAGTAGTCGTAGTAGGAGACGAAGTACTCGACGGCGTTGGCGGGCATCATCTCGCGCAGCTCGTTGGCGAACTGGGCGGCCAGGGTCTTGTTGGGCTGCATGACCAGCACGGGCCGCTGGAGCTGCTCCACCAGCCAGGCGATCGTGGCGGTCTTGCCGGTGCCGGTGGCGCCGAGCAGGACGGCGTCCTTGTCGCCGCGCCCGATCCGCTCGCCCAGCTGGGCGATGGCCTGCGGCTGGTCGCCGGACGGCGTCATCTCCGTGACCACCTCGAACGGCGCCACCCGGCGCCGCAGATCCGTGATCGGCCGCATCCCTCGCCTCTTCCCTGCTCGGACCGGCGGGCCGCTATGACCCGCTCCCACCACTGTATGCAGGGGGTACGACAATCGCGGCCGCTCTATTATTTCCGCAGGTCAGGTGGCAGGCAGCGGGAGCCTGGCGCGGACGGCGAAGCCGCCGTGGTCGCGGGGGCCCGCCTCGAAGCTGCCGCCCAGCCCGGTGACCCGCTCGCGCAGGCCGAGCAGGCCGTTCCCGCCGCTGGGCAGCCCGTGCCGTGGCCCGGCACGGGGCGGCTCGTTGCGGATCTCCACCTCGACGGCCTCCGGGATCAGGGACAGCTCGATCGAGGTGTCGGCGTCGCCGGCGTGCTTGTGGACGTTGGTCAGCGCCTCCTGGACCAGCCGGTACAGGGTGCGGCCGACGGCGGCGGGCATGGGCCGCTCCTCGCCCTGGACCGACAGGTCCACGCTGAGCCCGGCGGCGCTGGACTGCCCGATCAGCTCGCGGATCTCCGTCAGGGTGGGCGAGTCCTGCGGCAGCGCCTCCTCGCCCTGCCGCAGCACGCCGATCACCTGGCGGAGCTCCTCCAGCGCCTGCCGGCCCATGTCCCCGATGACGGTGGCGGTCTCGGCCGCGCGGGCCGGGTCGCGGACGGCGATGGCCTTGAGGGCCCCGGCGTGGACGACCATGACGCTGACCCGGTTGGCCACCACGTCGTGCATCTCGCGGGCGATGCGGGTGCGTTCCTCGCCGCGGGCCCGTTCGGCCAGGAGGTGCTGCTCGCGCTCCAGCCGTTCGGCGCGTTCCTGGAGGGAGGCGAACAGTTGCTTGCGGGTGCCCATGTACAGGCCCAGAAGGACGGGGGGCGCGGTGAAGGCGAACCCGAACGTGGCCTGGGCGAGGAGCGGTTCGTCTGCGGCGGTGGGCCCCGGGAAGAGCAGGAACATCACGTACCCGGCCAGGGCGACGGCGATGACCGTGCGCCGGGACGCGGCGTAGGCGCCCAGGGAGTACAGCGAGACCAGTCCGGAGAAGCCCCCGCCCCCGGTGGGGGTGGCGAAGAGGATGCCGAACACCGACAGGCCCACGGGGTGGCGGCGCCGTACGACCAGGGCCAGGCCCAAGACGGCGCTGGCGGCCGAGACCTCCCAGCGCGGCAGCCAGAAGTGCTGGGGGGCGAAGTAGAGCCAGAAGGCGTCGAACGCGGCCAGGCCGACGGCGAGGGAGACGTCCAGGGCACGCGAGCGACGTGTCGGCCACAGTGCCGACCACCAGCCCCGGACGGTCATGGACTGAGCTTATAGCGCAGGTGGGGCTCTCTATCACGGGCCGTCGGGACCCGGCGGAAACCCTTGCGCGCAGGGCGCTGCGGGCCGGTCCCCGTGGTGGCCCCGCCGCGGGCGCGGTGGTTACGATGCCGACACCGACAACGACGGGGATGACGCTCACGATGACCCGCTTCGCCGCCTGGGCAGGCAAGAACGCCGACGCCGTCATCGCCTTGGTCCTGGCGCTCGTCGTGGCCGCGCTGGGCCTGGGGGTGAAGCTGCCCAACGAGGACGAGATCACCAACAGCGCGGTGCTGGCCGTGGTCGGCCTGCTGGCCACGTCGGTGCTGCGCGACCGGGCGCGGCGGGCCCCGGTGGAGAACGAGATCAGGGACTCGCTGCGGTCGTCGTCGGCCACGCTCGACGGGCTGACCGAGAAGGTCGGCCGGATCGATTCCTTCGAGGGCGTGGTGACCGACACCAAGCGCGCGCTGGAGGAGACCTCGGTCGTGAGGGTCATCAGCGGCGCGCAGGTGGCGCAGGTGCTGGAGGAGGCCCGGCGCAACACCGACCGGTGGTTCTTCAAGGGGGGCACCGGAACCTACATCAGGGCCAAGACGCTTCCCGAGTGCGTGGCGGCCGCGCGGCGGGAGCGGCGCACCCTGCTGTTCCGCCTGGAGATCATCGATCCGACCAGCGTGGCCGTGTGCGAGGACTACGCCCGGCACCGGCGGTCGGTGGCCGAGGGTCCCGACGCAACGGGCGAGCCGTGGACGCTGGAGCGCACCCGCAAGGAGGCGTAC
Source organism: Actinomadura rugatobispora (assembly GCF_042656285.1). Lineage (GTDB taxonomy): Bacteria > Actinomycetota > Actinomycetes > Streptosporangiales > Streptosporangiaceae > Spirillospora > Spirillospora rugatobispora. The sequence goes on along the minus strand of NZ_JBHSON010000091.1, from coordinate 45,296 downwards.
GCGACGATCCTGTCGGCGTGCTGGCACAAGCAGCGGTTCGGGATGCTCGACATCGACATCGGCCTGTCCAGGACGATGACGACGCTGCGCTACGACCTGTCGGCGTCCCGGGTGGTGGTGACGCGGGACGACCCGCGCGGCGAGGCGCTGGTGGTCGACAGCGGCAAGTTCTACTACGGGTGGGTCAGCGCGGAGCTGCAGACCAGCCTGGACCAGGCGCGGCGGGTGCCGGTGGAGCAGGCCCGGCTGGCGCCGCTGGACGACGAGCCCACGGTCGAGGAGGTGCGCAAGCTGTTCGACGTGATCGGGATCGAGCTGGCCGCCGCGTACACCGACCGGGACGTCGTCGAGATCATCCGGAAGGCCCTCCGTCCCAAGGACCCCTACGAGTAGCAGAGGCCATGCGCTACACCGAGATTCGCCGGGAGATCGCCGCGGGCACGGCGGCGGCGACGGTTCCACGGTGGGCGCGGCATGTCCTGGACGACATCGCCGCGGGAAGGGTCGCGGTGGAGGCGGTACGGCATCCTCTGGGCTTCCTGTGCCTGCCCGTGGAGAGGACGGGCGACCTGGGCGTCTGCCTGCATATCTGGACTCCGGAGGTAGAGTCGGTGGCGGCGACGACCTCCGGAGTGCACTGCCATAGCTGGGAGCTGGTGAGCTTCGTGTTGTACGGCGAGGTGCGGAACACCCGCGCGCGTGTGGCCGACGTTCCTCCCGCGGGGGCGGACGGCGCCACCCACAGGGTTTTCGAGGTCGTCAGCAGGGGCGAGGTGGACGAGCTGAAGGCCACGGGCCGCACGGTTCGTTACGCCGCCGGCGACACCGGCACGCACGGCACGGGCGCGGTCTACACGCTGCCCGCCGGGGTGTTCCACAGCACGTTCATCGAGGGCGGGCCGGACGCGGCGACGGTTGCGCTGGGCCGGCAGGACCCTGACGGCGGCGATCTCTCGCTCGGTCCGCTGGGCACGTCCTCCCACCAGATGCGCAGGCTGCGCTGCGATCCCGACGAGACGGCCCGGGCGGCGCTGCGTTCGGCGCGGCGCATCGAGGCCGCCCATCCCGCGCTGCCCGAGCCCGAGCCCTCCCTTGAACCGGGCCTTGAGCCCGGCTCGGAGCGGGGTGCGGAGCCGGGTGGGCGCGGCCGGTCCGGCCGTACGGCGCGGGGGTGACGATGGGATCGCGCGTTCCGTCCGCACAGGGCGTGCCGGTCGATCTGGGCGCGGCCCGCCGGGTGGCGGTGGAGGCCGCCGAGGCGGCGGGGGCGCTGCTGCGTGAGCGGATGGGCGCGCCTCTGGACGTGCGGCTGAAGGACCCGGGCGGGGACGTGGTGACCGAGCTGGACGTCGCCGCGGAGTCCCTCATCCTGGGGCGCCTGCGCGAGGCGTACCCGGGGCATCGGGTCATCGCCGAGGAGTCGGGCGTCACCGACGGTGAAGGCGGCGGGGACGGCGCCGGCATGGTCTGGCTGGTCGATCCCCTGGACGGCACCAACAACGTCGCGATCGGCATGCCCGTGTACGCCGTCGGCCTGGCGTTGTGCGCGGGCACGGTCCCGGTGCTGGGGGTCGTGCACGACCCGGTCAGCGGGCGGACGTGGTCGGCGATCCAGGGGGAAGGGGCGCTGGGCCCGTCCGGGGCGCCGTTGCTGCTGAACGGATCGTTGCGTCCGGGCCGTAAGGAGAACCCGGTCGTGGCGTGGACGCAGGGCCACAAGGTGGGCCGCTCCGACCCGGTGGCCTTCCCCCTCAGGTCGGTGCTGGAGGCCAGCAGCGGCCGGGTGCTGCAGTTGTGGGCGCCGCTGGTGGCCTGGGTGATGCTGGCGCGCGGCGACATCGACGGGATCGTGGGCTACCGGCCGGAGGTGGTGGACCTGCCCGCGGGGGCGATCCTGGCGACCGAGGCCGGGGCCGAGCTACGGGCGCTCGACGGCTCCCCCTACGAGCCCGGTATCGACCGTTCCCCGGACGAGCTCAGTTTCGTGGCGGCGCGGCCCGCTTTCCTGGAGCGTCTTCTGGAGACGACCGCGAAGGCCACCCGCCTGGCCCGCGAGGCGAGTCCGTCGGGCGAGTTGCGCCTCGCCTGGTAGCCCCGGGGCCTCAGGCCGTGAGGAAGAGCGCCCCGGTCGCCGCCGCGCATCCGAGCACGGCCAGGACCGCCCCGGTCAGGACGAAGGTGCGCATGGGAACGGCCACTCCCCTGCGGCGGCACCACTCGAACCACAGCAGCGTGGCCAGCGACCCCCACGGGGTGATGACCGGGCCCACGTTGGTACCGATGAGGAGCGCCAGCAGCTGGTCGTGGTTGCCGGACGGGACCACGGCCTCCCCCGCGACGTAGGCGGGGAGGTTGTTGAGGGCGTTGGACAGCCCGCCCCCGGCGAACGCGGCGCGGAAGGCACCGCCCACGCCGTCGTCCTCGCCGATGAGGCCGCGCATCACCGTGTCGAGCCCGTACCGGCTCAGGGTGGGCACCACCAGGAACAGTCCGGTGACGAACACCAGCAGCTGCCAGGGGATCAGCGCGGGTCTCAGGTGTGAGCGGTCGCGCACGGCGAAGGCGACCACGGCGATGAGCGCCGCCGCACCGGCGGCGACGGCGATCTCCCAGCCCGTCTCGGCGCCCGCCAGGACGGCGCCGATGAACACCAGGCACGCCAGGCCGGTGGCGCTGAACAGCACCGGGTCACCGATGGGCGTGGGCGCCGGCGGCTCGTACCGGTCGGCCCCGCGCGCGCCCCGCCGCCAGTAGAAGACCCAGAGCAGGACCATGGTGACGGCAAGGGCGGCCAGTTGCGGCGCCCACATCCGTTCGGCGAACGCGGGCGTCTCCAGGGCCACCCTGTCGGAGGCCAGGAGGTTGGTCAGGTTGGACACCGGGAGCAGGAGGCTCGCGGTGTTGGCCAGCCACACGGTCGTCATGGCCAGCGGCAGGGCGGCGATGCCCGTGCGCGCCGCCAGGGCCAGCATGACGGGGGTGAGCAGCACCGCGGTCGTGTCGAGGTTGAGGAAGACCGTCGTCAGGGACGCGAACGCCACGCACAGCAGGAACAGGGCGCCGTAGCCGCCGCGGCCCGCGCGAGCGACCCGTTCGGCGATGACGTCGAAGACGCCTGCCTCTTTGGTGAGTTCCGCGAGGACGATGACGGCGAACAGGAAGACCAGCATCGGCCCGATCCGCCGGACGCTGGCCTCGGCCTCGTGGGCGGGCAGCAGGCCCGTGGCGACGAAGAGCAGGCCGATGAGCAGGAGCCCGACGCGGACCCAGTCCAGCACGCCCGCGGAGAGACACAGCCGGCGGAGGGTCTGGCCGATCGCTACCACGGGCGCCATGATCCCATAGGCCGCGCGCCGCCTGGGGCGGACGGCGGCGGGCGCGCGATACTGGCCGCATGACTCCCCCCGGTGTCCCCCTCAGGCAGGAGCGTCCGACCGACTTCTTCATCAGCTACTCGCCGGCCGACGAGCGCTGGGCGTCGTGGATCGCCTGGCAGCTGGAGGCGGCGGGGCACCGGACGATGATGCAGGCCTGGGACTTCGTGGCGGGGACGAACTTCATCGACTTCATGGACCGCGGCCTGTCGGAGGCCAAGGTCGTGGTGGCGGTGCTGTCGCGCAACTACCTGCGTTCACGGTACGGCCGGTGGGAGTGGATGACGGCGTTGCGGGCCGACCCGGACGATCCCGCGAACAAGCTGGTGACGGTCAGGATCGAGGACTGCCCCATCGACGGGCTCCTGTCCACCATCACCTACGTGGACCTGGTCGGGGTCGACGACCCCGACCGGGCGCGCACGATGCTGATGCGGCGCATAGAGGAGGCCCTGGCGGGCCATGCCCGTCCCTCCGACGGCCCCGGATTCCCTGGCGGAGGGCGTCCTCCCCTGGCCGGGCGCGTGGAGCAGCCCGAACCCCCTTCCCAGTCGCCCGAGCCCTCGTCGCGCTTGCCCGAGCCCACGGGTGAGCGTCCCGCACGCCGTGCGCCCGTCGTTCCACCGGTCTTCCCCGCCGGGGAGGGGGACGGGGAGAGCACGCGCGAGACCCTGACCGTGCTGCACGTCTCGGGCCCGCGCTTCGGCCGCACGCTCGCCGAGGAGGGCGAGCCCACCACCGCGACCGAGTTGCAGAACCGCATCTGGAGCGAGGTGACGCTGCTGGCGGACGCGGGCGTCCCCCGGCCGGAGCTGCTGGTGGTCACGGGCAACCTGACGCACTCGGGCAGCCGCAAGGAGTTCACCGAGGCGCTGTCGTTCCTGACGAGCCTGCGCGCGCTGCTGGGCCTGGAGGCGCAGCGCGTCGTCATCGTGCCGGGCACCCATGACGTGACCCGGGCCGCGTGCCAGGCGTACTTCTCCAGCTGCGAGGCCGACGACATCGACCCGCAGCCCCCGTACTGGCCCAAGTGGCGCCACTTCTCGGGGCTGTTCAAGGAGTTCTACCAGGGGCTCGACCCGCTCATCTTCGACAGCGCGCAGCCGTGGACGCTGTTCCCCGTGCCGGACCTGAAAGTGGTGGTGGCCGGGCTCAACTCGACCCTGCCGCAGACGCACCGTCCCGAGGACCGGTACGGGCAGGCCGGCCAGGCACAGGCGGCGTGGTTCACCGAGCGGCTGCGGCATTTCGAGGACGAGGGCTGGCTGCGCCTGGGCGCGGTGGAGCACGGCCTGGTCCCCGGGGAGCCGGGGGCGCTGCGCGATGCCGACACGGTCGATTCCCTGCTCGGCGGGCACGTGAACCTGTTCTTCCAGGGGACCGAGTCGGAGCTGGGCGCGATCCCGCTGACGCCTTCGAACGTGCCGTCCGTGCCCTCGCTGGGGGCGGGGCGCCACCAGGTCCTCGTCCTGAGGCGGGACGGCCTGGAACGGTGGACCGCGCAGGACGCGGGAGGGCGCGGCCCCGAACGCCTGGAACGGACATGGGCCAAGGCCGTTGGTACGTTCCCTCCCCCGGCGGAGGCCGCGCAGCCCGCACTTCCCGTGGGCCCGACCCCCGAACTGGGCGAGGGCGCGTCCGAGGGCGAGGGCGCCGATCCTGCCCCCGACCCGACGGCGAGCCTGCTCGACCGCATCGCCGAAGCGTGCGAGACCCGTTTCGAGAAGGCGACCATCCGCCGCATCGACGCCGACCCGCCCCACCTCCTGCTCTCCCATCTGGAGGACGGCTTCGTCCGCCAGTACAGGATCGGCGCGCACGTCGGCCAGGTGACGGACGCGGACGTGGACGCCTTCGTACGGCACGTGCACGCCGACGGCGCCGACTACGGCTCGGAGCTGGTCTACCTGGGCACGCCCCCGCCGCGTTCGCTGCGCCAGGACGCGCTGCGCCGCGGCATCCGGGTGCGCAGCCTCACCGAGTTCCAGGGCCTGCTGGACCTGTCGGAGTACGTCGCGGGGCAGACGTCCCGCCTGGCGGCCGGGGGCCTCTACCCGCCCTCGCTGTACGTGCCGCAGCGCTACCGCGAGCTCGACCGCGTCCCCGCGCCGTCCGAGCGGCAGGAGGAAGCGGACGGCGACCGGGCGCCCCAGGACCAGGCGCCCCAGGACCGGGACGTGCGCGCCGACGTCGTCGGGGAGATGCTGCGCCTGCTCGCCGCCGACCACGGGCGCTTCCTGCTCCTGCTGGGCGACTTCGGGCGCGGCAAGACCTTCGCGCTGCGCGAGCTGGCCCGCCGCATCCCCGCCGAGCTGCCGCACGTCATCCCGATCCTCATCGAGCTGCGCGCGCTCGACAAGGCGCACTCGGTGGACGGCCTGGTCGCCGCGCACCTGGCCAACCACGGCGAGGAGCTGATCGACCTCAAGGCGTTCCACTACATGCTGCGGCAGGGCCGCATCGTGCTGCTGTTCGACGGGTTCGACGAGCTGGTCACCCGGGTGACCTACGACCAGGCCGCCGACCACCTCGACACGCTGCTGCGGGCGGCGCAGGACAAGGCGAAGATCGTGGTGGCCGGGCGCACGCAGCACTTCAAGTCGCAGGCGCAGGTGCTGACCGCGATGGGCGAGAAGGTCGGCGTGCTGCCGCACCGCCGTGTGCTGGGCCTGGAGGACTTCACGCCGTCGCAGGTGCGCTCCTACCTCGTGGGCCGGTACGGGGACGAGGAGGTCGCGGACGCGCGGCTGCGCACGCTGGAGGACATCGGGGAGCTGCTCGGCCTGACCAGCAACCCGCGGATGCTGAGTTTCATCGCCGACCTGCCCGAGGAGCGGCTGCGGGCCGTCGCCCAGGCGCGCGCGACCGTCAGCCCCGCCGACCTCTACCAGGAGATCCTGTCGTCCTGGCTGGCCTACGAGGCCGAACGGGTCCGCCAGAGCGGCGGGCCGTCGGGCCTGACGGCCGACGACATGTGGGCGGCGGTCGGCACCCTGGCGCTGCGGCTGTGGGAGGGCAACGAGCAGTTCCTCCGCCTGGCCGAGCTCGCCGACGTCGCCGACACGCTGAGCGGCCTGACCGACGGGCGCCTGTCGCCGCACCAGGTGACGCACGCGATGGGCGCGGGGAGCCTGCTGGTCCGCACCGAGGAGGGCCTGTTCGGGTTCATCCACGGCTCGGTCATGGAGTGGCTGGTGGCGCGGCACATCGCGGAGCGGTTCGCCGAGGGGCGGGCCCCGGAGGCGCTGGCGCACCGCGCGCTGTCCCCGCTCACCGTCGACTTCGTGTGCGACCTGGCCGACACCCGGGCCTGCCAGGAGTGGGTGGCCGGGGTGCTGGCCGATCCGGAGGCCGGGGACGCCGCCCGCGCCAACGCCATCAAGATCACCACCCGGTTGCGGACGCCGGCCCGCACCGACCTGCGCGGCGCCCGGCTGCAGGGCGAGGACCTGTCGTACCGCGACCTGCAGGAGGTCGACCTGACCGGCGCCGACCTGACCGACGCGCAGCTGGTCGGGGCGAACCTGTCGCGGGCGGTGCTGCGCGGCGCCTCGCTGGCCGGGGCGCGGCTGGACGAGGCGCGCCTGACCGGCGCCGACCTGCGCGGCGCCGACCTGTCCCGGGCCCGGCTGGCCCGCGCCGACCTGCGCGACGCCGACGTGGAGGGCAGCCGGTGGACGCGGGCCGCGCTGATCGCCGCCACGCTCCCCGACCGCATCGCCCGCGCGCCCGAGCTGCGCGAGGCCGCCATCGCCCCGGGGCGTCCCATCGACATCCAGGTGGCGCCCGCCGCGGTCGGGGTGCCGTACGGGTTCCACTTCCAGACCAGCCGGCTCCCGCAGCCGCTGGCCTACAGTCCGGGCGGGTCGGTCCTGGCGGTCGGGGGCGAGGACGGGGGCGTCCTGGTGTGCGACGCCGTCACCGGCACTCCGCTGCGCACGCTCCAGGGCCACCGTGCCCGCGCCTACGCGGTCGCCTTCGACTCGGCGGGCAACATGCTCGCCACGGGCGCGGCCGACGGGACGGTGCGCCTGTGGGACCTCGCCACGGGACGCAGCGCGCACACCCTGACCGTCCACCCCGAAGGCGTCTGGCCCGTCGTCGTGGGGCCGGGCCCCGATCCCCTCGTCGCGGCCGGTGCGGCGGACGGCACGATACGGGTCTGGGACTCGTCCACGGGAAACCTGCGGCACGAGCTGCCCGGCCACACCGCCCCCGTATACACGGCGGTCTTCGACCCTGGGGCGTCCCTCATGGTGACCGGCGACGCCGGCGGCACCCTGCGCGTGTGGGACCTGGGCACGGGCGCCCTGCACCGCACCCTCACCGGCCACAGGGGCGCGGTGTTCCGGGCCGTGTTCCACCCCGACGGCTCCATCCTGGCCGCAGGGGACGAAGCGGGGGTCGTACGGCTCTGGGACATCCGCACGGGCGAGATCCGTGAGGAGCTCCTCGGCCACACCGGACGCGTCTACGCCATCGCGTTCCACCCCGAGGGCCGCCTCATGGTGACCGGCGACACCGACGGCTCGGTGCGGCTCTGGGAGGACGCCCGCCACAAGCTGACCCTGCCGGGCCACGGCGGCGCCATCTACCAGGCCGCGTTCAGCCCCGACGGCAGCCGCCTGGCCACCGCCGACAGCGCCGGGTCCGTCCGGCTGTGGGACCCCGCCACGGGACGGCAGCGGCTGGAGCTGGCCGGGCACCGGGGCGCGGTGTGGCCGTTCGCGTTCCGTCCCGACGGCGCCCAGCTCGCCACCAGCAGCAACGACGGCACCGCCCGCCTGTGGGACGCCGAGACCGGCCAGTGCCGCACCGTCCTGCGCGGCCACGGCAGGCGCGCCACCGGCGTGGCCTTCAGCCCCGACGGCGGCCTGCTGGCGAGCAGCGGCAACGACGGCCTCGTCCGCCTGTGGGAGCCGCGCACCGGCCGGATGGTGCGCGAGCTGCACGGCGTCGCCGACAACCTCACCTCCGCCGCGTTCAACCCCGCCGGGGCCCAGCTCGCCACCGCCACCAACGACGGCGGCGTGCACCTCTGGCAGGCCGGCACCGGCACGTTCGAGCGGGAGCTGAACGTGGAGACCGACCACGTCTGGGCGCAGGCGTTCAACCCCGCCGGGGACGTCCTGGCCACCGCCAACGACGACGACAGCGTGCGCCTGTGGTACTGGACCACCGGGCGGGAGATCGTCGACCTCGCCGGGCACCGCGGCCGGGTCCGCTCGATCGCCTTCGCCCCCGGCGGCGAGCGCGTCGCCACCGGCTGCGACGACGGCCTGGTCCGCGTCTGGGGCGCCCGCAGCGGCGAGCTGCTCGCCGAACTGCGCGGCCACACCGACCGGGTCTACCGGGTGGCGTTCGACCCGTCCGGGGACACCCTCGCCAGCGCGAGCAACGACGGCACCGCCCGCCTCTGGGACACCCGCTCGGGCACCGCCTCGCACGTCCTCACCCGCCACACCGGACGGCTGTGGACGTGCGCGTTCAGCCCCGACGGCACGCTGCTCGCCACCGCCGGCGACGATCTGGTCGTCCGGCTGTGGAACGCCCGTACCGGCCACCACCTGCACACCCTGCCCGGCCACACGCGACGGGTCTGGTCGGTGGAGTTCAGCCCCGACGGCACGCTGCTGGCCAGCGCCGGAGACGACGGAACCCTGCTCCTCTGGGACGTCGCCGACCGGAACGCCCCGTCCCAACGCGCGACCCTCCTCGGCCTGGCCGAGGGCTGGGCGGCGCTGTCCCCCGAGGGCCGCTACAAGGGCGAGGGGAACACCTCAGGGGAGTTCTGGTACGCCATAGGCATGTGCCGGTTCGAGCCCGGCGAACTCGACGCCCACCTGCCCGAGGTGCGCCAGATCCCCCTGGACGCCGAATTCTGACCCCGTCTCAGCCCTCGAACACGCAGTGGGCGACGGTCGCGTCGTCGTGGGGCTTCGCACGGGGCCACCGGATGCCCCTGGGGTCGGTCCGCTCGATCTCCCTCGTACGGGCGATCAGCGCGGCCGGCCCCTCCTTCTCCACGAGCCCGGCCAGCCCCCGCCAGTCCGCCATGCCGAACAGGTCGGCCGGCCGCGTCGCCCCGTCCGTCATCAGGTAGGCGGCACGCAGGCCGCCCAGCGGCACCGTGCCCGTGATCGCGTACTGGGCGGCCGACGGGTCCGCCGCCGCGTAGTACGGCCCGCCGGTGATCTCCTGGAGCCCGTCCGCGCCGTCCAGCAGCAGCGTCGAGTCCGCCAGCACGAGGTAGTCGACGAGATCGCCGCGAACCCGGAGCGCCACCACCGTCGCGGCGGGCGTCGTCGGGCAGGTCAGGTCGCACGTCGCCCGATGCGACGCCGCCACATCGGCGATGGCCCCCGCCAGACGTCCCACCAGAGGCCGCTCATCGGGCCGGTGCGCGCCCTCCGGTGGCCCGACGGGAGGTCCCGCCTGCGGCGCGTCCCCGAGCCCGTCCACGAGCCGTGAGAGCAGCCTCATGCCCAGCGAGCGGGAGTACCAGGCCGTCCCGTGGACACACCCGAGATCGGTCCCCAGCGCCAGCCCGCACCCGTCCAGCACCACGACGGCGCCGGGCGCCGCCGCCACGAAGTCCTCGTTCCCCCGCCGCGGATCCCCCAGCTCCGTAGCCCACGCAACCCGCATCCCGGCCTCCCCGCCGTCTGCCCCAGACCCCCATCATCCCCGACCCGGCACAGCCTCAGAGCTCCAGTCCGAGATCAACAGAATCGGAGCCGGAGTGCGAGGGGACGCCTAGATCGACTTCCGGCGGTGGACTGCGATTGTCGGAGACGGGGCGTAGCATGACCATCCACTTCGATGGAAAGCGGCGGTATGAGCGGTAGTACGCATCTGTCAATTCGTGTCCCATGGCATGATTCCGGATGGTCCGGAACTGTATGTAAGGATCCCCTGGGGAACGCCTCATGCGTTCTACTTCGAAACGTGGGCCAGCGGCGCGATGACAGCTACGAGCTGGCACACGCCGGCAAAGCACTGTACGATCTGGAAGCTCACCGGGTCGGGTGCCTGACCGAGCGGGGCACCTTCCTCAGCCGCCGTCCTTTCCAGTACCAACGTGAGCACCCCTACGGTTTCACACCGGCGTTGAAGGGTCGGATAAAGCCGACCCCCGTCACTGTCCCCGCATTCGGGGCACACGCGACACCCTATTTCTGGCTACACCGCAAAAACGTCGACGAGGTCGTCAACGCGTATAACGTCGACTACCTTCCGGAACGCGAGGATGCCGTCGATGCCGCGCTCGGCTTCCCACCAGAGTGGGTTCTCCATGGAGACAATCAGCAGGCGCTGATCGAGCGCTTCTTCGAGGACGTTGACCCTGCGGACTCGCTGGTCTTCTTCTACGCGAAGCACTCGCCGTTCGACAGCGCGCGCAACGGCGGGCCCCTGTTGGTCGGAGCCGCCCGGGTGACCGATGTCCAGCTCCCCGGGCGGTGGCTCACCGACGGCGCGAGCGCCTTTCCCAATCACATGTGGGAGACGGCGGTCCTGCACTCCCTCAGGTCTGACGGCACCGGCGGCATGCTTCTCCCGGTGGCGGACCTGGCCCGGCTCGACGAGGAAGGTGAGGATGTAACGCAGGCTCTGGCCTGGGCTCCCGCGATCGGCCGTGAGTTCGCATATGTCACCGAGCACGTCTCACATGACACCGCCATCGCCGCCTTGGAAAGGCTGTTCCATGCGGCGCAACGGTGCCGGAAGCTCGGACTCGACATCCCAGAGCACTCCCTGCAGTGGGTCGACGACCGCATCGGCGAGCTCTGGACTATGCGAGGTCCTATGCCAGGGCTCGGCGCGGTACTCGGAGGCGCACTGAAGTTCCCCCACAGCCAGGTCCTCGCACGGGCCGTCGCCCGTCACACACCGGACGGCACCGACCCGTGGGAGGTGCTTGCCGATGCGATCGCGAATCCAGTCGGCTGTCCAGGCGAGCTGAACGCGGCGATACCCGACACCCATCGAAAGATGTGGCGGACAAGCCTTACCCCAGAGCACCTCCGTGTCCTGCGCCTGCTAGCACGTTTCCACATCACCCCCGATCAGGCGGCGGCCCTCTTCAAGGGTTCTACAGAGATAGAAGTGGAGCACGGAGAGCTCCTGGACGACCCCTATAACGCCTATGTCTGCACTGTCGGTGGACCTGATCCCGTACCGTTCGACGTGGTCGACCGCGGCTGTTTCCCCCAGTCCTCCGTCCGCGCGCGGTTCCCCCTCCAAGAGCCGACGGCAATGACCGACGGCGCCGACGCCCGGCGTGTCCAGGCGCTGCTGGTCGCGGTGCTGGAGGAGGCAGCCCAGAACGGGGACACCCTTGTTCCGATGGACCGCGCGATGGAGATGGTCGAAGCGCGGCGCCTCGCCGAACCCTGCCCGATCTCGGAACCGATACTGCGAGCCCATCGGCTCCATCCCGACCAGTTGCGGTACAGCCTGGAGAGCCCGTACTGGCCACCGTTGACGGGCGCCAAGCTCGCCGACGGTACACCCACCTTCAAGCTCACAAGGCTGGAGACGACCGCCCAGGTGATCAGGAAGGTGGTCGACGCGCAGATCGCGCGTCCCCGCATCACCGCGCCCTCCGGCCTCCGATCAAGCCTGGATCAAGTACTCGGCTCGTATCAGGCGGAGAATGACGACGATTCCCAGGCCGAAGACCGGGCTCGGCTAGAGAAGGCCGCAGCGCTCGAGGAGCTCTACTCCTCGCCCCTGAGTGTGCTCAACGGACGGGCGGGAACCGGCAAGACGACCCTCATCAAAGCGCTGACGACCAGAGATGAGGTGCGCGGCAAGGGGGTGTTGCTGCTCGCACCGACGGGAAAGGCCCGAGTACAGCTCCAGACCAAGGTCGGCCTGGAGGCGCAGACCATCGCGCAGTTCCTCACCAAGTGCCGCCGGTACGACGGCAGGACCAACGCCTACATCATTGACGGCACTCTGCAGAAGGCACCCCGCTACGGCACGGTGGTCGTCGACGAATCGTCCATGCTCACCGAGGAGCAGCTGGGCGCGCTGCTCGATGCTCTGGTCTTCCCCGACCGCTTGATCCTGGTGGGCGATCCTCGTCAATTGCCGCCCATCGGATCGGGCCGCCCCTTCGTGGACCTGATCTCGTATCTGACGGCGGGAAGCGAGGTCCCCAGGTTCCCGCGCGTCGCCCAGGGGTACGCCGAGCTCACCGAACTCCGGCGGCAGAAGGGAGGACACGTACGCGACGACCTCATGCTCGCCTCCTGGTTCTCCGGGGACGAGGTTCCCCAAGGTTTCGAGGAGGTCTGGGAGCGGCTGCGCAACGGTTCGTCGATGGAACGGCTCGGCGCAGTGCCATGGCAGGGGGTGCGTCCCACGGAGACGCTGGACGAACTCCTTCGCGATGAGATCGGCATCACCGATGACGATCCTTCGGGCGCTTTCGAGGTGTCCTACGGTGGGCAGCGCAACGGCAAGTGGGTCAACTTCCCATGGGGCAGGGGAGGCGCCGCGTCACGCTGCGAGGACTGGCAGATCCTGTCGCCTACGCGTGGCCGGGGCTGGGGCACCGTTGAGATCAACCGGCATCTGAAACGCACCTACCGGAGCAAGGCGCTCGCCGACGCGCTGAAGCCTCGCCGGGATCGCACGACACCGCCACCACTCGGCACCGAGCAGATCGTCCTTGGCGACAAGGTGCTGAACAACTCCAACGGGAAAAGTGACGCGTATCCGCGGGGGACGGGGCTCGACTACGTCGCCAACGGCGAGATCGGAGTGGTCGTCGGCCGGCTCGGCAAGCGGGGCTCCAACCCGCGCTGGACCGACGTCGAGTTCTCCTCCCAGACGGGTGCCACGTACAGGTACAGCGGGGAGAGCGAGGACGACCCGACGCTTGAGCTGGCCTGGGCGATGACGATCCACAAGTCACAGGGCTCGGAATTCCGGAAGGTGTTCGTGATGCTCCCCGGGTCGGCCCGGAGGCTGTCTCGGGAGATGCTCTACACCGCCCTCACCCGGCAGCAGGAGCGCGTGGTGCTCCTGCACGAGAGGTCGATCGACGAACTGCTGGACCTGACCGTGTCCACCGGTTCGGATACCGCACGACGACTGACCGATCTCTTCACCCCGCCGGCCCCTCGGCAGGTCCAGTTCGCCGACGGGTCCCCCGCCGGGGTCATGGACGCCAACCGCGTCCATATCACTGCGAACGGAACGGTGGTGCGCAGCAAGAACGAAGTGATCATTGCGGGGATCGTCGACGAGTTGGCTCCCGGCCTGTGGCAGTACGAACGGCGGCTGACGCTCAACGGTGCGACGTACAAGCCTGATTTCACGATCGTCACTCCCGATGGCCGGACCATCTACTGGGAGCACCTGGGGATGCTCGACAACGCCGGCTACAAGGCCATGTGGGACCGCAAAGAGCGCTGGTATCGGTATGGCGGGGTGATTCCCTACGAGGAGGGCGGTGGCCCGCAAGGTACGCTCCTCCGGACCAACGACCTGAACGGTGTCAATGTCCAGGCCTGGACGGAATTGGCCAGAGCGGCCATCGGCCCCATCAGCGCAGGGCCCGTGATCTCTTCCAAGAAGAAGATCAAGAAGTCGCGCCCGGGAGAACCGACGTGAAATGTCCCGTTCCGGCTCGCCACCTGCCGTGCTCCGGCGCGATGAGCCGCGCCGGAGCACCCGCAGGCCTCGTCTCACAACGGCAGGAACGAACTCCGGTTGCCGGAGTAGGAGACGTAGAGGGCGTCACGGGCCCGGGTGCAGGCCACGAAGAGCAGGCAGCGCTCACGTTGCAGGTCCTGGCGGCGGGCGATCGGGTCCTCCGCCTCGTCCGTGAGCGCTCTGGGAGCAGGGCAGGCGACGTCGTTCACCCCGATCACCGCCACGCAGCGGAACTCCAGCCCCTTCATCCTGTGCATCGAGCCGATGCGCACGCATTCGGGGGCCGATCCTGAGGCCGCCAGCGAGATCGTCGCGATTCCGGCGTCCCTCAGCGCTTGTTCGGCCCGGCCGGCCACCGGGTTGAACCGGGCCGCGATGCCGATGGCGTGCGGCTCGATGCCCGCTTCCAGCCATGCGCGCACTTGGTCGACCAGGTCGTCCAGTTCGGTCTTCTCGTCCGGGCAGGCGCGGACTACCGGTCGGCGGCCGTGGAGGGAGGATCTGAATCCGGCGAGCGTCGCGGGCTCGTCGTCCAGGCCCGCGACGGGTTCGATCCCCAGGGTCCGTACGGCCCAGGTCAGAATCTCGGCGGTCGTGCGGTAGCTCAGCTTCAGTCGGTGGCTACGGCCCGCCACCTTGATTTCGAGCCGTTTCAGGGAGACGCGGTTGTCGTAGATCCGCTGATGCGGGTCGCCCACGATGAACAGGTCGTCCGGGCCGGAATCGACCGCGGCGCGCAGCATGCGCCAGCGGGACGGGTGGAGGTCCTGCGCCTCGTCCACGACGATGTGCCGGTAGCGGAGGTCGGGGCGGCGTTTGAAGATCTCGGCCGCCCGGTCGGCGAGTTGAAGGTAGGTGGCCTGCCTCGTCCGCCCGAGCGTCTCCTGGAACCGAGCGATCGCGGCCCATGCCTGCTCGCGCTGTGCCGGATTGAGCTGCCTGCCCCGTCCACGGCGGTCGCAGGCCAGATAGGCCGCCTTGCTCGTCAGTCCTTGCGCCAGGACGACCTGTTCCCATTCGCGGTGCAGGAATGCGGGGGAGAACGGGGCGTTGCTCTGGTCCGCCGCCCGGTGCCAGAGGGCTTGCAGTTCCGCCTCCCCGATGATCCGCGGGTACGCGTCCGCCTCTTCCTTGACCGTCCGGTAGGCGAGCTTGTCCGCGTTGATGACCTCAACGCGCTTGCGGACGTCCGGTTCCTCGATCAGCAAATCGAGCTGGCGCCCCAGCGCCTCGGCAAGGGTGGTGGTGAACGTGGTCACCAGGACGCGTTCGGATCGCGCCGCGAGATAGCGCGCCCGGTGCAGGGCGGTGACGGTCTTGCCCGTTCCTGCTCCCCCGGTGACCTGGGCGGATCCGGTGTAGGACGGGCGGTAGGCGAGTTTGCGCTGGGCCGGGTGCAGGAAGAGCCGCCACAGGGCGAACGGGTTCTCCAGGATGCTTGCCAGTTCGTCCGATCCGGACACGAACGCGATTTCGCTGGGCGTCCGTTCCATGGCCGTGACCAGGTCGGCGGTGTCCACCTCGGCGGGGGGCTCCGAATCGGGCAGCAGCCGGCAGACCTCCTCCCATGCCTCCTGGAGGGTCATGCCGTCCGCGAGCGCCAGGAGGGCGAGGAACTGCGGCTCCGGCAGCATGGTCTCCAGCGCACCGAGGTGATCGTCGTTGGTGACGAGCCGTATGATCGGGAGCACTTCCGCGTCGAGGCCGAGTCCGATCAGGTCCGCGTTGGAGAAGTCGGCGAACAGTCGTTCGTCCGTCGTTTCCGCCACCGCCCCGAGCGCGGGTCTGAGGGTGTCCAGCGCCCGCGCGTCGCGGACCTCCAGCAGGCCGAGCCGGTGGTTGACCGAGAACTTGCGGCCGGTGGCGTACTTGTAGGCGGCGTCATGCTCGAGGACGGCGAGAAGGCAGTAGACGTCGCCGGTCTCGGGTTTGAGCACCACGCCACGGCGCCCGTCGTCGATCTTGATCGTACGCACCCGAGGGTCGCGCGCCCCCTGGATCTTCTCGAGGTGAAGGCCCGCGAAGGTGTGCTCCTCGAACTTGTCGATCGCGGCGTCCACGGCCTTGCGGACCTTCTTGTCCAGGTTTGCGTACCCTGTCAGAAAGCTCTTCGCGATCGCGAGTCTGGCCACCGGGGGTTCCCGCCTTCCGCGATGTCGGGTTCAGTTGTCTCAGCCTGGCCGGAACGAGCCAGGCTCGGCTGAATTCTCGTGATCGGTGCGGCACGATGTCTACCGTCGGGGGTCGGGTCTATCGGCCGGGTCTGACAACGGGGCGAACATATGGGGATGGGGCGAGCATGACCGAGACGGTCGTCCAGGACGGGGACGTGCCGGCACCCGGGCAGCTGGTGACGGTGCGCAACCGTGTGTGGGTGGCCTCGGACGTGGTCCAGGGGACGATGGGCGGGCGTGACGGCGGTCTCACCGCGCGGGCTCCCCACCTCGTCGACCTGGTGAGCGTCGAGGACGACGCCTGGGACGAGCGGTTGCGGGTGATCTGGGAGCTCGAGCCGGGCGCGGTCGCGCACGACCGGCACGACCTGCCGGCCCCCGCCGCCGGTTACGACGACCCGCGCCAGCTGGACGCCTTCCTGGACGCCGTCCGCTGGGGCGCCATCGCCTCGGCCGACCGAACCGTGTTGCAGGCCCCGTTCCGCTCCGGTATCGAGATCGCCGACTATCAGCTCGACCCGGTCGTGCGGGCGTTGTCCATGCCGCGCACCAACCTGCTCATCGCCGACGACGTCGGGCTCGGGAAGACCATCGAGGCCGGGCTGGTGATGCAGGAGCTGACGCTCCGGCACCGGGCACGCACAATGCTGATCGTGTGCCCCGCCGGGCTGACCCTGCAGTGGCGCGACGAGATGCGCGACAAGTTCGGCCTCGATTTCACGATCCTCGACACGGCGTTGCTGAAGAGGCTGCGCCGGTCCCGCGGGCTGTACGTGAATCCGTGGACGCACCATCCCCGGCTCATCGTCAGCATCGACTGGCTGAAGCGCGAACGCCCCCGCCGGCTTCTGCGCGACGTGCTCCCTGATGCACCCAAGTATCCCCGTACGTTCGACATGCTGGTGGTGGACGAGGTCCACACGTGCGCGCCGACGACCCGGGGGCGCTACGCGGTCGACTCGCTGCGCACCCGGGCCGTCAAGGAGCTCGCCCCGCACTGCGAGCACCGCCTGTTCCTGTCGGCCACCCCGCACAACGGATACCAGGAATCGTGGACGGCCCTTCTGGAACTGCTGGACGACCAGCGGTTCGCACGCAATGTTCCTCCCAGCGATGAACAGCTCGCACGCATCATGGTCCGTCGGCTCAAGCGCGACCTGCCGCCGAAATGGGACGGCACGGCGCGGTTTCCGGAGCGCGTGCCCGGATATCTGGAGGCCGACTACTCCAAGGAGGAGCGTGACGCGCATCAGCGCTTGGCGGAGTACGCCGGGTCGCGCCGTGATTCGGCCGACGGGGACGCTGGACGTGCCGCGGCCGACTTCGTCACCACCCTGCTGAAGAAGCGGCTGTTCTCGTCACCGAAGGCCTTCTTCGAGACGGTCGGCACCCATCTGGAGACGATGGCCGCCAAGGAGGCCGGCGGGGAGCATCTGCGCCAAGCGTCCAAGGCCGCGGGACAGAGCGTGCTGAAGCCGCTCATCGACCGGCTGGAGGAGACCTCCGAGGAGGACGACGCCTACGCCACGGCCGAGAACGACGCGTTCACCGCCGTCCGCAACGTCACCGCTCCGCTCAGCGCGGACGAACGCAAGCTCCTGGTGGCGCTGCGGGACTGGGCGGGCAACGCCAAGGACCGCACGGACGCCAAGTTCGCGGCCTTCCGGGCCTGGCTCGACCCCATCCTCAAGCACCCGGACGGAACGTGGACCGGCGAGCGCGTCATCGTGTTCACCGAGTACCGCGACACGCAGCACTGGCTGCGGGAACGCCTCCTGGCCGCCGGGTATCCGGCCGAGCGCCTCGCCCAGCTCTACGGCGGCCAGGACACGAAGGATCGCGAACGAATCAAGAACGTCTTCCAGGAGTCCCCGGACCTGCCCGGGGGCGAGGTGCGGATCCTGCTCGCCACCGACGCCGCCAGCGAGGGCATCAACCTGCAGAACCACTGCCACCGGCTGGTCCACTGGGAGATCCCGTGGAACCCGAACCGGCTGGAGCAGCGCAACGGCCGCGTCGACCGGCACGGGCAGCCGTCCCCGCGCGTCGACGTCCTGCATTTCGTGCCGAAGGGGTGGGACACGACCGGGAACGCCGGCTACGCGAACGGCTCGCTGGAGGACGAGCTCTACTTCCTCCACGTCGCCGCCCGCAAGGTCGAGCAGATTCGTGAGGATCTCGGCAGCGCCGGCGACGTCATCGCCGCCCAGGTGGAGCAGAAGATGCTCGGCCGCCGGGTCGACTGGCAGACCGCCGACACCGAGATCGCCCAGCGCGCGGGCAGGGCGGCGCTCAAGGTGAAGCGCGAGCTGGCCCAGGATCTGCAGCGCCTCGCCGACACCCTCACCGGCAGCCGCACCCGGCTGAACCTGTCCCCGGCCACGGTCGAACGGGTCGTGCGCACCGCGCTCCGCCTCGAGCACAACAAGGATCTTCTCGACGCCCCGGCGCCGCCCGGTTTCACCGGGGCCTGCTTCCGGGTGCCGCCGCTGACGGGGTCGTGGGCCGACGCCCGCAACGACGGCCTGCACCATCCGGTGACCGGCGAGGAGCGCGTGGTCACCTTCGACGGCGACGCCGCCGCCGGGAGGTCGGACGTCGTCCTGCTGCACCTGGGGAACCGGCTGGTGCAGATGTGCCTGCGGCTGCTGCGCGCCGAGCTGTGGTCGGGGGCGCACGGCGTCGCCCGCCGCACCGGCCTGTCCCGGGTCACCGCCCGGGTCGTCCCCGGCGATCTCCTGCGCACCCCGGCCGTCGCCGCGCACATCCGAGTGGTGATGACCGGTGCCGAGGGCACCCGCCTGCACGAGGAGATCCTGCTGGCGGGCGGCGTCATCGAGGGCGGCGCCCTCACCAGGGTCAAGGCCGAGGACCTCCAGGCGTGGCTCGCCGCCGCCACCGACGAGACACCGCCCCAACCCCTGCTGGACACCCTCACCGGCCTGTGGCCCGAGATCGAGCCGAGGCTCGCCCGGATTCTCGACACCCGGGTCAACCAGCGCAAGGGCCGACTCGACGCGGATCTGGCGGCCCGCTGCGAGGAGGAGGTCCAGGCCATGCGGGAGGTGCTGGCCGAGCTCCAGCATTCCATCCGCGCGACGCTCGATGACGACGACCAGTGGGAGCAGCCCAGCCTGTTCGAGATCGAGCAGGAGCAGCTGCGCGCCGATCACCAGGCGCTGCGGGACCGCCTCGCCGCGATTCCCGAGCAGCTCAAGCACGAGACCAGCGCCCTGGAGCGCCGGTACGCCAAACCGCGCGCCCGCTGGTTCCCCGCCGCCGTCACCTTTCTCGTCCCCGCCGCGATCGCCCACCAGCACGCCCACCGGAGCACGCACTGATGCCGCCGCGCAGAAAGCCCAAAGGCCCTTCGATCACCCAGCAGCACGCCGAATGGGTCCGCCTGCTGCGGCCGGACGGCCCGTTCGTCTCCGCGACCGTCCTGGCCTCCGTCTTCGGCCAGGGGCTGGACACCGTGCCGCGCCCTGTCCTCGAACGGGTCCGGCAAGGGTGGAAGGAGGTCCAGGCGTCGCCTCAGGTGCTGTTGCCCGCTTGGTACAAGCTGATCCTGAGCGAGTTGCTGAGTTGTACCGACGCTGCCATCGCCGAAGGTGCGGCGCTGCCAGAGGGCCTGCGCGCCTGGAGCCCTACCGACCGGCGCGCCCGCCCCGACGCGGTCCTGTACGGGCCGGACGGCAAGGGCGGTCGCGCCGAGCGGCTCCTGCTGTACCGGCGGCCGTGGAACGAGCCGCTCGCCAAGGCCACCAAGCAGGCGTCCTCCCCGGTCGAGCAGGCGATCGACCTGTGCCGCCGCCGCGCCACTCCTCTCGCGCTGCTCACCAACGGGCGGCTGTGGACGCTGGTCCACGCGCGTCCTGGGGAGCCGCCCACCGTCGCCACGTTCGACGCCGACCTGTGGTTCGAGGAGGACGAGCTGCTGCGCGCCTTCGCGACCCTGCTGTCGGCGCGCAGCGTGCTCCCGCCCGCCACCCTGCCCGACGGCGGCGGGCACTCGGCCAGCCTGGCCGCGCTGTTCGCCCGCAGCGCCGAGAAGCAGGCCGAGGTCACCGACACCCTCGGCGAGCAGGTGCGGGACGCCGTCGCACTGCTCGTCGGCGAGATGGGCCGCCTGGACCGGGAATCCGACGGCGCCCTGCTGGCCTACATCCCGGCCCGTGACGCCTACCGCGGCGCGCTGACCGTCATGATGCGGCTGGTGTTCCTCCTGTACGCCGAAGAGGCGCGGCTCGTCCCGGTCGGCACCGAGCTGTACGACCACTCGTACTCGGTGAGCGGGCTGTTCGACCTCCTCGAAGCCGAACGGAGCCGCTCCGGCGAAGGCTTCGGCGACACCCGCGCGGCCGCCTGGCCCCGACTGATCGCCACGTTCCGCGCCGTGCACGCCGGGTCGGAGCACAACGCGCTGCGCATCCCGCCGTACGGCGGCGGGTTGTTCGACCCGGACCGCTATGACTGGCTGGAGCGCCTACCGGTCACCGACCGGGTCGTGCACGCCATCCTCGAAGCCCTGCTGATCCTCAAGCAACGCGGCGAACGCCTCTCCTACAAGGGCTTGGACGTCGAGCAGATCGGCCACGTCTACGAAGGGCTCCTGGAGTACTCCTGCCGCCGCACCACCGAACCGCACATCAGCCTGATCGGCGCCCTGAACGCGACCGTTCCCCTCGCCGACGTGGAAGAGTCGTCCCAGGGCGAGGACTTCGATGACTGGCTGGGAGGCAAGAGCGGAGCGACCCAGGCCAAGCGCCGCAAGGGCCTTGCCGCCGAACCTGACCCAGACGCCCTCGGCCAACTCGACGCCGCGTGCGACAACGACCGCGAGCTCGCTTCCAGGGTCCGCCCGTTCTGGGGCCTGCTCCGACCGGATCTGCGCGGCCGGCCCGTCGTGCACCCGGCCGGGTCCCTCATCATCGACAAGGTCGGGGACCGCCGCGCCACCGGCACCCATTACACGCCGAGGTCCCTGGCCGAGGAGGTCGTGGAGCACACCCTCGCGCCGCTGTGCTTCTCCCCTGGCCCCGCCGAGGGCGCCGACCGCCCGTCCTGGAGCGCCAAAGCGGCACCGGAGCTGCTCAAGCTGAAGGTCCTCGACCCCGCGATGGGCTCGGGCGCGTTCCTGGTGTCGGCCTGCCGGTACCTGGGCGACCGTGTCGTGGAGGCTTGGGAACGCGACGGCCTGCCCGACGACGTCATCGAAGCCGTCGGTCCCGACTTCGACCGCGACGATCTCCTCCTGGAGGCACGCCGCCGGGTCGCGGCCGGCTGCCTTTACGGTGTAGATCGCGATGAGATGGCCGTCGAACTGGCCAAGTTGTCGCTGTGGCTGGTCACACTCGCCAAGGACAAGCCGTTCTCGTTCCTGGACCACGCCCTGCGCTGCGGCGACTCCCTGATCGGCCTCACCTCGGAGGCGCAGATCGAGAACTACCACCTCGATCCGCAACGCGGCCGGTACATCAACAACCGCACCACCGGCATGATCAGCGAGGTCACCGGCCCGCTGCTCACCCGCGTCCAGGAGCTCCGCGAACGCATCGAGGCCCAGCCCGTCCGCGACGCCGAGCACGGCGAGGAACTCGCCCGCCTCCTCGGCCAGGCCGAACGCCTCGCCGACCGCCTCCGCCTGGCATCCGACGCAGTCGTCGCCGCCGCCCTGTCGGCCGCCGGTGACGCCAAGTCCAACCGCCGCCCCCACTGGGAAGAGCAGGACGAGGACGCCTCCGACCTCTTCGAGGAACGCCTGACCCAACTCGCCGACCTCGTCGAGAAGGCGCTGGAGGTGGACGAGGACGGCTACCCAACCTTCGACGCCGAACAGGCCGAGAAGGAAGCCCGCGAACGCATCACCCCCATGCTGAAGGGCACGCGCCCCGAGCCCATCCGCCCCCTCCACTGGCCGTTGGAATTCCCCGAGGTCATGCGCCGAGGCGGCTTCAACGCCGTCGTAGGAAATCCGCCCTTCATCGGCGGCCAGAAACTCACCGGCAGCGTCGGCGACGACGTCCGCGAATTCCTCGTCCAGTGGATCGCCCGAGACAAGCGGGGCAGCGCAGACCTGTGTTCCTACTTCTTGCTGCGTGACCTGGCTCTAGCACCCAGCGGGCGGACGGGCATCATCGCCACGAACACCATCGCCCAAGGTGACACCCGAGAGGTCGGACTAGACCAAGCCACCGAGTGGGGCTGGGACATCTACCACGCCATCAAGTCTCAGCCCTGGCCCGGCACCGCCTCCCTTGAGGTCTCCCTGGTGTGGGCAGGCCATGCCGCGTCAGGCGAGAAACGCATCCTCGACGGCAACGAAGTCCCCGCCATCACCACATCCCTGGATGCCGTGTCCCGCGTCGTTGGCAACCCGTACCGCCTGGCCACCAACAAGGAGCAGGCGTTTCAAGGCTCGAATGTCCTTGGCGCGGGCTTCATAATCAACCCCCAGCAGGCAGAAGAGCTCATCGAGACCGACCCGCACAACAAGGACGTATTGTTCCCATATCTCAATGGCGAGGATCTTAACCAACACTGGGACTCGTCCGCCCGCCGCTGGGTCATCAACTTTCACGACTGGTCTGAGGAACGCGCGACAACATACAAGGAACCGTTTGAGATCGTTGAACGCAGAGTAAAGCCGTTCCGAGCACAGAATAAGCGAAAAGTCAGACGTGAGCGCTGGTGGCAGTATGCAGAACGAGCTCCAACCCTGCAAGAAGCTATTGAAGGACTCGACTGGGTCTTGACGATCGCCCTTGTTAGCAAGACGGGTTTGCCTGTCTGGCAGGAAACTGGCCAGGTTTTCTCACATATGCTCGGTGTTTTTGCCACGCAACGCGATGCAGACTTCTCCCTTCTATCCAGTGCAATGCACTTCATATGGTGGACGACAAAAGGGCAGTCCACCCTACGCACAGATGCCCGCTACACTCCCTCCGACGGTTTTGAAACTTTCCCACAACCCACTCTTTCAGAGTCGATGGACCAAGCTGGCGAGTCACTGCATTCATTCCGGCGAGAAATAATGAAACAGCGGCGAGAAACACATCCAGGACTGACCGCTATCTACAATCTCGTTCACAATGTATCCGTGCAAGACGAGGACATTGTTCGGTTGCGGGAGATTCATGTTGAGGTTGATGAGGCAGTGCGGGAGGCGTACGCGCTGGACGAGGAGCAGGAGCCGGAGATCCGCGAGTTTGAGGCTCGGATAGCGGCGGCGCCGCTGCCGTCCTGGCGGGAGATCGATCTGGGGCATGGGTTCCATGAAACTCGCCAGGGCGTGCGGTTCACGATCAGTCCGCAGGCTCAGCTTGATGTCCTTGACAAACTGCTGGCGCTGAACCACTACCGGTACAAGCAGGAGGAGCGGAAGGGCCTGCACAACAAGCCGCGTCGCAAGTCGAGCCGGAAGCCCGCGCGTCCGGCGACGCTCAAGACCACCGAAGATGTCGGTGATGGCCTTTTTGCGCCGCCGGACGCGCTTTTCTGACCTCTTGATCACCGTGGGTCGGCGTTCGAGAACACCATCGCCACCCATGACGCGAGGAGCATGTGGACTTGCTCGGCAGCCGACTCCACGTCCGTGCACGGGGCGAGCAGCGCACCAGTGGAGGACCGGAACCACAAGACAGGGAACGTGGGAATGCTGGTCGGTCCCGGCACGACAGTGACGCTCTCCCCCAGCCAGGTCAGGCGCTCGTCGAAGACGCGCAGCAACGGACGGTCATCGACGTAGCGGCGTGCGCACGTCCAGCCAGCATCGCAGAGAGCGAGGGCGAGCCGATCAAGGTGGGCTGTTGCCGGCAGAGCGGCCGCGCGGACGACGGGTACAGGGGGAGTCCCAACCTTCGCACGGCCCTTCCTCCCCCATAGGGAGCGCCGCCGCCAGTGCCACGTCCCACTGCGGTGACGGCCTGGACGACTCATTCGCCCAGCCTCACCGGGTCCATACCTTGACTTGGGCGCGTGTGCGTTCACCCTTCAGCGCCGCGTGAAGTTCATCCGCCGTGGAACAGATGACGGTCGGGTCGACGCCGGCTCCGGGGTCATGGAGTGTGGCCACCCAGTCGCCCAACCGCCCATCGAAACGGACCGATCGCCAGATCCGATGTCCGGTGAACTCCGCGCGCAGTCCCGCAAGCTCTCGATCTTCACAGTTCGTGCCGTCACCCATCGCGGGATACCTCTCCTGGTTCTTCTTGACCGATTGAGGAGACCAGCATGCCGAGTCGAGTTACTCTCAGCTACAAACCGATCTCAAGTCGTCACCAGGCGCCGGTGGCTCGCGTCAAGGAGCGTTCCGTCGCCGTGATCATTCCGGGAGGTCCCCCCATGCCCCGGCACGGACGTCAGCTCCACCCGCACTCGCTTCTCACGTACTTCGGCGCCGAGCTGCGCCGCCTGCGCGAGGCGGCAGACCTGTCGATGGCACAGCTCGGCGAGGCCATCGGCTACACCCCGCAGTGGATCGGCGCGGTCGAGCTCGGCAACGAGAAGCCCTCCCCCGAGTTCGCCGAAGACCTCGACACCTACTTCAAGACCGAAGGCATGTTCGTCCGGCTCGTGGAAGCACACGAGCGCGAACTCAAGCGTCCCAAGGTGCCGCCGAACTTCCCCCGGTTCGCCGAGTTGGAGCAGAAGGCATCCTCGATGCATATATTTGAAGCCCTTCTGATCACTGGGCTCCTCCAGACCGAGGACTACGCACGAGCGGTGTTCCTCACCGTCCAGCAACCGGAGGACGTCGAGCCCCTTCTAGCAGCGCGCATGGAGCGCCAGTCGATCCTCGAGCGCCAGAAGCCGCCCCGGCTCTTGGTGACGGTGGACGAGCACGCACTCCGAACCGTCCTGGGCGACATCGAGGTGATGCGGAATCAACTCGAACACATGATTAAGGTGGCTCATCGCCCCAACGTCATGCTCCAGGTCGTACCAGAGAAGACGGGCGGATACGCCGGATCATGCGGCAGCTTCACCATCTTGGGCTTCGGGAACCGTCCCAACGCCGCCTACATCGAGGCTGCTGGGGTGGGGCAAGTGATCGAGGAAAGCTCCAACGTCGCCAACTTCCACATAGGGTACGACTTGATTCGTGGGCAGGCGCTGCCCGTCGAGCAGTCACTACTGCTGATCAAGTCGATCATGGAGAGCCTATGAGCGAGGTAGATTTCTCGGCCGTGCGGTGGCGCAAGAGCAGTTACACGGATGGCCACGGCGGGCAGTGCGTGGAAGTGGCGGAGGTTGCGCCCGCTGTGGCGGTGCGGGACTCGAAGGATCCCGAGGGGCCGAAGCTGCTCTTCGGGGCCGTGGCATGGCACGCGTTCTCCCAGCGCGTCAAGAGCGGGCGCCTCGACCTGATCTGACCGAGCGGCACCGAAATGTCAGGGGCCCGTGTCATCCTGCGTACATCGCTGGATGACACGGAGGTCCCATGGACGGTACACCCCCCGCTCCTTCCCCGTTCCAGTCCGCTCTGCGCCTCGTGGGTCTGAGTGTCGGCGCGCTGGCAGCCGGCGCGTTCACGACCGGACTGGTGTATTTGGTAGCCCGGCACTGGGTCGGGATCCTTCAGTTCCTCTCCGTCCTCGCGCTTCTCGTCGGCGGCACCGGCGCGTACCTCTACCATCGCCACCACGAGGCCGAACAGCGCCGATGGCAGCTCCAGATGCTCGCCCGGCTCGACCAGGTGGACGTCATGACCGGTCCGGAGTTCGAGGAGCTCACGGCCGAGCTTCTCCGCCGGGACGGTTTCCGCTCGGTCAGGATCCTCGGAGGCAGCGGCGACAGGGGCGTGGACATCACCGCGCTCACCCCTGACGGGCGCCGGGTCGCCGTTCAGTGCAAGCGGAAGAAGGACAAGGTGTTCCCTTCACAGGTGCGCGAGCTGGCCGGAGCGCTGGTCTGCACCTACCGCGACCATGCGGGCGTGTTCGTCACCAACAACTATTTCTCCGAGCAGGCGCAGGCAGAGGCGCGCGGTCACATGACCCTGGTGAATCGGGCGACGCTGGCCGGTTGGCTCGATGGCCGGGAACTCGTGCTCTGAGCGACGACCTCGAAGCCCGGGTATCGACACTCGCGGCTGATCATGTCGCTGGCCGGTTGCGGTCTCTTTCAAGGACCCGTGCAAGGGCATGGGTTCGCGGATGGTATTCCATCATGGATGGCCGCACCCTTTCATCGCTACATTCCGGCTCGACCGAAAGCGCGACGCCTGATGCGAAACGGTCGGTGGCGAGTCGTGCTCGGCGCGGCCTCGCCTTGCCATGAGGATCAGGGGGAAATGCACACGTGAGCACGGAGAACGTTCGGACCTGCGGCCGTCCCACTCGCTCCGGGACGCCCTGCAAGAACCCGGTATACGGAGCGAACGTCGCCTGCGGCACCCATGTGACGGACCATGAGCGCGAGCTGGCGGAGGCGCACCGCAGAGGTTACCGCGAGGGCTACGAGGAAGGGCGCGAGAGCACTTCCGGAGCCGCCGATCTCAAGGTCGAGTGGCTGGAGCGCCGCGTCAAGGAACTCGAGCAGAAACTCGACGACGCGACGCGCGTCCACGAGGTCGACGGGGGTCAGGCGGTCGAGGTCGACGGTTACGCCTACCTGTGGCGCGGAGCCGAACCCCTCGAAGTGGGTGATCACGTGCTGCTGCCCGAAAACTATGTCAGCCGGGTCAAGAACGGTCCGGGGCCGACGCGGGGAGTGGTGACCCGCCTGGGCATCACCTACCGGGGCGAGCTAGCGACCATCATCGGCCGGGCGCCGCGAGACCACGGCTGACCGGGCGAGATCCGCCACCGTCCCCCGCCCGCGCGGCGCTGAGCCACGCCGCCGCGCATTGACGGGGCCGCGCTATCGCCGCCCGTGCCTGTTGCGGCGCTCGGTCTGCTTCGGATGCCCGGCAGCGACCATGGTCAGCCAAATGGTCGACGCGGCGTCGTCGATGGCATACCAGAGGCGCCCGCCCCCGGTGACTTCGTACTGCCACTGCTCGAAGATCTCTCCCTTGACGTTCGCTGTGCCGAGAGAGCCGCTGAGCCGGTGCTGCCGTGGCGTGGTGGCACGTGGCTCATCAACGATGTCGAACCACGCTCGCCGCACATTGCCGGGAACCTGATTGCACAGTTGCCTCCAAGCCCTTCCCACCGCGTTATCAGCTGCGACGAGAGACCATTCGGCGGGCGGATGGAGTTCGTCGCCGCGCTTGGGAGCACTCATTCGGCGTCGACCGGAGGGGGAAACAGGACCGGCCCGTCTCCAGGCAACGGCCGACGCAGGGCGCGGGCGGTCTCGGGGTCGCTCCAGGCGATCGCCGTTGATTTCCAGGAGCGCTTGGCCCGCGCGTAGGGCAGCAGCTCGCCGGTGTCGGCGCCGGCCACCAGGTGGTCGAGAAGTTCACGAACGCATTGCGGGCCTTCCGCCTCGGGCAGCCAGGTCAGCCAGGGCAGGTCCTGAGCGAGAGCTTCCTCGGCCAGTTCACGGTTGGCGCGGGCAACGATCGCCATCGACCGAGCGAGGGTGAGCAGCGCGTCCTGAGCGGCCTGGTAGCGCTCATCGCGAATCAGCCACACGTTTTCGGCGTCACGCCGCTCCAGAAGGACATCGGCGTTGTCCACGGCGGTGAACACTTCACCGCGCTCACGGACAAGGGTGCTGAACGGGAAGGTTCTCGTGCTCATGCTCTCCACTCTAGCACCCGATGCACTCTTAGTGCATCACTAGTGCAACACTCTCGAGTGGGCCGAAAGGCCACCGCGTTCTCGTGTGCACGCGCGATCGGCGGCCGACTCTCAGACACGGGGCGGGTGTCGGTGGCGGCGTCTAGGGTGGCGCTGTGACTGACGAGACGGTGCTGAGGGCCCCCGACCCCGCCGTGATCCGCGACGAGTTGCAGCGACTTGTGATCAAGGATCTGCACGGTCCGCTGGCCGGGGAGTTCGAGGAGTTCCGGGAGCGGCCGACCGATCGTTACGTGCTGGGGAGGCTGGCCCCCGACGGCACGGTGATCGAGCCGGACGAGCAGGACGACACCGCCGACGCCGACGGCGCCGATCTCGGAGAGGACCAGACCGAGCCGAGCGCTCCCAACATCGTGAGCCTGGCACCGTCCTCGCTGGGCTGCACGGTCTACATCGACGGCGAGCTCGACGAGGTGCCCGTCGCCGCCGAGTGGGCCCGTTACGAGCGGGTGCACGCGGAGGACGACGACGCGGCCGGGCCGGTCTGGCGTCGTATCCCTGAGCACGGCGAGGTCTCACTGAAGCTCCGCGAGGGCACGCTCGACCCGGAACCGGTGATCGATGCGCTGCCGCAGGTGACCGTGCAGGGCCGAGCCCGTCGCCTGGACGGGCACTGGCTGGTATCGATCTTCCTGGTGAACGGCCAGCCCAGGCCCCAGCGGCTTCCCGACTCGGCGTGGCTGTTCCAGGCCTCGATCACCGTGCGGGCGCCCGGCGGGTCCGCGCCTTTCCTGCCCCGGCCGGACAGGGCCAGCGGCGGCGACGACGCCGACAAGGCCGAGCAGAACCGCCTGGGCATGGCCTACCGCTTCCATCCGGAGTTCGCTGTCGGGCATGGCACCGGCGTCCACGTGACCCAGTCCCCCGATGACCCCATGCGCGCCGTCGAGATCACCACGGCGGCCGTGCCCGAATACGAGATCCCCTACACCGACGTGCCGAAGGCGGAGGACGACCCCGACCTTCCCGAGCTCGCCGACCTCGAGCTCGACATGAAACGGCTCGCCGAGCTCGCCGACGGTCCTCCCGCCGCGCTCCTGGCGGCGCTTACACCGCTGGTCACCGGCTACCGCCGGTGGATCGAACGGCGCCGGGCCGACCTCGACGACCCGGCCCGCAGGCTGGAGCGGCACCGCTCCGACGCCGAGGCCGCGCTCGAGAAGGCGGAGCTGGCCGCCACGAGGATCCAGCACGGCATCGAGCGCCTCGGCGATCCGCATGCCCGGCGCGCGTTCGGATTCGCCAACCGCGCGATGTACCTCCAGCGCATCCACACCATGGCGGCCGACCGGCGCGGCGTCGACGACTCCGTCGCCCTGGAGACCGCCCTCGCCGAGGTCGACGACCCGGACAACCACCGGTGGCGCCCGTTCCAGCTCGCGTTCGTGCTGCTGAACCTGCCCGCGCTGGCCGACCCCGCGCACCCCGAGCGCGCCCCGGGCAACTCGGCGCTGGCCGATCTGCTCTGGTTCCCCACCGGCGGCGGCAAGACCGAGGCCTACCTCGGCCTCACCGCGTTCACTCTCGCGATCCGGCGGCTCCAGCCGCCGGTGGGCGGCACCGACTCCGGCGCGGG
Source organism: Actinomadura rugatobispora (assembly GCF_042656285.1). Taxonomy (GTDB): domain Bacteria; phylum Actinomycetota; class Actinomycetes; order Streptosporangiales; family Streptosporangiaceae; genus Spirillospora; species Spirillospora rugatobispora. The sequence goes on along the minus strand of NZ_JBHSON010000091.1, from coordinate 15,754 downwards.
CGTGGCCGTGCTGATGCGCTACACCCTGCGGCTGCTGACGATCCAGCAGTTCCAGCGGGCCACCGCGCTGATCTGCGCATGCGAGAAGCTGCGCGCCGACGACGAGGGGACCTGGGGCCGCGAGCCGTTCCGTATCGGCCTGTGGGTCGGCGCCGGGGTGACGCCCAACCGCACCGACCACGCCGCCGAGTGGCTGAAGCAGCACAAGGGCAACCGGCGCGGTCCGGCACGGGCACAGGGCTCCCCCCACCAGCTGACCTCCTGCCCCTGGTGCGGCACCAGGCTGGAGCCGGGCCGCGACGTCCAGGTCGACATGATCCGCCGCCGGACGCTGGTGATCTGCCCCGACGTGTTCTGCCGGTTCGGGATGGCCGGCGGCCGCGAGGGCATCCCGATCGTGGTGGTCGACGAGGAGATCTACCGCCTGCTGCCCAGCCTGATCATCGGCACCGTGGACAAGTTCGCCCAGCTCGCCTGGCGCGGGGAGACCCTCGCCCTGTTCGGCCGGGTGTCGCGGCGGTGCGAGCGGCACGGCTACGTGACCGACGATCTCCGTTCCGCCGACTGGGAGCTGTCGGGCAGCGCGTCGCACCCGGCCAAGGGGGACGCCCCGGCCGCCCGGATCGTGCCGACCGGCCGGCTGCGCCCGCCCGACCTGATCGTCCAGGACGAGCTCCACCTGATCTCGGGCCCGCTCGGATCCCTGGTGGGCCTCTACGAGACGGCGGTGGACCGGCTGGCGACCTGGGAGCGGGACGGCGGCGAGAGCGTCCGCCCGAAGATCATCGCTTCCACGGCGACCATCCGCCGGGCGGGCAAGCAGATCGGGGCACTGTTCAACCGGCGCACCGAGCTGTTCCCCCCGGCCGGCGTCGACATCGGCGACAGCTTCTTCGCCCGGCAGCGTCCTGCCACTCCCACCGCGCCGGGGTATCGGCCGGGCCGACGCTACATAGGGATCTGCGCCCACGGCGTACGGATGAAATCGACGCTGATCCGGGTGTACGTGTCGGTGCTCGGGGCGGCACAGGCGCTCCACGACAAGTACGGCGGGAACGAGGTCACCGACCCGTACATGACCTTGGTCGGCTACTTCAACAGCCTGCGCGACCTCGGCGGCATGCGCAGGCTCGTGGAGGACGACGTGTCCACCCGCCTGGCGCGGGCCGACGAGCGCGGCCTGGCCAGGCGCTTCGACCCGCTGGCCAAGGAGCTCACCTCCCGGCTGTCGTCGCCCGACATCCCCGACGTCCTGGAGCATCTCAAGGTCCCGTTCCGGGCGAACCGCGCGCGGGGCGAGCGGCGGCCGATCGACGTGCTGCTCGCCACCAACATGATCGCGGTCGGGGTGGACGTCTCCCGGCTGGGCGTCATGACGGTGGCCGGGCAGCCCAAGTCGACCGCCGAGTACATCCAGGCGACCAGCCGCGTCGGTCGTGCGGCACCCGGGCTGGTGTTCACCGTTTTCAACTGGGCGCGTCCCCGCGACCTGTCGCACTTCGAGACGTTCGAGTACTTCCACGGCACCGTCTACCGTCACGTGGAGGCGCTGTCGGTCACCCCCTTCGCCGATCGGGCGGTGGACCGCGGGCTCACCGGAGTGCTCATGGCGCTGGTCCGCGATCTGACCGAGGACTACAACGGCAACCTGAAGGCGGCCTGGTTCGACCGCAACGGCACGCTGGCCGACCACGTCGTGCGCTATTTCGGGCGCCGCGCCGCGGATGTGACCAGTGACAACAGGGTGGGGCGCGCGGTCGAGCAGCACCTTGACGCCCGCCTCGACCACTGGAACGCCCAGCGGCTGATACCCGGCCGGCGGCTCGCCTACGACCACCCGCCGGGCCGCGCCGACGAGGTGGTGGGGCTGCTGCGGCGCCCCGAGCAGGGCCCGTGGGTGGCGATGACCTGCCCCACCTCGCTCCGCGACGTGGAGCCCGGCGTCCGGCTGCTGCTCCTCCCCGAGGACGACGGGCTGTCGATCACGACCGAACCCGCGTACGCTCCGGTGGCCGAGGCCGACGACGGTGACGGTGGCCCCGGCTCCTCCGGGCCGGATGACCAGGACGGGGGCCCCCGATGACGATGCCCGCCCCGCAGCCCATGCGCGTCGGGGAACTGCGGCCCAACCAGCTCCTGCACACCTACGGCGTCGGCGCGGTCGCCGACCTCCCCAACCTGTCGGTCGTCGTCGCGGGACTGGACGACTGGGACCTGGCCAAGACGACCATCGTCCGCGAGGACCGCCTGCTGGCCGCGATCCGCCGCGAGCTCGGGCCACAGGTCGAGACACTGCGCACACCGCCCTACATCCCCGAGACCTCCGACCCGTTCGCCGAATGGACGCGCGTCGGGGTGCCGGTCCGGCTGTTCCCGCGCTGGCTGCGCTGCTCCGACCTGCGCTGCAACCGGCTCGCCCCCGTGGAGAGCAGCATGTTCGAGCTGCTGCCGCATTCGTTCTCGCCGGAACGGATCCGGTACGTCCACGGCTGCCGGGGGCGTGGTGGCAGTCGGCCCACCGTGGTTCCGGCGCGTTTCGTGCTCGCCTGCGAGGGCGGCCACCTCGACGACTTCCCCTGGCTGTACTACGTGCACGGCGGGAGGGTCCCGCAGGAGGGCGAGCATGTGCTGCGCCTGCTCGAGCGCGGCACCACCGGTGAGGCCGCCAACGTGTACGTGGAGTGCTCGTGCGGTCGCAACGTCCGGCGGTCCATGGCGCAGGCGTTCGGCTTGGACGCATGGCGCAACCTGCCCGCATGCCGGGGCCGCAACCCCCATCTGGCCGGTTTCTCCGAGTGCGGGGCCAGGACCCGCACCCTCGGGCTGGGCGCGACCAACGGCTGGTTCGCCATGCAGCTCCAGGCGTTCACGCTGCCGCGGGCAGACGACGAGATCGCGCAGAAGGTCGCCGAGAACTGGGCACAGCTCAACCTGCTGGCCAGCCTGTCCAGGGAGCAGGCCACGGCGCTGCTGCCCAGTTTCGCGTGCTGGCCCGAGCTGGAGTCGTACGACATCGACAAGGTGTGGCGGGCCATCGTCCGCCGTGCCGAGGAGGGCGAGGACGACGGCGACGACGACGATCAGGACCTCGACACCCCCGAGTGGGAGGCCCTCACCCGCCCGGACCCGGTCGAGCTTCCCGACTTCACCATTCGCAAGGAACCCGTCCCCAGCGAGGCCCGTCCATGGCTGAGCGAGGTGGTGCTGGCGTCGCGGCTCCGTCGGGTGTCGGCCCTGTACGGTTTCACCCGCATCGACGCTCCCGAATGGGATGTGCAGGCCACTGACAGCGGCCGTCGCGTGCCCCTGTCGCGGGAGGCGCCGACGTGGGTACCGTGCGCGGAGACCCGCGGCGAAGGCATCCTGCTGCGCTTCGACGAGCAGCGGCTGCGGGACTGGGAGGAGTCGGAGCCCGTCCGCCTGCGCGCCAGAATGCTGCGCCCCGCGCACAACGACTGGAGAAGCCAACGTCAGCTTCCTCCAGGCCAGTGGCCCGGCATGCGCTACCTTCTGCTGCACACCTTCGCGCATGCGCTGATCCGCGAGTTCGCCTTGGAGAGCGGCTACAACGCCTCGGGCATCGCCGAACGGATCTACGCGCGGGGCGGAGACCGGCCGATGGCCGGCATTCTCCTGTACACGTCGGCTCCCGACAGTGAGGGCACCCTGGGCGGGCTGGTGTCGCTGGGGCGTCGCGACCGGCTCGGCACGCTGATCCGTCAGGCCCTTGAGGCCGCTCGTCTTTGCAGCTCCGACCCGCTGTGCGCACAGCACGACCCACGCGTGCATGGCAGGTTGTACGGCGCCGCCTGCCATGCCTGCCTGTTCGCCGCCGAGACGTCCTGCGAGCGCGGCAACCACTACCTGGATCGGGCCCTGCTCGTGGACACGGTGACCGACCCCGACATCGGTTTCCTGGCCCGGTGAGCCCGCCGCTCGCGGCCGTCATCGCGGACCTGACCCGCGACCTGCCGCCCGGCTGCGTGGCCGACTGGGCGCGGATCTTACGCTCGGTGTCCTTACCCGGGCCGGGCGTCGAGGCCACGCTCATCGAAGCCACGCCGGGCCCCGTCGCCGCCGCCAAGGTGGAGCGGTTCGCCACCGCTTGGCGGACCGGCAGACCCCCGCTACCCGGGGCCGCGGTCGCTCTCGCGTTGGAGGTCGGCGCCGCGTCGTATGCCGAACAGCACGCCCGCCAGACCGATGTCATGGTCAGCGGGCCGGTGAGCCTGGGCGCGGATACCGCGGTCCGGCTCACCGGCTCGGTCATCACCGAGGTGATCCGAGGAAGCGAGCGGTCGCTGCTGGTGGTCAGTTTCGCCGCCTTCGGGGTCGCCGCCGTGCTCGCCGAGCTGGAACGGGCCGTCCACCGGGGAGTCCGTATCGATCTCGTACTGGAGAGCGGGCGAGCGGACGGCGGCACGCTGCGAGGTACCGGCGCGGAAGCCGCGTTCGCCTCGCTCGGCGGCGCGGTGACGTTCTGGTCGTGGCCGGCACCCCGCCGCCCGATGGTGCGCGGCGCGCGAGCGGCCATGCACGCCAAGCTCGTGGCCGCCGACGAGCGGGTCGCCGTACTGGGCAGCGCCAACCTCACCGACCGGGCACTCGCCCACAACATCGAACTGGGCGTGGCCGTCCGTGACCCGGACGCCGTCGGCCGCATCGTCCGCCACTTCCGATCACTGATGCGGCCCGGAGAGGGGCCTCTCGAACCGGTGCCGCGCGCTAGCCGTCCTCGATCGTGAACGAGGTCAGGGACCGGAGCTCGGTCCGCTTACGGCTGCGGGCCAGCACGCCCGCCGCCCGGACCGTCGCCCCGTACTCGGCGGCCCGCAGCGCCAGGTTGAACAAATCGGGATGGAGCCGTACCCAGATCAGTCGGCGCATCCGTTTGTCCCTGGTGGCCGCCACACCCTTGATCACCACCCAGCCGGGCTCCGTCGGCCGATCACGTTCGGTCCGCCAGATCTTGCCGGTGACCTCGACCCGCTCGTCGCGCATTCTGCCGTCGTCGAGGTCCTCCTCGGCTTGGGCGAGCACCGACACCTGCGCCTCATCGAACCGGATCGGCGGTGTTCGAACCCCTGTCGGCAGGGACAACGCCCAGGAAAAGCGCAGCTCGAACGGATGGTCCTGCTCGGCTCCCCCGAACCGGGAGAGGGCACGGCACAGATTCGCGGAGATCCCCTCGCCGACGCGTTCGGTGAACGGGCTCAGCTCCGACCTGTCGAGCGCCTCCCCCGCCGCCGAGTGCGCCGCGCGCACGGCGTCGTAGAGCCGCAGCATCGCTCTGCGCCCGAACGGCTGGTCGACGGCGAACAGCCCGTCGTCCTCGTCGAGAGGAACCTCCACGGAAAGGACGTAGCTGCCCTCGGAGGACGGCCCGAGCCGTGCTCGCTTCGGAAACTCCTCCACCCGGTGCGGTTTGCGTCGGGGCAGGACCAGGACGGGATCGGCGACCACCGCGTACGCGCCCACGATGAGCAGTTCGCGGATGCCGTCGACCGTCTGGAGCCCGTCCGCCACCGAGATCGTTCCGGGTGGTGTTCCCGGGTGGGTGCGCACGTAATGGCGATCGACGCTGACGGTCGTGAGATCGCGCAGGATCTGCGGCCTGGGCCGGTCCTCTGTCTCTGACAGGACCTGAAGCAGATTGACCATGCGCAGGACGTAGTCGCGAGCGGTTTCGTCCCCGGGAACGACCACCTCACGGTCTTCGCCTGCATGCGTGAGCGCCCAGAGGGTGGATCCACCGATCCGCTCGGCCTCTTCCCAACCGCCATTGGAGAGGTATGCCTCCACGTCGCGCAGGGGCACTCGGCCGAGGACGGCCATGTACTCCTCATCAGACCGCGCGGTCACGGCGCCACCCCTCCCACACCCGGCCTGATCATGAGGCTCAGCAGCGACTTCGCGGTGAGGAGGTTCGCCTTCGGAACGTCGACTGTGATCTTCTTCTCTCGGGGACGATCGAGAATCGGATGGATCCCGTGATAGCCCTCCCAGTATGCGCCCCATCGCAAGGTCAGGCCCGTCCCGGTGACCTCGGTGTACTCGGCGGGATCATCCGGCACCACGACCAGGATGAGATAACGGGGCATGTCGAAGGCGCCGGCCAGCTGATTGAAATGAGCAATCTTGAGCGGATAGCGCCAATTGTCCGAATTCCCCTGAGGGGTACGCCACGACTTCACCTGGACGTCGATCTGCGGCAGATAGATCGTGCTACGGGCACCGGGATAGCGGATGCCGAAGTCGATCCCGTCGCAGTCCGGTTCGGGCTTCTGGATCTGCAGGCCGACCGCGGCCGCGAGCACCCGGACGTACTGCTCGGCGTAATGGCCCTGATGGTTGTCATGGTCGAGCGGCAGAACCGACCTCCCGCCATCTTCTCGACGCCACGCCGAGCACTGACTCATCTTTTGACCAAGAAGCACTTTATGGTGAAGACCATCACCAATGGAAGGGGGCGTTGACATTCCCCGCGTCGGACACCGCCGCACAGCCGGAAGCCCCGGAGATCGACGACCGAGACCCACGTCCGCAGAAACCCTGAGTACAGGGATCGTGACGTTTTGTCGTACCCGCGGGTGAGACTGGCACCCGGCGGCGGAAGCACCGATCGCACGGAGGTGATCTCCCCGGGTGGCAGCCAAGAGCGCCGAGCAGTTCTTCCACGAGTTCCGCACCGGATCCGCGGCAGATGTCGCGATGTCACTCCTCAGGTCGAAGCACGCCCTAGTCTCCATGGCGCTGATGGCCGCGCACCTGGGTGACGGCCAGATCGTCGACGGGATTTCGCTGACGGCCATGCTCGACGAGGATCTGCCCGCGCTGGAGCGCGGCCTCACCTCAGGCGAGCATGACGCGGACGATCCGGTTCAGCTGGGCGCCGAGCGGATGCTGACGACGTGGGTGAAGAAGGGCTGGGTGCACCGAAGCATCGACGCCGAGACCCGGACCGAGCGCTACCAGCTCACCACCGGCGCCGCGCACGCCGTCCGCCAGATGCGCGGCCTCCGGCAGCAGAGCTCGGTCGCGACCCAGTCCGCCCTGTCGATGGTCATGGCCGAGCTGCGGCAGATCGCCACCGAGTCCGATCCCGACCCGAACACGCGACGGCGGGCCATCGACGAGCAGATCACGGTACTGGCCGCCCAGCGCGACCGGATCGACGGCGGCGAGGCGGTCGACGTCGACGCCGGGGAGCTGATCGACAGGGTGGCCGCGGTGGCTCAGCTGGTCGAGCGGATCCCCGCCGACCTGGCCAGGTACGGAGAGCAGATGCACGCCAACACGGCCATGCTGCTCCGGCAGAGCCTCTCGGACGATCCCGCGGAGTTCGCGCAGACCCTCGACCGCATGTTCGCCGGACACGATGTCATCGCCGACTCGCCGGAAGGGCAGGCGTTCCGCGCCTTCGCCACCCTGGTCGGAACGCCGTCGCAACGGGCCCAGCTGGAGTCCGACATCGACGCGATCCTGACGCAGCTGGAGGGGTTGCCCGATCACCTGGCGGAGATCCTGCGCGGATTCATCAACGCGATGTGGCAACGCGTCGAAGAGGTGGAACAGACCCGGGGCATCGCCTTCCGGCGGATGAGCACCTTCGTCCGGGGTGGTGACGCCGCGCACTACCGCGGCATGCGAACCAGGATCAGTGAGGCACAGGCGCTGGCCGCCGACGCGTTCCAGGTCACGCACGGCGGGCGCGACATCGGGTTCCCCATTCCCATGAGCGGTGCCGACACCTCCTCCGTCGGACGGCTGCGGCTGGACGAGGGCAGCCCGGCAGCCCCCGATCCGGTGATCGATTCGGGGGACGAGTTCGACATAGATCCGGCCGCTCTCGCAGGCCGTGAGTCGATCGACTGGCTCGCCCTACGCGACGCGGTACACGCGGCGATGGCGGCGCACGGCGACATCGCCACCCTGCCCGAGGTGCTGGAGCATCTGCCGGGCGCGCGCACGGGCGACATCATCGCAGTCTGGTCGCTCGCCAACCGGTATGGCGAGGTCGATCGCGACGCCCAGGTCAGTGTGCTCGCTCACACCGACCGCGGGCCCCGTGAGATCACACTCCCCTACCTGGTGTTCGGTGAGCCGATCCCCGACCCGACCGTCCCCACTTCCCACGAGCACGCCCGGCCCGGGCAGCTGTCCCTCTTGGAAGGAGACTCCGGATGACCGGCCCACCTGACCCCTCCTTCGCAGCGATCTTCGACGAGGAGGCGCTCACCGGCCCGCACACCCCTGGACGAACCGCCTCGGCCGTCATCTCCGAGGACACGCTGGCCAAGGTGTTCGAGGAAGACGACGACCGCACCGCCGGCACCCTCGTCGAAGGCCCGGCGCGCCCGCCCCGCTTCGACGGGGACACAGGCGAACTGCCGGCCGAGGCATGCTGGGCTCTCCAGGCACTGGTCGCCGCGCCGCACGTCAGCGAGCAGTCGCGGAAGGCCTGGGCGGCGGTCGTCCAGTACGCGGACCAACTCCGTGTCCGGCTCTCCGAGCTGGGGCTCGTGCTGGAGATCAACCGCGAGCACGGCTACGCCTTCACCCGCCAGGGCGGCGACCCGAGCCCCCACGGCCGCGCGATCCTGCGGACCAAGACGCTCAGCCTCGCGGCGAGCGCGCTCTGCCTGTATCTGTACAACCAGTACGTGCTCGCGCCGGACGCCCCGGTGGTCGAGACGACGGACATGGTCGACCACATGCTCGCGTACCGGCGGAAGAACGACACCGACGACGCCGCATTCGACAAGAAGACACGCACCGCGATCAAGACGCTGGAGGATGCGGCGATCATCAAGCCCATCAAGGGCACCGGACGCTACGTCATCTACGGCGTCATCACCTCGATCCTCACCGCTGAGCGCGTCGAGGCGCTCAGCGACCGTTACCGGGCGATCGCCGACGGCACGCTCCAGCACGCCGACGAAGGCGACACGGCCGGCGTCGACGAACGCGGTGAACGGAAGGACGTGGAAGACGACGGCTCTGCGGAGGGGGAAAGGGGAGGCACCGCCGATGTCTGACGATCTCACGAACCGCGGAGTCCTTGCGGGCCAGTTCCGCCTGGCCCGGCTCCAGGTGATCAACTGGGGCACGTTCTGCGGGTACAAGGACTTCCCGATCGACGCGCGCGGTGTCCTGTTCACCGGACCGTCGGGTTCCGGCAAGTCGTCCCTGATGGACGCTCATTCGATCGCGCTGCTACCGACCCGCGACCAGCGTTTCAATGCCTCGGCGGACCTGACCGCGCGCGGCGCGAAGCAGGGAACGCGCAGCGTGGCCGACTACGTTCGTGGCGCATGGTCCGAGACCGACGACGAACAAGGCCGATCGCAGGTCCGCTACCTGCGTGGCGGCAAACCGACCTGGTCGGCCGTCGGAGCCACCTACGACGACGGACTCGGCTCGGTGACCACCGCCGTGGTCGTGAAGTGGTTCTCCGGGACCGAGACCGACGGCTCGGCCCTGAAGTCGATGTACCGGTTGCATGACGGCCACTTCGAACTGATCACACTGGAGGGGTGGGCCGCGAGGGGGTTCGACACGAGATGGCTCGGGAAGGCGTACCCCGCCGACTGCCCCGAGGGCCCGGAGGCCTATACCCGTCAGCTGCGCAAGCGCATTGGGCTCGGCACCTCCAAGACGGCGCTGTCGCTGCTGGGCAAGGCCAAGGCGATGAAGAACGTCGGCGACCTCAACCTGTTCGTCCGCGAGAACATGCTGGACACGCCCGCCACCTATGCGGCGGCGCAGCGCATGGAGGACGCCTTCACCCCTCTCAACGAGGCGTACGAGACCGCCCGCCGTGCTCATGAACAGCTCAAGATCCTCGCCCCGATCCCCGGTCACTGGCATGCGTACGGCGAGGCGAGGAAGGAGGCCGCGCTCACCGAGCGGCTTCTCGGCGCCCCCGTCGACCGCTACCTTCGGGCCGTTCACCTCGGTGTTCTCCGCACGGAGATCGAAGGGCTGGCCGAGAAGCTGGAGCACTTGGGCGGCCGGCTGGAGGAGCAACTCCAGCTCGCCGACCAGGCGGAAAGCAACTACCTCTCCCTGGAGAACCAGCTCACGCGCGCGAGCGACGTACTCGACCAGCTCGGCACCCGGCTGAAGTCCGCCCGGACGGAGTTCAACCACAGGAAGCGCGCGTTCGATATCTACGCCAGCCACCTCCGTCGGCTTGAACTCGCCCCGCCGGACGACGAGGACGCCTTCCTCGCCCTGCGGGGCATGGTCCGCTCAAAGCGCGATCATGCGGCGGCCGAGAAGGAAGAGCTCAAGCCCGTGCTGCACGACGCGTTCGCGGAGGCCGCCAACGCGAAGCGCGATCTCCAGGCCAGGCAGGAGGAGCTGGAAGCGCTCGTCAGGGCCGGCTCGCTGATTCCCTCCAAGGAACTGCGGCGCCGCGACCTGATCGCGAAGCAGTCGGGCCTCTCAGCGGCGGAGCTGCCGTACGTGGCCGAACTGCTCGACGTTCTGCCCGGTGAAGAGCGCTGGCGGCCCGCGGCCGAGAAGGTGCTGCGCAACTACGGGCTCCGGCTGCTGGTGCCCGCTGACCGGCAACACGCCGTCAAGACCTTCATCGACGAGAACGATATGCACGGCATCGTCGAGTACAGCGTGGTCACCGCGGCGTCCGAGCACCAACCGCGCCCGGAACCTGGCACGTTGGCGAGCAAGCTCGGTGTGAACACCGGGCATCCGTACGGCCCCTGGCTCGCAGGGCAGGTGGCCCGCAGGTTCGAACACGTCTGTGTCGGGTCGGCCCGCGATCTCGACGAACATCGGGTGGCGGTCACGGTGCGGGGGACCGTGAAGCTGCCCGGCAACCACTACCGCAAGGATGACCGGCCGGAGTTGACGAGCCCCTCGTCGTACATTCTCGGCGCAGATGTCGTGACCAAGCGCGAAGCACTGCAGGCAGAGATCACCGAGCTCGAGTCGAAAAGGGACAAGGCCGCGGCCGGAGCGGACGACCTGGATCGCCGGAACACCGCAATCGATCAGGTGGTTCATGCGGCCGAACAGGTCGTAGCCCACAGTGCCTGGGGCGACCTCGACCACAGGCGCTCCCAGCACGAGATCGACGAGCTCACCGAACGGATCCATGAGATCAAGGAGAACGATGTCGACCTCCGACGACTGGAAGAACGACGCGACGCCGCCAAGACCGCGTGGCAGGGACTGAACGACGCCTGTTCCGACCTGCGCAACCGGATCACCCAGAGCGAGCGGCGACAAGAGACGCTGACCGGGGAACTCGCCCGGCAGAGCCCTCGGCCGCACACGGTCGACGACGGCGACCGGGAGTACCTCGATGCCTTGCTCGTCAAGCTCGATGCAGCTGTTTCGTCCGAAGGCATGCCTCATCTTCGGCAACTCCTTCGCAGCGACCTCGAGCGACGGCATCAGAAGGCCAGATCACGCCACGACCTCGCTCTGAGCGGGATGAAGGGAGACATCAACCGCTTCCTGGATAAGTGGCCAGATTCCGCACCCGATGGCACCGGCGATGTCGAGCGCTCCGGCGGCGACTTCGCCGCGCTGCACGACGAGATCAGCGAACGCCGGCTACCGGAGGCCATGGGCAGGTTCCAACTCATGATCAGCCGGGACATGGTGCCGTCGATCATGTTCGTGCAACGCGCCATCGAGGAGGCGGCCAGACAGATCCGGGAGCGCGTCGAGATGGTGAACGAGGGGCTGCGGCGAACGGAGTTCAACACCGGAACCCGTCTACAGATCGCCTATACGGTCAAACCGTTCACGGAGAGCAGGGAGTTCCGTTCCCACGTCGACGCGCTCCTGCGCCACGAGGCGGCCGCGCCGGCGAACGCCGAGGCGTCGATGGGGCAGTTCAAGCGCGTCCGCAGGTTGATGAAACGCTTCACCGCCGACGACGCCGAATCACGCCGCTGGACGGAGAACGTCCTGGACGTCCGGCAGGGCTACGCGTTCTATGGACGCGAGGAGACACCGGACGGAGTCACGGTCAACACCCATCGCAACACCGCCTCCAACTCGGGTGGAGAGCAGGAGAAGCTCGTCGCCTTCTGTCTCGCGGCAGCCCTCAGCTACAACCTCGCGGACGCCGGCTCCGGCGGACGACCGCGCTTCGCGGCCCTGATGCTGGACGAAGCATTCAGCAAGTCCGACGAGACCTTCTCGGCACAGGCGCTGGCGGCGTTCGACGAATTCGGTTTCCAGCTCCTTATCGCCGCACCGATCCGCATGTCCGGTGTGCTCGAGCCCTTCATCGGCCAGGCGATCCTGGTCGAGAAGCGTTCCACGGCCGAAGGCGCGCGTTCCAACGCCGCCACCGCCTCCTTCGGCGAACTCGCCGCCCGGCGGGTCGCCGAGGCCGATGGAGCCACGGATGCGTGAGCCGGACGACGTACTCGGGCAGTTGGGCACCAGGTTCGAACGCGATTACCCCGACTGGGCACGAGGCAAAGGCACCTGGCCGCTGCGGATCTCCCTGCATCCGCCGACCCCGCGGCAACGCTCCGCCGACCCCGTGGCCTGCCACGCCTGGGCCGCGAGATGGGCTGTTTACGAAGGCCCCGGGACGGTAGACCACACGAGGCTCAGGTTCCCGACGGGAACCCATGCCATGCCCAGAACACTGATCCTCGATCGACCGCGCGAGGTGGCGGCGGCTCTGCCGGTCACTCGCGCCACGTGGACGCGGTGCGGCGATCGTCTCACCAGACTGCAGCACGAGTTCCCCGACGCACGTTTCAGTGGAGTGATCCGGCGGATGACCGAGCTGACGGAACGGGACTATCAGCGCTTGGTCGACACGGCCGCCTGGCTGAAGGAGAACCCGACGTCCGACCGCCTGCTGCGCCAGTTGCCCATCGAAGGCATCGACACCAAGTGGCTCAGCAGGCACGCCGCCCTCGTCCTGGCCCTCATCGGAGAGGGGGACGACGGCGTTCCTCCAGCCGAGGACGCCGCATCCGGATCCACCCGGAGACGGCTGCATGAACGCCTCGGGCTTCGCCTACCACCCGAGCTGATCCAGGTCGCCGTGCTCGATCCCGAGCTACGCTCCCGGATGGCCGGAATGAGGCACTTCGCCACCTCTCGTGAGGACCTCGAGCGGTGGCCCCGGCACCCGCGGGTAGTAATCATCCTCGAGAACAAGGAAACCGGCTACGCCATCACCGACGACCAGGCAGACACCGTCGTACTGCACGGTCAGGGCTTCAACATCGCGGACTACGCCCGGATCTCCTGGGTGCGAAACGCTCGCGCGGTCTTTTACTGGGGCGACATCGATGCTCCCGGGCTGCAGTTCGTCAGCGATCTCCGCGGACGTGGAGTGCCTGCCCGTTCGCTCCTCATGGACCTCCCCACGCTCGAGCGTTTCCGGCACCTCGCGGTCAAGGGCACGGTCCCCCGGAGAAGCGTCGTCCCGCATCTCACCGACGCCGAGGCGGCTCTCTACCGCCATCTTGTGCATCATGCCGCAAAGCACGGCGCCGGCCTGCTACTCGAGCAAGAACGCATCCCATGGCCCCACGCCCACTCGGCACTCACCAACGCCATCCGGAAGGCGGACCAGATGTCTTCGGGCTCTTGACTGCTATGCCGCGGGTGCGCAGACAAACCATGCGACGCAGTTCCGGTCGCCGGGCGCTGCAACAAGGCGAGACGGCCCTGAAACGCCCGCTCCTCCCCTGAGAGCCTCAGTCCCAGGGGGGAATCCGTAGTTCATTGCTCTGGCATCGGCTCAGCGGTCTGGGCGCGGCGGGTGAGGTCCTTCCAGAGGTCGTCGACCTGGGCGCGGAGGTCGTCGAGGGAGCCGGAATTGTCGATCACGTGGTGGGCGATGGCGCGGCGGTCCTCGCGGGAGGCCTGCGCGGCGATCCGGGCGCGGGCGTCCTCCCCGGTCATGCCGCGGCGGCCCGTCAGCCGCTCCAGCTGGGTCTCGACGGGGGCGTCCACGACCACCACCAGGTCGTACATCTCCCCGAGGCCGTTCTCGGCCAGCAGCGGGACGTCGTAGACGAGGATGGCGTCCTCGGGCGCGGCCTCCATCAGCTCCTGCGTCCGCTTCCCCACCAGGGGGTGGACGATCGCGTTCAGCGCCGCCAGCCGCTCCGGGTCGGAGAACACGATCGAGCCGACCTTCGGGCGGTCCAGCCCGCCATCGGGCAGCAGGACCCCCTCGCCGAACTCGGCCACCACCGCGGCCAGCCCGGGGGTCCCGGGCTCGACCACCTCGCGCGCGATCCGGTCGGCGTCGATGACCACCGCGCCATGCTTGGCCAGCCGTCCCGACACCTCGCTCTTGCCGGATCCGATACCGCCGGTAAGTCCCACTTTCAGCACGGCACCACAGTAGTGCCGCCGCGTCACGGCCACCGGCGGAGGGTCAGCCCCCGGCCGCGGCGGGGACGAGGGCCTTGCGCATGTGCACGAGCGTGAGATGGGCCGCGACCCGTTCACGGTGGGTCTCGCTGTAGCCGAGCCGCCGGTAGAGGCGCAGGTTGTCCTCGCTCAGGTGGCCGGTGAACAGCACGCAGGCGTCGGCGCGCCCGGCCACCTCCTCCTCCAGGGCGCGCATGAGCCGGCCGCCGATGCCGCGCCCCTGCATGTCCGGGGCCACCACCAGACGGCCCACCAGGCAGGTGTGCTCGCTGAACTGGGCGCGGACGGCCCCCACCAGGCGCCGCCCCGACACCGCCTTGAGCACCGCCGCGTCGCCCTCCAGCAGCCTGCGCATCTGGTCGTACGACTCGACCAGCGCAGGGATGAACGGGTCGCCGTAGAGCTGCGCCTCGGCGACGTAGGCCGCGCGCTGCAGCGTCAGGATCTCGCCCGCGTCGTCAGGGCCGGCCCGCTCGATCGAGGCCGTCGGTTCGCTCATGGGCGCGACCCTAGCGGCGCCCGCGCGCCCCGTCCCCTCACTGCCCGATCCGGACCGTCACCGCGACGGGATAGTGGTCGGACGCCGACGACCGCGGCACGTCGTAGTCGCCGAACATCAGGTCGTCGGTGCCGAAGATCCAGTCGACCCGGCGGCCGTCCCCGGTGGTCGGCGCCGGGTCCCCGCTGGGCGCGGCGCTGCGCAGCTCGGTGCCGTCCAGCATCCGCGAGATCTCCGCGCTGCCCGGCCCGGCGTTGAAGTCGCCCGCGATCACGGTGCGCGGGGCGCCGCCCCACGCCCGCAGCAGCGCGGCGATCTCCCGGCCCCGCTCGGCGGACTGGTCGGCGCCGCCCTCCAGATGGGTCGACCACACGTCCAGGGTCTGCCCGCCGACCCGCACCCGGGCCCACACGTACCCGCGGATCTGCGACCAGTCGCCCTTGGGCATCCGGCCCGTGCCCGACCGCTCCACCGGCAGCGAGGTCAGGATCGCGTTGCCGAACTGGCCGTCGGCCGCCGGGCCCCACAGCAGCTTCATCCCGAGCCGCCGCGACAGCCACACGCCCACGTCGGTCGTCCCCGACAGCAGCGACCCGCGCCCGGCCTCCTGCAGCAGCACCACGTCGGCGCGCTGCGACTCGATGGTCGCGGCGACGGCCTCCGGATTCAGCCGCCCGCTGGGGCCGACGGCGTCGTGGATGTTGTAGCTGACGACGCGGATGCGGCCGTCGGCCGGGGCCGCCTTCGCCTCGCCGTCCGGGCCCGCCACCGTGAAGACCGCCGTGCCGAGCAGCAGGACCAGCGCGGCGGCGATGGCCATCGTCACGCGCAGCGGCGCCTGCGCGGGCAGCGGCCGCACGA
>NZ_JBHSON010000090.1:0-50510 GCF_042656285.1 Actinomadura rugatobispora | reverse complement strand
GGCCGTTCATCTTCTCGTGGTGGTGCATGATCCCGGCCAGCGCCTCGTCCAGGAACCCGATCTCCCGCACGATCTCCAGCCCCCGCATCGGATGCAGCTGGATCGCCGCGAACTCCTCCTCCGTCAGCGACCCCGACTTCTGCAGGAACTTGGTCGGCACGCCCAGCTTGCCCACGTCGTGCAGCATCCCGGCGTACCGGATCGCCTCGACCCGGTCGGACCGCATCCCGATCTCCTGCGCGATCATCACCGAGCCGCGCGACACCCGCTCGGAGTGGCCGCGGGTGTAGTAGTCCTTGGTCTCCACCGCCTGGCACAGCGCGGCGAGGGTCGCGGCGTGCGCCTGCTGCTGCGCCCGCGTCTGCTCGAACGCCCACCGCGCGATGAACAGCGGCAGCAGCACCAGCACCGCGGCGAACGGGCCGATGCCCACCCGCGACCACAGCCCGGCGATCAGCAGCCCGAACATGCCGTAGCCCAGGCAGCCGAAGGCGAGCTGGCCGCTGGCGCTCAGCAGCTCGCGCGGCGCCGCCTGCTTGCTCAGCAGCAGGATCCCCGCCACCAGCAGCAGGTTGACCAGGACGAAGGTGACCAGCGCGCCCAGGAACGGCCCGATCACGTGCTCCACCCAGTCGACCTGGCCGGGCTCGAACCGCTGCCCGCCCAGGGCGCCGAAGACCACGCCCGACGCGTACCCGCACAGCGCGAACTGGGCGCCGTTGAACAGCCGCTTCACCGGCGCGAACAGCCGCTGGCCGGTGACGATCGCGCACACCCCCAGCAGCGCCGCCCCGGCCGGGCCCAGCAGCACCACCGAGGCCAGGCTGGCCGCGAAGCTCAGCGAGACCCGGGCACGCTCCACGTTCAGCAGCGCCGGGGCCGAGTCGCAGATCAGGAACAGCACGGCCAGCACGGCCAGCGTGCGCCATTCCATGCCCTCGTAGGACGCCGTCGCGATCAGCCCGGCCGCCAGCGCGACCACGCCGCAGACGTACGCCCAGGCAGCGAGAGGTAGTCCACGCATGCCGCCCCCTCGGGAGTGACCTTCCCCCGTGCCGTCGCCGGGGGTTCGACGCGGGCCGCCGCCGGGGCCGGCCGTGCCGCGCTCGCGGCACGTCAGACCCAGGACACGCCCCTGGTCATGGTCAGCGACGACGACGTCATGACAGGCCCGATCCGGTCGAGACCGGCGGTGACCACATGCACGAGCATGGCTCGCTGCCTCCCCCGCGTTCCAAGGCCCGCCGGATCCCTCGACCCGGCCCCCAGGCGAACACTTCCCCTCCGCCCGGGCACGCATGTGTTCCCGTCGCTGATTCCGGCACAAGCGTAACGCGCGAGGTCCAGGTCACACAGGCAAGCCGAGAATCGTGAGCAAAGTGTGAAGGGAACGTCACCCGGGGTGAGAGGCGCGGCCGCGGGCCCACCCGACGGTGGCGGCCAGCCCCTCGCGCAGGGGTGTGCGGGCCGTCCAGCCGAGATCCTCGCGCGCGGTGGACGGGTCGACCGCCATCGCGGGCAGGTCGCCGAGCCGGGGCGGGGCGAACGCGGGGTCGTCGGGCGCCCCGGCGGCCTCGGCGACCAGCGAGTGCAGCGCGCGGTCGGTGGTCTGCACGCCGGTGCCGACGTTGTAGCGGCCGCCCCCGCCGCGCCCGTCCACGGCGCGGGCGAAGGCGTCCACGACGTCGAGCACGTAGACGTAGTCGCGGGTCTGCGTGCCGTCGCCGAACACCCGGGTGGGACGGCCCGCCAGCAGCGCGTCGGTGAAGATCGAGATGACCCCGGCCTCGCCCTCCGGCGTCTGCCGCGGGCCGTACACGTTGGCCAGGGTCAGGATGGTGAAGTCGAGGCCGTGCAGGGCCCGGTAGGTGCGCGCGTACACCTCGCCGGTGACCTTGGACGCCGCGTACGGCGAGGCGGGGCGCAGCTCGGCGGACGCGGGGACGGGAAGGGCGTCCGGCACGCCGTAGACGGCGCAGCTGGAGGTGAAGACCACCTTGCGGACACCGGCGGCGCGGGCGGCCTCCAGCACGTTGGCGGTGCCCAGAACGTTGGTGCGGGCGTCGGCCAGCGGGTCGGCGACGCTGGCGCGCACGCTGACCTGCGCGGCCAGATGGCAGATCACCTCGGGCGGGCGGGCGGCGACCCGTCCGGCCAGGTCCGGGTCGGCCACGTCCATGCGCCACAGGTCGATGTCGGAACGGGTGTTGGAGCCCGACGACAAGTCGTCCAGGCCGGTCACCTCATGGCCGTCGGCCAGCAGGCGGTCGACCAGATGGGACCCGATGAAGCCGGCCGCGCCGGTGACGAGTACGCGCACCCGAGCACGATACCCAGGCCCCCGGGCGCGGCGCCGCCGCCGTCAGGCCGTCAGCCCGTCAAGCCGTCAGCCCGAGCCGGTGATCTTGCCGGGGGAGGCGGACTCGGCGGCCGCGGACGGGGCGGCCGACTCGGCCGTCCTGATCTCGCCGCAGACCTCCTCGATCCGTCCCATCACCTTGGCCCGCAGGTCCTCGGGCGCCTGGTCGGACCGGCAGCACTTGTTCACCAGCTTCTTGACGGCCTCCTCGAGGCCGTACTCGCGCAGGCACGGGCCGCACTCCTCGAGATGCTGCTGCACCTCGCCGCAGCCGCCCTGGTCCAGCTCGCCGTCCAGATAGGTGTAGACGCGGGCCAGTACTTCCTCACACGGCGTCTCGTGGTGGTCGCCACAGCTCATGGCTCACTCACCCTTCCCGCTCGCCCGGGACAGGCCGCGCTCCCGGGCGTAGTCCTCGAGCATTCCGCGCAGCTGCCGCCTTCCGCGGTGCAGGCGCGACATCACGGTCCCGATCGGCGTGCCCATGATCTCGGCGATCTCCTTGTACGCGAAGCCCTCGACGTCGGCGAGATAGACCGCGATCCGGAACTCCTCGGGCAGGTCCTGCAGCGCCCGCTTCACATCGGAGTCGGGCAGGTGCTCCAGGGCCTCGGCCTCGGCCGACTTCAGGCCGCTGGAGGTGTGCGACTCCGCGCGCGCGAGCTGCCAGTCCTCGATCTCCTCGGTGGCCGCCTGCTGCGGCTGCCGCTGCTTCTTGCGGTAGGAGTTGATGAAGGTGTTGGTCAGGATCCGGTAGAGCCACGCCTTGAGGTTCGTGCCCTCCTTGAACTGGTGGAAGGACGCGAACGCCTTGGCGAAGGTCTCCTGCACGAGATCCTCGGCGTCCGCCGGGTTGCGCGTCATGCGCAACGCGGCCGAGTACAGTTGGTCCAAGAACGGGAGCACGTCGCGCTGGAAGCGCTCCTGGCGCTGCTCCACGGTCTCCGTGGTGCCCGGTACCTGACCCACCCCCTCCGCTGTGGTGACGCCGTCGGCGTCGTACTGCACAGACGATAGCGGGCCTCGCTGCCTCTTCACGCCGCCGGGGGCGGGCACGCCACCGGTGCGCACCGGCGCCGCGGGGCCTCTCGCGTGTTCGGCAACGGCTGTGGTCATGGGCTGCACCTCCGCTGTGACGGACTCTTCTGCCGCGCGCCGGACGTGCCCCGGACGTGCCGGGGCAGCACCGTCCGAAGTTCGGAAACCGGCCACCCGGAACCCGTGTCGTTCGGCGCATGCGCGCGGGCGTTATGAGACGGTGCAACGCCGGTACGGCCCCGTCGATTCCCGGCGCCGGGGCCGGAGGGCATTCCATCCGGAACTGCACGGAGGGTGATGTCCGGGCCCGGCGGGGGAACAATCGACATACACGGCGAGAACAGGAGCAAACCGTTGCTACCGGTGCCGGCCCGACCTCCCGAGCCCTCCGTTGCCAGCCTGCGCGATTCCCCGGGCGAACCCGTCCCGGACGAGGACGAACCTCTCGCGCTCTACTGGCGGTTCTACTGGGCGGTGGCCGCGGCCCAGCTGGACCGCTGGCTGCCGCGCCGGCCCGCGCGGATCCTGGACCTGGCGGGCGACACCGCGCGCAGCGGCGCGCAGGCCGCGGCCGCCGGGCACCGGGTGATCCAGGTGCTGGACCCGCAGCTGGGCCCGCACGGCCCCGCCGGCGCCGAGGCCCCCGCCGGCGCGCTGGAGATCAACGGTTCGGCCCGTCCCGAGACGGCCGGGCCCGGAGCGACCGGGCCCGGGGCGGCCGGCGGCCCCGAGGGCGGCGCGAAGAGCGTGCCCGCGAACGCGAACGCGAACGGGAACGCGCACGCGCGGGGCCGCGGGAACGGGATCGCCCCGAAGAACGGCCGGGGCTCCGGCCCGCCCGCCGGCCCGCCCTCCGAGCCGCGGCGCGTGATCGCCGACTCGGGGGCGCTGGGCTTCCTCACCGACGGCTGCGTGGACGCCGTGGTCGCGGAGAACCGGGTGCTGTCCCGGCATCTGGTGACCGAGGCGGCGGTCGCGGAGATCGCCCGGGTGCTGCGGCCGGGCGGCCGGGTCCTGCTGTCGGTCGACTCGCTGACGCTGGGCATGGCGCTGCTGGCCGAGCAGAACTGCTGGGCGCACCTGTCGGACGTGCCGAGCGCCGAGGTGCTGCTGGTGCCGTGGCCGGACGGCACGATGACCCGCTGCTTCTGGGCCGAGCAGCTGCGCGAGCTGCTCGCCGACGCCGGGCTGGAGGTGGAGTGGATCAGGCCGCGCACGGTGCTGTCGCCCTCGACCGTCGAGCACGTGCTGTCGTCCTCGCCGCGGGCGCTGCCGCGGCTGGTGCGGACCGAGCTGAACGCGCCGCTGAACGACGACTCGCTGGGCGTCCACCTGCTGGCCAGCGCACGCCGCCGCGGCTGACCCGCCCCGCCCGCCGGCCGGGCGGACGGAGGGGCGGGGCGGCCGGCGCGCGGCGGGGTCAGCGCATGGCGCGGTCGTGCTTGGCCTGGCAGGTGACGCAGCGGGCGGCCTCCGGGCGCACCTCCAGCCGGCCCTCCGGCACCTGCTTCCCGCAGCCCAGGCACCGCCCGTAGCTGCCCGCGGCGACCCGGGCCAGCGCCGCCTCCACCGCGGCGCGGTGCCGCCCCATCGACTCCAGCGCCGCCTCGACGCGGTCGCTGTCGGAGAGGTTGGAACCCGCGTCGGCGGCCGAGAGCTCGCGCTCGGGATGCTCGCTCTTGAGGACCGCTGTCGAACGGTCCAGATCGGCCAGCAGGGCCTCGAGGCGGGTGCGGGCGGTGGCGGTGTCCACGGTGCCGGAACTCCTCCCGGTACGCGCCGCTGGGGGGTCGGCGCAGGGGTTCGCCGTCCGACCGCCTTCGCACCGACGGTCAGAACAAGGTGTCGGAATGTCCGCCTGGACTATCCCCGTTCGCCGAAGGTTTTATGAGTTCCGGACCGTTGTTTCTCACGCTGTTGACCGCTTTTGATACGGGATAGGCGTCCATGGTCCCCGACATGGCGGGCACCAGCAGGCCGCGGACCTGCTCGGTGTCGGTGAGGGCCGGGTCCAGCCAGGCGTCCCAGCGGTCCGCCTCGACGATCATCGGCATCCGGTCGTGGATCCGGCCGAGATCATCCGGCGCGTCCGTGGTGATCACCGTGCAGGTCCACACCCATTCGCCCGTCTCGGGGTTCTTCCACAGCTCGTAGAGCCCGGCCATGGCCATCAGGCCGCCGTCCTTGGGGTGGATGAAGAAGGGCTGCTTCTGCGGCTTCTTCTTGCCCTTCTTCTGCTTCTCCGCCGGGTCGGCGGGCTCCTCGCCGCCCTGGTCCTGGAGGGTGTACCACTCGAAGTAGCCGTCGGCCGGGAGCAGGCAGCGGCGCTTGGCGAACGCGCGGCGGAACGAGGCCTTCTCGTGCACCGTCTCCATCCGCGCGTTGATCATCCGGCTGCCGATGGACAGGTCCTTGGCCCAGGAGGGCACCAGGCCCCAGCGCAGCGTGCGCAGCTGCCGGACGGCCTCGGCCTCGGCCTCCGCCCCCTCCGGCGGCGCTCCCCCGCCCGCCTCGGCGCCGCCCGCCGCCCGGTCCCCGGCGTCCCGCGGCACGCGCGTCAGGATGGCCGGCACCTGCTTGGTCGGCGCGACGTTGTAGTCGGGCTGCAGATCATTCTCTACGGCGTCCAGCTGCACCTGGAACTCGTCGAGGAGTTCCTGGCGCGCCCTCGCCGTGGCATATCGACCGCACATGGGTCCATCCTGCCCGTTCCCTACGACGGCGCGCCGTGCTTGACCCCGCAAGCGGTGGGCATGTAGCCCTCCATGCGACCCTTCACGACCCTGGCCCGCCCCCTCGTGGCGGCGCCGTACATCATGACCGGGCTGGAGACGCTCCGCGATCCCGGCCCGCGGGCGGAGCAGGTGGCGCCCGCCGTCAAGCCGATCGCGGACCGGCTGGAGTGGCTGCCCACCAAGGACCCCGAGACCCTGGTGCGCGTCCAGGGCGCGCTCAGCCTCGGCACCGGGGTGCTGCTGCTCACCGGGAGGTTCCACCGGGCGACCACGCTCCTGCTGGCCTGCCAGCTGGTCCCCGCGCTGGCGACCGAGCACCGGTACTGGACCGAGGACGACCCCGAGCGCCGGGCGAGCGAGCGCTCCCACCTCCTCAAGAGCGCGAGCCTGTTCGGGGCGCTGCTGATGGCCGCCACCGAGCCGCGCCGCTCGCCGCGCACCGCCGAGCTGCGCCGTGCGGCCCACGACGCGCGGGTGCAGGCCGCGGCCGAGACCAAGGCGCTGCGCCGGGAGACCGCCGCCGAGATCAGGAACGCCCGGCGGGAGGCCGCCCGGCAGGTCCGCGACGCCCGCCGCCGCGGTGCGCTGCGCCGGGCCCGTACGGCGAAGGCGGCGCGGTCAGCGCAGGGCCCGGTGAAGGCGGTCCAGGGGTCGGTGAAGACCGTGAAGGGGCAGGTCAAGGCCGCCAAGGGCCCGATGAAGGCGGCGCAGGGGTCGGCGCGGCGGTCGGGACGCGCGGCGGTCCGCAAGATCAAGCGCTGAGCCGCCGGCGGAGGCCTCTTCCCGAAGAGAGCCTTAAGAAAGCCTCAAAGGTGTTGAACCCGGTGCCGAATCGGGACCGTACTGCCTGCTGACCGCCCGTCCCTCCGGGCCACCCGGCGGCGCCGCCGCGCGCACTCCGCGCGGCGGCCGGCCGGGGACCCCCCGACCCACGGAGACGCACGGCCATGGCAGCACCTGGAGCGGCCGGGCGCACGACCGGCGGGCTGCGGAACCTCATCCGCCGCCCCCGTCCCGCGCCCGCGGCCGACGACGAACGGCTCGTCGGCGAGCTGTACCGCGAGTACCACCGTCCCCTGCTCGCCTTCGTCCTGCGGCTGACCGGCGGGGACCGGCAGTGGGCCGAGGACGTCGTGCAGGAGACCATGATCCGGGCCTGGCGCAGCGCCGACCGGCTCGACACCGGGGCGGCGTCCCTGATGCCCTGGCTGGCGACCGTCGCGCGCCGTATCGTCATCGACCATCGGCGGTACCGCGACGTGCGCCCGCCGGAGGTGGGCGACGCGCCGCTGGAGAACCTGCCGATGGCCGACGAGATGGACGGCCTCCTGCGCAAGGTGGTGGTGGCCGACGCGCTGCGGGCGCTGTCGGCGCCGCACCGGGAGGTGCTGACCGAGACGGTGCTGCGCGACCGCACGGTCAACCAGGCCGCCGAAGTGCTGGGAATCCCGGTGGGCACGGTCAAGTCCCGCGTCTATTACGCGCTGCGCGCGTTGCGTGTCGCACTGGAAGAGAGAGGGGTGACGGCATGAACTCGCGAGTGGAGCACACCGATGTCGGCGCCTACGCCCTGGGCCTGCTCGAAGAGGACGACCGAAGGGCCTTCGAGGCACATCTTCGCGAATGCGGGTCGTGCGCCGCCGAACTCAGGGACATGGCCGGAACGGCGCATGCCCTCGCCGATATCAAGGACTTCACCGACGCCGTGGACGGCGCGCCCGCGCCGCCGCCGGCCCCGGCGGCGCCCCCGGCCCCCGCCGCGGACGCGCCGCCCGCCGAGGTGATCGATCTGGTGCGGCGGCGGCAGCGGGCCGCGCGCCGCACCCGCCGCGGCACGTACGTGATCGGTACCGCCGCGGCGGCCGTCCTGCTGGCGACCGGCGTCACGATCGGATCGGCGATCACCGACGGCGAGTCCCCCGCGCCGTCCGGGCACGACCACGGGCCCGCGCAGGCGCTGGTCATCTGGGGTGAACGGCACTCGGGGACGGACCGGGCGAACGGCACGTCCGGCACGCTGGGCCTGGAGAGCAAGGGCTGGGGCACGCACGTCGGGCTGGAGTTGCGCGGCGTGCGCGGCCCGCTGCGGTGCCGCCTGGAGGCGGTCTCCCGCGCCGGTGAGCGCTCGGTCGTGACCGGCTGGGCCGTCCCGCCGAAGGGGTACGGCGTGCCGGGCTCCCCCGCGCCGCTGATCACGCACGGCGGCACCGCGCTGTCCAAGGGCGAGATCGACCGTTTCGAGGTCGTGGTGGAGGGCACCGGCGCCAAGCTGCTGACCATTCCCCTCTGAGCGGGGCGGGCGGCGGCCCGCGCCCGCGCCCGCCAAGCCCGATAGCCTTGCGGCATGCCCTCGACGCACTGGTCCGCCCCGGTCGCCGACGCCCCGGTGGACGCCACCGTCCCGCTCCCGGGTTCCAAGTCGATGACCAACCGGGCGCTGATCCTCGCCGCCCTGGCCGACGGCCCGGGCCGGCTCGTCCGCCCGCTGCGCAGCCGCGACACGCTCCTGATGGTCGAGGCGCTGCGCGAACTCGGCGTCGGGATCGTCGAGGACGCCTCCGGCGACCTGCGGGTGATGCCGCACGATCTGGCCGGCCCCGCCCAGATCGATGTGGGCCTGGCCGGAACGGTGATGCGGTTCCTGCCGCCGGTCGCGGCGCTGGCCGCGGGGCCGGTCGACGTCGACGGCGACCCGCGCGCCCGGGAGCGGCCGATGGGCCCGATCATCGGGGCGCTGCGCGATCTCGGCGCGACCGTCGACGACGGGGGGCGCGACGCGCTGCCGTTCGTGGTCCGCGGCACGGGCGCGGTGCCGGGCGGCGCGGTGACGATCGACGCCTCCGGGTCCTCGCAGCTGGTGTCCGGGCTGCTGCTGGCCGCGCCGCGGTTCGGCAAGGGCGTGGAGGTACGGCACGAGGGCCCGCCGGTGCCGTCCGCGCCGCACCTGGCCATGACCGTGCGGATGCTCCGGGAGGCCGGTGCGGCGGTCGAGACGGGCGAGGACGTGTGGCGGGTGGCGCCCGGCCCGATCCGCGCCCGCGACTGGGTCATCGAGCCCGACCTGTCCAACGCCGCCCAGTTCCTCGGCGCCGCGCTGGTCACCGGCGGCCGGGTCACGGTGCCGGGCTGGCCGGAGGACACCACCCAGCCGGGCGACGCGCTGCGCGGGCTGCTGGCGCGGATGGGCGCCGAGGTGTCGTACGGCCCCGGCGGCCTGACCGTGCGCGGCACCGGCCCCGCCGAAGCCGGCGGCGTCGCCGGGTACCGCGGGCTGGAGGCCGACCTGCACGAGGTCGGCGAGCTCACGCCCGTGCTGGCGGCGCTGGCCGCGCTGGCGGGCACCCCGTCCCGGCTGACCGGGATCGCGCACCTGCGCGGGCACGAGACCGACCGGCTGGCCGCCCTGGTCGCCGAGATCAACGGGCTGGGCGGGGACGCCCGGGAGCTGCCCGACGGGCTGGAGATCCGGCCGCGGCCGCTGCACGGCGGCCTCTTCCGCACCTACGACGACCACCGCATGGTGATGGCCGCCGCCGTACTGGGCCTGGCCGTCCCGGGGGTGGAGGTCGAGAATGTGGCCACCGTGGGCAAGACGCTCCCGGGGTTCACCGATCTTTGGGACGGCATGCTCGCCGAGGTGCCGCCGGCGGAGAGGGGCTGACCACTGCCACCGCGCCGAGCACGGGAGTACGACGAGGACGACGTCCGGGTGCGGCCCGGCCGCCGCGGGTCGCGGCCGCGCACCCGCCGCCGTCCCGCGCACGAGGACGCCGTCGCCGGGTTCGTGACCGCGGTCGACCGCGGCCGCTACCGCTGCCTGGTCGACGACGGCGAGGGCGAGGGCCGGCGGACGGTGACCGCGATGCGGGCCCGCGAGCTGGG
Organism: Actinomadura rugatobispora; assembly: GCF_042656285.1. Classification (GTDB taxonomy): domain Bacteria; phylum Actinomycetota; class Actinomycetes; order Streptosporangiales; family Streptosporangiaceae; genus Spirillospora; species Spirillospora rugatobispora. The sequence goes on along the minus strand of NZ_JBHSON010000090.1, from coordinate 40,496 downwards.
CCGCAAGGGCGTGGTGGTGGGCGACCGGGTGGCGCTGGTCGGGGACGTGTCCGGGGCGCCCGACACGCTGGCCCGGATCGTCCGGGTCGAGCCGCGGACCTCGTCGCTGCGCCGGACCGCCGACGACAGCGACCCGTTCGAGCGGATCATCGTGGCCAACGCCGACCAGCTGGTGATCGTGACCGCGCTGGCCGATCCCGAGCCCCGGCCGCGGATGATCGACCGGTGCCTGGTCGCCGCGTACGACGCGGGCATGGACCCGCTGCTGTGCCTGACCAAGGCCGATCTGGCGGCGGCCGACGAGCTGGTGACCGCCTACGCGCCGCTGGGCGTCCCGTACGTGGTCACCCGGCGCGGCGGCGACACCGCCGAGCTGCGCGGGCATCTGACCGGGCGCGCCAGCGTCCTGGTGGGGCATTCGGGCGTGGGCAAGTCGACGCTGGTCAACGCGCTGGTCCCGGAGGCGGAGCGGGCGGTGAGCCATGTCAACGCGGTCACCGGCCGGGGCCGGCACACCTCGTCGTCGGCGATCGCGCTGGAGCTGCCCGGCGCGGACGGCTGGATCATCGACACCCCCGGGGTGCGCAGCTTCGGGCTGGCGCACGTGCGGCCGGAGCGGGTGATCGAGGCGTTCGAGGACCTGGCCGAGGGCGCCGCCGAGCGCTGCCCGCCGCACTGCGACCACCTGCAGGAGGCGTGCGGGCTGGACGGCTGGGTCGCCGACGGGCACGCGAACCGGGCCCGGCTCGACTCGCTGCGGCGGCTGCTGGCCAGCCGCGAGGGCGAGCGCGAGGGCGACCGCGAACCCGAGCCCGAGGGCGCCCCCGAGGGCGGATTCGACGGCGAGAGCGAGCAGGGCGGCGCGGAGCCGTCCGCGGCCGGATAACGCTCAAAACGGGCGACCGTCCGTCGGTAGGGTCCTCCTATGGCCCCCCAAGTGATCGCCGCACGCTACGAACTGGTGGAGCTGCTCGGCCGCGGCGGGATGGGCGCGGTGTGGCGCGCCCGCGACCGCACCCTCGACCGCGAGGTGGCGATCAAGGAGGTGTCGCTGCCGCGGGGCCTGGACGAGGCCGCGGTGGGCCGGGTGTACGCGCGCACCTTCCGGGAGGCGCGGTCGGCGGCGCGGCTCGACCATCCCGGGATCGTGACCGTGCACGACGTGATCGAGGAGGACGGCCGGCCCTGGATCGTGATGCGGCTGGTGCGGGCGCCCGCCCTCGACCGGGTGCTGGGCCGGGACGGGCCGCTGCCGCCCGGCCGGGTCGCCGCGATCGGCCTGGACCTGCTGGACGCGCTGCGCGCCGCGCACGCCGCCGGGGTCGTGCACCGCGACGTGAAGCCCGGCAACGTCCTGCTCCCGCACGGCCGGGCCGTGCTGACCGACTTCGGGATCGCGACCATGGCCGGGGACGAGACGCTCACCCAGGCGGGGGCGATCGTGGGCTCCCCCGCCTACCTGGCGCCCGAGCAGGCCCGGTACCAGAAGGCCACGCCCGCCTCGGACCTGTGGTCGCTGGGCGGGACGCTGTACGCGGCGGTCGAGGGGCGCCCCCCGTTCCGGCGGCCGGACATGTGGGGCGTGATGGCGGCCGTGCTGTCCGACGAGCCCGACGCGTTGCGGCTCGCGGGCCCGCTGACCCCCGTCCTGAACGGGCTGCTGCGCAAGGATCCCGAGCAGCGGATCGGCCATGACGAGACCGAGCGGCTGCTGCGTGAGGTCGTGCAGGGGGCGCCCGCCCCGAACCCCATGGCGAGCCCGTCCGGCCCGCCTCCCGCGCCGCCCGCGAACGTGCCCCGGAACATGACGCTGCCGCCGATGCCCGCGCCGCCCACGGTGGAGACTCCCCTGCCCGGCACGCCCGGCACGCCGCGTGCGCCCGCCAGGCGCGGCCCCCGCTGGGCGCTGATCGTCCCGGGGGGCGTGCTCGCCGCCGCGCTGCTGGCCGCCGCGGTCGTGCTCGTGGTGTTCATCGGTACCGCCCAGGACGACCCCGGCGTGTCCCCGTCGCCCTCGGGCCGGTCGGGGTCGCCGGGGGCCACGGCGCAGTCCACGGCGGTGCCCCGGGGCTACCGGGAGTACCGCGGGGCGCGGTTCGTCGCGGCCGTCCCCTCCGGCTGGAAGGAGGACCGCGACGGCTCCGGGCCGGACATCACCTTCACCGATCCCGGGCGCGACGCCAGGCGGGGGATCGCCGTCCAGAAGGTCGCGAACACCACCGGCAACGAGGGCGCGTACCTGGCGCAGGCCGAGCGAGGACTGCGCCAGGAGTACGACGAGTACGACCGGGTGTCGTTCGATCCGTCCCTGCCCTACCTGGGAGGCCAGGCCGCCCAGATCGAGTTCACCTTCACCAGGGACGGCGTGAAAGGCCGCTGCCGGGTCCGGCTGATCAGTTTCGACGCCTCCCTCTACATGATCACGATGGTGGGGCGGGCCGACACCTGGCAGGCGGGCATGCCCCACTTCGACACCTTCCTCAGCAGCTTCCGCAGCCCCTGACCCCGGCAGGCCGGGGGCCGCGGTGCCTGGGTCCGGTGGGACCACGCCGGCCGCCGATCCGTCGCCGATACTGACCCCATGGACAAGCGAGCCGAGCTGAGCGAGTTCCTGCGGTCCCGGCGGGCCAGGCTGCAGCCGGAGGACGTGGGGATCCGCCCGTTCGGCGGGCGGCGCCGCGTCCCCGGGCTGCGCCGCGAGGAGCTGGCGCAGCTCGCCGGGGTGAGCGTCGACTACTACGTGCGCCTGGAGCAGGGCCGCACCCGCAACGTGTCCGAGGAGGTCCTGGACGCGGTGGCGCGGGCGCTGCGGCTCGACCACGACGAGCGCGCCCACCTTCGCAACCTGGCCAGGCCGAAGGCGACCGCGCGGCGGCGGCCCGCGCCCCGTCCCGAACGGGTCCGGCCGGGGCTGCGGCGGCTGCTGGAGATGGCCGACGGCGTCCCGGCCTACATCATCGGGCGGCGCTGCGACGTGCTCGGCTGGAACCGGATCGCGGCCGCGCTGTTCACCGACTTCGGCGCGCTGCCGCCGGCCGAGCGCAACTGGGCCCGGCTGATCTTCCTGAACGAGGACGTCCAGGCGCTGTTCGACGACTGGACGTACAAGGCGAAGGAGACGGTGGCGTACCTGCGGCTCAAGGCCGGCGAGTACCCCGGCGACCCGGAGATCGCCGCGCTGGTCGGGGAGCTGTCGGTGCGCAGCGAGGACTTCCGCCGCTGGTGGGCCGACCACAACGTGCGCGACAAGGGCCACGGGCGCAAGCACGTGCACCATCCGCTGGTCGGCGCCATCGCGCTGGACTACGAGACGCTGCGGCTGCCCGACGACCCCGACCAGGCTTTGGTGACCTACACCGTGGAGGCGGGGTCGGAGTCGGAGACGGCGCTGCGGCTTCTGAGCGGTTGGGGGGTCAAGGACGCCGAGATGCGGTGACAATGGCCGGATGGAGCGACGCGCGTTCCTCATGACGGCGTTGGGCACTGCCGGTACGGCCGTGTCGGGTGCGACGATGGCGGGGTGCTCTGACGACAACCGGCCGCCCGCCGCGCGCCGCACGCCCGCGCCCCCCGCCGCCGGATCTCCCGCCGTGACCGCCCCGGCCGACTGGAACGCCCTCGAACGCGGCCTGGAGGGGCGGCTGATCCGGCCCGGCGACGCCGCGTACGACGAGGCCAGAAGGCTCTACATCCCGCGCTTCGACCGGGTCCGCCCGGCGGGCGTGGCCTACTGCGACGGCCCCTCCGACGTGGCCGAGTGCCTGGCGTTCGCCGCGGCCAAGCGGCTGCCCGTGGCGGTGCGCAGCGGCGGCCACAACTACGCGGGCTGGTCCACCGGGACCGGCCTGGTGATCGACGTCTCCCCGATGGACTCGGTCAGGGTGGAGGGCGGGGGCCGCGGCGGGCGCGCCACGGTCGGCGCCGGGACCCGCCTCATCGGCCTCTACGACCGGCTGGCGGCCGAGGGCGCCGCCGTGCCCGCGGGCACCTGCCCGACCGTGGGCGTCGCCGGGCTGACGCTGGGCGGCGGCCTCGGCGTGATGTCCCGGGCGCACGGCCTGACCTGCGACGTCCTGGAGTCGGTCGGAATCGTCACGGCCGACGGCAGGTACCGGGTCTGCGACGCCCGCCGCGACCCCGAGCTGTTCTGGGCATGCCGCGGCGGCGGGGGCGGCAACTTCGGCGTCGCGGTCGGGTTCACCTTCCGCACCCATCCCGCCGGCGGCCTCACCACGTTCTCGCTGCGCTGGCCGTGGTCGCGGGCGGCGGAGGTGATCGGCGGCTGGCAGCGGTGGGCGCCGTCCGCGCCCGACGAGATCTGGACCAGCCTGCAGATCAACACCGAGCCGTCGGGCGGCTCCCCGACCGTCGACGTCACCGGCGTCGCCCCCGGCGAACCCGACCTGGACGGGCTGATCGCCGCCGTCGGCGCCGACCCGTCCGGACGCGACGCGCAGAACCGCTCCTACCTGGACGCCATGAAGGCCACCGGCGGCTGCGCGGGCCAGTCCACCACCGAGTGCCACGCGGGCGGCGACCTGCCGGGCCGGCGGCCCGGGGGCCGCTTCCCCCGCACCGACTACTCCGGCAAGTCGCACGTCGCCCACCGGCCGCTGTCCGGCACCGCGATCGGCGCGCTGACCGGGCGGTTCACGGACGGCAACGGGGTCGGCGGCCGGTCAGTGCTGATGGACGCGATGGGCGGCGCGATCGCCCGCACCGCGCCCGGCGCCACCGCGTTCCCGCACCGCCGCGCCCTGTTCTGCGTCCAGTACCTGGCCGACGGCGACGACCTCGGCTGGTTGCGCGCCACCCACCGGGCGATGGAACCCCATCTGGGCGGCGCCGCCTACGTCAACTACATCGACCCCGACCTGCGGGACTGGCCGCGCGCCTACTACGGCGCCAACCACGACCGGCTCGCCAGGGTCAAGGCCGCCTACGACCCGAGCTCGCTGTTCCGCTTCCCGCAGTCCGTCGGCCGCTAGTCGCGGCCGGAGGAGCCGTCCGGCTCGTGGCGCTCGGGGCCGTCGGAGGCGGTCAGCTCGTCCAGCAGGCCGCGCGCCCGCTCCTCCACCTCGTCGAGCGCCCGCACGTGCGCGGGGGCCAGCTCCTCGACGCACCGCGTCATCGCGTTCGCCACCTGGCTGAACGCCGCCTCCTCCGCGCCGCGCAGCGCGGCCCGCACGGTCGCCGACCGGGCGCCCAGCGCCGCCCACTCCAGCTCCAGCCGCGCCACCGCCTCGTCGAACGCCCGCGCGGTCTCCGCGCCCGCCTCCTGCAGCGGCCCGGGGACCGGGCCCCGCCCCGCCTGCCGGGCCTGCGCCGACAGCGCCGAGATCCGGCTCGCCAGCGCCAGCCCCTCGCGGGCCAGCGGCAGCACGTCGTGGATCAGGTCGGTCACCGCCTTGGCCAGCTCCTCCACCCGGCCGAGCAGGACCTGCGTCGCCTCCTGCAGCCCGGTCGAGGTGGCGGCGGCGACCCGCTCGGCGGCCTCCCGGTGCCGCTCGTCCACGACCGGGACGATCTCGGCGTCCAGCCGCCCGCGCAGCTCCCGCTCGCGCCCGTCACCGGCCGACCCGTCGCCGGAGCGTTCCCGCCAGGCGGTCCAGACCCGGTCAAGGCGCTCCCGGCCGGACGCGGCGATCTCGCCGCCGATCTCCTCCAGCGCCTCGGCGGACCGCGCCTTCAAGCGGTCGACGCGGTCCTGCAGCGCGTCCCTCTTGAACGGGTCGTTGATCTCGTTGAGCAGGGTCTGCAGCCGCCGTGACACGTCGATGGCGTGCTCGGCCAGGGGGACCAGCCGGTCGGCCAGCTCGTCCAGCGTCTGCGCCCGGCGTGGGTCGGTCAGCTCGGCGACCCACCCGGGAAGGTCGTGCGCCATCCTCCCATGCTCCCATCCGCGGGGACCCGAACGGCCGCGCGACGCCCCGCCCACGGGCCCGCGCGCCTCCCCCGAGGGCCACACCTCGGCGCATCGACGCCGGTAAGTGTGTCGGCGCACGGTGTGATCGCGGTAGCGTGGCACGCCGTGGCGGGCTATTCCGATGACCTGCGTCTCGCGCATGTACTGGCGGACGGGGCCGACGACATCACGACCAGGCGCTTCCGCGCGCTCGATCTCGACATCGAGACCAAGCCGGACCTGACCCCGGTCAGTGACGCCGACCGCAGCGTCGAGGAGCAGATCCGCGGCACGCTCAAGCGCGCCCGGCCGCGCGACGCGGTCATCGGCGAGGAGTACGGCAAGACCGGCTTCAGCCAGCGGTGCTGGATCATCGACCCGATCGACGCCACCAAGAACTTCGTGCGCGGCGTCCCGGTCTGGGCGACCCTGATCGCGCTGATGGAGGACGACGAGGTCGTGGTCGGGCTGGTGTCGGCGCCGGCGCTCAACCGGCGCTGGTGGGCGGCGCGCGGCGGCGGCGCCTGGACGGGCCGCAGCCTGTCCCGGGCGTCCCGGATGCAGGTGTCGTCGGTGACCGAGCTGTCGGACGCGTCGCTGTCGTTCTCCAGCCTCACCGGCTGGGAGGAGGAGGGGCGGCTCGAACGCTTCCTCGACCTGACCCGCTCGGTGTGGCGGACCCGCGCCTTCGGTGACTTCTGGTCGCACATGATGGTCGCCGAGGGCGCGGTCGACATCTCCACCGAGCCGGAGGTGTCGCTGTGGGATCTGGCCGCCCTCCAGGTGATCGTGGAGGAGGCCGGGGGCATGTTCACCGACCTGTCCGGGGTGCCGGGCCCCGACGGCGGCAGCGTCCTGTGCACCAACGGCCGGCTGCACGCCGAGGTCCTGCGGGTGCTGGGCGGCGGCCAGCTCTCCCTGCGCATCTGACGGCGCATCTGACGGCGCATCTGACCTGCGGGCCGCCCCGATCTGGCCTTCGACGGCAGACGCGACATATCGTGGAACGACCGGCCGCGTGCGCTCGTTCTCCTGATGGGCGGCCGTACGGAGGTTAAAGATGTCGACACCGACCAAGATCCTGATCGGCGGGGTGGGCGCGTTTCTGGTCCTGTCCATCCTGGGCTGGTGGACCGTCGCGCTGATCCTGCTCGGCGTGACCGCGATCCCGGTCGTGGGCTACCTGATGCTCGACCCGTCGCAGCGGCGCCGGGTCCGCGCGCAGGGCCGCAAGCGCCTGGGCAGCTGACCTGGGGCCCGGCGGTCCCGCGGCCGCCGCCCCGCCGCGTTCCGCGCGCCGGCGCTCGCCTAGGGTGCGGGTGTGGCGGAGACGCGGATCGGTGTGGTGGGCGCGGGAATCCTGGGGCTGGCCGTCGCACGGCGGCTGGCGGAGCTGCGCCCTGACGCGCGGCTGACCGTCCTCGACAAGGAAGACCGCATCGCGGCCCACCAGACGGGCCACAACAGCGGCGTGGCGCACGCGGGCCTCTACTACAAGCCCGGGTCGCTCAAGGCCACCCTGTGCCGCCGCGGCATCGTGCTGCTCCGCGACTACTGCGCGGAACGGGGCCTGCCGTACCGGGAGTGCGGCAAGGTCGTGGTGGCGCGGAGCGCGGCCGAGCTGGGCCCGCTGGAGGAGATCGAGCGGCGCGCCACCGCCAACGGCGTCCCCGGGCTGCGCCGCCTGACCGGCGCGGAGCTGCGGGAGATCGAGCCGCACGCCGCCGGGGTCGCCGCGCTGCACTCGCCGCATACCGCGATCGTCGACTTCACGGCGGTGACCCGGGCCTACGCCGACGACGTGCGGGCCGCGGGCGGCGAGCTGCGGCTGGGGTTCGAGGTGACGCGCCTCGGCCGCCGGGGCGGGTCCGTCACGGTCGCCTCCCCCGGCGAGGAACTGCTGTTCGACCGGCTGGTGATCTGCGGCGGCCTGCAGACCGACCGGCTGGCCCGGATGGCCGGCGACTCCCCGGCCCCGGCGATCGTGCCGTTCCGCGGCGAGTACTACCGGCTCGTCCCCGAGCGGGACGACCTCGTCCGCGGGCTCATCTACCCGGTGCCCGACCCGCGCTACCCGTTCCTGGGCGTGCACTTCACCCGGCGCGTCGGCGGCGGCGTCGACATCGGCCCCAACGCGGTCCTGGCGCTGGCCCGCGAGGGCTACCGGCGCCGCGACGTGCGGCCCGGGGAGCTGTGGGAGACGCTGCGCTGGCCCGGTTTCCGCCGCATGGCCGCGCGGCACTGGCGGACCGGGATCAAGGAGATGTACGGCTCGGCGGTTAAGCGGGCCTTCCTCTCCGAGGCCCGCGCGTTCGTGCCGGCGCTGGAGGCCGCCGACATGGTGCCCGCGCCCGCCGGGGTGCGGGCCCAGGCCGTCGATCCGGACGGGTCCCTGGTGGACGACTTCCGGATCGGCCGGCTGGGCCCCGTCACGACCGTGCGGAACGCCCCGTCGCCCGCGGCCACCTCGTCCCTGGCGATCGCCGAGCACCTGGCCGACCGGATCCTGGCCGACTAGGGGCGGGCGGTCACCAGAGCTCGCGGTCGGCGCCCCTCGGGTCGGCGACCACGGCGTCGGCGGCGCCGTCGAACACCTTGACCAGGCGGGTGCCGGGCTCGAACCGCTCCCAGCCGGGGTCGCCGGCCACGGCGAAGTCGACCCAGGCCCGGTGCATGGCGGCGGCCAGGTCCCGCGGCGGGTCGGAGCCGGTCAGCTCCCCGCCGGTCTCCAGGGTGTCGAAGACGAACGGCAGCTCCAGCGCGTGGCAGGCGCCCAGATCGGGACTGGGCGAGCGCCAGGCGAACTCGTACATCCAGGTGCGCCCGGCGGAGTGGCCTTCGGCGAGGCGGTTGGCGGGCATCCGGAACAGGCCGTCGGTGATGATCATGGCCAGCAGCTCGCCCGCGGCCGTCCCGGCGTGCCGCTCGCGGTACGCGGCGATCACCCCCGGCGGCACGCCCATCCCGGCGGCCACCAGCCCCACCACGTCGTCGGTGAGCGCGGCGGCCAGCCCGGTCGGCATCAGGAACAGCCGGAACTCCTCGCTGGTGTAGCCGGCGAGCAGGTCCACGTCCCGGCCCGCCCCGGCGGCGACGGCGTCCTCGGGACGGCGCGCCAGCAGGTCGCCGTCCAGCACGGGGATCAGCGCCATCCCGGACGCGGCGGTGCTCGCGCCCCAGCGGCCGGGGTCGGGCACCGCCGACACCTCCGCCGACACCGCGCTCTGCGCGGGGATGATCGCGGCCGGGTCGAGGGCGGCGAACGCCTCGGCGCTCGGCTCCACGCCGAGCCGGGCCGCGATCTCCTTGGTGACCAGCAGGGCGTCCTCGGCGGTCTGCGCCACGGCCCCGGCCCCGCTCTGGGCGATCGCGCGGTGGAAGAGGCCGAGGTCGAGCGACAGCAGCGTGCTGACGCTCATCCCGCCCGCCGACTCGCCGAAGACGGTGACCCGGGCGGGGTCGCCGCCGAACGCGGCGATGTTGCCGCGGACCCACTCCAGCGCGGCGATCTGGTCGCGCAGGCCGCGGTTGGCGGGCGCCGCCGCGCCGGGCAGGTAGGCGAAGCCCTCGACGCCGAGCCGGTAGTTGACGGTCACGCAGACCACGCCGTCGCGGGCGAAGGCGGCGCCGTTGTAGGTGCCGACCGCGCCCGAGCCGTTGCGGAACGCGCCGCCGTGGATCCACACCATGACCGGCAGGCCCTCGCCGCCGGGCGTCCAGACGTTGAGGTTGAGGCAGTCCTCGCCGGGGATGTCGGGGTCGGGCAGCAGCCGGTCGAACGGCTTGGCGTAGGGGGCCTTGGGGGCGGTGGGCCCGTAGGCGGTGGCGTCGCGGATCCCGTCCCAGGGCTCGGGCGGACGGGGCGGGCCGAACCGGTCAGGGCCGAACGGGGGCGCGGCGTAGGGCACGCCGAGGAAGGCCGAGACGCCGTTTCCGCGGGTGCCGCGCACTCTGCCGTACAGGGTTTGGACCACCGTCTCCATGCGCCCGCCCACCTCCGCCACTAGAACGAGATTCGACCCCGCTGAGCTTAGCGAACGGCCGAACGCCCGGGCCGTCGGTGACGGCCCGGGCGTTCGCAACAGTGGCGGGGGCGGGATTTGAACCCGCATAACCCGGCTTATGAGACCGGTGGGCTTCCGAATTGCCTCCACCCCGCGTCGGTGTGCCTCCACGTTAGGGAACGACCCACGGGACGGGCAATCGATTATTCGGGCCGGTGGAGCATGCGGGTGAGGTAGGAGCGGGCGAAGGCGCGGATGTCGTCCTCGTCGTCCAGGGCCAGCCCGCCGCCCGGGACCAGCAGCAGCGAGACCGCCACCCGGAGCAGCACCTCGGCGACGGCGGCGTAGTCCTCGCGGTCGTCGGGACGGGCGCGGCGCAGCCGGTCGGCGAGGATGTCGCGGGCGGCCAGCATCACGGCGCCGCCGTTCATGCTCAGCTGCGGCAGGAACGCCTCCGGCTCGCTCTCCAGCACCCGGGTCATCAGCGGATGGGTGCGGGCGCCCCGCAGCCCGGCGACGAAGCCCTCGACGACGGCGTCCTCCGGCGAGGGCAGGTCCTCGGTCGCCTCGGCGATCGAGGTCAGGAAGCGGCGGCACTCCCGCAGGATCACCGCCTGGAGCAGCTGCTCCTTGTTGGTGAAGCGGCGGTAGATGGTGGTGCGGGCGACGCCGGCGCGCTTGGCGACGTCCTCGACGCTGACCCGGCGCAGCCCGTAGCTCTCGAACTCGGCCAGCGCGGCGTCGAGGATCCGGGCGTCCAGGTCGTCGCCGTCGTGCCCGGCGTCCGGCAGCCGCGCCAGCAGCCCGGCGATCCGCTCGGTCATGAGCGGATGCGCTCGTCGTAGGCCCTGCGCGCCTCCGGGTCGTACTCCAGGAAGATCCTGTCCAGCCCGTACCGGCGCGCGATCGCCCGCTTGAGCCGGTCCGGGAACAGCACCCCCAGGCGCGCCTGCGCGCCCAGCTTGCGCGGGACGACGACCTGCGGCCGGGGCCGCCCGATCAGCTCGACGACCGCGGCGGCGATGTCCTCCGGCTCGGCGTTCGGCTGGCCCTTGGGACTGGCGGTGCCCGCGACCAGCTCGGTGTCGGTGAACGTGGGCAGCACCGCGCTGACGTGCACCCCCCGGTCCAGCACCTCCAGGCGGGTGGCCTCGGTGAACGCGACGACCGCGGCCTTGCTGGCGTTGTAGAGCGCCAGGCCCGGGGTGTAGAGCACGCCCGCCAGGGACGCGATGTTGATGATGTGGCCCCTGCCGCGCGGCAGCATGCCCTCCAGGGCGAGCTTGGTGCCGAGCATGACGCCGTGCACGTTGATGTCGAGGCAGCGCCGCGCGTCGGCGTCGCTCTCGCCGGTCACCGGCCCGATCGGCATGATCCCCGCGTTGTTGATCAGCACGTCCGGCGGACCCGCCGCGGCGAGGAAGGCGGTGAACGACTCCCGCGAGGTCACGTCCAGGGGATGCGCCGCGACGCCCAGCCGCGCGCCCGCCTCCTTGACCGCGCTCTCGTCGATGTCGCCGATCACCACCGTGGCGCCCTTGGCCTTGAGCGCCCGCGCGGTGGCGTACCCGATCCCCCGCGCCGCCCCCGTGATCGCGATGACCTTGCTCATCCCGCCTCCAAGCGCTCGAGCCGCACGGGCAGCCCGTCCCTGGGCGAGGGGAGGGACGTGGTGTCCAGCGGCCACTCGTACCGGCCGGGCACGCTCCACCGGTAGTTCAGCAGCACCTGGTGCAGGATGCTCTTGACCTGCATTCCGGCGAAGTGCAGCCCGATGCACTTGTGCGCGCCGCCCCCGAACGGCGCCCAGGCGTACTTGTGGATCTTGTCCTCGCGCCGCTCGGGGGCGAACCGCTCCGGATCGAACCGCTCCGGGTCGGGCCACCATTCGGCCATGTGGTGGTTGGTGAGCGCCGGCACCACCACGGTCGTCCCGGCGGGAATGTGGTAGCCGAGAATGGAGGTGTCCTTCACCACGCGGCGCGGCAGGGCCGGGACGGGCGGCAGCAGCCGCAGCGCCTCCTTCATCACCAGATCCGCCGACGGCAGCGCGTCCAGGTCGTCGAACTCCAGCACCGGCCTGCCGAGCGCCAGCGACTCGTCCCGCAGCCGCTCCTGCCACTCGGGGAACTTGGCCAGGTAGTACGCCATGGTCGTCAGGGTGATGGTGGTCGTGTCGTGCGCCGCCATCAACGCGAAGATCATGTGGTTGACGACGTCGTCGTCGGTGAACCGGTGCCCGTCGTCGGTCTCGGCCTGGCACAGCGCCGCGAACAGGTCGTCCCCGCCGTCCCGCCGCTTGGCGGGCAGCTGCCGCCGGAAGAACGCCTCCAGCACCCTCCGCGCCTGGACCCCCTTGTGCCACCGCAGGCCGGGCACCGGGAAACGGACGTAGGCGGTCCCGGCGCGCACCGCGTCGACGAACGCCCCGTTGACCCGGTCCGCCTCGGCCCGCCCCAGCTCCACGCCCATGAACACGTCGGTGGCCAGATCGAGCGTGAGCTGCTTGATGTGGTCGTACACCGTGAAGCCCTGCCCGGGCTCCCACTTCCCGAGGCCGTCCTTGATCCCGGGGGCCATCGCCGTCATGTACGAGCGCAACCGGTCCCGGGTGAACGCCTGCTGCATGATCCGCCGGTGATGCAGGTGCTCCTCGAAGTCCAGGAGCATGATGCCCCGGTAGAAGAACGGCCCGATCAGGTAACTCCAGGCGGGCCCGTTGGCGAACGCCTTGTCCCGGTTGACCAGGACGGTCTCGGCGGCCTCCGGCCCCTGCACGGTCACCATCCGCTGCCCGAGCAGCCAGCCCCAGCTCACCGGTCCGAACTGCTCGTACCGCCGCTGCGCCACCTTGAACGGCTGCCGCATGACCTGGAGCGTGTTGCCGATATAGGGCGGACCGGGCTGCCCGACGACGGCCTTGAGCCCGCTGCCCTCCGGCGGCGACGCGAGGATGCTGGCCATGAACCCCTCCGGCCGAGGAACAAAAACGCGAAATCTGTAGCTTTGTTGTAACCCAGCCTCGCCCCGGACGTCCAGTCGAGCGTCAGCTCGAAGCCAGCCGGCGGCGGGCCGGCTCGGTGAGCGGGCGGTAGGCCCCCGCGCGGTCCCGGTAGTAGGCCCGGCCCTCGGCGGCCGGGACGCCCTCGGCCCTCAGCGGATCGGTGCGCAGCCGCCGCCCGGCCGTCACCGGGACCTCGTCCACCACCCTGACCAGGGCGGGCCGCAGTTCCGGCGGGAGCCGCAGGAGCGCCTCCGTCAGGTCGATGGGCCGGAGCTCGGCGCCCTCCCGCAGCGTCACCGCCGCCGCGGCCAGCTCCGCACCGCCCGCGGGCACGCCGTAGACGGCCACGACATCGATGTAAGGCAGATCACCCAGGGCGTCCCGGATCGGTCCCGGCGGGACCACGCCCTCCGCCGTACGGATCAGCTCGGCGTCCCGCCCGGCCAGCCAGAAGTCCCCGTCCTCGTCCCGGTGGAACAGGTCGCCGGTGGACGCCCACGCGTCACCGGGCGCGAACAGCCCGCGCAGCGGCCGCCCCTGGCCCGGCTGGACCCGCGCCACGAGCATCCCGATCTCACCCGGCTCGCACTCCACCGCGAACCCGTCGGGGCCTTCCGCCAGGCGGCCGTTCTCCAGGTCGTACAGGGCCAGCCGGGTCTCGGCACTGCCCGGCAGCGGACGGCCCAGCGAGCCGGGCTTCTTCCCGCTGACATTGACCAGGATCGCCTCGCCCTCGGTGGAGGCGTAGAACTCCAGCACCCGGGCCGGGGCGAACCGCCGCTCCACCCTCCGCCACAGGCCGCGCGGCATGCCCGAGCCGATGAACAGCCGCACGGGATGGTGCCGCTCGCCCGGATGCGGGGGCGCGTTCACCAGGTCGCGCAGCAGCGTCCAGGTGTACGAGGCGACCGTCACGCCGTACCGCCGCGCCTCGTCCCAGAACGTCTCGGGGTCGTAGGCGCTCGCCAGGGCCAGCCGCGCCCCGCCCGCCGCCGCGCCGCCCAGGCTCATCAGCAGCGCCGACGGGTGCTGCAACGGCGTCAGGCTGAACACGGTGTCGGCCGGGGACAGCGCCGCCGACGAGGCCGTCCCGAACGCCGACAGCGCCCACCGCCGGTTGGTGATGCGGCTCGCCCGCAGGTGCTCACCGTCCCCGGTGAACAGCACCAGCGCCAGATCACCCGCCAGCCCGGGGTTGGGCTCGTACCAGCCCGGGACCTTGACCGACTCGGGGTCGATCCGCTCCATGTCGAAGACGTCGACATCGCGCCCGTCCCGCACGCCCCCCAGCAGGAAGGTCTCCACGTCCAACTCCAGGGCGCGGCGCACGTTCTCCGGATCGGCGATGACGCGGCGCACCTCGCCCAGCTCGGCCTCGCGCCGCACGTCCCCGTCCGGCCGCAGCAGCACCGCCACCGCGCCCAGCCGGCTCAACGCGGCGACCAGCGCGAGCGCCGTCGGCCGGGTGTCCATCAGCACGCCCACCGGATCGCCCTGCCGCACCCCGATATGGATCAGCCCGCGCACCACCGCGTCGATCCGGTGCTTGGCCGCCTCCTGCGTGTACGCCCTCCCCCGGTACAGGAAGAAGACATCGTCCGGGGCCCGCCCGGCCTGCTCGTCCAGCAGCAGGCCCAGCGACATCCGCGTGCCGGACTCGATCCGCTCCAGCCGGGCCAGCCGCGGCAGGTTCTGAGCGGCCTCCTGCCCCAGCTGCTTGGAACTCCGGACGACCCGCGCCGCCGACCTGACCGCGCCGGCCCCGATCCCGGCGACCAGCTGCAGCCCGTACTCCGCCGCCCCACCGGACGGCGCGGGAACCTCCGCGCCCGCCGGGACCACGATCTCCGGCAGCTCTCCCAGCCCCTCCCGCCACTTCGCCCAGTCCGCCACCGCGGGCCACGTCCGGGCCGCCGCGAGACTGCCGACCACCAGGCCGAAGTGCCCGGCCCGCAGGAACGCCTCGTACACCTCCGCCCGCGGCGCCGCCCGCCGGATCCCCCGCACCATCTCCGGCGAGGCGATCTCGTCGGCCTCCCCCACGAACGTCAGCACCGGGCAGGAGATGTCGGCCAGCGTCACCAGCCGGTCCCCGATGACGAACCCGCCGGTCAGCATGCGGTTGTGCGCGATGAACTGCCGCACGAACTCCGCCAGCGCGGGCCCCGGCCAGGACACCCAGCCCTCCCGCTCCAGGAAGCGCCGCTGCCGCTCCCGGGGCGCGAGCCGCTCCCGGTCGTGCAGCCCCAGGATGAAGTCGACCCGGCTGCGCACCGACTTCACCGGGCTCAGCAGCTGGAACCCGGTCCGCGTCACCCACCCGGGCACCGCGAAGCCGCCCAGCGGGATGCGCCCGGTCTCGCTCGCGATCCACGCGGGCAGCCCGAACGGCAACCCGACACTGGTGTCGGCGGGACTGCCGAACGACACCACCGACGCGATGCCCTCGCCCCGCCGGTACGCGGCCGCCTGGTAGCAGAACATCCCGCCCTGCGAGTAGCCCGCCAGGTGCACGTCCCGCCCGGTGATCTCCCGGGCCCGGTCGACCGCCTCACCGACCGCCAGCACGTGGTCGGTGACGGTCCGCTCCAGCCCGCCCGGCTCCCTCTCGGGCGCCCCGAAGTCGACGACCCACGGATCGACGCCCGCCTCGTGCAGCACGCCCACGGCGCTGACCCGCGACGAGATGTCGTACACCTCGGCGCTGACCATCAGCGGCGGCACCAGCACCACCACGGGCCGCGGCCCACTCCCCGGAAAGTAGTGCCGCAGCCGATGGGTCCGGCGTTCGGCGACCACCTCGTAGGGCGAGGCGTCGTCATCGGTGTCCAGGCCACCGAACCGCACGACTTCCAGGGCGTTCTGGGCGGTGCGGACCACCGCGCCGAGCAGAGAGGGCATCCACGACATGCTGCTACAACGTGCGGGCTCCCGCCATCCGTCCCGCGCGGAGCAGCTCCCACATGTACCGCCGCCGCGGCTTGCCGCTGGAGGTCCGCTGGATGAGGCCGCTGCCCACCACCACGGTGACCTCGACCTCGTCCCCGAGCCGCCGCCGCAGCATCTCGCGGACCTCGGAGACCCACCCCTCATCGGCCGTCTCCGCGAACAGCGCCAACCCCTTGGTCCCGGCCCCCGGAACGCCCACCACCACGATGCGCCCCTTACCCAGCCCGCTCACCTCGGCGATCTTGGCCTCAAGATCCTCGACATAAACGGACCGCCCACGCACTTTGATGCTGTCCCCCATCCGCCCGAGCACGAACAACTGCCCGCGATAGAAGAACCCGGCATCCCCCGTAAAAACGAATCCACCGTCAAATCGCGTCGACCTGCCCTCCGCCCCCGCGTAATACCCCCCGCACGCGGAAGCCCCACCGACAACGATCTCGCCGAGAAACCCCTCCCCCAACACCCGCCCGTCATCATCAACGATGCTGACCGGCACATCCTCCTCAGGAGTCCCGCACCCCACCACCCACCCGGCCTTGGCCCCCACGGACTCAGGCCCCAGCTCATGCTCCTCCAGAACCCGCACAGGCTTCCCGAACTCCAACGAGGAGTCATCGGGCCGCACGGCCAGCGGCCGGCGCCGCACCTGGTCCATCGTGACCAGCAGCGTCGTCTCCGCCATCCCGTAGGCGGGCTTGAACGACTCGCGCGCGAACCCGAACGGCTCGGCCATCCGCGCGAACACCTCCAGGGCGTGCGGGTCGATCGGCTCCGCCCCGATGATCGCGGTCCGCCACCCCGACAGGTCCACGCCCTCCAGCTGCTCCGGCTTGATCCGCCGCGCCGCGTACGCGAACGCGAACGGAGGCGCCGCCGTGTGCGCCGCCTCCGCGAAGGTCCGCACCCATCTCGCCGGGTCCCGGATGAAGTGGTCGGGCCGCATCAGCCGCAGGTGCCCCTGCCGCGCGATCGGCACGAGGAAGCACCCGATCAACCCCATGTCGTGGTAGAGCGGCAGCCACGACGAAACGACGTCCTCATCCTCGAACCCGGCCGTCCGAGCGATCAGCTCGGCATTCGCCTCGAGATTCTCCCAAGTAACAACAACCCCCCGAGGCGCCCCACTAGACCCAGACGTGAACTGAAGAAGCGCCAACTCCCCCGCATCCTGCACCGGCGCCTCAGCATCACCCTGCCGGGGCCGCCAGGGAGCTCCCCCCACCCCCGCCTCCGCCATGGCACGCCCCGCCAAAGGGGAGAGCTCCTCCGAGGCCACCACCAGAACGGGCCGGGCCTGCCGAAGAATGGCGGCCACATGCGCCACGTAGTCGTCCCCGTCCTGGAACAACGGCGGCGTGATGAGACACACCGTGGCACCCGCCGCCCAGACCCCGTAGTACGTCTCGATACACGTGAAGTCCGTGGGCAGGATGACGCACACGACATCCCCGGGAGCGACACCCTCCTCGATCAGCGCCGCCCCGGTCCGCCGCGCGGCACCCGCCAGCGCCGTGTACTCGCGAAACTCCCAGGAGCCGTCATCCCGCGCGAGATGGACGCCGCGTCCGGCCTTCGGCTTGTCCAGCCAGTCCCGCAGCGCTGATGCCATCTCGTTCCCTTCGCCCGTACCTGACTCGTGGGTAACTTCACCAGTGCCCGGGCCCGGCCGTCAACCGGAGAAACGATCAAAAAGGGCCCGCCACCCCAGAAGCACGGCCGCGAGGAACAGGGTCGCCACCACCACGAACGCGACCGCCGTCCCCTGCCCCGAAACCGCCCTGAGCAGCATCCCCACGACGAGCGTCGCCGCCCAGATCCCCACCCCCACGGGAAAGAGCACCGCCGGCCCCCTCCAGGCCCGGGTAACACCCCACCCCAAGGCCAGCCCCACCAAAAACGGCCAGGCCGCACCAGCAAACCCAACCAGGCCCAGCCCCTCATCATGCGAGGCCCGCCCGATCCCCACGAAGACCAGCACCGAACAAACATCCAGCCCGGCAGCCCACCCATTCCGCATACCCCAAAGCATATGAACGCCCGAGACCCATAAACACAAAGCGCCGGCTCAAAAACCCCGCACCCACCCGCACACCCACGACAACCGCCAAGGAAGGGCGCCCAGCGCCCGCCCAAAGGCCCCCCACACAAGGGGGCGTGGGGGCGGAGCCCCCACATCGGGGGTTCCAGGGGGTCGCCCCCCTGGGAGAAATGCGAAGGGTCCCCTTGGGAGGGCGCAAAGCGCCCGACCAAGGGGACCCCAGGACCAGTAGCGGGGGCAGGATTTGAACCTGCGACCTCTGGGTTATGAGCCCAGCGAGCTACCGAACTGCTCCACCCCGCGGCGTTGAGATAACTCTATGGGGCCCGGGGGGCTTAGGCAAACTGATTGGCGGCGAGCGCGGCGGTGAGCATGTCGGTGAGGTCGCGGACGAAGGCGTCGTGGCCGAGGTGGGAGTCGGCACGTCCGACGCGGTCGGCGAGGGCGGCGGTGAGGAAGGCGATGAAGACGGAGATGCGCTCCTGGGCGAGCGTCTCGGTGAGGAAGGCGCGGCAGCGGTCTTCGAGGGCGGCGAGCTGGGCCGCGAGGGCGGTGTCCTTGATCAGCGGCGGGAGGTTGTGGCCGCGGATGCCGGCCTGCCCGGCGACCTGGACGACGATGCGGAGGAAGTCGCGGCCCTGTTCGGTGCGGAGTTCGGCGGCGGTGGGTTCGACGATGGCGGCGACGACGGCGCGGAGCGGGGCCGTGCGGAGGGGGCCGAGGGAGGCGGCGCGGCCGGGCTCCATGCGTTCGACGCCGGCTTTGAGGATGGCGGCGAGGAGGCCGCCGCGGGAGCCGAAGTGGTAGGTGATCGCGGAGTCGTTGGCCTGGCCGGCGCGTTCGACGATGTCGCGGGTGCGGGCGCGGTCGACGCCTTCGGTGGCGAAGAGGCGGGCTCCGGCGGCCATGAGGCGTTCTCGGGTGGCGGTTGCGTCCTTCGGCACGCCGATGATACTAACAGGAGGCGTTAATAACGGAGGCCGTTACCATGTACGACCCGTTCTCCCCCGCCTTCCAGGCCGACCCGTACCCCGCCTACCGCCGGCTGCGCGACGAGGATCCGGTCCACCGGCACGACGACCCGCCGTTCTGGGCCCTGTCCCGCTTCGAGGACGTCTGGGCGGCCGTCCGCGACCCCGCCGCGTTCTCCTCCGCGCAGGGCCTGACCTTCTACCCCGACGAGATCGGCAGGCTCGGCCTCGCCCCGACGATCGTGATGCTGGACCCGCCCCGGCACACCGCGCTGCGCCGCCTGGTCAGCCACGGCTTCACGCCCCGCCGCGTCGCCGCCCTGGAGGACCGCCTGCGCGCGTTCGTCCGCGACCGGATCGCCGCCATGGAACGACGCGAAGCCGACGGCGAGCAGGCCGACCTGCACCGCGACTTCTCCTCGCCGATCCCCACCTACGCCCTGGCCCACCTGCTCGGCGTCCCCGAGCCGGACCGGGCGCGGTTCGCCCCCTGGGTCTCCGCGCTGACCACCCTCCAGGACGACGGCTTCACCGCCGCCTCCCTGAACGAGGCCGGCGCGGCCGACGCCGTCGCGGAGATGTTCGGCTACTTCACCGACGTGATCGCCGCCCGCCGCGCCGATCCGGGCGACGACCTGATCAGCGCGCTGACCGCCGCCGAGGCCGACGGCGAGAAGCTGACCGACTGGGACGTCCTCGGCTTCTGCTTCGTCATGGTCGCCGGCGGCAACGACACCACCGGCAACCTGATCTCCCACGCCGTCGCGCTCCTGGACGAGCACCCGGCCGAGCGCGAGAGACTGCTCGCCGACCCGGCCCTGATCACCGGCGCCCTCGTGGAGTTCCTCCGCCTGGAGGGGTCGGTGCAGGCCCTCGCCCGCACGACGACCAGACCCGTGACCCTCCACGACGTCGAGATCCCGGCGGGCCAGAAGGTGATGATGCTGTACGGCTCCGCCAACCGCGACGAGCGCGAGTTCGGGCCGGACGCGGATCGCCTGGACGTGACCCGCGCCATCCCGCGCCACCTCGGCTTCGCCACCGGAGTCCATTTCTGCATCGGATCCCACCTGGCCAAACTGCAAGCCAGAGTAGCCCTGGAAGAGCTTCTCTCCCGTCACCCGAACATAGGCGTCGACAGGACGAGGGCCGTCCGCATCCATTCCCCGTTCACCCGGGGCTGGCGATCGCTCCCGGCCACGAACCTCTGACTCAGCCCATGTGCGGGTAGCGGTGGTCGGTGGCCGGGACGAAGGTCTCCTTGATGGAACGCGGCGACGTCCAGCGCAGCAGGTTGAGAATCGACCCGGCCTTGTCGTTGGTCCCGGACGCGCGACCGCCGCCGAAAGGCTGCTGCCCCACCACGGCCCCGGTGGGCTTGTCGTTGACGTAGAAGTTGCCGGCCGCGAACCGCAGCACCTCGGCCGTCCGGGCGATCGCCGCCCTGTCCTGGGCGATGACCCCGCCGGTCAGCGCGTACGCCGACACCGACTCCAGTTGCGCCAGGACCTCCTCGTACCGTTCGTCGTCGTAGACGTGAACGCCGAGGATGGGCCCGAAATACTCGGTCTTGAAAATATCGTTCGTGGCATCGTCCGAGACCAGCACGGTCGGCCGCACGAAATACCCCACCGAGTCGTCATAAGTACCACCCGCCACGATCTCGACCGCCGGGTCGGCCTTCGCCCGCTCGATCGCCTCACGATTCTTGGCGAACGCCCGAGCATCGATGACGGCACCCATGAAATTGCCGAAATCGCTGACATCACCCATCGCCAAGCCCTCGACCTCCTCCACGAACTCCTCCGCGAACCCACCTTCCCAGATGGACCGCGGAATGTAGGCCCGCGAGGCCGCCGAGCACTTCTGCCCCTGATATTCGAACGCGCCCCGTACCAGCGCCGTCTTGAGCACCGCGGGATCGGCCGACGGATGGGCGACCACGAAGTCCTTCCCACCGGTCTCGCCCACCAGCCGCGGGTAACTCCGATAGCCGGAGATGTTCTCGCCCACCGCCCGCCACAGCTTCTGGAACGTCGCCGTGCTCCCGGTGAAATGGATTCCGGCCAGTTCCGGATGGACCAAGGCGACCTCCGAGACGGCGACCCCGTCACCGGTCACCAGGTTGATGACCCCGGGCGGCAGGCCGGCCTCCTCCAGGAGCCGCATCAGCAGAACGGCCGAGTACGTCTGCGTCGGCGACGGCTTCCACACCACCACGTTCCCCATCAGCGCGGGCGCGGTCGGCAGGTTCCCGGCGATCGCCGTGAAGTTGAACGGGGTGATCGCGTACACGAACCCCTCCAGCGGCCGGTGGTCGCTGCGGTTCCACACGCCCGGCCCGCTGATCGGCTGCTCGGCCAGGACCCGCCGGGCGTAGTGGACGTTGAACCGCCAGAAGTCGACCAGCTCGCAGGGGCTGTCGATCTCCGCCTGCTGCACCGTCTTGCCCTGGCCCAGCATGGTCGCCGCCAGCAGCGTCTCGCGCCACGGCCCGGCCAGCAGGTCGGCCGCCCGCAGGAAGATCGCCGCACGGTCGTCGAACGCCATCGCCCGCCACCCGGGCGCCGCCGCGAGCGCCGCACCGATCGCGTCCCGCGCATCGCCCTCCGTCGCGGTCCCGAACGTGCCGAGCACGTCCGAGTGCCGGTGCGGCTGGACCACCTCGACCTTGGGCCCGGCACCCATCCGCCGCACGCCCCCGATCGTCATGGGCAGGTCGATCGGCGCGGCCTGCAACTCGGCCAGCTTCGCCTCGAGCCGCGCCCGCTCGGCGCTGCCCCGAGAGTAAGCACGCACGGGCTCGTTAACGGGCTCGGGCACACGGGTCACAGCGTCCATGAGTACCTCCATCAGACAAACGAGCGGAGAAAGAACACGAGATTGGCGGGACGTTCGGCCAGCCGCCGCATGAAGTAGCCGTACCAATCGGCCCCGTAGGGGACGTAAACGCGCACGCGCTCCCCGGCGCCGACCAGCCGCCGCTGCTCGGCGGCGCGGATCCCGTACAGCATCTGGAACTCGTACGACCCGGGCTCCCGCCCCCTCGCCAACTCCAGGGCGATCTCGATCATGCGGGGATCGTGCGTGGCCACCATCGGATACCCGTCCCCGCGCATCAGCAGCCGCAGCGCCCGCACATACGCACGGTCGATCTCACGCCTGCTCCCGTACGCGACCGACTCCGGCTCCGCGTAGGCGCCCTTGACGAGCCGCACCCGCGACCCGGCGAGCTCCCGGAGATCCCCCTCACTGCGCCGCAGCATCGCCTGGATCGCCACGCCCACCCAGGGGAAGTCCACCCGCAGTTGCCGGACCACCTCCAGGGTCGCGTCCACCGTCGTGTGGTCCTCCATGTCGACCGTGACCGTCATCCCGGCGAGCTCCGCCGCCTCGCAGACCGACCGGGCGTTCTCCAGCACCAGCCCCCGATCCACCGCCAGCCCCAGAGCCGACAACTTCACCGAAGCCTCGGCGTCCCACCCCTCCAGAGCCGCGAACAACTCCAGGTAGGCGTCCCGAGTACGCTCCGCCTGCGCCCTGTCCAGGGTGTCCTCGCCGAGATGGTCCAGCGTCACCGCGAGCCCGTCACCCGCCAGCTCCCTGACCGCGGCGACCGCCCCGCCGAGATCCTCCCCGGCCACGAACCGGTCGACGACCCCCCGGCTGAGCGGAAACCCCGTGACCAGACTCCGGACCCGCCGCGAACGCGCGGCCGCCAGAAGAAGAGGACTGAGCATAAGACGGACGTTAGATTCCGTTCACCAACAGCCCATACAGTCAAATGCCACTTTCTAGAGAACCCCTCACCATACAAATGTCTGAACGCGACGACCTGCAGGACCTCGTGGAGACGGCCGCCGATCTCCTGAGGGCCCCCGCCACGCTCGAAGACCGCGACTTCCACCTGGTCGCGTACGCGGCGCACGGCCCCACCATCGACCCCGTCCGCACCGACTCGATCCTGCACCGCCGCTCGACCTGGGAGGTCCGCGCCCGCTTCGAGCAGCACGGCATCGCCCGCGCCACCGGCCCCGTCCGCATCCCCGCCGACCCCGAGGCGGGCCTGCTCGCCCGGCTCTGCCTGCCCGTCCGCTGGAACGGCGTGACCTACGGCTACCTGTGGCTCCTGGACGACGACCAGCACATCACCCCCGCCATGACGGCCCAGGCCGCGCCCCTCACCGAACGCGCCGCCCTCCTGATGGCCCGCCAGACCAGGGACCGCGACGACCTCGGCTGGAAGCTGGCCGACCTGCTGACCGTCCGCCCGGACGTGCGCGCCCAGGCCACCAGCGAACTGGCGGAGGTCATCAAACCCCCGTTCGCCGTGGCCGTCCTGCGCGGCGACGACCTGGCCCCCCTCAACCCCTGGCTGCTCCCCCGCAGCGCCGTCACCACCGTGTGGGAAGGCGACCACATCCTGGTGACCCCGCCCGCCAACGC
Source organism: Actinomadura rugatobispora (assembly GCF_042656285.1). Lineage (GTDB taxonomy): Bacteria > Actinomycetota > Actinomycetes > Streptosporangiales > Streptosporangiaceae > Spirillospora > Spirillospora rugatobispora. The sequence goes on along the minus strand of NZ_JBHSON010000090.1, from coordinate 17,176 downwards.
CGTCCACATCATCGAACGGGCCCGCCAGCTCCTCCTGGAACGCAGGCAGTCGCCCACCTACGCGGGCCTGTTCAGCCCCTGCACCAGCCTCGCCGGCATCCGCGAAGCCTGGCTGCGCGCCCGCGTGGCCGCCCGCACCGCCGCCGACGGCGAGACCCGCACCTGGTCGTCCCTGGGCGCCCTGCGCCTGCTCCGCTGCGCCGACGACGCCACCCTCGCCGCATCGGCGATCCCGCCCCAGCTAACGCCGCTCCTGGACCACCCCGAACTCACCGAGACCGCCCGCACCTACCTGGACCTGGCCGGCGGCGTCCAGGAAACGGCCCGCGACCTGAACATCCACCGCCAAACCCTCTACCACCGCCTGCGCCGCATAGAGGAACTGACGAACCTCTCCCTCTCCAACGGCCAGGACCGCCTCACCCTCCACCTGGCGCTGACCCTCCACCCCCACCTCAATACGTGACCGACCGCCGAACCAAGCAGTTCGCCCCGGACGACGTCCGGGGACCGCGGCTGCACGGTCGTCATGCCTGACAGAGGCAACCCAGCAGGAAGCGTCCCTAAAGCCCGCAACCACCCGCAGAAACCCAACAACCGCCAAGGAAGGGCGCCCAGCGCCCGACCAAAGGCGCCACGCGCAAGGGGGCGTGGGGGCGGAGCCCCCACATCGGGGGTTCCAGGGGGTCGCCCCCCTGGGAGAAACGCGAAGGGCCCCCTCGGAAGCAAGCGCAGCTTGCGACCAAGGGGACCCCAGGACCAGTAGCGGGGGCAGGATTTGAACCTGCGACCTCTGGGTTATGAGCCCAGCGAGCTACCGAACTGCTCCACCCCGCGGCGTTGAGATAACTCTAGGGCATGGCGGGTGGGGTGCCAAATCAGTTCCCCCCGCAGGAGGGGACGGCGCCCTTGCCGCTGTTGATGGCGTTGATGGCGCCGATGGTGCCCTTGAGGGTGTCGGCGCGGACGAGGCGGAGGCCGTCGGGGCGAGCCTTGACGGCGTCGGGGCAGTTGTCCTTGGGGGTGAGGAAGACGGTGGCGCCGGCGCGGCGGGCGGCGATCATCTTCTGCTGGATGCCGCCGATGGGGCCGACCTGGCCCTGGGGGGTGATGGTTCCGGTGCCGGCGATGAAGGTGCCGCCGGTGAGTGGGCCGGGGGTGAGCTTGTCGACGATGGCGAGGGAGAACATCAGGCCGGCGCTGGGGCCGCCGACGTCGCCCACACTGATGTTGATCTTGAAGGGGAAGCGGTACTGGTCGCTGAGGACGATGCCGACGACGGCGCGCTTGCCGTCGGGGGCGGCGGCGGTGGTGAGGGTGGTCTTCTCCTCCTTGCCGCCGCGCTTGTAGGCGACGGTGACCGGGTCGCCGATCTTCCGCTTGGCCATGAGGCCGGTGACGGCGGAGACGTTGGCGACGGCGGTGCCGTCGACCGCGGTGATCTCGTCGCCGGGGCGCAGCTTGCCGTCGGCGGGCAGGCCCTTCTGGACGGAGTCGACGATCGCCTGCGTCGGGACCTTGATGCCGAGTTCGTGGAGGGCGGCGGCCTCGGCGCTCTGCTGGGAGTCGCGCATCTGGCGGGTGTTCTCCTCGTCGACCTGCCGCTGCGACTCGTTCTTGGGGAAGATCGTCTCTTCGGGGACGATGGCGACATCGCCGTCCAGCCAGCCCTGCAGGGCGCTGAACAGGTCGATGCGGCTGCCCGGACCGCCCCGGTACGTGACGGTCGTGAAGTTCAGGTGGCCCTTGTCGTCGTAGGTCTGCCGCCCCTCGATCCTGACGAGGGGCTCACCCTTCTCGTTGGTGCCGAGGGTGTTGCTCGTCGGACCGGGCATGAGCGCGACGTACGGGACGGGCATGAGGGAGCCCACCAGCGCCAGCACCATGACGAGAGCGCTGGCGACGGCGAGCGTGGCGGCACGACGAGACATGCGGAAACTCTATGCGGGAACGGGTGTTCAGCAGGCCCCGACCCACTCGTCGCCGCCGTCGGCGAACCGCTGGTGCTTCCAGATGGGCACCTGGGCCTTGAGGTCGTCGATGAGGCGGCGGCAGGCGTCGAAAGCCTCGGCGCGGTGGGGGCAGGACGCGGCGACGACGACGGCGAGGTCGCCGATGTCCAGGTCGCCGACGCGGTGGACGGCGGCGAGGGCCTTGACGGGGAAGTCGGCGGCGACCTTCTCCATGACGGCGCGGAGTGTCTGTTCGACGGTGGGGTGGGCGCTGTAGGAGAGGCGGCTGACGGCGCGCGCGTGGTCGGAGTCGCGCACGGTGCCGACGAAGAGGGCGACGCCGCCGGCCCCGGGGTGGCCGACGGCGGCGAAGACCTCGTCGATCGACAGCGGCGTCTCGCGGACGCCGATCAGCCTGATGACTTCCTGTCCGCTGTCCTCGTTCACGTTCCGCAGGCTACCCGGCGGCCGGAACGCCGGGCAGGGCGCCCGGTGCGTCGGGTTCGTCCGGGTCGAAGGTGGCGGCGAGGGCGTCCGCCAGACCGGGGACGAGGTCGGCACCGAGCAGGACCTCGTCGTCGACGTCGTGGCGGCGCAGCCTGAGCGCGGCGTGCCGGGTGCCGTCCCGCAGCACTCCGACGATCATGCGGACGTCCTCGCGGGCGGGGTGCCTGGCGGCCCATTCGGCGGCCTCGTCCTCGTCCTCGGGGATCTCGTCCTCGGCTTCGGGGGGCAGCACGACGCGTTCGAGGACGAGGGCGCAGCCGGCGACCGCGTCCGGCCAGGCGATGGTGGCGAGGGCGTCCTCGACGGCGGCCTGTTCGGGGAGCGCGGGCTGCTCCAGGGCGGCGAGGGTGTCGGTGTCGGCGCTCAGGCCCAGCTGGTCGGCCAGCTCCGGTTCCGCACGGCGCAGTTCGGCGCTCTCCACCAGGGCGTAGAGGCGCGGGGCGGCATCCCAGCCCTCCTGCGCGGTGTGGCGTTCCAGATCCTGTACGACTTCTTCCAGAAGACTCACGGGCCCATCTTTCCCCCAATCGGCGGGAGGAAATGCGGGAACCCCCCGTCTACTCGGTAAGTTGCATAGACAGCACCGGCGGGCGGCCGGTGGGCACGACCCTTCGAACGGAGAGGCCCTTGACGTTCCGGACCCCCTCATTCGGGCGCCGGCTGGGGAACGGCCGGAGCCGGCTGGTGCTACCGGTCCTGGTGGTACTGGCGGTGCTACTGGTCGCCTTCCTGCTGTTCACCTCGATCTGGACGAACCTCCTGTGGTACCGCTCGGTCGGCTTCTCGTCGGTCTACACGACCGAGCTGTGGGCCAAGGTGCTGCTGTTCTTCGGATCGGGCGCGCTGATGGCGCTGCTTGTGGGCGCCAACATGGTGATCGCGTACCGGCTGCGGCCGGCGTACCGGCCGCTGTCGGTGGAACAGCAGGGGCTGGAGCGCTACCGCGCGGTCGTCGATCCGCGCCGCAAGCTGATCGCCGCCGGGCTGCTGGGCCTGCTGGGGCTGCTGACGGGTTCGTCGGTGGCCGGGCAGTGGCCGGTGTTCCTGGCGTGGCTCAACCGCACGCCGTTCGGCGTGAAGGACCCGCAGTTCCACAAGGACGTGTCCTTCTACGTCTTCACCTACCCGTTCCTGCGGCTGCTGCTGGGCGTGCTGTTCGCGACGGTGATCCTGTCGATCCTGGCCGCGCTGATGGTGCACTACCTGTACGGCGGGCTGCGGCTGCAGGGCCCCGGCGACAAGGCCAGCCCTCCGGCGCGCGCGCACCTGTCGGTGCTGGTGGGGCTGTTCGTGCTGATGAAGGCGGTGGCGTACTGGTTCGACCGGTACGGCCTGGTGCATTCCGAACGGGGCGCGACGACGGGCGCCTCGTACACCGACATCAACGCGCTGCTGCCGGCCAAGACGATCCTGGCGGTCATCGCGGTGATCTGCGCCGCGATGTTCTTCAGCAACATCGTGCGGCGCGGGATGATGCTGCCGGGCGTGGGCTTCACGCTGCTCGTGCTGTCGGCGGTCCTGGTCGGCGGGGTGTACCCGCTGGCGATCCAGCAGTTCCAGGTCCGGCCGGACGAGCTGGCCAAGGAGCGCGAGTACATCCAGCGCAACATCGCGTTCACCCGCAAGGCGTACGGGGTGGAGAACACCAAGGTCACCACCGAGTACGGCGCGCGTCCCGAGACCGACCCGAAGAAGCTGCAGACCGAGGCCGAGCAGCTGGGCGGGGTGCGGCTGCTCGACCCCAACGTCGTGGGCGAGACGTTCCAGCAGCTGCAGCGGATCCGGCCGTTCTACCGGTTCCCCGACACCCTGGACGTCGACCGCTACAAGGTCGGCGACCGGAACGTGGACGCGATCGTGGCGCTGCGGGAGCTGTCGGGCGCCCCGGCCGGGCAGCGCAGCTGGGTCAAGGACCGGATGGTCTACACGCACGGGTACGGCTTCGTGTCGGCGTACGGCGACCGGTTCGCCAACGGCGGCGTGCCCGAGTTCCTGACCAAGGACATGCCGCAGGCGCCGAACTCGCAGGTCAAGGTGGACCGGCCGCAGATCTACTTCGGCGAGCGGTCGCCGGCGTACTCGGTCGTCGGCGGCGCGGGGCAGCAGGAGCTTGACTACCCCGACAACAGCCCGGCGGGCCAGAAGAACACCACCTACGAGGGGCGCGGCGGCGTCCCGATCGACTCGTTCTTCAACAAGCTGCTGTTCGCGACCAGGTTCCAGGAGAAGAACCTCCTGCTCTCCGGCGCGATCAACGACAATGCCAAGATCCTCTACAACCGTCATCCGCGGGACATGGTGCAGCGGGCGGCGCCCTGGCTGACGCTGGACGGCGACCCGTACCCGGCCGTGGTGAACGGCCGGATCCTGTGGATCCTGGACGGCTACACCACCTCCGGCGCCTACCCGTACTCCGAGCAGACCAGCCTCGGGGACGCCACCCGCGACACCATCACCGACACGCGCTCGGCCGTGGCCCGGCAGGCCAACGACCGGATCAACTACATGCGCAACTCGGTGAAGGCGACGGTGGACGCCTACGACGGCCAGGTGCGGCTCTACCAGTGGGACGAGAACGACCCCATCACCAAGACGTGGATGAAGGTCTTCAAGGACACCGTCCAGCCGCGCAACACCATCCCGCCGGAGCTGGAGAGCCACTTCCGCTACCCGCTCGACCTGTTCAAGGTGCAGCGGCAGATCCTCACCAAGTACCACGTGACGGACGCGGCGGCGTTCTACAACGGCGAGGGCTTCTGGGAGGTGCCGGAGGACCCGGGCGCGAAGGGCCGGCGCCAGCCGCCGTACTACCAGAGCCTGCGGATGCCGGGCACCGACGGCCCGGACTTCTCGCTGACCACGGTGTTCAACCCGCGGGAGAACCCGAACCTGGCGGCGTTCATGTCGATCGGCTCGACACCGGGCCGCAACTACGGGCAGATCGAGGTCCTGCAGCTGCCGCGGAACTCCCCGGCGCAGGGCCCGGGCCAGGTGCAGAACTCCTTCGAGACCGATCCGAAGGTCAAGAACGAGCTGTTCGCCCTACGCCAGGGCGGCACCCGGACCGTGCCGGGCAACATGCTCACGATCCCGTTCGGCAACGGGGTGCTGTACGTGGAGCCGATGTACGCCATGGCGGCGGGCACGGCCGAGCAGCAGCCGTACCCGCTGCTGGGCAAGGTGCTGGTGCGGTTCGGTGACAGGATCGCCTCGGGCAACAACATGAGCGAGGCGATGGAGCAGCTGCTGGGCGGCATCTCGGCGGCCCCGCCGCCGTCCAACACCCAGCCGGGCCAGAACCAGCAGGGCGGCACACCGCAGCTCACCCAGCAGGCGCAGCAGGCGATCGACGAGCTGGAGTCGGCGGTCGGCGCCTACGAGAAGGCCCAGAAGGAGCTGAACTACCCCGAGATGGGCAAGGCCTGGGAGCGGATCAAGAAGGCCCGCGACGCCCTGGCCGCGGCCCAGCAGACCGCCGGCCGCCCGGCCGCAGGCGCAACCCCGAGCCCCAGCCCGTCCCCCTCAGGCTCCCCCTCCCCGTCAGCCTCACCCAACCAAGACTGACCACCACGACACCGGAGAAGGGCCGCGCGACAGATGCCACGCGGCCCTTCGCCTTTTCCCCCGAGTAACAAGCTCAGCCGTCGGCCAAGCCCCGAACGGTGGCTCGGGCGTGCGATCGCGTCCGAAGGCAGTTCCGAGCCTGCGAGGAAACTGATCGCGGAGCGAGCCGCCAGGCGAGTTCGGAGCGATGCAGCGATCGCCGCGTTCGCGACAAGCGACGAGCCCCCAGGCGAGGAGCGCAGCTCGCGAACGCAATAAGCACAGCGAGTTCGGAGCGATGCAGCGATCGCCGCATGCGCGACAAGCGACGAGCCGCCAGGCGAGGAGCGCAGCTCGCGCATGCAATAAACACTACCGGCGCCGTTTTCGGGCGCGGCGGATGGCGGCGGCGGCGCCGATCGCGGCGACGGTGGCGCCCGCGGCGGTGGCCATGGTGGCCTCCTTGCCGCCGACGCGGCGGCCGACGACGGCGTGCCGTCCCGCGCCCTCCTCCATGAGCGTCCGCAGCGCGGTGGCGTTGTCGTAGGCGGGTTTCCATCCGGCGGCGCGCAGGCGGGCGCAGTCGACGACCCACGGGTAGGCGACGTAGTGCAGGTCGGTGGCGGGGGCCGGGGTCATGCCGAGGCGGTGGAGCCGCTGCGCCATGCCGAAGGTCAGCGCGGCGGGGAGTTCGAAGGTGCGCTTGCCGGTGATCTCGGTGACCTCCTCCGGGCCGAGCCAGCCTTCGCAGCCGACCCCGATGGGCCCGGTCAGGCTCTCGGCGACGACGAGTTCGAGCGCGGACGCCAGGTCCTCGATGTGGCAGAACTGCCAGCCGGGGGTGCTGCCCTTCACCGACAGCAGCCGGGGCGCCTCGAAGTGCCGGGTGATCACGGTGTCGACGCCCGGTCCCACCAGTGCCGCGGGCCGTACGACCGTGACCTCCAGGCCGGGGTGGCTGAGGCGTGCCCCGGCGGCCAGTTCCTCGATCTCGACGTAGTCGCCGGCGATGCTGGTGTTGGCCTCGGCCAGCATCGGGGCGTCCTCGGGCAGCGGGATCTGGTTGTCGGGGCCCGCGCCGTACACCATGGCGCTGGTGACCAGCACCACCCGGCGCACGCGGGCCGCGGCGGCGGCGGTCACGACCGTCTGGGCGCCCCGCACGTTGTGGGTGCGGCGCTCGCGCGGGTCCAGCTCGGGCGAGCGGCGCAGGTCGAGGTTGACGATCACGTCCACGTCGGAGAGCCGGTTGGACAGCAGCGGGTCGCGGATGTCGGTCACCCGCCAGGTCACGTTCGGCACGTCGCCGCGCTGCTCGTCGATCGCGACGACCTTGCGGACGGCCTCGTGCCCGGCCAGCCGGGCGGCCAGCAGGCGGCCCGCCCCGGTGGCCGCTCCGGTGACGGCGACGACCGGGCCCTTGCTACGCCCAGGGCGAACCTTGCCCGTTGCCACGGAGCTGCCCCCTTCCTTGTGTTCGCGACTTCGCCGGGACCGGCTAACGTTGCGGATATGAGCCCATCATGCATCCCAGGGGCGAACCGATGAGTGACACTCCCTTCGGCTTCAACCGTCCCGGCAACGACGACGGTGACGACGACAAGCCCCAGGATCCATTCAAGGCCATGGGCGGCGACATGCAGCAGTTCGCCGACATGCTGCACCGCTTCGCCGACATGATCGGCAGCCAGGGTGCTCCCGGCGCCGGCGGTGGCCCGCTGAACTGGGATCTGGCCAAGAACATAGCCCGCCACGCGGTGGCCGAGCAGGGCGACCCCTCGGTCGTGGACGCCGAGCGCCGTCAGGTCGAGGAGGCGCTGCGGCTGGCCGACCTGTGGCTGGACGAGGGCACCACGCTCCCGGCGGGGATCCGCAGCCCGAAGGCGTGGAGCCGCTCGGAGTGGATCGAGCAGACGCTGCCGGTGTGGTCGAAGGTCTGCGACCCGATCGCGACCCGCATGGTCGAGTCGATGGGCGGGGCGCTGGGCTCGGGCGACATCCCCGCCGACATGCAGGCGATGGCCGGTCCGCTGATCGGCATGGTCAAGCAGATGGCGGGCGCGATGGTGGGCGGCCAGGCGGGGCAGGCGCTGGGTGCGCTGGCCCGCGAGGTGGTCGGGTCGTCCGATGTGGGCCTGCCGCTGGCGCCGGAGGGCGTGGGGGCGCTGCTGCCCGCCGGGGTGGAGGCGTTCGGCGAGGGCCTGGAGATCTCCGATGACGAGGTGCGGCTGTACCTGGCGCTGCGGGAGGCCGCGCACCAGCGGCTGTTCGCGCACGTGCCGTGGCTGCGCGCCCATCTGCTGCGCGCGGTCGAGGACTACGCGCGGGGCATCACCGTCGACCTGTCGGGCATCGAGCGGGCCGTGCAGGGGCTCGACCTGAGCAACCCGGAGGCGATCCAGCAGGCGCTCGGCGGCGAGCTGCAGCTGACGCCGGAGGAGACGCCGCAGCAGAAGGCGGCGCTGGCCCGGCTGGAGACCAGCCTCGCGCTGATCGAGGGCTGGGTGGACACGGTGGTCAACCAGGTCGCGGGCGACCGGCTGCCCGGCTCGGTGAAGCTGGCCGAGGCGGTGCGGCGGCGCCGCGCCACGGGCGGGCCGGCCGAGCGCACCTTCGCCACGCTGGTGGGTCTGGAGTTGCGGCCGCGGCGGCTGCGCGAGGCGGGCGCGCTGTGGCGCAGCCTCACCGAGGCGCGCGGCGTGCAGGGCCGGGACGCCATCTGGGAGCACCCCGACCTGCTGCCGAACGCCGAGGATCTCGACGACCCCGAGGGGTTCGTGCACGGCCGGGACCTGATCGAGGGCTTCGACCTGGACATCTCCGCGCTGACCGGCGAGGCGAAGCCGGACGAGAGCAAGGGCGAGGACGACGAGAGCGGCGGCAAGGGCGGCGGGGACGGCGAGCCCGGTGACGGCCCGGGGTCCCGCGCGTGAGGTCGCGTCCGGGCCGCTCGCGCGTACCCGGCTGCCGGTTCACACCGGAGACCGCGTCCGCGCAGGTCAGAAGGCGTGTGGCGGGGGCCGGGCTGTGCTGGCAGCGGCCGCGTGATCAGGAGCGGCGGCGCCGCCACCCGGTGAACTCGCTGTATCCGCGTGTGAGCCGCCGCGTATGACGGGTCCGTCGCCGGGCCCGCTGCACGCGGACGCCGTACGGGTGCTGGAGGGGTGGCGGGCGCCGGACGAGCGCCAGGAGAAGCTCCGCCGCGACTTCCTGCGCCATCTGGCCGATCATCCGGACGGAACGTTCCGGGAGTGCGTGGCCGGGCACATCACCGCCAGCACGATCGTGGTGGACGAGTCCCGGACGCGGGTGCTGCTGACCCTGCACCGCAAGATCAGGGCGTGGCTCCAGCTGGGCGGGCACTGCGAGCCCGGCGACGCCACGCTGGCGGGGGCGGCGCTGCGGGAGGCGACCGAGGAGTCGGGGATCGACGGGCTGCGGCTGCGGCCCGTGCCCGCGCAGCTCGACCTGCACGCCGTCCGCTGCCATCCGGAGGGGTCGTGGCATCTGGACGTGCAGTTCGTGGCGCTGGCGCCCGCGGACGCCCGGCACGCGATCAGCGCCGAGTCGGAGGATCTGCGCTGGTTCCCGGTGGACGCCCTGCCCGAACCGACCGACGACGCCGTCCGGCGGCTGGCCCGTCTGGCGTCGTCCCGGTCCGGCACGGCGGGTTAGCGCAGCGGGTGGCCCTGGAGGAGGGCGCGGGTGTTCTCCCAGCCCTCCAGGCCGGGGTCGAGCAGGCGCATGTCGGCGGGCGTGCGGAGGCGGTGCCAGCCGGGGCCCTGCGGGACCAGCCCCGGACGGGGCGCGGCGGTGCGCAGCCGGGCCAGTGCGTCGGGGGTGTCGAGATCGACGTCGCCGAGGGCGGCGGCCAGCCACCCGGGCAGCGGCAGCCGTGCGGCCAGCGCGACCAGCCCGTGCGGCGTGCCGCGACGGTGTTCGTGCCGCGGCGGGCCCGCGTCCAGGGGGCCTTCGGCCTGGCAGGCGGCGGCCGGGGCGTCGCCGAGGGCGCGGAAGAGCTTGCCGATCAGCAGCGGCGGGAGGTCGGGGGCGTCGGAGGCCAGCAGCACGGCTTCCTCGGCGCCCAGCGCGTGCAGGGCGGCGAACGCGGCGGCGAGACCGTGCTCCCGGACGATCGCGGTGCCGGGCCAGGTGATCGCCTCGGCGGCGGGCTGCCCGGGAGGGTCCAGCACCAGCGCGGGCGTGACCAGTTCCAGGCCGGCCACGACCTCGTAGGTGTCCTCCAGGAGCGCGAGGCGGAACTCCTCGGGATCGATTCCCGGCGGGCTCGGGCTCGGGGCGGCGCCGTCCGGGTCCTCGACGGACAGGACGGCGGCGTAACGGCGGGAGGCGGGGGACGACGGGCCGGGGCCGGAACTCACCCGGCGACCCCGTGGTGGCACTCGGGAGGCAGCTCTTCGTCACCGGCGGCGCCGTCGGCGTCCATCTCCATCGGCAGGTGGGCGGCGGCGGCCACGCCCTCGAGGTAGCCGCGGGCCCGCTCGGCCTTGGGATAGTTGCCGACCAGCTTCCAGAAGTCGGCGCCGTGCCCGGGGACCAGCAGGTGCGCCAGCTCGTGCACCAGCACGTAGTCGACGACCCAGGACGGCATGCCACGCAGCCGTGTGGAGAGCCTGATGGTGCCGTCGTCAGGCGTGCAGGACCCCCAGCGGGTGCGCTGGTTGCCGACCCAGCGGACGCTGGCGGGAACGGCGCGGCCGCCGAGATGGCGCCTGGACAGTTCGCGTGCCCGCACTTCCAGGTCGGCGTCGGAGGGGCGGCGACGGCGTTCGCGCTCCTCGAGCCGTTCGAGGATGGTCGCGATCCACTGCTCCTCCTCGGCCTTGGTCAGCCGGGAGGGCAGCATCACCACGACCTTGTCCCCATCGCGGTATGCGGACACCGTCCGCCGGCGGCGGTTACTGCGGCGGACCTCTACGTTAGGGGGCACTCCAGAACCGTACCTAAAAATTTGCTTCCTCCACAGGGGGTGTTGGGAGTTTCCGCAGGTCAACCGGCCTGTTTTCAAGCATCCCCATACTGTTTCCACAGTGTCTCCGCGCGGTTTCCACACCGACTGCCCAATGGGCCCCACCTCCCGTCCGCAGCGTGGCGCCGACGCTCGCCGGGGCCGCGCGCGTTCCGGAAGGTCGCCGCTTGATCCGTTCGCTGCCGGGTACGAAGGGGGCGTTCACGACCGAAATGCGACATGAGCAGGGGTGATCACGCTGACAGGGCACCAGCGGCGGCAGGCCAGCGGCACCGGTGCGGAGACCGCGCCGGAGATCCTGGAAGGGCCGGACGGCACCCGGCTCGGCACCCCGCCCCCGTCCCTGGGACGCCGCGTGGGCGGCGGCATCGCGGGCGCGGTCGCCGGAGGGGCGGCGGGCCGGGTGCTCCGGCCGGTGGCACGCAAGATCGCCCAGCGGTACGGGCTCCCGCCGGGCGCGGTGGTCCGCGTGACGGAGATCGCCGCGCCGATGCTGCTGTCGGCGGCGATGGAACGCCTGGCCAGGCACAGGGCGCGCGCCAGAACGGGCACGACGGCCGAGGACGCGAAGGCGGAACTCCCCCCGGACGAGCCCCCCGGCCCGATCAAGCTCTGACCCGCCTCGACCCCGGCGGGGCGGGCCGTTTCGAGGCGGCCCCGCCGGGGTCGTCCGTTCGGCGCGCCTACTCGCCGGTGAAGACCGGGCGGCGCTTCTCGCGCTGGGCCGCCAGGCCCTCCACCATGTCCTTGGACGCCATGGTGACCGGCTGGGCGAGGGATTCCCAGCGCAGCGCCGACTCCATGTCGGGATGGCCGCCGTTCGAGAGGGCCACCTTGGTCAGCCGGGTCGCGATCGGCGCCTGCGCGGCGATCTGGCCCGCCACGTCCAGGGCCTCCTGCAGCACCAGTTCGCGCGGGACGGCCCGGTTGACCAGCCCGTGCGACTCGGCCTGCGATCCGCTGACGGCCCGTCCGGTGAACAGCAGCTCGCGGGCCAGCGGCAGCCCGGCCACCTCCGGCAGCAGCCAGGTCGTGGCCATGCCCGGGTGCAGTCCGAGGGCGGTGAACGGCACCAGCAGCTTGGCGTCGGCCGCCGCGTACCGCAGGTCGCAGGCCAGCGCGAGCGCGAACCCGGCTCCGACCGCATGCCCGTTGATCGCCGCGATCGTCGGCACCTCCAGGGCGCGGATCGTCAGCCAGGTCCGGTAGAACTCCAGCATCCGGTCGCGCAGCGGCGGAACGGCGATCGCGTTGCTGTCGGCCAGGAAGCCCAGGGCGCCCCCCGAGGAGAACGCGGTTCCGGCGCCGGTGACGACCACGCAGCGCAGGCCCGTGTCGGCGCGCAGGGCGGCGATGGCGTCCTTCCAGGCGGCGGTCATCTCGTCGGACATGGCGTTGCGCCGGTCCGGGTCGTTCAGGGTGAGGACGGCGACGCCGTCGGGACGGCGCTCCACGAGCAGGACATCGGACAGCTCTTCGGGCATGGCCCGCACGCTATCGCCCCCGCCACCCCGCGCTGCGCACCGGCCTCGCCCACGCGCGTGCGGCGCGGTCGTCCAGGCCGGGCACGGCTCTCACGCGCGCATGCGCAATATCACAGATCGGGCCACGGCGTGAGAAAGCGCACACTTACCGCATTGTCGCAGGTCGCCGCCGCGCACCGGAGGAAGGCGCCGGGGCGGTTGCCGTATCGTTGTAGCGGAAACGGAAGCGGATCACCGACAATGGTCGGCGTGAGCGATCTCCCCCGCCGCGCGGTGACGCGGTCCGCAAAGCTGGCGTCCCTCCCGCTCGGTTTCGCCGGGCGCACCGCGCTGGGGGTCGGGAAACGCACCTTCGGCCGCCCCGCCGAGGCCGTCGCCATGGAGATCCAGCAGCGCACCGCCGAGCAGCTGTTCAAGGTGCTCGGCGAGCTCAAGGGCGGGGCGATGAAGCTCGGCCAGATGCTGTCGATCTTCGAGGCCGCGCTGCCGCCGGAGATCGCCGGACCGTACCGGGCCACGCTCACCAAGCTCCAGGAGGCCGCGCCGCCGCTGCCGGCCGCCGCCGTCCACAAGGTCCTGGCGGAGGGGCTCGGCCAGGACTGGCGGGAGCGGTTCGAGTCGTTCGACGACGAGCCGGCCGCCGCCGCCTCGATCGGCCAGGTGCACCGGGGCGTGTGGGAGGACGGCCGCGCGGTCGCCGTCAAGGTCCAGTACCCCGGCGCCGGGAAGGCCCTGATCAGCGACTTCAACCAGCTCGCCCGGCTGGCCAAGCTGTTCTCGGTGCTCATGCCCGGCCTGGACGTCAAGTCGATGCTGGCCGAGCTGAAGGAGCGGGTCGCCGAGGAGCTCGACTACACCGTCGAGGCGGCCTCGCAGACCGCGGTCCGCGAGGCGTACCCGGCGGACGACCCCGACTTCTACATCCCCGAGGTCATCGCCCAGTCCGGCGACGTGCTCGTCACCGAGTGGATCGACGGCACCCCGCTCTCGAAGATCATCAGCTCGGGCGACGAGGAGGAGCGCAACCACGCCGCCCTGCTGTACTGCCGCTTCCTGCTGTCGGGCCCCAAGCGGTCGGGCATGCTGCACGGCGACCCGCACCCCGGCAACTTCCGCGTCATGGCCGACGGCCGCCTCGGGGTGATGGACTTCGGCGCCGTCGACCGGATCCCCGAGGACTTCCAGTACCGGATGGGCCGCCTGCTGCGCATCGGCACCATGGCCGACATCGACCAGGTCGAGGAGGCGCTGCGCCGGGAGGACTTCATCCGCGAGGGCGTGGACGTCGACGCCGAGTCCCTGCACGCGTTCCTGGCCCCGATCACCGAGCCGTTCGTGAACGACACGTTCAAGTTCAGCCGCGAGTGGCTGCGCGACATGGCCGCCCGGGTCACCGACCTGCGCCCGACCAACGTCGTCCGCCAGCTCAACCTGCCGCCGGAGTACGTGATCGTCCACCGCGTGCTGTCGGCCGGCACCGGCGTGCTGTGCCAGCTCGAATGCGAGATCCCGGCCCGCGCCGAGTCCCTCCGCTGGATCCCGGGCTTCGCCGACGAGGACGCCCCGGCCGAGATCACCGCCGCGGCCGACGAGGACGACGAACTGGCCGGCTGACCCGCACTCTTTTGCCCCTCAGGCAGGAGTCGTCCCCGCTCGGGGACTCGATGTCGAGCGGGGCCTCGGGCCTGTCCAGAGGTGGCACCAGCAACCGCGCGAAGCGCGATGTCGCGATCGAGCGGGGCCTCGGGCCTGTCTCGAAGTGGCCTCAGCGACCGCGCGGGCGCGCTACCTGGGCGGTGAGGCGGCAGATCGCGAAGCGATGTCGCGCTCGCCAAGGCCCGTCAGGTGCGAGCCGCCAGGCGAGCGCCGTAGGCCGGGACTTTGAAGCGGGCCCCGCGCGTTGATGAGACGCGCGGGGCCCGCTTTCGTGCGTGCCCGGCGAGGGGGTCGCCGGGCACGCCTCCGGAGGCCCGCACGGGAGGCCGCCCGGCCGCCAAACCATCCAAGAAGAGCGGCGGCGGCCTGCCACCGTGCGGGCTTCGTCGTTTACCTGTGGCCGGTCTCGCGAGCGGGCCGGGACACGTAAGGGTCCCCGGCCGAGGTGGGCGCCAGCAGGGCGCGCCGGACGCGGGCCGCCCGCGTCCTGGCGTCCCGGCGCGCGCGCCGCAGGGCGCGCACCCGCTGTGCCAGCTCCACCTCAGCACCCGGTATTCGTTCCCGGGACAGGTCCTGGCTGAGCAAGTTCATCTGGTTCTCCCCGGCGGCCCGGGGGCACGGCCCCTGTACGGGGACCGTGCCCCCGATCTCCACACGGTCGAGTGTCGGTATGGCGGTCACGTGGTCCTCACACGGCCACTTCGTCCGGGACCGGGTTCTTCCGCGGACGGCCACGGGGCCGCTTGCGCGGAACGATGACACCGCGGACGAACAGCTCGCCGCCCCATACGCCCCAGGGCTCCTTGCGCTCAAGGGCGCCGGCGAGGCACTCCTTGCGGAGCGGGCACTCCAGGCACAGGGCCTTGGCGAGCTCGACGTCGGCGGGAGCCTCGGCGAAGAACAGCTCCGGGTCGGTCCGGCAGGGAAGGGTGAGGTCCTCCTCGCTCACTGCGAGAGCCCCCTGCATCACAGTCACCCTGATTCCTCTCGTTGGTTCGCAACGGGTGTGTCGGTGCGTTTTTGGCAAACAAGAAGGCCGCGGATCCGGTGTCTGGATCCGCGGCCTGGGGGCTTGCCGGTGTCTTCTAGACCGGTCGCCTCCAGGGGTACGGACCCTTGCCACCCTTGATCGAGATGGCGTCCACGTGGGCCGTGGCCGGAGCGCTGGGGTTGGCGCCTTCGAGGTGTTCGAAGACGGTCCGCCCCTGCTCGTCCTGGACTCGCTGCACGCCTTGCCGAACAGACGCTGTACGCAGTCGCATGCCGAACAGGTCGGCCTCGGACCGCGCGGTGCCGCGCATGGCATCGCCGCGCAGCGCCGCCGCGCCGCCGGACACGCCACCCACCACGTCATGACGCGGGGGGCACACGGCGGCCACTGGCTGGAGGGCGCTCCACGGCTGGACGGCGAACATGGCGCCGCCGCCATACCTCATCGAGGAGCCGGCGGGGCAGGCGCGCGTCCAGGACTGCGCTGATTTGATCAACATCGTGCTCACCGGACCGCACACCACCTTCCTGGCTCCTTGGGGCCCGTCCGCCGGATCCAAGATCCATCGTCGGGCCGTCTGATCGCTCGCGTACGAGAGTACGGCCACTTCCGCAAATCAATCAAGGTATTTTTGACCTGCGGTTTTGTGGGTCACTTCACGGGCCTCGAAGAGAACCGGGCCCCCGATTCGACCGTCTAAGTCAGTGATGACGGCTTCGTCATCATCCTTGAATACTCAAGGGATTTGGGGCTCCCCCTGAGGCTCGGCCGAGGTCCTGATGAGACCCTCCTGCATGACCGACACGACCAGGTCGCCGTTCTGCGTGAACACCTGGCCCCTGGCCAGGCCGCGGGCGCTTCCGGCGAACGGGGTGTCCTGGTAGTAGAGCAGCCAGTCGTCGGCGCGGAACGGCCGGTGGAACCACATGGCGTGGTCGAGGCTGGCGCCCATCGTCCGCTGGTCGCCCCACGCGAGCCCCTGGTTGAGCAGCACGGTGTCGAGCAGCGTCATGTCGGAGGCGTAGGTCATCAGGCACACGTGCAGCATCGGGTCGTCGGGCAGTTCGCCGTCCACCTTGAGCCACACCTTCGACTCGGGCGTCCTCAGGGCCGGGTCCTTGGCCGCCTCCCAGGTGAGCGGCGTGGCGTGCCGGACGTCGAAGGGCCGTCCCTCCACGAACTCCACGGCGCCGCGCTCCCCGAACAGCGGCGTGAACCGCTCGAGCGCGGTCGGCAGCGTCTCGGGGTCGGGCGCCTCGGGCATGGCGGCCTGGTGCGCGGGGCCGTCCTCGACGATCTGGAACGAGGCGGACAGGCTGAAGATCGCCTTCCCGTGCTGGATGGCCAGCACCCGCCGGGTGGTGAACGACCTCCCGTCCCGCACCCGGTCGACGGTGTAGACGATCGGGACCAGCGGGTCGCCCGGCCGGATGAAGTAGGCGTGCAGCGAGTGCACGGGCCGGTTCACCGGGACGGTCCGTCCCGCGGCGACCAGCGCCTGCCCCGCCACCTGCCCGCCGAAGACACGCTGCCGGCGCTCCTCGGGACTGCGGCCGCGGAAGATGTCGTTCTCGATCTGCTCGAGGTCGAGCAGCTCCAGCAGTGCCTTCAAGGAAGCCTTCACACCAGCGATTCTCCCAAACAATCCGAAGTGACCGCACTCTCCCCCAACCCGGCCGACACCCGAGCACGTTTCCGTCTCTCAGAAGCCATCCGCACAAGCACCCCACTTACCCCGCCCACCTCGCAGCAAGCCCTCAGGCTGTGTCTCAAAGTCCCGGCCTACGGTGCTCGCCTGGCGGCTCGCCCCTAACCGGGCCTTGGCGAGCGCGGCATCGCTTCGCGATCTGGACGGTGATGCTCGTCTCCGGCATCGCACCACCGTCCAGGTAACGCGCTCGGGCGGCACCTGAGGCCACTTCGAGACAGGCCCTAGTAGGACTTTGTTAGTTCGGTATCATATGGGATGATCTTGGTGTGACTCCGGCTGAGCTGGCTGAGGTTCGTGGCCGTCTTGAGGACTTCGCGGGTGAGATTTTCACGCCGTTCGCGC
>NZ_JBHSON010000089.1:0-50699 GCF_042656285.1 Actinomadura rugatobispora | reverse complement strand
AGGTCAGACGGACGATGGTAGAAGATCACCCGTTCTACTGGATCTCCGTTCCCACGTCTCCAAGATCCACCAAACCCCTGGACAACCAGCCCACAGGCCTAACTACCCGGCATTGGGGCTAGGAGAGGAGAACACCGCAACGCCCGGGAAGATCCAGAAGTTCCGGCCGCCGGGGCCACTGGGTTTTCGGCGATCCTCCACCCACTCTGGAGTGGAGGGCCGGTGGCCGCCCCCCGCCAAGAAGGAGCCACCGGCCCTCGGCACCACCCGGACCGGGGCTCCCATCCCGATCCGAGCGGGCCTTCACCAGAGGGTGTGCACTACTGAAGGTAGCGCCTTTCGGTCCTAGTGGTCAGGGACACCCGTCCCGAATATGCCGGGACGATCCGGGGCCCATCGGCTCACACCACCGGGAAACTCGTACAACACCACGAAAAGCCCAGGTCAGGGCGGGGGCGGCACCCGGGGTGTTCAGGTCACGTTCAGGCGCCGTAGAGCCAATCGTTACGGAACTCGCCGTCCGCGACGAGCACGGCGGGACCGCGCAGATGGCTGGTACGGCCGTCGAGGGTGACGACGACCCGGCCGCCCGGGACATCCACGGTCCACTCGGACGTCGCGTCCCCCGCACCGGCTCCGGCCTCGACCGCCTGGTCGCCGCCGTTCCCGGCGAGCGCGGCGGCGGCCGCGACGGCGACCGTCCCGGTGCCGCAGGACCGGGTCTCGCCCGACCCGCGCTCGTACACCCGCATCTCCAGGTGCCGCTCGCCGACCCTGCGGTAGAACTCCACGTTCACGCCGTCGGGGAACGCGGCGGGGTCGAAGCCGGGGGCGCGGGTCAGGTCGAGGCCGGCGACCGGCTCATCGATCGCGCAGGCCAGGTGCGGGTTGCCCATCGACACCCGCCGGCCCCGGTACGTCCGCCCTCCCAGGGACGCCTCGCCCCCGCCGAGATGCCGGGGCGGGCCCATGTCGACGCTCACGTCACCGGACGCCCCGAGCGTCACGCGGCGCAGCCCGGCGCGGGTGGCCAGGTCCCATCCGCCGGGGGCGGCCAGGCCGGCGTCGACCAGGTAGCGGGCGAACACCCGCACCCCGTTGCCGCACATCTCCGCGACGCTGCCGTCGGCGTTGCGGTAGTCCATGAACCACTCGGCCTCGCCCGCGAGCGCCTCCACCGCCGGGTCTCCCGCGGCCTTGGTCCGCACCGCGCGCAGCACGCCGTCGCCGCCGATCCCGGCGCGCCGGTCGCACAGCCGCGCCACCGTCTCCGGCGACAGCTCCAGAGCCCCGTCCGGATCCGGGAGGATGACGAAGTCGTTCTCCGTGCCATGCCCCTTGACGAACCGCATGCGGCCCATCCTAGGGTCCGGCCGGGCCGGGGACTCACCGCTCCGACCGGGCACGACGCACGTCACACGGCGGCCGCGGCCCGCACCGCGCGCGTGGGTCAGCCGGCCGTCGTCTCGTGGCCCTGGACGGGTTCCGTGGCCAGGGCCACGGCGCGGTCCAGCAGATCCGGGGCGTCGTAGGGGAGCCAGTGCACGCGCGGGTCGCGCCGGAACCAGGACTCCTGCCTGCGCGCGAAACGCCGGGTCAGCCGGATCGTCTCCTCCTTGGCGTGGTCCTCGGTCCACTCCCCTGCCAGGAACCGCAGGACCTGGGCGTATCCCAGCGCGCGGCCCGCCGTCAGGCCGTCGCGCAGCCCGGCCTTCTCCAGGGCGCGGACCTCGTCGACCAGGCCCGCCTCCCACATCCGCTCCACGCGCAGCGCGATCCGCGCTTCCAGTTCGGGGCGCGGCACGGTCAGCCCGATCTGCACCGCGTCGTACCGGTAGCGGTGCTCGGGCAGCGTCGCGCTGAACGGCCGCCCGGTGATCTCGATGACCTCCAGCGCGCGGACGATCCGCCGCCCGTTGCTCGGCAGGATCACCGCGGCGGCCTCGGGGTCGCGGTCGCGCAGCCGCCCGTGCAGCGCGGCCGGACCGGCCTCCGCCAGCTCCGCCTCCAGCCGCGCCCTGACCCCGGGGTCGGTGCCGGGGAACTCGAAATGATCGAGCGCCGCCCGCACGTACAAGCCCGATCCCCCGACGAGCACGGGAACCCGGCCGCGCGCCCCGATCTCCGCGACGGCCGCCGCCGCGAGGCGCTGGTACTCGGCCGCGCTCGCGGTCACGGTGACGTCCCAGATGTCCAGCAGGTGGTGCGGGACGCCGCGCATCTCGGCGCGGGCGAGCTTGGCCGTGCCGACGTCCATGCCCCGGTACAGCTGCATCGAGTCGGCGTTGACCGCCTCGCCGTCCAGGCGCAGCGCCAGGTCGACGGCGAGATCGGACTTGCCCGCCGCGGTCGGTCCCACGACGGCGATGACGTCTCTGGAGGTCACGGGCTTAGGTCCGGCGGCGGAATGGGTAGGAATGCGGGGGTAGGGGCGCCGGGCGGGTTCCGCACGGTGCCATGGGACGAAAGATTCGGGGGGAATCCAGATGTCCATCGTCGACAAGATGAAGGAAATGCTCGGCCAGCACGGGGACAAGGCCAAGAAGGGCATGGAGAAGGGCGGTGACGTGCTCGACCAGAAGACCGGCGGCAAGCACACCGACAAGATCGACCAGGCCCAGCAGAAGGCGGGCGACTACATCGACCGCAGCGGCCAGGGGGACGCCCCGCAGGGCGGGCAGCAGCCGGGTGAACGGCCTGGAGAGGGGACCCCGGGCACCTGAACCCGAACCTGAACCTGAGGGCGCTGAGGACGCGCACCTGACACCGGCTCCTGCTCAGGGCCGAGCCCTGGGTGGGCGGCCCGGTTCGCTCCCAGGACGGCGCGGACGCGCGTGGACGCTCGTTGCGTGGCGGGGTCACGGCCGCGGGCGCCCGTCCCAGGTGGCCACGAAGTAACCCACGCCGTAGGGCGCCTCGTAAGCCAGCAACTCCGCATCGAACGGCGCTCCGCCGCGGTCGGCCATACCGCCTGCCGCGGGTGGGCGCGCCGGACCCGCCGTGGAGGCGGCGGCCGGGCTTGCTGTGGCCGCGGGCGCTGTCGCCGCGCTCGTTCTGGGCGAGGCCGCGCCTGCGAGGACCTGCCAGGCCGCGCGGCCCGCCGCTTGAAGTTCGTGGGACAGCCCAGGGTCGAGGTCGGCCAGGGCTGCGGTGTCGGCGCGTTCAAATGCCCCGGCCACGGCGGTGTCGTACGGCTCGGCGCGCGGGTCCAGGTAGCCGGGGGCCTTCTCGGTCAGGCAGGCCGATCCGTCCCCCATCACCAGGAGCGCGACCCGGCGGCCCTCCGGCCCGGCGAGCTGCCGGCCCAGGCTCAGGCATTCGCCGGGGGCCGCGTCGTACGCCACGGCCTGGAACCGGACCGTCACCTCGTGGGGAGGGCCGTCCCGGAGGCCGCGCAGAAGATCGCGCAGCAGCCAGCGGCCGATCGTGAGCGACAGGGGCAGAACCTCGGCTCCGATTAGGGTCTTTCCGGAATCCGGATCGGACCGTTCTCCGGTGTCCGCAAGCCCGTTTTCGGGTTCCCCGTTAAGGCCGGGACTGACCAATCCGTAAGGACGCAGCGTCGCGGCGGCGTCCGGTCCGTAGGAACGCGTCGCGGGGCCGCCCCCGACCACCACGATCTCGGTAGCGGAGGCGACGGCCTCACCGAGCCGCGACACCGCCGTCGCGCACGCCGCGCGCAGGGCGTCCAGCTCGCCCGCCGCCTCCCCGGCCAGCTCCGGCACCAGCAGGGGCGGGTGCGGGCACACCGCCGCGTAGATCAGCATGGCCGGCGCCCTACGGGCACGCGGAGCAGCCGGAGGCCGCCGACGCCGTGGCCGTGGCCGTGGCCGCCGGAGCGGAGCCGGGCGCGGGCGCCGCCGGGCGGCCGATGCCCGGCATTCCCAGCGCCACCCCCTTGGCACCGCCGCCGGCCCCCTGCCGGGCCTCCCAGGCGTCGCCCGCCCTCGTACGGCGGACGCCCTCGACCGGCTTGTCGGCGACCAGGTGGTGCGGGGCCGCGTAGGTAACCTCGACCGTGACCATGTCCCCCGGCCGTACGGGCTCGTCGGGGGCTCGGAAGTGGACCAGGCGGTTGTCCCGCGCGCGCCCGGACAGGCGCCGCGTCGCGCCGTCCTTGCGCCCCTCCCCCTCGGCGACCAGCACTTCCAGCTTGCGCCCGAGCTGCTTCTTGTTCTCCTCCCAGGAGATCTCCTCCTGGAGGGCGACGAGCCGCTCGTACCGCTCCTGCACGACCTCCTTGGGCACCTGGCCGTCCATCGTGGCCGCGGGGGTGCCAGGACGCTTGGAGTACTGGAAGGTGAACGCGCCGGAGAACCGCGCCTCCCGCACCACGTGCAGGGTCTGCTCGAAGTCCTCCTCGGTCTCCCCGGGGAAGCCCACGATGATGTCGGTGGTGATGGCGGCGTCCGGGATGGCGGCGCGCACCTTGTCGATGATGCCGAGGAAGCGCTCCTGCCGGTACGAGCGCCGCATCGCCCGGAGCACCGGGTCGGCGCCCGACTGCAGGGGCATGTGCAGCGACGGCATGACGTTCGGCGTCCCGGCCATGGCGGCGATCACGTCGTCGGTGAAGTCCTTGGGGTGCGGGGAGGTGAAGCGCACCCGCTCCAGCCCCTCCACGTCACCGCAGGCGCGCAGCAGGCCGGCGAAGGCGGACTGGCCGCCGTCCGTCATCGCCCGCACCTCCTCGGGCGCGGTCGCCAGCGCGCCGAACCCGGACCCGTAGGCGTTGACGTTCTGGCCGAGCAGCGTGATCTCCAGGACCCCGTCGGCGACCAGCGCCTCCACCTCGGCCAGGATCTCGCCCGGCCGGCGGTCCCGCTCCTTGCCGCGCAGCGACGGGACGATGCAGAACGTGCAGGTGTTGTTGCAGCCCACGGAGATCGACACCCAGGCGGCGTACGGCGACTCGCGCCGGGTCGGCAGCGTCGAGGGGAAGGTCACCAGGGACTCTTCGATCTCGACCTGGGCCTCGTCCTGGATCCGGGCGCGCTCCAGCAGCGCGGGCAGCGACCCGATGTTGTGCGTGCCGAAGACCACGTCCACCCAGGGCGCGCGCTTGACGATGGCGTCCCGGTCCTTCTGCGCCAGGCAGCCGCCGACCGCGATCTGCATGCCCGGATGGCCGTCCTTGACCGGCCGCAGGTGGCCGAGGTTGCCGTACAGCCGGTTGTCGGCGTTCTCCCGGACCGCGCAGGTGTTGAAGACGACGACGTCGGGCTCGGCGTCCCCGGCTCGGACATACCCCGCGTCCTCCAGGAGGCCGGACAGCCGCTCGGAGTCGTGGACGTTCATCTGGCACCCGTAGGTACGGATTTCGTACGTGCGGGCGCCTGTCTCCATAGGCACACTCATGACAGTCACCAAGGGTACGCGTCATGGCACCCCCGGATGTACGCGTTGACCGCCATCGGAGCAAACGGCGGGGCAACGTCCAAACGCTGTCCTAGCGCCGTCCGAGTGCCTCCGAGGGCCGCCGGGCGGCGCCGCGCACGGCCCCCGGCCGGTCCGGCGGGACGGGTTCGGTAACCAGGGGATCACTTCTGGGTCACGTTAAGGCGACCGAGCCGCCCCCGGACGGCGCCTCTGCCAGGCACGCCGCGGCCCGTCGCGCCAACGCCGGCGGCCTCCGCGGCGGCCTCCGCGGCGGCCTTCGCAGCGCCCGTCCAGGCCGGTTTCGCCCCTCCCTGGACGCCGCCGCGCGAGCCCGCCCCGGAAAGCGTTCGCACCGCCTACCAGGGCCGTTCTGCACGCATTAACGAGTACTTAACCGGGTATGTCGCTTTCACCACTGTCGTCCGGCCGGCAGGGAACCCGGGCTCCGGCTGTCCGAATTCTCCGATCGTGCCGCCGACGTGGGGATTCGTGATCGGATCGGTACCGCGCCGAGAGTCGACGGTCGAGAACGATGACGTAAAGTCCGGCTCCATGACGGACAGCGGAGGCGGGCCCGAGCTCACCAAGGGCGGCGGGCCCAGGGACGACGGCGCCAAGGGAGCGCCCCTCGTGGTGGTCGAGCACGTCAACAAGCACTTCGGCGACCTGCACGTGTTGAAGGACATCAACCTCACCGTCGACCGCGGCGAGGTGGTGGTGGTCATCGGCCCGTCGGGCGGCGGCAAGTCGACCCTGTGCCGGTCGATCAACCGGCTCGAGCCGATCGACGACGGCAGCATCAAGGTGGACGGCAAGGAGCTCCCCAAGGAGGGCCGGGAGCTGGCCAAGCTGCGCGCCGACGTGGGCATGGTGTTCCAGTCGTTCAACCTGTTCGCCCACAAGACGATCCTCGACAACGTCACCCTCGGCCCCGTCAAGGTCCGCAAGTCGGGCAAGCAGGAGGCCGAGAAGCACGCCTTGGAGCTGCTCGACCGGGTCGGAATCGCCAACCAGGCCCAGAAGTACCCCGCCCAGCTGTCGGGCGGCCAGCAGCAGCGCGCCGCCATCGCCCGGTCCCTGGCGATGAAGCCCAAGGTCATGCTGTTCGACGAGCCGACCTCGGCGCTGGACCCGGAGATGGTCAACGAGGTGCTGGACGTCATGACGGGCCTGGCCCGGGACGGCATGACCATGATCGTGGTCACCCACGAGATGGGCTTCGCCCGCCGCGCCGCGCAGAAAGTCGTGTTCATGGCCGACGGGCAGATCGTCGAGGAGAACACCCCGGACGAGTTCTTCACCAACGCCCGCACCGACCGTGCCAAGGACTTCCTGTCCAAGATCCTCACGCACTAGGGCCTCCGACCACGAGCGCACTCGAGAAGAACGAGCCGCGAGCGAGAGCGGCGAGCGACGAGCGATCGCCGATGAGAGACCGGGCGCACCCGCCCCGCACACCGAGCCCCGCGCGGCCCCGGCCCACCGGCCGAGGCGCGGCTCCGGCAGAAGCAGCCGGCAGAAAGCAGAGGGAGAACGAGCAATGCGAGTACGTCGTTTCGGCGCCGTCATCGGCGCGGCGACCGCGCTGGCGATGGCCCTGACCGCCTGTGGCAGCGACACCGAGAAGACCGAGGCCAAGACGGTCGCCCAGAAGGCCAAGGACACCAAGAAGATCACCGTCGGCATCAAGTTCGACCAGCCGGCGCTGGGCCTGAAGAAGCCCGACGGCTCCTACGAGGGCTTCGACGTCGACGTGGCCAAGTACGTCGCCAAGGAGCTGGGCGTGCCCGAGGGCGGGGTCACCTTCAAGGAGGCCCGCTCGGAGAACCGCGAGTCGTTCCTGGGCGGCGGGCAGGTCGACCTGGTGATCGCCACGTACTCGATCACCGACGCCCGCAAGAAGCAGATCACCTTCGGCGGCCCGTACTACGTCGCGGCGCAGGACACCATGGTCCGGGCGGACGACAACAGCATCAAGAAGCCCGAGGACCTCAAGGGCAAGAAGCTGTGCAAGGCGGCCGGCTCCAACTCCTTCCGCCGCGTCACCGAGGGCCCGCCGGACGGCAAGCTCGCCATCTCCGGCGTGAACCTGGTGGACGCCTCCAGCTACTCCGAGTGCACCGCCAAGCTGGGCACCGGCGCGCTGGACGCCGTCAGCACCGACGACCTGATCCTGGCCGGCTTCGCCAACCAGCAGAAGGGCAAGTTCAAGGTCATCAACTCGCCCATCAGCGACGAGAAGTACGGCATCGGCATCAAGAAGGGCGACACCGAGACCTGCGAGGCCGTCAACAAGGCCGTCACGAAGATGTACCAGGACGGCACCGCCGCCCAGCTGCTGAGCAAGCACTTCGCGGGCACCGGCCTCAAGACCAAGACCACCGTCCCGCAGTTCGAGGGCTGCGCCTGATCCCAGGCTGAGGCTCCGCCGTCCCGGCCCGCTCCCCGGAAGACCCGATCCGGGGGGCGTGCCGGTATGGCCCGACCCGCTGGAACGCCATGGAACAGCTACTCGATCTGTTTGACTTCGGCCCGTTCTTCGACAACATCGACACGATCCTCGAAGGCTTCTGGGCGACCATCCGGCTGTCCGTCGCGGCGGCCATCCTCTCGCTCATCATCGGCGTGATCCTGGTGACGTTCAGGGTGTCGCCCGTGCCGGTGCTGCGGATGGTGGGCACCGCCTACGTCAACGTCCTGCGCAACACCCCGCTCACCCTCGTCCTGCTGATGTGCAGCCTGGGGCTCAGCGACACCCTGCGCCTGGTCTTCTCCGACGACTCCGGCACCAACTACTACTGGTGGGCCGTGCTGGGCCTGTCGGGGTACACCGGGGCGTTCGTCTGCGAGGCCCTGCGCTCGGGCATCAACACGGTGCCGCTGGGCCAGGCCGAGGCGGCGCGCTCGATCGGGCTGACCTTCACCCAGTCCCTCCGCATGATCATCCTGCCGCAGGCGTTCCGGGCGGTGATCGCACCACTGGGCAGCGTCCTGATCGCCATGATCAAGAACACCACGGTGGCGGCGGCCGCCGGCTACGCCGAGACAGCGGTCATCATGAAGCAGTTCATGGACGACCCGACGTTCCAGAGCGGGGCGCTGCCCCTGTTCATCGGCGTCGCGGTGGGCTTCATGATCCTGACCCTGCCGACCGGATTCTTCTTCGGCTGGCTGGCCAAGCGGACGGCGGTGGCGCGATGAGCAAGGAAGCCAACGTCCTGTTCGACGCCCCCGGACCGGCGGCGCGCAGGCGCAACAACATCCTGACGGCGGCCTCCGCGCTCCTGGTGATCGCCGTCGTCACGGCGGCGGCGCTGCGGCTGAACGACCAGGGCCAGTTCGCCTGGCGGCTGTGGAAGCCGTTCCTGGACGGCAACGTGTGGGCCAACCTGATCCTGCCGGGCCTGTGGAACACGCTGAAGGCGGCGGCGCTGGCCTCGGTGCTGGCCATCCTGTTCGGCGTGGTCTTCGGGCTGGCCAGGCTGTCGGACCACGCGTGGATCCGGGTGCCGGCCGGGGCGGTGGTGGAGTTCTTCCGGGCCATCCCGCTGCTGATCCTGATCTTCCTGGCGTTCTTCGTGCCGAACAAGATCAGCCCGGTGATCGCCGAGTCGCCGTTCGGCACCTTCCAGCGGGTCCTGGTCGACACCTTCGGCGGCGTCTTCGGCGTGGAGATCAACGCCGGTGTGATCACGGTGCCCGCGTTCGCCGCGGTGGTGTTCGGCCTGGTGCTCTACAACGGCTCGGTGCTCGCCGAGGTCGTCCGGGCCGGCGTGAACTCCATCCCCAGGGGGCAGTCGGAGGCCGCGTACTCGATCGGCCTGCGCAAGAACGGCGTGATGCGGCTGGTGCTGCTCCCGCAGGCGATCACGGTCATGATGCCCGCGATCGTCAGCCAGCTGGTCGTGCTGCTCAAGGACACCGCGCTGGGCTTCATCATCGCCTACGGCGAGCTGCTGCAGGCGGGGTTCAAGCAGGTGCCGGCCAACTACGAGAACAACGTCATCCAGGCGGGCATCGTGGTCGCGGTCATCTACATCGCGATCAACATGGCGCTGAGCTCGGTGGCGAACCGGCTGGAGTCGCGCAGCCGGCGCAGCCGCAAGACGTCCGCCAAGACGCTGGGCACCGGGACCGGTGCTCCGCCCGCTCCCGGCATGTCGGTCGCGGGACAGACTCCGTCGACCTGAGCGGAGTCGTCAGGTACGGGCCATCGGGAGGGGCCGCCGGGAATCCGGCGGCCCCTCCCCATGTTCTGCGTGACGTGCTGGACGTGGACGTGGTGGACGTGGACGGGGCCGTGGTGGACGTTGACGGGGCCGTGGTGGACGTTGGCGTGGACGGGGCCACGGCCGTGGACGTGGCCGTCATCGGGGCCGGGCAGGCCGGTCTGTCGGCGGGGTACTTCCTGCGCAGGGCGGGCCTGGACGCCGTCATGTTCGACCACTCTCCGCATGCCGGAGGGGCTTGGCAGTACCGGTGGCCCACGCTGACCCTCGGCGCGGCGCACGGTATTCACGATCTGCCGGGGATGCCGTTGGGCGAGCGCGACGCGACCCGTCCCGCGTCCGAGGTCGTCTCGGAGTACTTCGCACGCTACGAACGCGAGTTCGCCCTGGACGTGCATCGCCCCGTCGACGTCACGGCCGTCCTCGGGGGTACGCCCGGTGGGCGCCTGCTGGTGGAGACGTCCGAGGGCCTGTACGCGGCCAGGGGCCTGATCAACGCGACCGGCACCTGGGACCGGCCGTTCTGGCCGTACTACCCGGGGCTCGGGTCGTTCCGCGGGCGGCAGCTCCACACCTCCGGCTACCGGGGGCCGGACGAGTTCGCCGGGCGGCGCGTCGTGGTCGTCGGCGGCGGGGCCTCGGCCGTGCAGGCCCTCACGGAAATCGCTGAGCGGGCCGCTGAGACGACGTGGGTGACGCGTCGGCCCCCGGTATGGGTCGAGGGGCCGTTCGACCAGGAGCGGGGACGTCAGGCCGTGGCGCGCGTCGAGGACCGCGTCCGGCGCGGCCTGCCGCCGGGCAGCGTGGTCGGCGCCACCGGGCTCGTCCTGACGCCGGAGGTGCGGGCGGCCCGGGAGAGCGGCGTGCTGCGCCGCCTGCCGATGTTCGAGCGCGTCACGCCGACCGGCGTGGCCTGGGCCGACGGGACGGAGGTCGAGGCGGACGCGATCCTGTGGGCGACCGGTTTCCGCGCCGCCCTCGACCATCTGGCGCCGCTGCGGCTGCGCGCCCCGGGCGGCGGGATCGTCATGGACGGCACGCGTGTGGCCGGTGACCCGCGGATCCACCTGCTCGGGTACGGGCCGTCCGCCAGCACCATCGGCGCCGGGCGCGCCGCCCGCGCCGCCGTGCGCGACCTCAGGGCCCTGCTGGAGCCCCTCCGCGCCGCCTCCTGACCGCCCGCCCGGGGTCCTGGGAGCGCCCGGACCCCCGGAAACGCCCGCCGGCTCCTGACCCGCCTCGTCAGAGGGTGTTCAGGCCCCGTACGATGTCCGTTTTCGGTACCGCCGTGCCATCGTCGCCACATGCTCGGGCCCGCCCCTTGTGAACGGGTTGTATCTTTCCGAGGTCAACTGCCCCGTCATGGCCCCAAGGGATCCCTGTATGCGGGACGATTCGCATATGACCGCTCGTGCGACCCTTCCCTACGGCTCCTGGCCCTCTCCCATTTCCGCCGCCGACGTCGCCCGCGCCCGGCTGCGCCTCAGTTTCCCCCTCGTGCACAACAGCGACGTGTGGTGGCAGGAGACCCGTCCGGAGGAAGGCGGCCGGACCACGGTCATCCATCTTCAGGGCGGGCACCGTACCGAGCTTCTGCAGGCCCCTTGGGACGCCCGTACCCGCGTGCACGAGTACGGGGGGCGGTCCTACCTGCCCGTCCGTACCGCCGAGGGGCATGCGATCGTGTTCTCGAACTACGAGGACCAGCGGCTGCACCGCCTTGACCCCGGTGACCCCAAGCCGCGTCCACTCACCCCTGAGCCCGCCATTCCCGGGGGGCTGCGGTACGCCGACTACATCGTTTCCCCTGACGGCCTGGAGGTGTGGTGCGTGTGCGAGGGGCACACCCCCGACGGCATCCGCCGCGCCATCGTCGCCGTTCCCCTGGACGGCAGCGCGGCCGCGGACGCCTCCGCCATCAGGGAGCTGGTCACCGGCGCCGACTTCTACGCCAACCCGGCCCCCTCCCCCAGCGGCGGGCACCTCGCGTGGGTCCAGTGGAACCACCCCCGGATGCCCTGGGACGGCACCGAGATCCGTGTGGCGGCCCTGGAGGACGGCCAGACCGTCGCGCCCCGCACCGTCAAGGGCGGTCTCACCGAGTCGGCGCTGGCCCCCCTCTGGCGTGACGACGAGTCGCTCTACGTCATGTCGGACTGGCCCGGCTGGTGGAACATCTACCAGGTCGGTCTGCACGGCGAGTCGCCCCAGGCGCTGTACCCCGCCGAGGAGGAGTTCGCGGGGCCCCTCTGGCAGCTGGGCGGCATGCCCTACGCGCTGCTGGAGGACGGCCGCCTCGCGGTGCTGCACGGGGAGGGCGACCAGAGGCTCGGCGTCTACGACCCCGAGACCCTGGAGCTGACCGACCTGGAGGTGCCCTACGACAACTGGCAGCTCTGCGTGTCCGCGCACGGGTCCACCATCGTCGGCATCGCGGGGGGCGCGACCGTCCCGCAGTCGGTGGTGCGCATCGACACGACGACGGGACGGGTGGAGGGCCTGCGGCGCGAACTGGCCGAGCTCCCGGACGTCGCGTACCTGCCCAAGGCGCGCGCGGAACAGCTCGAAGGCCCCTTCGGCCGCCCGGTCCACGCCCTCGTGTACCCGCCGTCCAACCCCGAGTACACGGGGCAGGAGAAGGAACTGCCCCCGTACGTCGTGTTCGTCCACGGCGGGCCCACCAGCCGCGTGTCGAGCGTGCTCAACCTCGAACGGGCCTACTTCACCAGCCGCGGCATCGGCGTCATCGACGTCAACTACGGCGGCTCCACCGGTTACGGCCGCGCCTACCGCGAACGCCTGCGCCGCCAGTGGGGCGTGGTGGACGTCGAGGACGCCGTGGCCGCGGCCAAGGCGCTCGTGGACGGCGGCATCGCCGACCCGGAGCGCCTGGCCATCCGGGGCGGCAGCGCCGGAGGCTGGACGACCCTGGCCGCCATCACCCAGACCGACGTGTTCAAGGCGGCGACGTCCTACTTCGGCATCAGCGACCTGCAGAGCTTCGCCGAGGCCACGCACGACTTCGAGTCGCGGTATCTCTTCGGCCTGATCGGCCCGCTGCCCGGCTTCGAGCGCGCCTACGAGGAGCGCTCCCCCCTCAACAGCGCGGACCGTACGGCGTGCCCCGTCCTGCTCCTGCAGGGCCTGGACGACCCGGTCGTCCCCCCGGACCAGTCGGAGCGCTTCGCGGTGGCGCTGGCGGCCAAGAAGACCCCGTACGCGTACATGACGTTCGAGGGCGAGAGCCACGGGTTCCGGCGCGCCGAGACGGTCGTCGCCTCCCTGGAGGCCGAGCTCGCCTTCTACGGGCAGACGCTGGGCTTCCAGCCGCGCGGGGTGGACCCGATCGACCTGACCGTCGGGTGACGGTGTCAGCCTGGGCTGACAAAGCGCGATTGTCAGCCTAGGCTGACAGCATGACCACGATGACGGAACTCGCGGAGGCCGCGGACAGCCGCGACCCCGCCACCGGCCTCGCCGCCGTGGCCGCCCTGCGCCGGCTCACGGACGAACTCGAGGCCCTCCACGTCGGCAACGCACGCGCCAACGGATGGTCCTGGCAGGCCATCGCCTCCTGCCTGGGCGTACGGCGCCAGTCCGTCCACAAGAAGCACGCGAGGCGGCTCGCATGATGACACTGGACGACTTCAGCCCCTCCGCTGGCGACACCCTCATCCGAGCGGCCATGTCGGCCGAGGGCCCCATCCTCGGCACCGGCCCCCTGCTCCGCGCCCTCGCCCAGGGCGGCCCCGTGGCCGGCGTGGAACTCAGCCCCGACGCCCTTCCCAAGGACTCAGGCCGCGCCCTGCTCGCGACTCTGGGCATCGACCTGGACGACGTGCACCACCGCGCCTACGAGGCCACGTCCCTGCGCCTGGACGACCCGTCCCTGTGGCGCCTGCGGCGCTCCCCCCTGCTGCCCCTGCGCGTAACCCTGACGGGCCCCGGAACGCGCGCCACGTTCAACGAGGCTGGCCGCAAGACCCTGGAAGTCGCCCTCTGGTCCGCACGCCGCCGGGGCCTCCCCTCGGCCACCAGGGAGGACCTCCTCTGGGGACTGCTGGCCGACGCCTCCAACGACGCCGTCCGCATCCTGCGCCGCCAGAGGATCGACCTCCACCGCCTGTGGACCACCCTGAAAGCCGCCTGACCACCACCCGGCGGGGCCTCAGCGGGCGAACTCGATGGCGCGGGACTCGCGGACGACCGTGACCCGGATCTGCCCGGGGTAGGTGAGCTCGCTCTCGACCTGCTTGGCGATGTCGCGGGCGATCACCTGCGCCTGGATGTCGTCGACCGCGTCGGGCTTCACCATGACGCGGATCTCCCGCCCGGCCTGCATGGCGAAGACCTTCTCCACGCCCTCGTGCTTCTCGCGGGCGATCTCCTCCAGCCGCTCCAGCCGCTTGACGTAGGCCTCCAGCGACTCGCGGCGCGCGCCCGGGCGGCTGCCGCTGATGGCGTCGGCGGCCTGCGTGAGCACCGCCTCGACGGTGCGGACCTCGACCTCGTTGTGGTGCGCCTCGATGGCGTGGACGACGTCGTCGTGCTCCCCGTACCGGCGGGCGATCTCCGCGCCGATCAGCGCGTGGCTGCCCTCCACCTCGTGGGTGAGCGCCTTGCCGACGTCGTGCAGCAGCGTGCACCGCTTGGCCTGCTCGACCGGCAGCCGCAGCTCGGACGCCATGATCCCGGCCAGGTGCGCCGACTCGATCAGGTGCTTGAGCACGTTCTGCCCGTACGACGTGCGGTACCGCAGCTGGCCGAGCAGTGTGATCAGCTCCGGATGCATCTCGGTGATGCCCAGCTCGACCAGGGCGTCCTCGCCGGCCCGCACGCACAGCTGCTCGACGTCGCTCTTGCTGCGCTCGTAGATCTCCTCGATCCGCTGCGGGTGGATCCGGCCGTCCAGGACCAGCTTCTCCAGGGTGAGCCGGCCGACCTCCCGGCGGACCGGGTCGAAGCAGCTGAGCAGCACCGCCTCGGGCGTGTCATCAATGATCAGGTTGACGCCGGTGGTGGACTCGAACGCGCGGATGTTGCGGCCCTCGCGGCCGATGATCCGGCCCTTCATCTCGTCGCCGGGCAGGTGCAGCACCGACACCACCGACTCGGCGGTCTGCTCGCTGGCGACCCGCTGGATCGCCAGCGTCACGATCTTGCGGGCGCGCTTCTCGCCCTCGGCCCGGGCCGAGTTCTCGATCTCCCTGGTGATCGGGATGGCCTCCCGCTTGGCCTGGTTCTCCAGCGCGACGACCAGCTCGTTCTTGGCCTCTTCCGTGGTGAGCCCGGCGGCGCGTTCGAGGACCTGGCGGCGCTCCTCCTCCAGCTCGCCGAGCTCCTGGCGGCGGCCCTCCAGCGACCGCTTGGTCTCGGCCAGCCGGCCGGACCACTCCTCCAGGCGCCGGACCTCACCGTCCAGGCGCTGCTCGCGCTCGGCGAGGCGGGTCTCCCTGCGCTCCAGGTCCTCGCGCAGGGTCCGCAGGTCCTCCCGGACGCCGCGGGCCTCCTCCTCCAGCTCGCCGCGCGCCGTGCTGCCGATCCGCTGGGCCTGCTCCTCGGCCTTGGCGAGGATCTCCTGGGCCTGCGAGCGGGCCTCGGCCCTGATCTCGTCGGCGTCCTGGTGCGCCTGGTCGAGTTCGCCCTTGTCGGGCCCGCCGGGCCGCCGCAGCACCACGATCACGAGAGCGACCAGGGTCACCAGTAGCGCGGCACCCAGCAGGACGCTCTCCATGAGGCAGACCTCTTCCTCGCCCGCGGGCCCCGCCGGAGATCGGGGCCCTGCTCTGCGAGGATTTACCCGCGTCCCGGCGAACCGCCGCACGCCCGGCCACAGTGCCGACGCCCGCACGGCGGCACCCGCCGCCCGGTGATCGGGCACCGTGCCGCAGCGCCCCGGACTCTCGCCCGGTGCCGCCTGCCGCATGCCCGGTGATCGGGCACTGTGCCGCAGCGCCCCGGACTTTCGCCCGGTGCCGCCTGCCGCATGCCCGGTGGTGGGTACGCCGCAACCCCCGGGCGGCGGCGAACCGCACCCGGCGATACCGGCCCCCTCCTCCGAGGTCGGCCGAACGTCTGTCCTCTATGCCTCTCAGCTGTGCGAACGTGCTCGGTCGTATGGCAATCCGCGGTGCGCGGAGTAACTCCTCACTGCCGTAACGGTAAGCGGCATGGAGGTAATGAGCAAGCAAACCTTGGGCATTCCGGACTAACCGAGCGGTCGCGTGAGGAAATGCTTACCGCTGCCCCCAAGCCCGTGACCTGCCAGAACACAGTCAGGTCCGCCGCGGCCCCGCGTCAGGCGCCCCGGTCATTCCCCGGCGTGTCGCCCCGCCGTCACCGTCCCGAGGAACGTCAGTCGAACTCCGCGCCCTCCGGCGGCTCCTCGACGTCCGCGCCCTCCTCGTCGAGGACCTCCCGCACGACCCGGTACGCCGTCCCGGGCGGGTACCCCTTCCGCGCCAGCACGCCGACCAGCCGCCGCATCCGCT
Organism: Actinomadura rugatobispora; assembly: GCF_042656285.1. Taxonomy (GTDB): domain Bacteria; phylum Actinomycetota; class Actinomycetes; order Streptosporangiales; family Streptosporangiaceae; genus Spirillospora; species Spirillospora rugatobispora. Next base: position 34,600 of record NZ_JBHSON010000089.1, on the reverse strand, counting down.
TGCCCGGCTCCACGCCCCGCGTCGCGGCCGCCTTCCGCGCGATCAGCCGCCGCGCGGTCTCCTCCTCCTGCTCGGCGTCGAGGGTCTCCACCGCGTCGTTGACGGTCTCCTCGGCCACGCCCCGCCGCCGCAGCTCGGCCGCCAGCGCCCGCCGGGCCAGCCCCCGGCCGTTATGCCGCGACTGCACCCACGACTGCGCGAACGCCTCGTCGTCGATCAGACCGACCTCGGTGAACCGCCCCAGCACCCGTTCGGCGACCTCGTCGGGAACCTCCTTGCGCCGCAACGCCTCGGCCAGCTGCGCCCGAGTCCGCGGCCCCCGCTCCAGAGCCCGCAGGCAAACCTCCCGCGCCCACTTCTCCGGGTCCCCCGAACCGCCCTCAGCCTTGCCCCGCGCCCTCCGCCTCCCGCTGGACGCGTCGGCCCGCTCCCCCTCGCCGTCCGACGCCCCCTCAACGCCGCCGCCACCTTCCACGCGCCGGCGACGCTTCTGCCGCGAGCCCCTTTCTCCGGACCCGCCGGGTGAAGCCTTCCGCGGAGCATGCGACTCCTCGCCCGAAGAGTCACCCGATGCCTGCCGCGTGAGACCGCCCACCGCATCATCACGAGGGACCTCCTGGCTCTCAAGCCCTCGCCGCGCCGCCGAACGACCAGGACGACGAACAGAACCCGCCGCCTCACTCCCCTCGTCCCCCGGCTCCACCGAACCGTTGGGATCGGGTGCGCCGGGCTGCGAAGGCCCCGGAGGCTCGGGGCTGGGGGCGCGTTTCTGGTCGGCCGGTCTCTCGCCGGGGGACTTCCGGCGGGCAGCCGGACGGTCCGGACGGCGGACGGGGCTCGTGGCCTCGCTTACGCCTTCTTCTGCTTTGTGGAGGTCGGGTGCGCCGGGCTGAGGCTTGGGGGCGCGTTTCTGGTCGGTGAGCCATGGATTGCCGGGGGGCTCGTTTGGTGACCAGGGTGTCGGGCTGGGTGCGGGCTTCGGCTCGGGTTTGGGCACGGTCGACGGGGCGCCGGTCCAGGCGTTGCTGGACCACTCGGTGACGAAGGGGTTGGCCGGGGGTGGCCCCTGATCGGCCTCCCAGGGGAGGGGTTCCTCCCGTACGGGCTCGTCCTCGTCGTCGGTCGACCAGGGGTTGCGGGAGGCCGGGGGATCGTCGTCGTGCCGTGTCACGGGCGGCCGCCCAGGGCCCTGAGGCGGGGCCCAGAGCCCGGAGCGGCGGCACCATCGGGGAAGGTCCGGTCACCGGACGGCCGGTGCGGGATAGGGCGCCGCCGCCCTGCGTACGAGATCATTCCCCACCCTTCGCTCAGGAGTCGCCCGGCTTGGGGGTCTTGCTCTTGCGCGAGGCGGCCGAGGTCGAGGCGGCACGGGTGGTGGCCGCGGGCGCCGCCGCGGGAGCCGGGGTACCGGCCGCGGGGGCCGGCTCGGCCTCCTTGTCGAGCTTGGGCCCGACGCCGAGCTTCTCCTTGATCTTCTTCTCGATCTCGTCGGCCATGTCGGGGTTGGCCTTGAGGAAGTTGCGGGCGTTCTCCTTGCCCTGGCCGAGCTGGTCGCCGTCGTAGGTGTACCAGGCGCCGGACTTGCGGACGAAGCCGTGCTCCACGCCGAGGTCGATCAGCCCGCCCTCGCGGGAGATGCCCTGGCCGTAGAGCAGGTCGAAGTCGGCGACGCGGAAGGGCGGGGCCATCTTGTTCTTGACGACCTTGACGCGGACCCGGTTGCCGACCGCCTCGGTGCCGTCCTTGAGGGTCTCGATGCGGCGCACGTCCAGCCGGACGGAGGCGTAGAACTTCAGCGCGCGGCCGCCGGTGGTGGTCTCCGGGGAGCCGAACATCACGCCGACCTTCTCGCGGAGCTGGTTGATGAAGACGGCGGTGGTGCGGGTCTGGTTGATCGCGCCGGTGAGCTTGCGCAGCGCCTGCGACATCAGCCGGGCCTGGAGGCCCACGTGGCTGTCGCCCATCTCGCCCTCGATCTCGGCGCGCGGCACCAGCGCCGCCACGGAGTCGATGACGACGATGTCGATCGCGCCGGAGCGGATCAGCATGTCGGTGATCTCGAGCGCCTGCTCGCCGGTGTCGGGCTGGGAGACCAGCAGGGCGTCGATGTCGACGCCGAGCTTGGCGGCGTACTCGGGGTCGAGCGCGTGCTCGGCGTCGACGAACGCCGCGATGCCGCCCTTCTTCTGGACGCTGGCCACCGCGTGCAGCGCGATGGAGGTCTTGCCGGAGCCCTCGGGCCCGTAGACCTCGACCACGCGGCCGCGCGGCAGGCCGCCGATGCCGAGCGCGATGTCGAGCGAGATGGAACCGGTGGGGATCACCTCGACCGGTGCCCGCGCCTCCTCGCCCATCCGCATGACCGAGCCCTTGCCGAACTGCCGCTCGATCTGGGCCAGTGCGGTCTCGAGAGCCTTCTCCCGGTCGTTCGCTGCCATGAGGTGTCGCCCCTTTTTCGTCTGTCGTTGCGGTGTCGGAGGCGACGTTACGGGGCGCCACCGACAGTTGCCGACCCCACGACTTTACCGAACATCCGTTCGATCATGGTCGTGCCCGCGGATTTGCCCGGGAATCTCCGTGCACGCGACACTCGAGACCCCGTACGCTGGCGCCGTCCACGGAGGGTTCCATCATGACGCTGACCGTCATCTTCTGCGTCGATCCGCTCCGCCCCCGGCGCGTTGACCCCCACTTCGCCCGCGAGGCCGCCGCCGTGCGGGATCATTACGGCGAGATCGCCCTGATCGACCACGACGCGCTGCGGCAGGGCGACGTGGACGCGGCCCTGCGGGCCGTCCCGGGCGATCTCGGGCCGGTCTGGTACCGGGGCTGGATGCTCACCAGCGCCGAGTACGCGGCGATGGCGGGAGCCCTGAAAAGGCGCGGCACGCTGCTGCTCACGCACCCGGACGATTACCAGCGGGCGCATGAACTGCCCGGCTGGCACGACACGTTCGCGGGACTGACGCCGCAGAGCGTGTGGCGTCCCCTCTCCCCCGGCGAGGACCCGGGTGATCTGGGCGAGCTCGTACGTCCGCTCCGGGGCGGCGCGGGGATCGTCAAGGACTACGTGAAGTCGCGCAAGCACGAATGGAACGAGGCCTGCTTCGTTCCGGACGTGAAGAACCTCGCCCTGTTGCGCGGGGTCGTGGCCAAGATGCTCGCGTTGCAGGACGAGTTCCTCGCGGGCGGCGTGGTCGTCCGGGAGTACGAGCCCTACGACGGTGAGGGCGAGGCGCGCGTGTGGTGGGTGGACGGTGAGCCCGCCCTTGTGGGGCCCCACCCCGACAGCCCCGAGCTGGAACCCGATCCGCGCCTGGATTCGGTGGCCCCGGCGGTGCGCACGCTGGGCTGCCGTTTCATCACGACCGACCTGGCGCGCCGGGAGGACGGTGAATGGCGCGTGGTGGAGGTGGGCGACGGCCAGGTCAGCGACCTGCCCTCCACGGTGGACCCCATGGACCTGTACGCCCACCTTCCGGTGCCCGACTGAGCACGCCGCGCGCAAGCCCGGAACAGGTCTTGTTCGGGTGCCGATAAGCGGCTTTTTTGGTCCCGGCGGGAACGGGAGGCGTGTCCCTTCCGTCCGAGGATGGACCACCCCTAAGCTATGGCCTCGCAACCGAGAGTTCCCATTCCGTAAGGGCGGACGGGCCCCGCCCTGTGGAACCGACCGGTTGCCAGTCGCCTCGTTTTCGAAGGACGTGTTCGCCTTGCCCCCACAGGAACAGAAGCGCCGGCTCAGCTCCCGCGCCGTGAAGATCGGGATGGTCAGCGCGCTGTCGCTGACCGTGGCCGCCTGCGGCTCCAAGACCACGACGGCCTGGTGTGTGGACCGCTACGCCCCCGCGGTCGGCAAGACCAAGGGCGGCTACCGCGTCGTTTCGGACTACTTCTGTGACAGCCGTGACGTCCAGCGGGGGACGGTCTCCTACGGCCGCTACTTCTGGTACTACGGCGGCAAGCGCAGCAACGACGGCTACGTGTCGGGCGGCAGTTCGGCCGGCCCCAGCAAGGGCAAGATCAAGACGAAGAGCGGGACGACGCTGAGCCGCGGCGGCTTCGGCGGCGGCGGCAAGAGCGGGAGCTGAGACCGTGCGGCGAGCGCGTTCCGCCCCGCGCGACGACTGGGCCGAGAAGGTCGAGAGCCATGGCCTGGCCTACCACCGGACGGCGCATCCGGCGCACCTGCCCCGCCCGTACTGGGACGAGTCGGTGCACTACGTCTTCGAGATGGACGAGGTCCTCGCGCTCGAGGAGGTCGTGGAGGAACTCCACGGGATGTGCCTGCAGGTGGTGGAGCACGTGGTGACCACCGGCCGGTATCACGTGCTGGGCATTCCCGAGTGGGTCGCGCCGCTCATCGAGGAGTCGTGGCGGCGGGGCGATCCGCATCTGTACGGCCGGTTCGACCTCAGCTACGGCGGCGAGGGCCCGGCCAAGCTGCTGGAGTACAACGCCGACACTCCGACGTCGCTGGTGGAGAGCGCGATCGTCCAGTGGTTCTGGCTCCAGGAGGTCTTTCCCAAGGACGACCAGTGGAATTCCATCCACGAGCGCCTGGTCGCCCGCTGGAAGGGGATCGCCTCGGGACTGGGGGACGACGGCCCCGTCCACTTCGCCTGGACCCACGGTGACGAGACCGCCGAAGAGGTCATGACGATCGCCTACATGCAGGAGACCGCCGATGAGGCGGGCCTGCCGGGGCTGGCGATCGCCATGGAGGACATCGGGTGGGATTCCGCGCGGGAGCGTTTCGTGGATCTCGACGAGAAGGAGATCCGCACCCTCTGCAAGCTCTACCCGTGGGAATGGATCGTCAACGAGCCGTTCGGCCGCAACATCCCGGGCACGCCCACCGGGTGGATCGAGCCGATCTGGAAGATGGTGCTGTCGAACAAGGCGCTGCTGGTGCTGCTGTGGGAGTTGTTCCCGGGGCATCCCAATCTGCTTCCCACCTATCTCAACACGCCTTCGGACCTGACGGCCTACGTCCAGAAGCCGCTGCTGGGGCGGGAGGGCGCCAGCATGCGGATCGTGACCCCCGACGGCAGCGAGCAGCGCACCCAGGGCGACTACGGCAAGGAGGGCTTCGTCTTCCAGGAGTTCTGCGCGCTGCCCGATTTCGACGGCGAGCACCCGGTCCTGGGCGCCTGGGTCGTCCACGACGAGTCCGCGGGGCTGGGCATCCGCGAGACCTCCGGGCTCATCACCGACGACACCTCCTCCTTCGTCCCGCACCGCATCCCCCTGTAAGACGTCCGTTCCCCCCTGCAAGGCGTCCGACAACCCCCTTCAACCGCAGCGGACGCGCGTTCCGCTAAGGAGATCCATGAACACCGACGAGAGTCTCGGCCAGATCCTGCTGGACGGGACGGGAGCGCTGCTCGCCTACGCCGCGGTCGGCCTGGTGCTGTTCGTGGTCGGTTTCTACATGACCGACCTGGCCACCCCGGGCCGGCTGATCACGGTGATCCGCACGCACCGCAACCCCAACGCCACCCTGCTGGCCTGCGCCTCGACCGTCGGCGTCGGCCTCATCGTGGCCGTCTCGATCTTCGCCTCGGGCGGGGACCTGCTGGAGGGCCTCACCCGGACCCTGGTGTTCGGCGCGGTCGGCATCGTCGCCATGACCATCGCCACCCTGGTCTTCGACCGCCTCGTCGGGATCAGCATCAAGGAACTGGCCGACGACGCCGAGGACAAGCTCGAACCCGCCGCCGTCCTCCTCGCCGTCGCCAACCTCATGATCGGCTTCGTCACCGCCGTCGCGGTCTACTGACCGGCGCCCCCGCGGCGGGCCGTCGGCCGCCGCGTTCGCAGAGGAGAGTTTCCGGGGGCGGTCGCGGCCCCGGCCGCGACCGCCCCTCGTCATGTCCGGCGGAAGAAGGGCACGGCCTGCCGCGCCTCAGTGGAGGTGCTGGGGGACGTCGAACGTGGCGACGACCGCGTGCCAGACCTTCTTGGCGGGTTCTCCGTCGGCCAGTGCCTGCTCGATGGTGCGGCCGCCGAGTTCTGCCAGGACGTGGTCCTTGGCCACGCTCTCGGCGTAGCTCTCGCCGAACTGCTGCCTCATCCGATCCCAGAACACTGTGAGCCGCACACGCCAACGCTATCCGACCCACCGCCGAGGGCCGTCATTCAAGGGATTCGGTGATCTCCCCAGGAACGGCGGGGTGCTCGCCGGGGTGGACGCTCGGGTGCGTCCCCTCGCGGTACTGGCGGTGCAGGCCGGTCAGGTAGCGCTCCACGCCCTCGACGACGCGGGCGGTGCGGTACGAGGGGAAGACGTCGAACCCGTGCTGGCCGCCCTGCATCTCGGCGTAGACGACCGGTGACGCGGACGTCTCGCGCAGGCGCTCCACGAAGCGGCGGGCCTCGGCCACCGGGATGAGCGAGTCGTGACTGCCGTGGATCACGAGGAACGGGGGCGCGTCCTCCCGGAGGTAGTTCACGGGGGATGCCTTGGCGTAGGCCTCCGGTTCCTCGTGGAAGGGCCTCTTCACCACCATCCGCTGCATGAGGGCGGTCGCCCCCATGGGAACGGGCCAGGGCCCGGGCTGGACGAGGTCGTACACCCCGTAGAAGGGGACTGCGCCCTGGACGCTGGTGTCGACGTCCTCGAAGCCCGGCTGGAACTCGGGAACGTTGGCCGTGAGCGCGACCATGGCCGTGAGGTGGCCCCCGGCGGAGCCACCGGTGACGCAGAGGAAGCCGGGGTCGGCCCCGTACTCGGCGGCGTGCTGCCGGTACCACTTGAGGAAGCACTTCAGGTCGACCAGGTGCTCGGGCCAGGTGGCCTTGGGACTGAGCCGGTAGTTGACGTTGAACCCCACCCACCCCTGGACGGCCATGTGGTTGAGCAGGGCGAGCCCCTGCTCGCGCTTGTCCCCGATGACCCAGGCGCCACCGTGGATCTCCATGAGGCCGGGGCGCAGTCCCTTGGCCGTGTTCTCGCCGGCGGGGGTGTAGACGTCCAGTTTCAGGCGCAGGCGCTCCTGCTCGTGGAAGACGATGTTGCGCTGGACCTTGACGCCTCTGCGCGGGATGAGGCACAGCGGGGGCACGATGAGGTGACTCACCGGGTAGCGGGGTGCCCGTTCGGGGTCCAGATCCAGGGGAACGCCGCACTCCTCAAGGGTGACGACGGTACGGCGCGAGGCGGCCATGGCCGCGATCGTCCCCGCGGCACCGGCCGCTCCCAGGGCGAGGCCCGCCCATCCGGGCCAGCCCTCCAGTCCCCCGAACGCGACCGCCGAGCCCATGCCCGCGACCTCGGCCACGAGGAGGTGGGGCGCCAGTTCGATGCTGAGCCATCCGGCGAAGAAGCCCGGCACCAGCAGCCACGGGTGACGGCGGGGGAAGTGGGCGTTCAGCGTGAGCAGCACGGCGGCCACGCCGACTGCGAGAAGGACGTACGGCATGGGCTCGGCTCCTTGAGGTCGTCCTGGGGGACGGCGACCGCGGCGACCGCCCCTCAGGATGACCGAACAAGCATTCGTTCACAATGTGATGCGGGCCACCCCGGCGCGTTCTGTCAGAGGCAGGATGCAGGATGGGGACATGACGGTTGACGTGCTCGAACGCTTCTCCCCGGCCACGCGCGCGTGGTTCACGGGGGCGTTCGCCGCGCCCACGGCGGCGCAGGCCGGCGCGTGGGAGTCCATCTCCGGCGGCGACAACACCCTCGTCGTCGCGCCGACCGGGTCCGGCAAGACGCTGGCGGCGTTCCTGTGGTCGCTCGACCGCCTCGCCGCGCACGAGGCCGCGAGCGCCGATCCCAAGCGGCGCTGCCGTGTGCTGTACGTCTCCCCGCTCAAGGCCCTGGCCGTCGACGTCGAGCGCAACCTGCGCGCCCCGCTGACCGGTATCCGCCACGCCGCCCGCAGGCTCGGCCTGCCCGAGCCCGACGTGCGGGTCGGGATCCGCTCCGGCGACACCCCCGCCGACGAGCGCCGCAGGCTGGCGACCAGGCCGCCGGACATCCTGATCACCACCCCCGAATCGCTGTTCCTGATCCTGACCTCGCAGGCGCGCGAGTCGCTGCGCGGGGTGGAGACGGTGATCGTCGACGAGGTGCACGCCGTCGCGGGCACCAAGCGCGGCGCGCATCTGGCGCTGTCCCTGGAGCGGCTGGACGCCCTGCTCGACCGGCCCGCCCAGCGCATCGGCCTGTCGGCGACGGTGCGGCCGGTGGAGGAGATCGCGGCCTTCCTCGGCGGCGCCCGCCCGGCCACCGCGGTGCAGCCGCCGTCGGACAAGGTCTTCGACCTCGACATCGTCGTCCCCGTGGAGGACATGGGAGCTGTGTTCATCCAAGGGGGACAACCCCCGGAGACCCCCGGGGGCCGGTTCGTCGACGACGCGGGCACGGCCGACCCCAGGCAGCGCAGCATCTGGCCCCATGTGGAGGACCGGCTGCTCGACCTGATCGAGGCGCACCGCTCCACGCTCGTCTTCGCGAACTCGCGCCGCCTGGCCGAGCGGTTGTGCGGCCGCCTCAACGAACTGGCCTACGAACGCAGTGCGGGCCCCCTGCCGGAGGATCACGCACCGGCCGAGACCATGGCCCAGGCGGGTGCGGCCAAGGGCGCGCCCGTCGAGATAGCGCGCGCGCATCACGGCTCGGTGTCCAAGGAGGAGCGGGCCGGGATCGAGGATTCCCTCAAGCAGGGCCGTCTTCCCGCGGTCGTCGCCACCTCCAGCCTGGAGCTGGGCATCGACATGGGCGCGGTCGACCTCGTCGTCCAGGTGGAGTCGCCGCCGTCGGTGGCCAACGGCCTGCAGCGCGTGGGGCGGGCGGGCCACCAGGTGGGCGCGGTCTCCAAGGGCGTCATCTTCCCCAAGTACCGGGGCGACCTCGTCCAGACCACGGTGGTGGCCGAGCGCATGCGCGGCGGCGAGATCGAGGAGATGCGCTACCCGCGCAACCCGCTCGACGTCCTGGCGCAGCAGATCGTCGCGATGGTCGCGATGGACGAGTGGACGGTGGACGACCTGGAGTCGGTGGTGAAGCGGGCCGCCCCCTACGCCACCCTCCCCCGCTCGGCGCTGGAGGCGACCCTGGACATGCTCGCCGGGCGCTACCCGAGCGACGAGTTCGGCGAGCTGCGGCCCCGCCTGGTGTGGGACCGCGTGACCGGGGTGCTGCGCGACCGTCCCGGCGCGCAGCGGCTGGCCGTCACCAGCGGCGGCACCATTCCCGACCGGGGCCTGTTCGGGGTCTTCCTGGTGGGCGAGAAGGCGTCCCGCGTCGGCGAGCTGGACGAGGAGATGGTGTACGAGTCGCGCGTGGGCGACGTGTTCGTCCTGGGCGCGAGCTCGTGGCGGATCGAGGACATCACGCCCGACCGGGTGCTGGTGTCGCCCGCCCCCGGCCAGCCGGGCAAGCTGCCGTTCTGGCACGGCGACACCCTGGGGCGTCCGGCCGAGCTGGGGCGTGCGCTGGGGGCGTTCACCCGGGAGCTCGCCGGGCTCACGGCCGAGGTCGCCCGCGAACGCGTCATCGCGGCGGGCCTGGACGAGTGGGCCGCCGCCAACCTGGTCTCCTATCTCGGTGAGCAGCGCGAGGCCACCGGCCATGTCCCGGACGACCGCACCCTGGTGGTGGAGCGGTTCCGCGACGAGCTGGGCGACTGGCGCATGGTCGTGCACTCCCCTCTGGGGGCGCGCCTGCACGCGCCCTGGGCCCTGGCCATCGCGGGCCGCCTCCGCGAGCGCTACGGGGTGGACGCCCAGGCGATGCACGCCGACGACGGCATCGTCATCCGCATCCCCGACATGGACGAGCCACCCAACCTCGACCTGGCGGTGTTCGACCCCGACGACATCGAGCGCATCGTGGTGGACGAGCTGGGCGGGTCGGCGCTGTTCGCGGCCCGTTTCCGGGAGTGCGCGGCGCGTTCCCTGCTGCTGCCGCGCCGCCGTCCCGACAAGCGCATGCCGCTGTGGCAGCAGCGCCAGCGCGCGGCCCAGCTGCTGGCGGTGGCGAGCAAGTACCCCTCGTTCCCGATCGTCCTGGAGACGATGCGCGAGTGCCTTCAGGACGTGTTCGACGTTCCGGGGCTGGTGGGGCTCATGCGCGACCTGTCGGGCCGCAAGGTCCGGCTGGTCGAGGTGGAGACGCCCGAGCCCTCGCCCTATGCGCGCTCTCTGCTGTTCCACTATGTGGGCGCGTTCATGTACGAGGGCGATTCGCCCCTGGCCGAGCGCCGCGCCCAGGCGCTCGCCCTGGATTCCGCCCTCCTGTCCGAGCTGCTGGGCCAGGCCGACCTGCGCGAGCTGCTCGACCCCGAGGTGGTGGCCGACACCGAGCGCGAGCTGCAACGCCTCGCCGGAGACCGCCGCGCCCGGGGGCTGGAGGGCGTCGCCGACCTGCTGCGCGGCCTCGGCCCCCTCACCACGGCCGAAGTGACCGAACGCACCACGACGGCCCCCGAAACGCCCGCGGGCTCCGGCACTCTCGCCGAGTCGACGGGCGAGGCCCCGGTCGATGCGACCGCGACCGTGTCGCTGTGGCTGTCGGACCTCGAGGCGACCCGGCGCGCCATCCGGGTACGGATCGCGGGCCGGGAGCACTGGGCCGCCGTCGAGGACGCCGGGCGCCTGCGCGACGCGCTCGGGGCGCCGCTCCCGGTGGGCATCCCCGAGGCGTTCCTGGAACCGGTCGATGATCCGCTGGGCGACCTGATCTCCCGTTACGCCCGCACGCACGGGCCCTTCCGCGCCGTCGCCGCCGCCGCGCGCTTCGGCCTGGGCCCGGCCGTGGTGGTCGAGACCCTGCGGCGGCTGTCGGCGGCGGGACGCGTCGTGGAGGGCGAGTTCCTGCCCGTCGCGGCGGTCTCCGGCCCGCTGACCAGCGAGTGGTGCGACACGGGCGTGCTGAGGACGCTGCGGCGCCGTTCCCTGGCCCGCCTGCGCGCGGAGGTGGAGCCGTCCCCGCCCGAGGCGCTGGGCCGGTTCCTGCCCGTGTGGCACGGCATCGCCGGCGGTTCCCGGCTGCGCGGCATCGACGCCCTCGTCCAGGCCGTCGAGCAGCTCCAGGGTTCGGCGGTGCCCGCGTCGGCGCTGGAATCGCTCATCCTCCCGGCCCGCGTCCCGGGCTACTCCCCGGCCATGCTCGACGAGCTGACCTCGGCGGGCGAGGTCGTCTGGGCGGGGCAGGGCGGCCTGCCGGGCGGGGACGGCTGGGTCTCGCTCTACCTGGCCGAGACCGCGCCGCTGCTCATGCCGGAGCCCGCCGACATCACCCTCACGCCCGTGCACCAGGCGGTGCTGGACGCGCTCTCCGACGGCGGGGCGCTGTTCTTCCGGATGCTCTCCGACCGCGTCAACGCCGAGGTGACGGTCAACGACCAGGACCTGGTCACCGCCGTGTGGGATCTGGTCTGGGCGGGCCGCCTCACCAACGACACCCTGGCTCCGATGCGTTCCGCGCTGGGGGCGGGGCGTCCGACGCACCGTTCCAGGACGACCCGGCGCGGACGCCCCGTTCTGCCGTCCCGCACGGGGCCGCCGACGGTCGCGGGGCGCTGGTGGCTGCTCCCCGAACGCGAGACCCGGGCGACGCTGCGCTCGCACGCGCTGGCGGAGGCCCTCCTCGACCGCTACGGCATCGTCATCAGGGGCGCCGTGGCGGCCGAACGCACGCCCGGGGGGTTCGCGGCCGTGTATCCGGTGCTGCGCGCGTTCGAGGAGAGCGGGCGCTGCCGGCGCGGCTATTTCGTCGAGGGCCTGGGGGCGGCCCAGTTCGCCCTGCCCGGGGCGGTCGACCGGCTGCGTGCGCTGCGTCCCTCGCAGCCCGCTCCCCCGGCCGACCCGTGGGAGACTCCGCTGCCCGGCGGCAACGAGCGCCGCGCCCTCGTCCTGGCCGCGGCCGACCCGGCCAATCCGTACGGGGCTGCGCTCCCCTGGCCCGAACGCGATGACGAGGTCGCCAGCGGCCACAAGCCCGGCCGCAAGGCCGGGGCGCTGGTCGTACTGGTCGAGGGCGGTCTGGCCCTGTACGTCGAGCGCGGCGGCCGCACGCTCCTCACCTGGGACGACGACCCCGACGCCCTCCAGCCGGCGGTGGACGCCCTCGCCCTGGCCGTCCGGGAGGGGGCGCTGGGCCGTCTCACCGTCGAACGCGCCGACGGCGAGTCGATCAACAATTCCCCCTTGGCGTCCGCCCTGGAAGCCGCAGGTTTCCACCCCACCCCCAGGGGCCTCCGCCTACGAGCTGTGTAATAGGCCCGGCCTACGGGGCTCGCCTGGAGGCTCGCCCCTGACCGGGCCTTTGGCGAGCGCGGCATCGCTTCGCGATCTGGCCGGTGACGCTCGCCTCCGGCGTCGCACCACCGGCCAGGTAACGCGCTCGCGTGGTACCTGAGGCGGCGTCGGGACAGGTTCTAGGCGACGGGCTGCCTGGTGGTGGCCGGTGGGTGGGTGCGGGCCGGGTCGGGGGCGTTCTGGGTGCGGGGGCGGATCATGGGGACGGCCACCGCGCACACGGCCACGCCCGCGATGGACAGCGGGGCGAGGACGCCGCCGAACATCAGCCAGGCCCAGACCATCGTGGCGGGCGGGGTCAGGTAGAGGAGGGCCGAGACGCGGGCGACTCCCCCGCGGTCCAGGTTGACCCAGTACAAGCCGTAGCCGCCGAGCATGGCCAGCACGATCAGGATGACGACCGCCGTCCAGAAGGCCGGATCGGGCGGTGGGGCCAGGTCGCCGGTCAGGGCGGCCAGCGCGGCGAAGGCGGCGGCGCTGACGGCCGCCTGGACCGCGAGGGCGTCGATGACGCCGATGGACGGGCGCGTGCGGCGTTCCAGCAGGGTGGCGCCGACCAGGGAGAACATCGCGCCCACCGGGAGGGCGTAGGCCCAGGCCGGGACGCCCGGGTTGGCGCCGAGGTCGCCGCCGACCACCAGCGCGACGCCCGCCAGGCCCACGGCGAGGCCCGCGATCTGCCGGGGCACTACCGTCTCGCCGAGGACGGGCACGGCCAGGGCGACGGCGACGATGGGCTGGAGGGCGCAGATGAGCGCGCTGGTGCCGGCGGCGACGCCGTGCTCGGCGGCGGCGAACACGCCGTACAGGTAGCCGATCTGGCCGAGCAGCCCGATCGCGGCGTGCAGGCCCAGGTCGCGGGCCGGGATCCGGCGGCGGCGCCAGGCGAGCCAGGCGGCCAGCAGCGCGGCGGCGGGGATGAACCGCCACGCCAGGAGCGTGGTGGCGGGGGCGCTGCCCGCGCCGAGCGCGGCGCCGATGAAGCCGGAGCTCCACATCACCACGAAACCCCCGCCGAGCAGGACGTCCACGTGACCCTTCCGCATGTCATCCTCCGAGGTATACACACCGGTATACCTACATACTAGCCATACCGGTGTGTATACTTGCGGTGTAGTCATGGGAGGGAGTTGTTTCGACGATGTCCGGCACGACTCGGGAACGCCCGCTCACACCCGCCGGACGACGCGTCCTGGACGTCGCCGGCCGGCTCTTCTACGAGCGCGGCATCGGGCAGGTCGGCATGGAGCTCATCGCCGCCGAGGCCGGTGTCACGAAGAAGACGGTGTACGACCGGTTCGGCTCCAAGGAGACGCTGATCCTCGCCTACCTGCGGGCACGGGACGAACGCTGGCGCGCCTTCCTCGGCGAGCGCCTGGCCGCGGCGCCGTCCCCGCGCGAGCGCATACTCGTGACGTTCGACGCCATGGGTGACTGGCTCCGCACCAACGGCAGCCGGGGCTGCTCCATGGTGAACGCCTGCGCCGAGGTCCCCGACCCGGGCCACCCCGTCCACAAGACCGCCGCCGAGCAGAAGGCCTGGCTGCGCGGCCTCTACTTGGAGCTGGCCACGGAGGCGGGCTACGACGCCCCCGGTCCCCTGGCGGACCGGCTGGTCGTCCTGCACGAAGGCGCGGTCGTCATGTTCAGCGTGGGCGGCATGGCGCACGCCACGGACATCGCCCGCGAGACGGCCGACCTCCTGCTCACGGCCTAACGGCGGCGGCCTCGTACCAGTGAGATGAGGCCGCGGAGAGCCCGCTCGTCCAGGGAGCCGAAGGGGTTGTCGTGGACGACGTAGGTCCACGTGGACGACGGCCGCTTCATCCCCACCGCCGCCAGGTCGACCCCTTCCTCCGTGGCGGTGAGGGTCGCGAACGCCTCGGCGGCGCGGTCCTCGGCGCGCGCCAGCAGCTTCTTGCCCGCCGGTACGGCCTCGCGGTTGAACTCCACGATCGGGTCCAGGCCGCGTCCCAGCGAACGCAGATGGATGCCCTCGCGCAGGTCGGCCAGGTAGGCGAGGTGCTCGGCCCAGCAGCGGTCCATGTGGAAGAGCAGCAGCTGGCGGGCGGCCTCGTCCACCGCGTCCGCGCCCGCGATCCCGGTGAGCTCCTCGTGGTGGGACGGGTGCCGCCCGGCCATCAGCTCACCGGCGCGGTCGCCGCGCAGCACGCGGTCGCGCTCGGCGAGCAGTTCGCCGCGCTGCAGCCCGATGATGTGGTGGTAGCGCCAGGTGTTGCGGTGAATCTCCACGGCGACGCCCTCGGCGACGCGCTGCGCGTGCCCCACGGTCCAGTGCGCGCCCTTGTCCTCGACCCGGCCCTCGTCGTCGGTCGCGATCCCGCGCCGGCCGCCGTTCCCCCCGGCGGACGGCTCGCCCGGGGCCTCGCCGGGCGCGTACCGGGTGACGAGGTCGTCCTCCAGGCTGGTGAAGAAGACCGACCCGCCCGGATCGCCCTGGCGGCCCGCGCGCCCGCGGAGCTGGTCGTCCAGCCGGCCGCTGTGGTAGCGGCCGGTGCCGATCACCAGCAGCCCCTCGGTGACGCCCTCGCCGAGCCGGATGTCGGTGCCGCGGCCGGCCATCTGCGTCGAGACGGTGACGGCGCCGCGCTCCCCGGCCCGCGCGATGATCGCGGCCTCCTCGGCGTCGTTCTTGGCGTTCAGCACGACGTGCGGCAGCCCGGCCCGGTTCAGCCGCCGCGACAGCCGCTCGGACGCGGCCACGTCGAGCGTGCCCACCAGCACCGGGCGCCCCTCGCCGTGCGCGGACGCGATCTCCTCGACGATCGCGATCTCCTTGTCGGCGCCGGTCGCGTACAGCCGGTCGGGCTCGTCCGCCCGCACCCGCGGACGGTTCGGCGGGATCACCGCGATGTCCAGCCCGTAGAACTCCCGCAGCTGCCCCGCCACGCCCAGCGCCGTGCCGGTCATGCCGCAGCGGACGGGATACCGGCCGACCAGTTCCTGCACGGTGATCGAGTCGAGGATCTCCCCGCTGGGCGAGGCGTCCAGCGCCTCCTTGGCCTCCACCGCCGCCTGGAGGCCGTCCGGCCAGCGCTGCAGCAGCGCCACCCGGCCCCGCGACTCGCTGATCAGCTTCACGGCGCCGTCCCGGACGATGTAGTCGACGTCGCGGTGCAGCAGGGCCTCGGCGTGCAGCGCGACGTTCACCGCGGTGAGCGTGTCCAGCCGCTCGGCGGCGTACAGGTCGACGCCGCCCAGGACCCGCTCCACCTCGCGCGCCCCGGCCGAGGTCAGCCGCACGTTGCGCGCCTCGTCGTCGGTGGCGTAGTGCACGCCGGGCCGCAGCCGCCTGACCAGCTCGGCGTAGGTGGGGTCGGCGGCCCCGGCGTCGGTCGCGCCGGCCAGCACCAGCGGCACCATGGCCTCGTCCACCAGGACCGAGTCGGCCTCGTCGATCAGCGCGACCTCGGGCTCGGGCAGGACGACCTGGGACGGGCCGGTGGCCAGCCGGTCGCGCAGCAGGTCGAACCCGACCTCGCTGACGGGCGCGTAGGTGACGTCGGCGGCGTAGGCGGCGCGGCGCTCGTCCGGGGTGGACTCCTGGCCGACCCATCCGACCGTGACACCGAGCAGCTCGTAGAGCGGCCCCATCCACTCGGCGTCGCGCCGGGCGAGGTAGTCGTTCACCGACATGACGTGGACGCGGCGGCCGCGCAGCGCGTACCCGGCGGCGGCCAGCGCGCCGGCCAGGGTCTTGCCCTCGCCGGTCGCCATCTCCGCGACCTGCCCGGACAGCAGCGCGAGGGTGCCGAGCAGCTGCACGTCGTAGGGCCGCTCCTCCAGCGCGCGCCGTGCCGCCTCGCGTCCCGCCGCGCACAGCTCGGCCGGGTCGTCGCGGCCGTCCCGGGCGGCCGCGGCCAGCTCGGCGCCGGTCAGGTCGCGCATGCGCGGCTCCCGATCGGCCGCGTCGGCGACGATCCGCTCGTACGGCCCGAGGTCCAGGCTCCCCGGGCGCTGCAGCACGCGGCGCAGCCGATCACGCAGGGCCATGACGCACCTCCCGGCACACCACCGTGTACTCGCTCCGTCTCCCGGCCGGGACGGCCGGGCCCGGGCCGCCCGACCCGCGCACGGCCCACCCCCATGATCCCAGCGTCCGCGACCGGCCCGACCGCCCCACCACCTCCCACTCGATCCGCCACCCGGCACCGCACGCTCCGTCCGGACGCGGAACCCGGTTCGGGTGCGGGCCGTCCCAACGATCACCAGTACCGTCCTGCCGCGACCGGGAGCAACGGTGTACCTGAAGGACGACGGCACGCTCGACCACCGCGGGCTGGCCCGCGATCTGCGCGGCATCGTGACCGGCCGCGCCTCCTGCGACCCGCCCGCGGTGCTGTCCTGGCTGGCGGCGCGGCTGGCCGCCGCCCCGGACGGCGGCGACGCCCCGGCGCTGACCCTCGCCCT
This sequence comes from Actinomadura rugatobispora, assembly GCF_042656285.1. Classification (GTDB taxonomy): domain Bacteria; phylum Actinomycetota; class Actinomycetes; order Streptosporangiales; family Streptosporangiaceae; genus Spirillospora; species Spirillospora rugatobispora. The sequence goes on along the minus strand of NZ_JBHSON010000089.1, from coordinate 17,899 downwards.
GTACGCGACCTCGCCGTACGCGATCTGGCGGGTCCGGCGGGTCGCGGTGGTCGACGCGCTGATCGCGGCGGCGGAACGGGCGGTGGCGGCGTACGGCGTGGGCGGCTGCCCCGGGCCCGGAGCGCACCGCCATGCCCCCGCCGACGATCACGAGACCGTCGCCGCCCTGGTCGGCGACCTCGGCGACCGTGAGGACCTCGGCGACCGCGAGGACCTGCGCTGCCCCGCCTTCCTCGCCGGGCTGGCCCGCAGCGCGCTGACCACGCTGCGGAACGGCCGGCGGGCCCGCTTCGAGGCGCCCGACACCGCGGACCTGGACGCCTACTTCCTCACCCCCGGCGGCGGGATCGACATCGAGCGGCTGACGCTGACGGTCGAGCGCCAGCGCCCCGGCGGGCCGAACGACCTGGCGGAGCAGGCGGCCGTCTGGGCGGCCCGCAGGCTCGTCGTCGCCCCGGCCGGGACCCTCACCGCCGAGGAACGGCTGGGGCTGTTCCTCACGGTGTGTTTCGCGGCCCAGCACTGTTACTGGTGCACCACTCCGCCCGCCATGGTGTCCATCTACAGAGATGCCCTGGCGATCATCGATCTGGCCACGCCGGCCCTTCCCTGCCCGCACGCCAATGGCCATCCGGACGTTCCGCCGCGCACACTTCTGCGGTATGCGCGGGCCCTGGCCGGTTTTGGAAGCGACGATCCGCGGCTGGACCGCGGCGCGTGGCATTGCCCACGTCACACGGCCGAGCGCGCCGTACGGGCGCTGGCCTACACCGCCGGATATCTCGGTCTGGAAGGACCTCGGCAGAAGGTCTGACCCCGATTTCATCCCACAGGCGGATCCGCGCCCGCCCCCTTTCCTGGGATGATCAGGCGCAATGGGGTTGCGGTGGCGATGAGGTCACCGCGGAACGGGGAAATGACATGACACCCACCACACGGTACGCCGCCGCTCAGCGGCGCAAGCGTCAGGTCATCAACAGGACGGTCATCGACCGGGCCCTGCGCGATCCGCGCCGGGTCCACGGCACCTCATCGGGAACCCCGACGCGCACGCACGCTCCGGCCGCCGCCACGGCCGCCGCCACGGCCGCCGCCGCCGAGTGACGTCAGGGTAGGTCCTCAGTCCGCCCACCCGCCCGCGGCCGTCCGTCGGGGGACGCCGTGCCGGGGCGGGGCAGCGCTTCAGGGGGTGGAGAAGACCTCGTCGCGGGCCTGTTCCAGGGCGGCGTGCAGCGCTCCGCGCAGGACGGGGTTGCCCTCCACCTCCGTCACCGCTATGCGGGGACGGGTCGGGCTGATGCGTCCCACGACCCGTTCGATGCGTTCGGCCAGTGGCCGGCCGCCGGCGCGTCCGAGCTGCCCCGACAGCACCACCAGTCCGGGGTCCAGGACGATGTTGACCGAGGTGACGCCGTAGGAGACGCGGTCGGCGAGCTCGTCGAGGAAGTCCCCGCCCCGTTCCTCGTCGGCCGCCGCCGCGCGCACGCAGTCGATGGCCGTGGCCTCGTGGATCCCGTGGGCGTGCGCGAGCCCCCGTACCGCGTCCGCGCCCACCAGTGATCCGTAGCCGCCCGCCAGCGCCGGGATGTCCCAGGTGGTGGACTCGGTGAGCCCTTCCTCGCCCTTGCCGCGGCGGGCCTCGCCGACGGGGAGGGGCGCGCCGGGGACGGGCAGGTAGCCGATCTCGCCCGCGCCGCCCGACCGGCCGCGGTGCAGCCGCCCGCCCAGCATGATCGACAGTCCCATGCCGCGGTCCAGCCACATGAGGGCGAAGTCGTCGGCGTCCCGGGCGGCGCCGTAGGCGCGTTCGGCGACGGCGGCCAGGTTGGCGTCGTTCTCGATGGTGACGGGACGGCGCAGGTCGGTGCGCAGCGCGGCCAGCACGCCCTCGTGCCAGGCGGGCAGGTCGAAGGCGAACTGCACGTCGCCGGAGCGGGGGTCGACCACGCCGGGGCTGCCGATGACGAAGGCGTTGAGCCGTTTGAGCGCGACCTTCGCCGACCGGCACGCCTTGGCCACGGCGTTGTGGACGAGCTTGACCGGGTCGTCGGCGCCGTTGGGGTCGGCGGTGACCTGGGCGATGATGGCGCCGGTGATGTCGGCGACCCCGGCGGTGACGCCGTCGGGCCCCACCTCCACTCCGGCGACGTAGGCGCTGGAGGGCACCACCGCGTACAGCGCCGCGTTGGGGCCGCGGCCGCCCGCCTGCTCGCCGGCGACCTCGACCAGCCCGCGCTCCTCCAGCCGGGACAGCAGCTGGGAGGCGGTGACCTTGGACAGCCCGGTGTGCTCGCCGATCTGCGCGCGGGTCAGCGGGCCGCGCCGCACCAGCAGGTCCAGCGCGGCACGGTCGTTGAGCTCACGCAGCAGCCGGGGGGTCCCGGGACGTGGGGCCATGCTCGGCGTCCCCTCGAAGTCTCAATCCGCTAACGGCCGCTAACGGACGTTTTGTTTAGGAAAGTTTCTTGTTAGTTTACAGCAGGCGTCCACCGCCCCGGTGAACGGCACGGACGCAGGCGTCGCGCCGGCCGGCGGGCCCGGCGCTCCGCGGACGAGGCGCGGGACTGAGGAGGCATGGCTGGACTTTAAACGGTCCGGCCCCTCACCACCGCATCCGCCCGGGGAGCCCGTGACCGCGCGGCCTGCGCCGGAAAAGGAGACCCCCTTGAAGATCGTGAGATTTGCGGCCCTCGGTGCCGCCCTGGCGATCGGCCTGTCCGCCTGCGGTGGCGGCGGCGACGACAAGAACAGCTCCACGGGCAAGGACCCCGCGAAGATCACCGCGTGGTTCATGGGCGCCGCCAACGAGCCCCAGGACAAGGTCCTGGCGCAGGCCAAGGCGGACTTCCAGAAACAGCATCCCAAGACCGACGTCGAGGTCGTGTACGTCCCCTGGCCCGACGCCACCAAGAAGCTCCAGGACGCCCTCAACACCGGCCAGGGGCCCGACGTCGTGGAGATCGGCAACGACCAGGCGGTGACCTGGGCCGCCCAGGACGCCCTGGCCGACGTGACCTCGCGGTTCGGCGGCTGGGCCGAGGGCAAAGACCTGATCAAGGGCTCGGTGGAGCTCGGCCGGCTGGACGGCAAGACCTACGCGGTGCCGTGGTACGCAGGCGTCCGGGTCGTCTGGTACCGCACCGACCTGTTCCAGAAGCACCAGGTGCAGCCGCCCAAGACCTGGGACGAGCTGAAGGCCGCGGCCAAGAAGATCCAGGACGCCGAGGGCGGCGACATCGCCGGCATCGCCGCGCCCAGCGACTTCACCAACGGCTTCGCCAGCTTCCTGTGGGGCGCGGGCGGCGACATCGCGGTCAAGGAGGGCGACCGGTGGGTCGCCAAGCTGGACACCCCCGAGTCGAAGAAGGCGATCGACTTCTACACCGGGCTGGTCCGCGACGGCGTGGCGCCCAAGAAGTACATCGGCGTGAACGAGCTGGCCGGCCCGCAGCGCGACTTCGCCAACGGCCGGACCGCGATGTACGTCGACGGCGCCTGGACGCTGCCGCAGATCGAGGAGATCAGCAAGAAGCACACGTCGAAGATGAGCGCGTTCACCATCCCGACGCCCACCGGGCAGGTCGGCCCGGCCTTCGCCGGCGGCTCGCACCTGGCGGTCTGGAAGGACGGCAAGAGCCAGGGCGTCGCGTTCGACTACCTGACCTCGGTGGCGAGCAAGAAGAACGCCAAGGCGTTCGCGGACGGGCTGAAGTTCTTCCCGCAGTTCAACGACCTGCTGCAGGGCGGCGGCTACGCCTCCGACCCGGTGCAGGGGCCGGCGGCGCGGCAGATGGCCAACGTCAAGGGGTCGCCGAAGACGGCCAACTGGACCGAGGCCGACCTCAACAAGAAGATCATCCCGACCATGCTCAAGGAGATCATGAACGGGACGCCGCTGGACCAGGCGGTGGCCAAGGCCAACAAGGACATGGCCGACACGCTCAACCAGAGCTGATCCGGCCGCACCCGGCGGTGCCGGGCTCCGCGGACGACCTCCCCCGGAGCCCGGCGCCGCCGAGCCGCCCCCGACCACCGAGCACCGCTGAGCACCACTGAGCACCGCTGAGCATCCGAGATCACCTGAGGATGGGCCGCCGATGGCGCAGACCGTTCAGGTGGCGGGCCGCGCACCGGACCGGACCGGATCCGGTCCGTCCGCGGGCCGCCGCCGCCCACGTTCCGGCCCCCGCTCCCCGAGCCGCGGGAGATGGGGCCCCTACCTGCTGATCGCGCCCACCGTCGCGGTCATCGGGGTGCTGATCCTGTACCCGATCGGCCAGCTGGTCTGGATGTCGTTCCACAAGATCGGGTCGCGGGAGGCCCGCGGGGTGGTCCCGGCCGAGAACGTCGGCCTGGAGAACTTCCGCACCATCCTGGGCGACGCCTTCTTCTGGCGGGTGCTGGTCAACACCGTCGTCTCCGCCGCCGCCATGGTGGTCATCACGATGGTGCTGGGCACGCTGGTGGGCCTCCTCCTGAACCGGCTGGGCCGCAAGATGTCGCTGCTGGTGTCGTCCGGGGCGCTGCTGGCCTGGGCGACCCCGGGGATCTCCGCGGCGATCGTCTTCAAGTGGCTGTTCACGCCGGGCGGCGGCCTGGTCCCCTGGTTCCTGGAGCTGCTGCCGGACTGGCTGGCCGGCACCGGCTGGGCGGACTACAACTGGTTCGGCAGCCGCGGCACCACCTACGTCGTGCTGGTGCTGTGCGTGGTGTGGCAGTCGTTCCCGTTCATCGCGGTGTCGGTGCTGGCCGGGCTCAAGAGCGTGCCGGGCGAGCTGTACGAGGCGGCGCGCGTCGACGGCGCGGGCCCCTGGCGGACCTTCTGGCGGATCACCTTCCCGCTGCTGCGGCCGGTGTTCCTCGTCCTGACCGTGCTGTCGATCATCTGGGACTTCAAGGTCTTCACCCAGCTGTACTTCCTGTCCGGCGGCACGGCCAACCGCGACTCGTTCAACCTGGCGATGTACGCCTACTCCTCGGCGGTGGCCTTCCCCGCCAAGTACGGCCTCGGCGGCGCGATCGCGCTCATCCTCACGGTGATCCTGCTCGTCTTCACAGCGTTCTACGTCCGGGTCATGGTCCGGCAGGGGGAGGTCACGTGACCGCGTGGAGGCGGATCGGGCTGAACGGCGCGGGCCTGCTGGTCTTCCTGTTCGCGGTCTTCCCGGTGTTCTGGATGGTGATGACCGCGTTCAAGACCGACGAGGACATCAACGCCGACACCCCGCTGCCCGTCCCGCGGGACTGGACGCTGTCGCACTTCACGAACGTGATCAGCGGCCAGGGCCTGGAGTTCGGGCTGTTCCACTTCTTCCTCAACAGCGCGATCGTGGCGCTGGTCACGGTGGCGGTGTCGGGGGTGCTGGCGCTGCTGGCGGCGTACGCGGTGGCGCGCGCCGGGTTCCGCGGCCGCTCCGGCTTCCTGGTGATGCTGATCATCGTGCAGATGGTGCCGCTGGAGGCGCTGCTGCTGCCGCTGATGCTGAACGCCCAGCGGCTGCAGCTGCTCAACAGCCTCACCGGGGTGATCATCGTCTATGTCGGGTCGTCGCTGGGCTTCTCGATCCTGATGCTGCGCGGGTTCGTGGCGGCGGTGCCGCGCCAGCTGGAGGAGGCGGCGGCGATCGACGGCGCGTCCGGCCGGACGGTGTTCTGGCGGATCACCTTCCCGCTGGTGGCGCCCGGGCTGGTGGCCACCAGCATCTTCTCGTTCGTGACGGCGTGGAACGAGTTCGTGATCGCCTTCGCGTTCCTGAAGGACCAGGAGAACTTCCTGCTGCCGCTGACGCTGTCGTACCACTTCGGGCGGACGCAGGTGGAGTGGGGCTCGATCATGGCGGCGTCCACGCTGTTCACGATCCCGGTAATGATCTTCTTTCTCATCGTGCAGCGCCGGATGGTGTCCGGCCTGGTGACGGGGGCGGTTAAAGGATGACCAGGCAGACCGGCCGGACCGGCCGGACCGGCGACGACGAGATCTCCCGGCTGGCGCGCGGGACGCTGCTGCCGGCGTTCGCGGGGGCCGTGCCGCCGCGGTGGCTGCTGGACGAGCTGGAGCGCGGCCTGGCCGGGGTGACGCTGTTCGCGATCAACGGCAACGTGCCCGACACCGAGGCGCTGGCGGCGCTGACCGCCGGGCTGCGCAAGGTCGCCGCGCCGCTGGTCGCGATCGACGAGGAGGGCGGCGACGTCACCCGGCTCGGCGGCCATCTCACCGGCAGCCCGTACCCGGGCAACGCCGCGCTCGGCGCCGTCGACGACCCGGCGCTGACCCGCCGCGTGTACCGCTCGCTGGGCGCGGAGCTGGCCGAGGTGGGCGTGAACCTCAACTTCGCCCCGTCGGTGGACGTCAACACCGCCGCCGACAACCCGGTCATCGGGACGCGGTCGTTCGGCGCGGACGCGGCGCTGGTGGCCCGGCACGCCGCCGCGGCCGTCACCGGGACGCAGGAGGCGGGCGTGGCGGCGTGCGCCAAGCACTTCCCCGGCCACGGCGCCACGGTCGAGGACTCCCATCTGGGCGTCCCGGTCGTGGACGCCGATCTGGAGCTGCTGGACCGGCGCGAGTTCCGGCCGTTCCGGGCGGCGATCGAGGCGGGGACGCGGTCGGTGATGACCGGGCATCTCGACCTCCCGGCGATCACCGCCGGGGTCCCGGCGACGCTGTCGCACGCGGCGATCAGCGGGCTGCTGCGCGAGCGGCTCGGCTACGACGGCGTGATCGTCACCGACGCGCTGGACATGGACGGCGCCAGCGGCGCGATCGGCATCCCGGAGGCCGGGGTGCGGGCGCTGCTCGCGGGGGCGGACCTGCTGTGCCTGGGGGCGCGCGAGCACGAGGCGAGCGTGCGGGCCACGGTCGCCGCCGTCGAGGAGGCGGTGCGGGCCGGGCGGCTGCCGGCGGAGCGCCTGGCGGACGCGGCCGAGCGGACCGGCCAGCGTCAGGACTGGCCGACCGGGCCCGGCGCCGCGGCGGCCGACCGCGAGGCTGGGCTGGAGGCGGCCCGGCGCGCGCTGCGCCTCACCGGCGTGCTGCCCCGCTGGAGCTCCGGGACGGGGCCGCTGGTCGTCGAGCTGGAGTCGACCGGCAACATCGCGGTCGGCCCGACCCCCTGGGGCCTGAGCCCGTGGGCGCCCGACGCCGTGCGGGCCGCCGGAACGGACGGGGACGTGGAGTCGGTCCTGGACCGCGCCGGGGGCCGGGGGCTGGTCATCGTGCTGCGCGACGCGCACCGGCACGCCGTCCAGCGGTCCGCGGCCACCGCGCTGCTGGCGGCCCGCCCGGACGCCGTGCTGGTCGAGATGGGCCTGCCCGTCTGGTCGCCCGAGGGGGCCGTCCACCTGGCCACATACGGCGCCGCGCACGCCAACGCCCAGGCGGCCGCCGAACGCCTCGGCCTCGCCTGACCACCCGAGGGACGGGGGGGGAAAGCCGGACCACTCCGATCGGCAAGGGATAATACGTTCATGCGATTGTCCGCCCGGGTCGACTACGCGTTGCGTGCCGCCGCCGAGCTGGCGGTCGCCGGAAGTCATCCGGTGACCGCGGTCCAGCTCGCCGAGGCCCAGCAGATCCCGCCCAAATTCCTGGAGAACATCCTCGGCCAGCTGCGCCGTTCCGGTCTGGTCCGGAGCCAGCGCGGTCCGGAGGGCGGCTACTGGCTGGCCCGCCCGGCCGAGCAGATCTCCATGGCCGACATCATCCGTGCGATCGACGGCCCCCTGCTGGGCGTGCGAGGCGAGCGTCCCGAGCACGTCGGGTACGAGGGTCCCGCGCGCTCCCTACAGGAGGTGTGGATCGCGCTGCGCGCCAGCGAGCGGGCCATCCTGGAGCAGGTGTCCCTCGCGCACATCGCGGGGGGCAAGCTGCCCGATCCGGTGCGCAAGCTGACCGAGGACCCGGCCGCCTGGGAGAGCCCCTCCTTCATCTGACGCGGCCGACGGCGGGCCGCCACGCGCGGGCCCGCCGACCGGCCGGCGCGGAGGGGAGGCGCGACCATGCCCGAGGGCGACGCCGTCTGGCTGACCGCCCGGCGACTGCGCGAGGCGCTGGCCGGGCGGGTGCTGACGCGGTCGGACTTCCGGGTGCCGCGGCTCGCCACCGCCGACCTGCGCGGCCGCACCGTCGAGGAGGTCGTGTCCCGGGGGAAGCACCTGCTGATCCGAGTCGGGCCTCCTCCGGGGGCCGGCGCCCAGGCCGCCGCGGCCTCGTCCGGAACGGGCGGCGGCCTGACCGTCCATACCCACCTGCTCATGGACGGCCGCTGGCGGATCCGCGAGGCCGGGCCGCCGCCGCCCCGCGACCACCGGCTGCGGGCCGTCCTGGCCAACGCCGAATGGCAGGCGCTCGGCTACTCCCTCGGCATCCTGGAGATCTTCCCGACCGGGCAGGAGTCCCGCGTCGTCGACCGGCTCGGACCCGATCTCCTCGACCCCGGCTGGTCGCCCGCGCTCGCCGCCGAGGCCGTGCGGCGGCTGTCGGAGCGCCCGGAGCGCCCGATCGGCGAGGCACTGCTCGACCAGAGCCTGCTGGCGGGGATCGGCAACGTCTACAAGGCCGAGATCCTCTTCCTCCGCGGCGTCGACCCCTGGACCCCGGTCCGGGACGTGCCCGACCTGCCCGCGGTCGTGGACCTCTCCCGCCGCCTGCTGAACGCCAACAAGGAGCGCCACGGGCACATCACCACCGGCGACCGCCGCCCCGGCCGGGAGCACTGGGTGTACGGCCGGGCCGGGCGCCCGTGCCGCCGCTGCGGCGCCCGCGTCCGCCGCGCCGACCAGGACTCCGACGCCGGCGAGCGCGTCACGTTCTGGTGCCCCCGCTGCCAGCCGCCCACTGCCTGAGCCCCCGGTCCACGGGGTCGGCGCCCGCCCGGGTCCACACGTCCGGACGGGTCGCCGCCTGCTCGGGTCGCCGGATCCTGCGCCCGTGCACTGATCGTCCGCCCGTGCGTCCACCCAAGTCAATTCTCGGGTTTACTTGGCTGTCTCCCAGCTCTACCTTCTAATGCCATGACCTTGGACGATCTGCGGGTCTTCGTGGCCGTGTGCGAGGCGCGGAACCTGAGCGCCGTCGCCCGGGACCTGTCGTGCAGCCAGTCGGCCGTGAGCCAGCACGTCAAGCGCCTGGAACGGGAGACCGGGCTGGTCCTGCTGGAGCGGCGCCCCCGCGGGGTGGCCCCGACCGGAGCCGGCCAGATCCTCTACGAGGCCGCCGCGGAGGGCCTGGCCGGCCTCGGCACGGCCCTGAGCAGGCTGGACGACATGCGCCGCGGCACCGGCGGCACGGTGCGGATCGCGACGGGCGCGACCACCGTCCGCCACTTCATGGCGCAGGGCGTCGTCGCCTTCCGCGAGCGTCACCCCGAGGTGACACTGGCGTTCGAGACGGCCAACTCCAGCCGCCGCTGCCTGGAGGCCGTCCGGACGCGCCAGGCCGACCTGGCCTGGGTCACGGTCGGGCCGCCGCTCGACGGGGTGGAGCAGCGCCCCTCGTACGAGATGCCCTGGATGCTGGCGGTCCGCACCGACGACCCGCTCTGCCACCGCCCCCGGATCGGGCTGGCGGAGCTGGACGGCATCTCGCACATCGACCTGCCCGAGCACTCCACCTCGCGCGTCCATCTCCGGAGCCACCTCGACCGGCACGGCGTCCGGCTGGTCCCCACCGCCAGCGTCGCCGACTGGGACACCGCGCTGCTGCTCGCCGAGCTCGGGCTGGGCCGCGCCGTCCTGCCCGCCCTCCCCGGCTGGACGTACGGGTCGGGCGGCATCCTCCGGCTGGTGCCGATCCCCGAGCTGCCGCCGCTGGTGGCCGGCTGGGCCGTCCGCCGCTGGGACGCGCTGAGCCCGCTGGCCGTCGAGTTCGCCGAGACCGTGCTGGAGCACCTTCCCCCGAGGTGACATCCCCACGGTCAGCGGCGAACGGTGACCTTGCCGTCCTGGACGACGAGACCGGCCTGGGGGTCGCCTTTACCGCAGTGCCTGCCGTTCGGGTAGGTGACGTGCGGCGTCACGTCGACCTTCTGGTGGAGCAGCCGCTCGCCCTGGACGTCCCGCAGCGTGACGGTGACCTGGACCGGGGCGGTGGGCAGGCCCGTGACGGCGGCGAAACCCTGCTTGCCGCCGTCGGGCGAGGCGGACGCGCCGCAGACGGCGTCGGGCCCGTCGCCGGTGCAGCCCTGCGGCACGGACCTGCTGGTGCCGCTCAGGTGGATCTCCGGCTGGTGGCAGGTGCCGTTCCAGCAGATCCTCATGGTCGCCTCGGCGACCTTCGCGGCGTACGGGGCGGGGATCTCCAGCCCGACGCCCTGCCTTGCCGCGATCATCGTGCACGGCCGGCCGGCGTCGGACGCGCCGCCGCCGCACGCGGTGAGGACGACCAGGCCGCACGCCAGCGCCGCCGCCTTCGCATAGGAGCCCATCACGGTTGGACGCGGCGGCGCCCCCGCCGGTTGCGGCCGGATCCGGGCAGGAAGACGACGAGCCCCCGGCCGGTTGCGGCCGGGGGCTCGTCGAAGGGTTTCAGTCCGTCGTCGCGTCGATCCGTCTTCGCGTCGATCTGTCTTCCGGGACCGGTCAGACCTGGGCCTGGAACATCCAGTGCTGCTTCTCCAGCGCCGCCGTGATCTCGATCAGCAGGTCCTGGGTCACCGGGTCGGGCTCGTCGGTCGCCGCCACCCGCTCCCGGAACCGCGCGATCAGCTGCGCCAGCACGTCGGTCACCGCGGCCACGACCTTGTCGTCGGCCAGGTGACCGGCCTCCAACTGCGGGACCTGCGTGCGGTCGGCGACCGTGCGGGCGCGCCCGTCGGGGTTCACCCCGATCGCCACCGCGCGCTCGGCGACCTCGTCCTGGTACTGGCGGGCGAGGTCGACGACCTCGTCCAGGTGCTCGTGCACGACCTTGAAGTTGCGACCGGTCAGGTTCCAGTGCGCCTGCTTGGCGTACAGCGCGAGGTCGATCAGGTCGACCAGCGCGCCCTGCAGCGCCTCGCCCGTCGTCTTCCGGGCCGCGTCGTCGAGGGGGCTCTTCACCGCCACCATTGGTCCTGGCTCCTTCCGCGTCGTTGCGCTCTGGTTCGTTACAACACAGAAGAATCCCCGGTCATGCCGCGTTCACCCGTGAGCAGGCACACACCGGGCAGGCACCCGCATGCACCCGGTACCCGGGCGAACGAGGACATGCTCGTACGCACCGGCGGCCCGAAGGCCCGCCCCGGACGCGGATCAGGCGGCGACCATGTCCGCGCGGAACTCGTCCGCGATCCCCTCCGGCGTGGCCGGAATGCTCTCGGTTGAGATGTGCTCGTGCTCGGGCGCACCGGCCATGACCGGCGCGTGCTGCAGTTCGGCCAGGGCGAGCTGGTCGGCCACCTCGCGCAGCACGTGCGACAGGGGCACTCCCAGGGCCTTGCAGATCGAGGACAGCAGCTCGGAGGAAGCCTCCTTCTGCCCACGCTCCACCTCGGAGAGATAGCCGAGGGAGACCCGTGCCGCCGCCGACACCTCACGGAGGGTGCGTCCCTGGCGCAGCCGCAGCTGCCGCAGTACATCACCGAGCAGCTGGCGAAGCAGGACCATCGTCTCGCTCCCTCCCTCAGTTCGGACCATCTTGGGTTCCACCGTACCCGGCTCAGAGGTGAGCGTGGCAGACCGTGGATTTCGTGTTCGCTGGAAACGTAACCATGTAATCAGCCGAACTCTTCCCGAACGTCACGCTCCGGACGCCTCCGCGGGACCCGCGCCGAGCCCCAGAATCACGCGTCGTAGCTGCTCAAGAGCATGAACGACGGTCATCCTGCGGAGCACCTCGCGGATCTCCGGACCCGCCCCCGGAACGGGGAGCGACGGCCTGATCACTCTGGGTTCGCCGCCCGGTGAGGCGACTCCGACGAAAATCGTGCCCACGGCTTGACCGTCTTGTGGTTCCGGTCCCGCCACACCCGTCACAGCGACCCCATAGGTCGCTCCGAGCCGTTCCCGGACCCCGGCGGCCATCGCCGCCGCCACGTCCGGGTGGACCGCTCCGTGCGCCTCCAGCAGGTCGGCCGGGACACCGAGCAGTTCGTTCTTCAACGCCGTGGAGTAGGTGACCATTCCCCCGGCGTAGGTGGCCGACGATCCGGGCATCCGGGTCAGCTCGGCGCCGATGAGGCCACCGGTCAGCGACTCGGCGGTGGCGACGGTCGCGGACCGTTCCGCCAGCAGCCCGTGCACGACGCGGTCGAGGGTCTGCTCGCCGGCGCCGTACACCACGTCGCCGAGCAGTTCGCGGACGCTCGCCTCCGCCTCGTCCAGGAGGCCGGGGGCGTCCGCGCCGGTGGCGCTGATGCGGATCTTCACCTCGGCGGGGTCGGGCAGGTAGGCCAGCCTGATGCCGGCCATCGCCTCCACCGGGGCGAGCGAGGTCGCCAGCACCGACTCCCAGACGCCCGCGGTGCGGAGCGTGCGCCGCGCGACCCGGTGCTCGCCGGCCAGCTCGGGCAGCACCACCTCGTCGATCATGGTCCGCATCTCGAACGGGACGCCCGGCAGCGCGTACACCACGCCGCCCCCGAGCCGGACCCGCAGCCCGGCGGCGCTGCCCGCCGAGTTGACGAGGATCCCGGCGCCCTCGGGGACGTCGGCCATGCGCAGCGCCATCGGCTGCAGTTCGCGGCCGGCGGCGGCGACCCGTTCCCGCAGCCGCCGCTCCAGCGCCGCGTCCCGGACCAGCGCGACCCCTGCCGCCTTGGCGAGCGCGTCCCGGGTCAGGTCGTCGTAGGTGGGGCCGAGACCGCCGGTGGCGATGACGGCGTCGGCGCGGGACAGCGCCTCCTCCACCGCCTCGACGATGACATCGAGCTCGTCCCCCACCACGACGCTGCGGGTGACCTCCAGCCCGTGCTCGGCGAGCCGCCGCCCCATCCAGGCCGCGTTCCCGTTGACCGTGTCGCCCAGCAGCAGTTCGTCCCCGATGGTGACCAGCTCGACGCGCATCGCGCCCCTCTCCGCCTGCTCCCGTGACCGCCGGTCCGAATGTACGGCACAGGGGCCGCGCCGATATGCCCGGCGGTGGGCGGGACGGTCCGGGGCGCGGTCGCACGCGGCGAGGGCGGGTGCGGTTGACCCCCGCCGCTGTCCGAATCAGGCCGGAGCGAGACATTGAGAACCGGTAACGCGCTTTCATCCACCACTGAACACCGAGGGTTCCCGCATAGTGGCTCACGAAGAAACCGCACTCCGATGGACCGGATCGCTCGGCCGCGTTGACCGCCTCACCACCCGCCAACTCGAGGTCTTCCTGCTGCTCGGACGTGGAATGTCGCTCCGCGACGGCGGCGCGAACCGGGGCGTGAAATCGGCCGGTCAAGATACCGGTCAGAACACGCTGATGCAATTTTCAGCGACTTCTTCATCCCAGGGATAAAGGCGGTCTCGCCCCGTCCGCCCGGTTCTCGAATCATCATCGTTCAAAGGGGAGCGCCGAAAATCGTGGCCGCCTCCCGGCCGGCCTCAACCGGCTGGGCGGCCGAAGGACTCGGCCCGGCCGCACGGCGCTCAGGAGCGTGCGAGGCGTCGCAGCACGGCGGCGCAGCGGCGGGCGTAGGCCCGCTGGAACACCGGCGCCAGCGGGCCCGCCAGGCGCATCACACGGCTCGCGGGACGGCTGAACGCGGTGACGGTGAACCACACGTCGCCCGCGTCGTCCATGTGCACCACGAACGCCTCCTCACCCGAGGCGGGATGGCCCGGCAGCGTCCCGTACGCCCACCCGGCGCGGCGCTCGCCGTCCTCGGCCCACACCACGCGGCAGGGCGCCGACAGCCTCAGCGGCCCGACGCCCAAGGCCACCTCGACCGCCACACCGGCCGCCGCCCGCGGCGCGGACGCCACCACCCGGGCGGGCAGGGCCCGGTGCATCCAGAACTCCATCAGCGCGTCCGCGGCGTCGCGCATGACCTCCGGCCCCGAGCCCAGCTCGACCCGCACCCGGAGCCGGCGGTAGCCGGGCGGGAAGTCGGCGTTGCGGGTGGCGCCGACCTCGGCGTAGGTGAAGTCGCGCACGGCGGCCCGGCCTAGGCTCCGGCCCCGGCGCCGCCGCCGGCACGCGAACGGCCCTGGTGCCGCAGCCGCCACGCCTGGACGACGTAGTCCAGCCCGGTGACCACCGTGACCGCCAGCGCCGCCGCCATCGCCGCCCACCGCACCGGGTCGAGCTCGAACGGGGCGGGCAGGATGAACAGGCCGATCGCGATGACCTGCAGCATCGTCTTGAGCTTGCCGCCCTTGCTGGCCGGGATCACCCCGTACCGGATCACCACGAACCGCAGCACCGTGATGCCGATCTCCCGGACCAGGATCACGCCGGTCACCCACCACCACAGCTCGCCCAGCACGGACAGGCTGATCAGCGCGGCACCGGTCAGCGCCTTGTCGGCGATCGGGTCGGCGATCTTGCCGAAGTCGGTGACGATGTTGCGCCTGCGCGCCAGGTCCCCATCGATCTTGTCGGTGATCGAGGCGACCGCGAACACCGCGAACGCCGCCAGCCGCCAGCCGCCGCCGTCCAGGAACAGCAGCCAGACGAACACCGGCACCAGCGCGATCCGCGTCAGCGTCAGCACGTTGGCGATGTTCCACACCCCGGCCTGCGGCGGGGTCGAGTCCGCGGTGCCCGCGGCGCCGGCGGTCACGGCATCTCCGCCACGAGGTCCACGCCGTCGCTGCCCACGACCCGGGCCGTGACGATCTCCCCCAGCGGCAGGCCGTCGCCGTGGACCAGGACGGTGCCGTCGACCTCCGGCGCCTGGTGCGCGGCCCGGCCCTCGACGCCGCCGTCCGCCTTCTCCTCCAGCAGCACGCGGATCTCCGAGCCGATCCGGTCTTCGGCGCGCTGCGCGGTCAGCTCCTCGGCCAGCGCGGTGACCTCCTCGACCCGCGCGGAGACCTCGCCGGGGTCGAGCTTGCCGTCGAACCCGGCGGCCTCGGTGCCGTCCTCGTCGGAGTAGCCGAACACGCCGATCGCGTCCAGCCGGGCGTCGGTCAGGAAGGCCATCAGCTCCTCCAGGTCGTCCTCCGACTCACCCGGGAACCCGACGATGAAGTTGGACCGCACGCCCGCCTCCGGCGCCAGCGCGCGGATCCGGTCCAGCAGCTCCAGGAACCGCTCGCGGTCGCCGAAGCGCCGCATCGAGCGCAGCACCGGGCCGCTGGCGTGCTGGAACGACAGGTCGAAGTAGGGCGCGACGCCCGGCGTGCCGCACAGCACCTCGATCAGTCCGGGGCGCAGCTCGGCGGGCTGCAGATAGCTGGCCCGCACCCGCTCGATCCCCTCGACCGCGGCCAGCTCCGGCAGCAGCCCCTCGAGCGCGCGCAGATCGCCGAGGTCCTTGCCGTAGGAGGTGGAGTTCTCGCTGACCAGCACCAGCTCCCGGACGTCGTGCCCGGCCAGCCAGCGCGCCTCCTCCAGCACCTCCGCCGGCGGGCGCGACACGTACGCGCCGCGGAAGGCCGGGATGGCGCAGAACGTGCAGCGCCGGTCGCAGCCGGAGGCCAGCTTCAGGGGGGCGACCGGGCCGCCGCCCAGCCGCCGCCGCAGCACCCGCGGGCCGGACGCCGGGGCGACGCCGTCCGGCAGGTCGCCGTGCCCCGGAACGGCCACCCGCTCCCGCTCCTGCGCCGCCGACCGCTCCACCGGGCTGATCGGCAGCAGCGTGCGGCGGTCGCGCGGCGTGTGCGCGTCGCGCCGGACGCCCGCCATCACCTCGTCCAGCCGCTCGCCGATGCCCGCGTAGTCGTCGAAGCTCAGCACGGCGTCGGCCTCGGGCAGCTCGGCGGCGAGCTCGGCGCCGTACCGCTCGGCCAGGCAGCCGGCCGCGACCACCTTGGCACCGGAGTCGTGCGCGGCCAGCAGCGTGTCGATGGAGTCCTTCTTGGCCGCGTCGATGAACCCGCAGGTGTTCACCACGACCACGTCGGCGGCGTCGGCGGAGTCGGCCAGGCCCCAGCCCGCCTCCTCCATCCGGGCGGCGAGCTCTTCGGAGTCGACCTCGTTGCGGGCGCATCCGAGCGTGACGAGGGAGACCGTACGGCGAGTGGACATGCACCTAACGGTAATGGTCGCCGGGCCCTACGCCGACCAAGACCCTCAACCCAGCGCGGACGTCGTGCGGACGCCGGCGGACGTCGGGCGGAGCCGGGGTCAGGCGGAGTCGGGGTCGTCCGGGGTGAAGCTCATCCGGTAGACGCCGCCGCCCTCGCCGGGGGTGCCCAGGTCCTCGCCGTTGACGGTGAGGCGCAGCCCGCCGCCGTTGCCGATCAGGACGCTGATCTTCTTGGGGTCGGTCCACCGCCGGGTCTGGCCGGGACGGATCATCCCGCTGTAGAGCTGCTGGCCCTTGTCGCCCCGCACGTTGACCCAGGTGGTGCGCACCCCTCTGACCTGGAGGGTGACGTCCTTGCGGGGCGCGACCGCGACCGGGTCCTTGGCCCTGGGCGGCGCCGGGGCCGGCGTCGTGGACGTGGCGCCCGGGGCGGGCGTCCCGGCGACCTGGCGGGCGGTGCGCTGCTCGCGGCCGCCGCCGGTGCCGACCACGTGGACGATCCCGTAGATGACGACCAGGGCCAGGGCGAGCGCCATCGCGGCGCTCCAGTTCGGCGAGCGGCGCTCCTTGAACACCACCGCCTGCTCGGGCTCGAACGCGGCCACCGCGGAAAGGGGCATCGGGGCGCCGCCGTGCGAGTCGTCGTATTCGCGGACCAGCGGCTCGGGGTCGATGCCGATGACGCGGGAGACCGAACGGATGTGGCCGCGGGCGTAGAAGTTCCCGCCGCAGGTGCTGAAGTCGTCCTGTTCCATCGCCCGGACCACCGATTCTCGGATCCGGGTCTGCATGCTCACCTGGGTCAGGGTGAGACCGGCCCGCTTGCGCTCCTTCGCCAAGGTCTCACCGATTGTCACGCCGGGCCTCCCTTAGAGCGCACCATGACCGAAACCCCACACTCCAGCGACACCAGTCTAGGAACCGCAATGCCCACTCAGCGAGCGGCAACACGTTCGAAACAGGGCAAGATTTCGCATCATTCCGCCAGGGCGGTTCGCTGGCCGTTCCGAGATCATCGCGACACGCCATGAAGATCTCCCGGATGGCACGCCGGGAAACGGTCTGACCGGGAAAGGGTCCGGAAAAAAGCGGTGAACCCCCGGCCGGTGATCATCCTCCCGCGTCTCCGCCGCCGGCGCCGCCCGATCCGGCCGCGCCGGCACTCGCGCCACCACCGCCGCCTCCGCCGCGGAGCTCGGCCAGGACGCCGGGCAGATCGTCGGGCTTGGCGAGCACGTCCCGCGCCTTGGACCCCTCGCTCGGCCCGACGATGTCGCGGCTCTCCATCAGGTCCATCAACCGGCCCGCCTTGGCGAACCCGACCCGCAGCTTGCGCTGCAGCATCGACGTCGACCCGAACTGGGTGCTGACGACCAGCTCGATCGCCTGCACCAGCAGGTCCATGTCGTCGCCGATCTCCTCGTCGATCTCCTTCTTCGGGCCGGCGGTCTCGGTGACGTCCTCCCGGTACACCGCCTCCATCTGCGTCTTGCAGTGGTCGACGACGCTGTGGATCTCCTTCTCCGCCACGTAGGCGTTCTGGAGCCGCATCGGCTTGCTCGCGCCCATCGGCAGGAACAGAGCGTCGCCCTGCCCGACCAGCTTCTCGGCGCCCGGCTGGTCGAGGATGACCCGGCTGTCGGACAGCGAGGAGGTCGCGAACGCCAGCCGGGACGGCACGTTCGCCTTGATCAGCCCGGTCACCACGTCCACGCTCGGCCGCTGCGTGGCCAGCACCAGATGGATCCCCGCCGCGCGCGCCAGCTGGGTGATCCGCACCACCGAGTCCTCCACGTCGCGCGGCGCCACCA
>NZ_JBHSON010000088.1:0-50699 GCF_042656285.1 Actinomadura rugatobispora | reverse complement strand
GCCTGCGCCGGCGCCGGTCCCGCCCGTCCCGGCGCCCGGCGGCGTGGAGCGCCCGTACGAGCCGGACGTGCCCGGTCCGGAGAACCTGGACTCCCTCACCGTGACCGCCACCCGGGGCGAGGGGCGCGGCGTGACGGTCGCGTTCGACCGCCGCAGCCGTACCGCCGACGGCTCGGTCCCGGCGGCGCCGCGCCGCTTCGTGTTCCTGTTCGACCGCTCGATCGGGTTCAACCCGGAGGCGTTCCCCACCTGCTCGGCCGAGCTGATCGAGGAGAAGGGCGCGCAGGCGTGCCCGCCCGGCTCCCAGGTGGGCTCCGGCCGCTCCACCAGCGCCGACGGGACGCTGCGCGACGTCTTGGCCTTCAACGCGAAGGTCGGGGCCCTGCGCGGTGTCCTCGTCGTGATCCCCGACACCGGGGTGATCCTGGAGCAGACCTTCGAGCGGGCCGCGCCGCCCTACCGCGGCGCCGGCTACCGCTGGACGCTGGACGAGATCATCCCGCCCGACGGAAACCCGCCCGGACAGCGCCAGGGGACGGCGCGCTTCGAGCTCTCGTTCGGCGCGACCCGCACCGTGAACGGCCGCCCGGTCGGATTCGCCGAGACCTCGGCGCGCCCGGGAACGAACATGAGGTTCGGCCTCTGGAGCGAATTCGTCACCGGCCAGGTGGTGCTCCCGGAGGACACGGCCAAACTGCGTTAAAGAACGCCGGAAAGGGCGCTTCCCGAAGCAGCGGAAGCGCCCTCGTCGGCATGCCCGGAAAAGCACAAGGGTGGTTCCGGCAGACCCAGGATATGCAGGCCGATGGCATCCGGAAAAGGCACCGAGAATTCTGTGGACGACCCCATCAGAGCAAAGGAAGAAGGACGCATGAGAAAATTCACCTGGCCCGCGGCGGCCGTCGCGCTCCTGGCCCTGCTGCCCGCCCTCACCGGCCCCGCCGCGGCGGACGCCCCCTCAGCTCAGGCCGGGCCGCCGGACGCCTACATCGTCCCCGGCGACCGCGCGTTCCCGACCGGCATGGCCCTCGACCGGAACACCGGCCACTTCTACGTCGGCAGCGCAGAGGACGGCACCCTCTACCGAGGGCACGTGACGCAGCCCCAGGTGAAGGTCTGGTCGCCCAGTGGCCAGGACGGCCGCCGCCTCACCTCGGGCATGGCCGTCGACGCGGCAGGGCGCCTGTACGTGGGCGGGGCCGACACCGGCACCCTCCGCGTCTACGACACCCGCACGCAGCGTCTCCTGGCCACGCTGCGGGGCGTCCAGGGCGGGTTCGTCAACGAGATCACCGTCGCCGGCGACGGCACCGTGTACGCCACCGACTCGTTCGAGCCGGTCATCTACCGGATCACGCGGGACGGCGACCGCTGGGAGATCGAGAACTGGTTCGACGTGGCCGCGTCCCCGATCCGGTGGGTGGACGGCCGGCACAACCTCAACGGGATCCTGGCGGTCGGCGGCCACCTGCTGACGGTCAACAGCAACACCGGGGAGCTGTGGCGGATCGACCGGAGCAGCGGCGCGGCCGTCCAGGTCGACCTGGAGGGCCACTCGCTGCGCAACGGGGACGGGCTGGCCTGGCGCGACGGGCGGCTGCACGTCGTGCAGGGCAACCTCAACGACACGCCCGGCCTGGTGCCGCAGGTCGCGGTGGTCGCCCTGGCGCCGGACCTGGCGCGCGGCCGGTACGCGGCCCGGTACGTGCCGCCCGGCGGCTTCCGCCACCCGAGCGCGATCGCGCTCACCGGGACGCGCGTGATGGTGGTCAACAGCCAGTACAACCGCTGGGTCGCGGGGCTTCCGCCGGAGACCCTGCCGTTCACCGTCTCCAGCCTTCCCCTGGACGGCGCAGAGCCCGTCCCGGCCGGGTAGCGCGCGTTTCCACGGCCGCCCGCACGGATGTGTCCGCCCCCCGGGCCGCCTGTGCGGGCCCGGCGGGCGGTCGCCGGGCCCGGACAGGCCCGGCGACCGGCTCAGAAGGCCTCGACGGCGCGGCGCGCCTCGGGGTCGAGCACGCCCCAGGTGATGAGCTCCTCGGTCAGCTCGGTCGGGGACTTGTCATAGATGACCGCCAGCGAGCGCAGGTCCTCCTGGCGGATGGACAGAACCTTTCCGTTGTAGTCGCCCCGCTGGCTCTGGATCGTCGCGGCGTAACGGGCGAGGGGACCGGCCTTGTCCTTCGGAAGCTGCTGCAGCCGCTCGAGGTCGATCACGAGCTTCGGCGTTGGCCCGAGCGGGCTCGGCGCGGCTCCGCCGGGCAGCAACTCGGAAACCGGCACGCCGTAGAAATCGGCGAGCTCGGCCAGCTTCTGAACGGTGACGGCGCGGTCGCCCCGCTCGTACGAACCCACGACGACGGCCTTCCAGCGGCCTCGGGACTTCTCTTCCACACCGTGCAGGGACAGGCCCTGCTGGGTGCGGATGGCGCGCAGGCGCGCGCCGAGAGCCTTGGCGTATTCAGACGGCATTTGGGCCCCCAGGCTCACTATCGTCGTTGTGGTCGGCCCCGGGAGGGTTTCCCGGGGGGAGTCAGGTCCTTCAGGCTGTGACGCCGTAAAGCTCTGTCTCCAGGGATGGTTACGGACAGTGACGGTAAAACGGGGACGGCCTCAGGTCAAGCTGATTGGAAAAAAGCGGTCGAATCCGCAGGTCTCGATCCGGGCCGTCCGGATCGTCCGAAGGGTCCAAGATGCCCCGGTCACATGCGTCCCGCCCGTTCCGGACGGGAGGCCGGCGACCTCCCCGCCCGGCTGCGCACCGCCCGTGACGCGCCCGATGTGATGCCTCTCACCTGCTAAGACGCCCTCCGGCCCGAGGACGGGGCAACGATCCGGTCCTGCTACGGTGAGACGGACAAGACGTCCTTTAAGACCCGTCCCGTGAGGCGGGAAAGGAGGTTCCGGCGGTGAATGCTGCCTCGAAACCGGGCGGACCGGCCGGGGCGCGCGTGGCGGACGGTGAACCCCGCCGCGGCGACCCCCCGAAGTCGCCCGCACACGACCCCGCGACCGGACCGGCGACCGGACCCGCGACGGCACCCGGTGCCGGAGCCGGGCGCCACGCCGTGGACGGGGCCGCGCACAAGGCCGTCCTGGAGGCCCCCGACATCCGTCGCGCGCTCACCCGGATCGCGCACGAGATCCTCGAGCGCACCAAGGGCGGCGAGGGCGTCGTCCTGCTCGGCATCCAGACCCGCGGCGTGACGCTGGCCCGCCGCCTGGCCGCCCAGCTGGAGGAGGTCGAGGGCCGCCGCGTCCCCTGGGGGTCGCTCGACGTGACGATGTACCGCGACGACCTGCGGATGAAGCCGGCCCGCGCGCTGGGCCGCACCGAGCTGCCGCCCGAGGGCGTGGACGACCGGATCGTGGTGCTGGTCGACGACGTGCTGTTCTCCGGCCGCACCGTCCGCGCCGCCCTGGACGCGCTCAACGACCTGGGCCGCCCCCGCGCCGTGCAGCTGGCCGTGCTGGTCGACCGGGGCCACCGCGAGGTGCCCATCCGCGCCGACTACGTGGGCAAGAACCTGCCCACCTCGATGCGCGAGAACGTGAAGGTGCTGCTGGCCGAGAACGACGGGCGCGACGCCGTCCTGCTCGGCCCGGCCGCCCGCAAGGACGCGGAAGGCCCGGCCGGCCCGGCCGGGCGGGGGGAGCGCGCGTGAACCGCCACCTGATCTCGGCGGCCGACCTGACCCGGGACGACGCCCTGCTCATCCTGGACACCGCCGAGGAGCTGGCCCAGGTGTCGGGCCGCTCCACCATCAAGAAGCTGCCGACGCTGCGGGGCCGCACCGTGGTGAACCTCTTCTTCGAGGACTCCACCCGCACCCGGATCTCGTTCGAGGCGGCCGCCAAGCGGCTGTCCGCCGATGTGATCAACTTCTCCGCCAAGGGGTCCAGCGTGTCCAAGGGCGAGAGCCTGAAGGACACCGCGCTCACCCTGGAGGCGATGGGCGCCGACGGCGTGGTGATCCGGCACGGCGCGTCCGGCGCGCCGCACCGGCTGGCCGGCTGGGTGCGCGGCAGCGTGGTCAACGCCGGCGACGGCACCCACGAGCACCCCACCCAGGCGCTGCTGGACGCGTTCACCATGCGCCGCCGCCTCGGCGCCCTGGACGGCCGCAGGATCACCATCGTGGGCGACGTCCTGCACAGCCGGGTGGCACGATCCAACGTCCTGCTGCTGCACACCCTCGGCGCCGAGGTCACCCTGGTGGCCCCGCCGACGCTGCTGCCGGTGGCGATCGACACCTGGCCCTGCGCGGTCTCCTACGACCTGGACGCCGTCCTGCCCAAGAGCGACGTGGTCATGATGCTGCGGGTGCAGGCCGAGCGGATGAACGCCGCCTACTTCCCGACCGTCCGCGAGTACAGCCGCCGGTACGGCCTGGACGGCGAGCGGATGGCGCGGATGGCCGACGACGCCATCGTCATGCACCCCGGCCCGATGAACCGCGGCGTCGAGATCGCCGCCGAGGTCGCAGACTCGGTCCGCTCCACCATCGTCGAGCAGGTCGCCAACGGCGTCAGCGCCCGCATGGCCGTGCTCTACCTGCTGCTCGGGGGTTCCGAGCCCGCCATCGGCAAGGAGATCTCCGAAGCATGAGCGAGGACATGACCAAGCCCGTGTACCTGATCAAGGGCGCGCGCATCCTGGGCGGGGAGCCCGCCGACATCCTGATCCGGGACGGCGAGATCGCCGGGATCGGCGCCGGGCTGGACGCCGCCGGCGCGGAGATCGTCCAGGCCGACGGCCTCGTCGCGCTGCCCGGCCTGGTCGACCTGCACACCCACCTGCGCGAGCCGGGCCGCGAGGACGCCGAGACCGTCGAGTCCGGCACCCGGGCCGCGGCGATGGGCGGGTTCACCGCCGTGCACGCGATGGCCAACACCGACCCGGTCGCCGACACCGCCGGAGTGGTCGAGCAGGTGTGGCGGCTGGGCCGCGAGGCCGGGTACTGCGACGTGCAGCCGGTCGGCGCGGTCACCCGCGGCATCCGCGGCGAGCAGCTGGCCGAGCTGGGCGCGATGGCCGACTCGGCCGCCGGCGTCCGGGTGTTCTCCGACGACGGCCACTGCGTCTCCGACGCGGTGATCATGCGGCGGGCGCTGGAGTACGTGAAGGCGTTCGACGGCGTGGTCGCCCAGCACGCGCAGGAGCCGCGGCTGACCGAGGGCGCGCAGATGAACGAGGGCGAGATCTCCGCCCGGCTCGGCCTGGGCGGCTGGCCCGCGGTGGCCGAGGAGGCGATCATCGCCCGGGACGTGCTGCTGGCCCAGCACGTCGGCTCCCGGCTGCACGTGTGCCACGTGTCCACCGCCGGCTCGGTCGAGATCATCCGCTGGGCCAAGGGCAAGGGCTGCCGGGTCACCGCGGAGGTGACCCCGCACCACCTGCTGCTCACCGACGTCCGCGCCGAGACCTACGACCCGATCTACAAGGTCAACCCGCCGCTGCGCACCGCCGAGGACGTGACCGCGCTGCGGGACGCGCTGGCCGACGGCACGATCGACTGCGTGGCCACCGACCACGCCCCGCACCCGGTCGAGGCCAAGGAGACCGAGTGGGCCGTGGCCGCGATGGGCATGATCGGCCTGGAGACGGCGCTGCCGGTGGTGCAGGAGGCGATGGTCGACACCGGCCTGCTCGACTGGGCCGCGGTCGCCGACCGGATGTCGTACCGCCCGGCCCGCATCGGCCGGCTGTCCGGCCAGGGCGCCCCGCTGGAGGCCGGCGCCCCCGCCAACATCACCCTGTACGACCCGTCGCCGCGCCGGCCCGTGGACCCCTCGGCCATGACCTCCAAGAGCCGCAACACGCCGTACACGGGCCTGGAGCTGCCGGGCCGCGTGGTGGCGACGTTCCTGCGCGGCACGCCCACCGTCCTGGAAGGAAAGCTTCAGTGACCCAGACGTCAGCCCTGCTGGTCCTCGAAGACGGGCGGGTGTTCCGCGGCGCCGGGTACGGGGCCGAGGGCGAGACCTTCGGGGAGATGGTCTTCAACACCGGCATGACCGGCTACCAGGAGACCCTGACCGACCCTTCGTACGCCCGCCAGATCGTGGCGATGACCGCCCCGCACATCGGCAACACCGGCGTGAACGAGGAGGACCCCGAGTCCCGCCGCATCCAGGTCGCCGGGTACGTGGTCCGCGAGCCCGCCCGGGTGGTGTCCAACTGGCGGGCCACCGGCTCGCTGGGGTCGGCGCTGCGCGAGCAGGGGATCGTGGGCATCGCCATTCCCGGGACCCGGGCGCTCACCCGCCACCTGCGCGACCGCGGCGCGATGCGCGCCGGGATCTTCTCCGGCGCCGCCTCCGGGGCCCCGGAGGCCGAGCTGCTGGAGAAGGTGCTGGCCAGCCCGTCGATGGAGGGCGCCGACCTGGCCCGGGACGTGTCCACGCCCGACCCGTACGTCATCGCGGCGCACGGGGAGAAGCGGTTCACCGTCGCGGCCGTCGACCTCGGCATCAAGTCGATGACGCCGTACCGGATGGCCGAGCGCGGCTGCGAGGTGCACGTGCTCCCCGCCACCAGCACCGCCGCCGACATCCTCGCCCTCGACCCCGACGGGGTCTTCTTCTCCAACGGGCCCGGCGACCCGGCGGCCGCCGGCTACGCCGTCGAGGCGCTGCGCGGCGTCCTGGACGCCGGGAAGCCGTTCTTCGGGATCTGCTTCGGCAACCAGATCTTCGGGCGGGCGCTCGGCCTGGGCACCTACAAGCTGAGGTTCGGGCACCGCGGCATCAACCAGCCCGTCCAGGACCGCGGCACCGGCAAGGTGGACGTCTCCGCGCACAACCACGGGTTCGCCGTGGACGCCCCCGTGGACGGGCCGTTCGACACCCCCTACGGGCGCGCCGAGGTCAGCCACGTCAACCTGAACGACGGCTGCGTCGAGGGGCTGCGGCTGCTCGACCGCCCGGCGTTCAGCGTCCAGTACCACCCCGAGGCCGCGGCCGGTCCGCACGACGCCTCGGGCCTGTTCGACCGCTTCTGCGAGCTGATGCAGGGGTCGACTCTCACTGTGGAAGGGGCGGAGTAATGCCGCGCCGCGAGGATCTGGGTTCCGTCCTGGTGATCGGCTCCGGGCCGATCGTGATCGGCCAGGCGTGCGAGTTCGACTACTCCGGCACCCAGGCGTGCCGGGTGCTCCGGGCCGAGGGCCTGCGGGTGGTGCTGGTCAACAGCAACCCGGCGACGATCATGACCGACCCGGAGTTCGCCGACGCCACCTACGTCGAGCCGATCACCCCCGAGGTGGTCGAGAAGATCATCGCCAAGGAGCGCCCGGACGCGCTGCTGCCCACCCTGGGCGGCCAGACCGCGCTCAACACCGCGATCGCGCTCTACGAGAGCGGCGTCCTGGAGCGGTACGGCGTCGAGCTGATCGGCGCCGACGTCGAGGCGATCCAGGCCGGGGAGAACCGCGAGCGGTTCAAGGAGGTCGTCGCCAAGGTCGCCGCCGAGCAGGGCCTGAACGCCGAGTCCGCGCGCTCGCTCATCTGCCACACCATGGACGAGGTCCTGGCCGCGGCGGGCGAGCTGGGCTACCCCGTGGTGGTGCGGCCCTCGTTCACCATGGGCGGCGCCGGGTCCGGGTTCGCCCACGACGAGGACGACCTGCGCCGCATCGCCGGCGCCGGGCTGGACGCGTCCCCGACCAGCGAGGTGCTCCTGGAGGAGTCCATCCTCGGCTGGAAGGAGTACGAGCTTGAGGTCATGCGGGACCGCGCCGACAACGTGGTCATCGTGTGCTCCATCGAGAACCTCGACCCGATGGGCGTGCACACCGGCGACTCGATCACCGTCGCGCCCGCGATGACGCTGACCGACCGCGAGTACCAGAACATGCGGGACGTGGCGATCGCGGTGATCCGCGAGGTCGGCGTCGACACCGGCGGCTGCAACATCCAGTTCGCGGTCCAGCCGGGCACCGGCCGCATGATCGTGATCGAGATGAACCCGCGGGTGTCGCGGTCGTCGGCGCTGGCGTCCAAGGCCACCGGCTTCCCGATCGCCAAGATCGCGGCGCGGCTGGCGGTCGGCTACACCCTGGACGAGATCCCCAACGACATCACCGCCGAGACCCCGGCCTCCTTCGAGCCGACCCTCGACTACGTGGTGGTCAAGGTGCCGCGGTTCGCGTTCGAGAAGTTCCCCGGCGCCGACGGCACCCTCACCACCCACATGAAGTCGGTGGGCGAGGCCATGGCGATCGGCCGCAACTTCACCGAGGCGCTGCAGAAGGCGCTGCGGTCCCTGGAGCAGAAGGGCTCGTCCTTCTCCTGGGACGGCGAGCCCGGCGACGCCGCCGCCTGGACCGGGAAGGCCGCCCGGCCGCACGACGGGCGGATCCGGGCCGTCCAGCGGGCCCTGTGGGCCGGGGCGAGCGTCCAGGAGCTGTACGAGGCGACCGGCATCGACCCCTGGTTCCTCGACCAGATCGCCGCGATCAACGAGATCGCCGACGAGATCCGCACCGCCGAGGACGCCCTCACCCGCGACAAGCTGCTGCGGGCCAAGCGGCACGGCTTCTCCGACGCCCAGATCGGCGGGCTGCGCCGGCTGTCGGAGGAGGTCGTCCGGGAGCTGCGGCACGCGCTGGGCGTCCGGCCGGTCTACCTGACCGTCGACACCTGCGCCGCCGAGTTCGCCGCCCGCACGCCCTACCTCTACTCCGCCTACGACGAGGAGACCGAGGTCCCGCCCGGCGACAGGCCCAAGGTCATCATCCTGGGGTCCGGGCCGAACCGGATCGGGCAGGGCGTGGAGTTCGACTACTCCTGCGTGCACGCCTCGTTCACGCTGACCGACGCCGGCTACGAGACCGTCATGGTCAACTGCAACCCCGAGACCGTCTCCACCGACTACGACACCTCCGGGCGGCTGTACTTCGAGCCGCTCACCCTGGAGGACGTCCTGGAGGTGGTGCACGCCGAGCAGCGGACCGGCACCGTCGTCGGGGTGATCGTCCAGCTGGGCGGGCAGACCCCGCTGGGCCTGGCGCAGAAGCTCAAGGACGCCGGGGTGCCGATCGTCGGCACCTCCCCGGAGAGCATCCACCTGGCCGAGGAGCGCGGCGCGTTCGGCCGCGTCCTGCACCGCGCCGGGCTGCTCGCGCCCAAGCACGGCACCGCCTCGTCCTACGAGGAGGCCCGCGAGATCGCCGCCGAGATCGGCTACCCGGTGCTGGTGCGGCCCTCCTACGTGCTGGGCGGGCGCGGCATGGAGATCGTCTACGACGACTCCACGCTGGAGTCGTACATG
Source organism: Actinomadura rugatobispora (assembly GCF_042656285.1). GTDB lineage: Bacteria > Actinomycetota > Actinomycetes > Streptosporangiales > Streptosporangiaceae > Spirillospora > Spirillospora rugatobispora. The sequence goes on along the minus strand of NZ_JBHSON010000088.1, from coordinate 41,425 downwards.
GCCAAGGCGACCGAGGCGTCCCCCGAGCACCCGGTGCTGGTCGACCGGTTCCTCGACGAGGCCATCGAGATCGACGTGGACGCCCTCTTCGACGGCGAGGAGCTCTACCTCGGCGGCGTCATGGAGCACATCGAGGAGGCCGGGATCCACTCCGGCGACTCGGCGTGCGCGCTGCCGCCGATCACCCTCGGCCACGACGACCTGCGGCGCATCCGCGAGGCCACCGAGGCGCTCGCCCGCGGCGTCGGCGTGCGGGGGCTGATGAACGTCCAGTACGCGCTGTCGGCGGGCGTCCTGTACGTCCTGGAGGCCAACCCGCGCGCCTCCCGCACCGTCCCGTTCGTGTCCAAGGCCACCGCCGTGCCGGTGGCCAAGGCCGCGGCGCGGGTCATGCTCGGCGCCACCGTCGCCGAGCTGCGCGCCGAGGGGCTGCTGCCGGAGAGCGGCGACGGCGGCTCGCTGCCGCTGGACGCGCCGATCGCGGTCAAGGAGGCGGTGCTGCCCTTCGACCGGTTCCGCAACGCGCAGGGGCAGGGCGTCGACACCGTCCTCGGCCCGGAGATGCGCTCGACCGGCGAGGTCATGGGCATCGACGAGGTGTTCGGCACCGCCTACGCCAAGTCTCAGCAGGCCGCCTACGGCTCGCTGCCGACCAAGGGCCGGGCGTTCGTGTCGGTGGCGAACCGGGACAAACGGCACATGATCTTCCCTGTCAAGCGGCTGGCAGACCTGGGCTTTGAGATTCTTGCCACGGAGGGGACCGCCGAGGTCCTGCGCCGCAACGGCGTGCGTGCCAAGATCGTGCGCAAGCACAGCGAGGGTCCCGGCCCCGGCGGCGAACCCACCATCGTGCGGCGCGTCCTCGACGGAGAGGTGGATCTCATCGTCAATACTCCGTTCGGCGGCCCCGGCCAGTCCGGGCCGCGGCTGGACGGCTACGAGATCCGCACGGCGGCCGTGCTGCGCGGCGTGCCGTGCGTGACCACCGTCCAGGGGCTCGCCGCCGCCGTGCAGGGCGTCGAGGCCATCGCGGGCGGCCAGGTCGGGGTCCGGTCGCTGCAGGAGCACGCCGAGCGGATGCGCGGCGCGCACGGCCGGGGGTAGCACCGGGACAGCACTGCACGACGACGAGAGGGAGACGGGTGTCCGACACGCCGGTGCAGACGTCGGCGACGGTACTGACCGTCCGCCAGGTGCAGGACTACCAGGCGCTGACGCTGGTGGCGCCGGCGATCGCCGAGCGGTTCCGGCCCGGGCAGTTCGTGGCGGTGGCCGTCGGCGGCGAGCACACCGGCCGCCTGGTCCGGCGCTGCTTCGGCGTGTACGAGGTCAAGTCGGACTACGGCGGGACGGTCGAGCTGGTCTTCGCCGACCGGGAGCCCGGCACCGCCTGGCTGGCGGGCCGCCGCTCCCGCGACCAGCTCGACCTCGTCGGCCCGCTCGGACGCCCGTTCCGGCTCCCCAGGGACCCCGTCAGCTGCCTGCTGGCCGGCGGCGGCCCCGGGGGCGCCGCCCTGTTCGCGCTGGCCGACACGCTGCGGCGGCGCGGCTGCCAGGTGCACTTCGTGCTCGGCGGCCCGTCCGCCCGCCAGGTCTTCGGCTCCCGCATGGCCCGGCGCATCGGCGACTCGGCGACCGTCACCACCGAGGACGGCTCGCTGGGGGAGCAGGGCGCGATCCGCGACGTGCTGCCCCGCGTCATCCAGGAGACCGGCGCCGACGTGGTCTACGGCTGCGGCCCGACCCCGCTGCTGCGCTCGGTGACCCAGGTGGCGGGGGAGTACGGCCTGCCGTCCCAGGTGTCGGTGGAGTCCTTCCTCCAGGAGACCGGGGCGTGCGGCATCGGCGTCTGCATGACGTGCATGCTCCCCATGCACGGCGACGACGGCGTGACCCGCATGGTGCGGGCCTGCGCCGACGGGCCGGTGCTGCGCGGCGACCGCGTCCGCTGGGGGGACCTCGGCACGATCCCGTTCGACGCCCTGGGCGCCCCCCGCGCCCTCAGCCGTACCGAAGGCACCGACCGATGAAGAACGCGAGCGGAGTGGTCCTGTGAACGCGGCCCGCCTGGAGACCCGACTGGGCCCCCTGGAGCTGCCCAACCCCGTGCTGACGGCGGCGGGCTGCGGCGGGACGGGCCGCGAACTGGCCCAGTTCTTCGACCTCGACCGGCTCGGCGCGTTCGTCACCACCTCGGTGATGACGCGGCCGCGCGCGGGCCGTCCGACGCCGCGGATGGCCGAGACGCCCAGCGGCCTGCTCACCGCCATGGGCCTGCCCGGGCCGGGCGTGGAGGGCTTCCTGGAGCGCGACCTGCCCTGGCTGGCCGAGCAGGGCGTGCGCACGATCGTGTCGGTCGCGGGCAACAGCGTGGAGGAGTTCGGGGAACTGGCCCGGCGGCTGCGCGGCGTCCCGGGGATCGCCGCGATCGAGGTCAACGTGGCCTGCCCCAACGTCGAGGACCGCGGCCGGATGTTCGCCTGGCACCCGGGCGCCGCCGCCTCGGTCGTCCGGGCGGTCAGGGCGCACGCCCGTCCCGGGGTGCCGATGCTGGCCAAGCTCGCGCCCGACGTCACCGACATCGTCACCATCGCCCTGGCGTGCGTGGACGCCGGCGCCGAGGGCCTCACCCTGATCAACACCCTGGAGGGCATGGCGATCGACACCGGGACGCTGCGGCCCGCGCTCACCGGCGTGTCGGGCGGCCTGTCCGGGCCCGCGATCCGCCCGCTGGCGGTGCGCTGCGTCTACCAGGTGCACGCGGCCCTGCCCGGCATCCCGATCGTCGGGGTGGGCGGGGTGGCCTCCGGCCTGGACGCGCTGGAGTTCCTCCTGGCGGGCGCCTCCGCGGTGGCCGTGGGCACCACCCTGTTCCACGACCCGATGGCCGTGCCGCGGATCGTCCGGGAACTGGACGAGGCTCTCGCGGCCCGCCGGATCGGCCGGATCGCCGACGTCGTGGGGCTGGCCCACAAGCCCGCCGGGTACGTACCGCCCCAGGTGCGCCCCGAGCCGCCCGCCGAGCCGGGCGCCGACCCCGTGTCCGGGAGCGGCGCCGAGCACGCCTCTGAGCCCTTCTCCGGGCCGGCCGCCGAGCCCGGGGAACTGAAGGAGAAGCTTTAGTGTCCGCACCCGCCCCCATCGCCGTCGCCCTGGACGCCCCCGACCTGGAGACGGCCGCGCGCTGGGCCACCCTGGTCACCCCGCACGTCAGCACCGTCAAGGTCGGCCTGGAGCTGTACCTGCGCTACGGCCCCGACGTGGTCGCCAGCGTCCGGGGCGCCAGCCGGGTCCAGGTGTTCCTGGACCTCAAGCTGCACGACATCCCCGCCACCGTGGCCGGCGCGGCCCGTGCCGTCGCGCGGCTGCGGCCGGCGTACCTGACCGTGCACGCGGCGGGCGGCCCGGCCATGATCCGCGCCGCGGTGGAGGCCGCCCCGGCCGCCCGCGTGGCGGCCGTGACGGTGCTCACCTCGCTCGGCGACGCCGACCTGGCCGCGCTCGGAGTGGCGGGGCCCGCCTCGGACGCGGTGCGCCGCCTGGCGGCGCTCTCGGTGGAGGCCGGGGCGCAGGCGCTGGTGTGCTCGCCGCAGGAGGCCGCCGCGGTGCGGGCCGAGGTCGGCCCGGACATCACGCTCATCACGCCGGGGGTGCGCCCCGCGGGGGCGGAGACGCAGGACCAGGCGCGGGTGGCCACGCCCGAGGCGGCGCTGGCCGCGGGCGCCGATCTGCTGGTGATCGGGCGTCCCATCACCGGCGCCGCCGACCCGGGCGCGGCGGCGGCGGGGATCGCGGCGGCGCTGCGGCGCACCGCGCCGTGATCCCCGGTTCGGCGGACCGTAAAGGGTAAATACGGACCGGGCGTGATAAGCGTCACGTTCGGCACGTTCCAACGGCCCTCGCTGATCGCCAGTCGACATTTCTGATGTGTCGGGAATCTCCCGTGCACACTCCGCCGCGAACGCGCAGCGTGATCATCCGATGGCGCTCCGCTGATCGACTAGGCCCCTCGGGTGGTGTTCGCGGGTGGCCGATGACGCAAACGGGCGTCCCGGGGGCGATTTTTCACGATCAAGCAATAGTCCCTGCAAGGCGGGGGGGTGACCCTCGCACCCCGCCCAGTTGGGTACACTGGGTATTCAGGACACTTCAAGGAGTGATATTCGTGATTTTGTGGCGGGCTAAACGGCACTTCACGTTGCCTTATGGGCAGTGAACTCGCTAGTTTCCACACCCGTCCGACTCCGTCGAGTGGAAACCTGAGGTGACCCGGCGTGGCTCTTCCGCCCCTAACCCCCGAACAGCGCGCCGCAGCCCTGGAAAAGGCTGCCAAGGCTCGCAAGGAGCGGGCCGAGGTTAAGAACAAGCTCAAGCACGGGGGGCTCTCGCTTGCCGAGGTCCTCAAGAATGGGCAGACCGACGACGTCATCGGCAAGATGAAGGTGTCGGCCCTCCTCGAGTCCCTGCCCAGCGTGGGGAAGGTCCGTGCCAAGCAGATCATGGAGCGCCTGGGCATCGCCGAGTCCCGCCGCGTGCGGGGCCTCGGCGCCAACCAGCGCGCCTCCCTGGAGCGTGAGTTCGGCGGTGGAACCCGCTGATCCGCGACTCATGGGCGGGCGCGGCGGCGAATCCGCCGCGGCCGGTCCGGCGCGTTCCCGGCCGCCCGGCTCCATCCCGTCCGAATCCGGCGCACCCATTCCTGCGCCGGAAAGCTCCCTCCCACGGGGCGTGCCCGTGCGACGGCTGACGGTCCTCTCCGGGCCGTCGGGCGTCGGCAAGAGCACGGTCGTCGCCGAGATCCGGCGGGCCCACCCAGAGGTGTGGCTGTCGGTCTCGGTGACCACCCGGCCCCCCCGGCCGGGCGAGACCCACGGGGTGCAGTACTTCTTCGTCGACGACGCCGGTTTCGACCGGCTCGTCGCCGAAGGGGAGCTCCTGGAGTGGGCGGAGTTCGCGGGGAACCGCTACGGCACCCCGCGCCGCCCGGTCGAGGACCGGCTCGCCCGCGGCGAGCCGGTGCTCCTGGAGATCGACCTCCAGGGCGCCCGCCAGGTCCGGCGCTCCAAGCCGGACTCCCTCCACGTCTTCCTGGCCCCGCCCTCCTGGGAAGAGCTCGTCCGCCGCCTCGTCGGCCGCGGCACCGAGCCCCCCGAGGTCGTCGAACGCCGCCTCGACGCGGCCCGCGTGGAACTCGCCGCCGAGAAGGAGTTCGACGTCACCCTCGTCAACACGTCCGTCCAGGACGTGTGCGATGACCTGCTAACCTTGATGGCTGTTCGTTAATCAGCTCAGACATCTAGCGGAAGGCCACGGAGTGGCAGCCAGCAGCGAAGGCATCACCAACCCGTCGATCGACGAGCTCCTCGAGGTCGTCGACACCAAGTACGGCCTCGTGAGCATCGCGGCCAAGCGCGCCCGGCAGATCAACGCCTACTACGCCCAGCTCGGCGAGGGCCTGCTGGAGTACGTCGGCCCGCTCGTCGAGACCCAGGTCCAGGAGAAGCCGCTCTCGATCGCCCTGCGCGAGACCCGGGAAGGCCTCCTCAACGCCGAGCCCATCGAAGGCTGAGGTCGGCCCGGCCCGGGGGGCGACCCCTGCTCGATGGCCTGGCGGCCATCTTCGCCGGGCCCCGTTCCTCAGTGTTGACCCAGGGGGCGACCCCCTGGAACCCCCGACTGGGCTCCGCCCCGGCTCGACGGCCTGGCGGCCGTCCTCGCCGGGCTCTGCCCGGCCCGCGGGCCGGCCCTACTCGATGGCCCTGGGGCCATCTTCGCCGGACCCCGGACCTCAGTGTTGACCCAGGGGGACGACCTCCTGGAACCCCGGCTGGGCCTCGCCCCGGCTCGACGGCCTGACGGCCATCTTCGCCTGGGCTTGCATGTTGGGCCCGGCCGAGCATCTCGAATCCTGGACTGGGCCTCGCCTTCTACGGCCCAGCGTTCGCCCGGAGCCCGTGGTGTGAATCACGGCTGGCCTCGGTGGGTTGGGGGGCGCTGTGTGGGGGCGGTTGGGGCTTTGAGATCCTTTGGGGCAATGGAGACTCCGGAAGGCGATCGTATGGACTCCTCCCGGCCGCGTGTCGTCCTGGGCGTCGGCGCGGGTATTGCCGCGTACAAGGTGTGCGAGCTGCTGCGGCGGCTCACCGAGTCCGGGCACGACGTGCGCGTGGTGCCCACGGCCGACGCCCTGCGGTTCGTCGGCGAGCCCACCTGGGCCGCGCTGTCGGGCCACCCGGTGTCGCCCGAGGTGTGGACCGGGGTCTCCGAGGTGCCGCACGTGCGTCTGGGGCAGGGCGCGGACCTGGTGTTCGTGGCGCCCGCCACCGCCGACCTGCTGGCCCGGGCCGCGCACGGGCTGGCCGACGACCTGCTCACCAACACGCTGCTGACCGCGCGCTGCCCGGTCGTGTTCGCCCCCGCGATGCACACCGAGATGTGGGAGCACCCGGCCACCCAGGCCAACGTGGCGACGCTGCGGTCCCGCGGCGCCATCGTCGTCGACCCGGCCTCGGGGCGCCTCACCGGCAAGGACACCGGGCGCGGACGGCTGCCCGAGCCCGCCGAGCTGTTCGAGGTCGCCCGGCACGTCCTGGCCCGTCAGGGGGTGCGGGACCTGGCGGGACGGCACGTGGTCGTGTCCGCCGGCGGCACCCGCGAGGCCATCGACCCGGTGCGCTTCATCGGGAACCGGTCCTCCGGGATGCAGGGGTACGCGCTGGCCCGGACGGCGGTCGCCCGCGGCGCCCGCGTCACGCTGGTGTCCGCCAACGTCGCGCTGCCCGACCCGGCCGGAGCCCAGGTGGTACCGGTCGGATCGGCCGAGGAGATGCGCAAGGCCGTGCTCGAGGCCGTCCAGGACGCCGACGCGGTGGTGATGGCCGCCGCGGTCGCCGACTTCCGGCCCGCCGGCTACCAGGGCTCGAAGATCAAGAAGACGCCGGGCGCCGAGCCCGAGCCGATCGCGCTGGCCAAGAACCCCGACATCCTTGCGGAGCTGGCGGCCGACCGCCCGCCCGGACAGGTCGTGGTCGGGTTCGCCGCCGAGACCGACGACGTGCTGGCCAACGGCCGCGAGAAGCTCGCCCGCAAGGGCTGCGACCTGCTCGTCGTCAACCAGGTCGGGGAGGACCTGACGTTCGGCAGGCCCGACAACGCCGCCGTCGTGCTGGGTGCGGACGGCACCTCCACGGAGGTGCCGCGGGGCGCCAAGGAGGCGCTGGCCGAGGTGGTCTGGGATCTGATCGCCGCCCGTCTGCCGGACTGACCCGCCCGCCAGGGTTCTGGACCCTAGGGTCGGCCCTCAGATACCGTGCGAGCGCGTTACCTGGACGGTGAGGCGACGCCGGAGGCGAGCCTCATCGGCCAGATCGCGAAGCGATGCCGCGCTCGCCAAGTTCCGGTTAGGTGCGAGCCGCCAGGCGAGCGCCGTAGGCCGGGACTTTGAAACACAGCCGCCAGGCGAGCGCCGTAGGCCGGGACTTAGAGAACACAGCCACGGTGCGTCCCGGGGGTGCAGGGGGGGCGGCGTTCGGTATACCTTGCGTCAGGGCCGATCCCGATAGACTTCGGCGGAATACGCCAACCGGCCGCGCCCGGCCGGTCGTGCCACAGGCCGGAAGACGGTCCAGCCCCCGCGGGGCGGCGTTCCCCGCCGGAGGTCACATCCACAAGTCCGATTTCTGCGACGTCAGTCAGCAGCCGCTGCAAGGAGTTCACGTACGTGTCTCGCCGCCTGTTCACCTCCGAGTCCGTCACCGAAGGACATCCGGACAAGATTGCGGACCAGATCAGCGACGCGATCCTCGATGCGATGCTCAAGGACGACCTGAAGAGCCGGGTCGCCGTCGAGACCATGATCACCACCGGCCAGGTGCACGTGGCCGGTGAGGTGACCACCGAGACTTACGTGGACATCCCCGGGGTGATCCGCGAGAAGATCCTGGAGATCGGCTACGACTCGTCCAAGAAGGGCTTCGACGGGCACTCCTGCGGCGTGTCGGTGTCGATCGGGGCCCAGTCGCCCGACATCGCGCAGGGCGTCGACGACGCCTACGAGACCCGCGACGGCGAGGACCGCGACAAGCAGGGCGACGACCTGGACCGCCAGGGCGCGGGCGACCAGGGCCTGATGTTCGGGTACGCCACCCGGGAGACGCCCGAGCTGATGCCGCTGCCGATCACCCTGGCGCACCGGCTGGCGCAGCGGCTGTCGAAGGTCCGCAAGGAGGGCGTGGTGCCCTACCTGCGCCCCGACGGCAAGACCCAGGTCACCATCGAGTACGACGGCGACCGCGGGGTGCGGCTCGACACCGTGGTGGTGTCCTCCCAGCACGCCCCCGACATCGACCTCAAGGAGCTGCTGACGCCCGACGTCAAGGAGCACGTGGTCGACCCGGTGCTGGCCGACTTCGACCTGGACACGGGCGGGTACCGGCTGCTGGTCAACCCCACCGGCCGCTTCGAGATCGGCGGGCCGATGGGCGACGCCGGCCTCACCGGCCGCAAGATCATCGTGGACACCTACGGCGGCATGGCCCGGCACGGCGGCGGCGCGTTCTCCGGCAAGGACCCGTCCAAGGTCGACCGGTCCGCCGCGTACGCGATGCGCTGGGTGGCCAAGAACATCGTGGCGGCCGAGCTGGCCGACCGCGCCGAGGTGCAGGTGGCCTACGCCATCGGCAAGGCGCACCCGGTGGGCGTGTTCGTGGAGACCTTCGGCACCGAGAAGGTGCCCACCGACAAGATCCAGGAGGCGGTGCTGGAGGTCTTCGACCTGCGTCCCGCCGCGATCGTCCGCGACCTCGACCTGCTGCGCCCGATCTACTCCAAGACGGCCGCCTACGGCCACTTCGGCCGGCAGGAGCCGGACTTCTCCTGGGAGTCCACCGACCGCGCCGCCGACCTGGCCAAGGCCGCCGGCCTCTGACCTGCCGCGTCGCGAGGGTCCCGGGCGCGAGCCCGGGGCCCTTTTCGGCATGGACGGGCCGGCCGGAATCGAACCGGCGTCCTCCCGGAGGAGATTCCGGGCGCGACGACCTCTGCGCTACGGCCCATCGCCCGGCACTCTAGCGGCGGCCGCCGCCGCGGCGCGCGATGATTTCGGTGTCCCCCTCATCTGGTAGGACGGGGGCGTGACCAACGACGGGCTCATTCCGGGGCTGGAGGCCGCCGCCAAGCCCTCCAAGGGGAAGAAGGGGGCGCGGCGGCCCGCCGCGGAGCTGCCGGTCGCGCGCGTCGCCGTCGACATGTCGCTGCCGCACCTCGACCGGCCCTTCGACTACCAGGTGCCCGCCGATCTGGACGAGAAGACCGTGCCCGGCTGCCGGGTGCGGGTCCGCTTCGCCGGCCAGCTCGTCGACGGCCTGGTCCTGGAACGGGTGGCCGAGAGCGACCACGAGGGCCGCCTGTCGTACCTGGAGCGCGTCACCTCGCCCGAGCCCGTCCTGTCCCCGGAGATCGCCGCGCTGGCCCGGGAGGTGGCCGACCGCTACGCGGGCACCTTCGCCGACGTGCTGCGGCTGGCGATCCCGCCCCGGCACGCGCGGGTCGAGGCCGAGGCCCCGCCCGACGAGGCGCCCGTGGGCGTCCGGGCGGAAGGGCCGGGCCCTTGGGAGGAGTACCCTGCCGGGCCGTCCTTCCTGAAGGCCCTCGAAGCCGGGCGTGCGCCGCGCGCGGTCTGGACGGCCCTGCCCGGCCCCGCCTGGACGAGGGCGATCGCGCGGGCGGTCGCGGTCGTGCTCGGGAGCGGTCGCGGCGCGCTGGTGGTCATGGCCGACGGCCGCGAGGTCGCCCGCGTCGACGAGGCGCTGACCGAGGAGCTGGGGGAGGGCAGGCATGTCGCGCTGACCGCGGAGCTGGGCCCGGCCGAGCGCTACCGGCGCTGGCTCGCGGTGCGCCGGGGCACGGCGCGGGCGGTCGTCGGCACGCGGGCGGCGATGTTCGCGCCGGTCGCCGATCTCGGCCTGGTGGTGCTGTGGGACGACGGCGACGACGTGCACGCCGAGCCGCACGCCCCGTACCCGCATCCCCGCGAGGTGCTGGCGCTGCGCGCGCACCGGGCGGGCGCGGGCGCGCTGATCGGCGGGTTCACCCGCACGACGGACGCGACGGTGCTGGTGGAGACCGGATGGGCGCACGCGCTGGCGGCCGACCGGTCCCGCATCCGCGCGACGATGCCGCGCGTGCGGCCGGTCGGCGACGATGGCGAGCTGGCCCGCGACGGCGCCGCGCGCACGGCCCGGCTGACGCACATGGCCTTCCAGACGGCCCGGCGCGCGCTCGAGGACGGTCCGGTGCTGGTGCAGGTCCCGCGGCGCGGCTACCTGCCGGGGCTGGCGTGCGGCCGGTGCCGTACGCCCGCGCGCTGCGGGGCCTGTCAGGGGCCGCTGTCGATGACCTCCGCCCATGCCGCCCCCTACTGCCGGTGGTGCGGCCGGATCGCCGGTGACTGGGCGTGCCCCGAGTGCGGGCACCGCCAGGTCCGGGCCGTGGTGGTGGGGGCGCGCCGTACGGCCGAGGAGCTGGGGAGGGCTTTTCCGGGCGTGCCGGTATGGACGTCGGGCCGCGACGCCGTCCTCGACCGGGTGGGCGAGGAGCGGGCGCTGGTGGTGTCCACGCCGGGCGCGGAGCCGGTCGCCGAGGGCGGGTACGCGGGGGCGCTGCTGTTGGACGGGTGGGTGCTGCTCGGCCGCGCCGACCTGCGGGCGGGGGAGGAGACGCTGCGCCGCTGGATGAACGCCGCCGCGCTGGTGCGCCCGTCGGCGTCCGTGGTCGTCTCGGCGGACGGCGGGCTGGCCCCGGCGCAGGCCCTGGTCCGCTGGGATCCGGTCACCTTCGCCGAGCGGGAACTGGCCGAGCGGCGGGAGGTCGGCTTCCCGCCGGCCGCGCGCATGGCGTCGCTGACGGGGACTCCGGCGGCCATCCGGGACCTGCTCTCCCACGCGAGGCTGCCGGACGGGGCGGAGGTCCTCGGGCCCGTTCCCGTTCCCATGGCCGCGGGCTCCAAGGGGCCGGAGAAGGAGCGGGCGCTGGTGCGCGTGGCGCGTCCCGCCGGGGTGGCCCTGGCGAAGGCCCTTCAGGAGGCGCAGGGCGTGCGCAGCGCGCGCAAGGCGCCGGAGACGGTGCGCGTGCAGATCGACCCCCTTGAGCTCATCTGAGCGGCTCACGCCGGGACGGTCCGCGCACTAGGGTTCTCCGGGTGGCCGACAACTGGGTGGACACGGTGGCCGGGGAGTTCCGGCACTGGGCTGACCGCCGCGCGACCGATGACGAGGCGCGCGCGCCGGTGGACGCGGAGGGCGTGCGGCTGCTGCTCGACCTCGCCCGCGAGGAGCTGGACCTCTCCGGGCCCGGGGCGCTGACCCCGCCCCTGCTGCGCGAGCTGCTGCTGGAGGTCTTCCCCGAGTCGGTGGTCGTCGCGGCCGACGAGGCGCCCGCCGTCGTGGACGCGGTCCGCCTGCTGCTGGCGTTCCTGCGCGACACCGGGGCCGCCGACGCCGCGTCCGCCGCCGCGCTGGAGGCGGAGCTGGACCGGCTCGTCCCCGAGTTCACCGAGGTCGTCGCCGCCGCGGACACCTCCGAGCGGCAGGCCGCCGCCGAGCTCGTCACCGGGATGATGCTCGCCGAGGGCGTGCCGGTCGACGACCGGGAGGCGGTCGACCGGTGGGTGCGGGACTTCGAGGCCCTCCCCGAGGAGGAGCGCTACGCCCGCACCGAGCGGTACCTGCGCGATATCGAGGAACGCGTCGTGCCGCCCGTGCGGCTGGCCCCCGGGCCCGAACTGGCCGCCGCGGCCCAGGCCGGCGGCCTGGCCGCGGAGGTCCGCGCGCTGGCCGGCTGGACCGGTGACGGCCGCGCGGTGGACGAGCACGGCGAGCTGCCGGCCGCGGACGCGCTCGCCGCCGTCGAGGCCCTGGCGCTGCCCGTGCCGCGCCGTTCCGAATCCGTCCGCGTCCAGGCCGACCTGCCCGAGCTGGACCGGCTCTGGTGGGCGGCGGTGGACGCCGAGGTGATCGTGGTCGAGGACGCCGGGGCCGGCCCCGGCCCGGCGCTGCCGCTGCTGGAGGGCGAGGGGGACGCGGAGGCCGTCCTGGACGCGTGGCTGCGCGTGTTCGACGGCGTGGCGGTGCCCGAGCACGACCCCGAGGGCGGCCTGGACGCCGTCAGGCTCGTGCAGAACGAGCTGACCGGCGTGCTGATCCACCTGTACGAGCAGGAGGAGCCCTCGGCCGCCGACGAGCTGGCCGCCGTGCTGATCGAGCACGTCACCGAGGCGTACGAGTCCGCCGACGCCCGCGAGCTGGCCGCCGCCGTGCGGGAGGCGCTGGCCCTGGAACTGGACGACCTCGTCCGCTGGGGCGTCGCGCGTTCCGCCGGGGAGGCGGGGGCCGGGTACGCGCTGACGCCGCTGGGCGTGTGGGGCGTGCGGGAGCTGCTGCTGGCCGACGGTTTCGCCGCGCCCGTCGTGGGCGATCTCGCCGCCGCGCCCGCCGCCGAGCTGGTCGCCGGGCTGACCTGGCACCGCCAGGACACCGCCGACGAGGAGATCGACGGCTGGCTGGCGGGGCGCGACGCCAAGGCCGCCGCGGGAGATCTGCTGGAGGTCATGGGCACCGGCGGTCCCGGTGCCCGCAACCTCGCCGCCGCCGTCCTGCAGCGGGTCGGCCCGGAGGCCGCGGACGTCGTGCGGGAGGCGGCCGAAAGGCGGCCGGTGCGGCCCTACGCCCTGCTCTGGCTCGACCGCCTCGCCGAGCCTCAGGACGGCGGGGAGCGTGGCGCGCTGGACCGCGACGACTACCTGTGGCTGTTCGTCGACACCGTCGCCGGGATGCTGGAGACCGCCGACCCGGGCGAGGCGGTGGCCGCGGCCCTCGCGGACGCGCCCGCCGGGGCCGACCTGTCCGGGATGGTCCAGGAGATGTGGCGGTCCGACCACCCCGACGCGGCCGAGGTCCTGAGGGCGCTGGGCGACCACCACCCGGACCGGTTGATCGCCAAGGCGGCGCGGACGGCCGCGTACAAGGCGCGGTCGGTGCGCGCCCCTTCGTAGACTGGACACCCGATTCGCAGGGACCAGTGAGTTACAGGACAGGAAACGGAGTCCTCGTTGGCCGTCAAGCCCATTCGCCTCTTCGGCGACCCAGTGCTGCGCACCCCGGCCGAGCCCGTCAAGGACTTCGACAAGGAACTGCGGCAGCTCGTCAAGGACCTCACCGACACGATGATCGACGCGCCGGGGGCGGGCCTTGCGGCTCCGCAGCTCGGCGTGGGCCTGCGCGTGTTCACCTACTACGTCGACGACCGGCTGGGCCACGTGGTCAACCCGACCCTGGACCTGTCCGACGAGCAGGAGACCGACGACGAGGGCTGCCTGTCCCTGCCGGGCCTGGCGTTCCCGACGCCCCGCTCGGTCCAGGTCGTGGCCAAGGGCTTCAACATGCACGGTGAGCCGATCACGCTGGAGGGCAGCCATCTGCTGGCCCGCTGCGTCCAGCACGAGACCGACCACCTCGACGGGATCATCTTCATCGACCGGATGGACGCCGAGCAGCGCAAGGCGGCCATGAAGGCGATCCGCCAGGCCGAGTGGTTCGGGGAGCCGGCGCCCGTGGTCAAGGACTCCCCGCACCGCACGTTCGGAAAGGCCCTGTAGGTGAAGCTCGTTTTCGCCGGCACCCCCGAGACGGCGCTGCCCGCCCTGGAGGCGCTGCTGGAGTCGCCCCGGCACGAGGTGGCCGCCGTGGTGACCCGTCCCGACGCGCGGTCCGGGCGGGGCCGGAAGGTGGAGGCCAGCCCGGTCGCGCGGCGCGCCGAGGAGGCGGGCGTGGAGGTCCTCAGGCCCGCCAAGGCCCGCGACCCGGAGTTCCTCGACCGGCTGCGCGAGATCGCCCCCGACTGCTGCCCGGTGGTGGCCTACGGGGCGCTGCTGCCCAAGCCCGCGCTGGACATCCCCCGGCACGGCTGGGTCAACCTGCACTTCTCGCTGCTGCCCGCCTGGCGCGGCGCGGCGCCCGTCCAGCACGCGATCCTGCACGGCGACGAGGTGACCGGCGCGGCCACCTTCCAGATCGAGGAGGGCCTGGACACCGGGCCGGTGTTCGGGGTGCTGACCGAGCCGATCCGGCCCGACGACACCTCGGGCACGCTGCTGGAGCGGCTGGCGGTCGCCGGCGCCCGGCTGCTGGCCGACACCATGGACGGCATCGAGGCCGGGGCGCTGGACCCCCGCCCGCAGCCCGCGGACGGCGTCTCGCACGCCTCCAAGATCACTCCGGAGGTCGCCCGGGTCGACTGGGCGGCGCCCGCCCTGCGCGTCGACCGGCTGATCCGCGCCTGCACGCCCGCCCCCGGCGCCTGGACGACCTTCCGCGACGAGCGGCTCAAGCTCGGCCCGGTCCGCCCGGCCGCCGGCGCCGGGCCGCTGGGCCCCGGCCAGATCCGGACATCCAAGAAGGAGGTCCTGGTCGGCACGGCCACCCACCCCGTCGCGCTCGGCGAGGTGCAGCCCCAGGGGAAGCGGCGGATGTCCGCGCTCGACTGGACGCGCGGCGCCTCCCTCACCGGTAAGGACACCCTGGTCTGATGCCTCCCGCCCGCAAGCGCCCCAGCGGACACGGCAGCGGCGACGGCGGCGGCCGCGGGAAGGGCCGCGGCGGCCACGGCCACCCGTCCCGCAACCGCAGGCCCGGCGGCCCGCGCCGCACCGGAGGTCCCGAGGACCTCGTCCGCCGGACCGCCTTCGACGTGATCCGCGCGGTGGAGACCCGCGACGCCTACGCCAACCTGCTGCTGCCCGCCCGGCTCCGCGACCGCGAGCTGACCGGCCGGGACGCGGCGCTGGCGACCGAGCTGACCTACGGCACGCTGCGCGGCCGCGGCACCTACGACGCGGTCCTGGCGATGTGCAGCGACCGGCAGTTGCGCCGCATCGACCCGCCGCTGCTGGACGTGCTGCGCCTGGGCGCGCACCAGATCCTGGCCACCCGGATCCCGCCGCACGCCGCCGTCGGCACGGCCGTCGACCTGGCCCGCTCGGTGGCCGGGCCGGGGCAGGCCAAGTTCGCCAACGCGGTGCTGCGCAAGGTCGCCACCCGCGACCTGGCGGGCTGGCTGGCGATCGTGGTCCCCGAGGGCGGCGGTGAGGCGGCCAGGTTCTCGGTCGCCTACAGCCACCCGAAGTGGATCGTCAGCGCGCTGCGCGACGCGCTCGGGCCCGACCGGGGCGAGATCGAGGCGCTGCTGGAGGCCGACAACCAGCGCCCCCGCGTGACGCTGGTGGCCCGGCCCGGCCGCGCGACCGTCGAGGAGCTGCGGGAGGCGGGGGCCGAGGCGGCGCCGTACTCGCCGTACGCCGCGGTGCTGCCGGAGGGCGACCCGGCCGCGATCGCCGCCGTCCGCGAGGGGCGGGCGGCCGTGCAGGACGAGGCCAGCCAGCTGGTCGCCCTCGCCATGGCCGCCGCCCCGGTGGAGGGCCGCGACGCGCTGTGGGCCGACCTGTGCGCGGGGCCGGGCGGCAAGGCGGGGCTGCTGTCGGCGCTGGCCGGCGAGCGCGATGCCCGGCTGCTGGCCGCCGACCTCCAGCCGCACCGCGCCGCCCTGGTCGCCCGCGCCGTCGACGGCCGGGCGGGCGTGGTCGTTGCCGACGGCACCGCGCCGGCCTGGCGCCCCGGGGCGTTCGACCGGGTCCTGCTGGACGTGCCGTGCACCGGGCTGGGCGCGCTGCGGCGCCGTCCCGAGGCCCGCTGGCGGCGGGGCCCGGAGGCGGTGGCCGAGCTCGGCCCGATCCAGCGTGACCTGCTGCGCCGCGCGCTCGACTCCGTGCGGTCCGGGGGAGTGGTGGCCTACGTCACCTGCTCCCCGCACCTGGCCGAGACGCGGGTGGTGGTCGACGACGTGCTGCGGGGCCGCGACGACGTGGAGCGGTTGGACTCCCCGGCCGTCCTGGCGTCCGTCGTGCCCGGCCTCACCGGTTTGGGGGACGGGCCGTACGCCCAGTTCTGGCCGCACCGGCACGGCACGGACGCGATGTTCCTGGCGCTGCTGCGGCGCGGCTGACGGTCGTCCGGAGGGCGGCCCGGAAAGGGGGCCGGGCCGTTTGCCGGTGGACGGCGGGGAACCTTTACGTGTTGGAGGGACGTCCTCCCGAGAGCGCTCAGTAACCTCGATGACTTCCACCGACCCTGCCAGACCCTTCGACTCGCTCAGGGGGATCCGTGCTCACCGGCGCCATGCACGTCCTGTCGTTCATCGGCAGCGCGGCCTTCTACCTGCCGCTGCTGGTGATCGTCTACTGGTGCGTGGATCCCCGGCTGGGGGCGCGCGCGGCCGTGGTGCTGTCGTTCGGCTCGGTGGTCAACACCTGGCTGAAGCTGGTCTTCCACGCCCCCCGGCCGTTCTGGACCGACACGTCCGTCACCGGGCACGAGCCCCGCGAGTCGTTCGGCATGCCGTCCGGGCACGCCCAGAACGCCGTCGCGCTCTGGGGCTACCTCGCCGCGCAGACCCGCCGCCGGGTGCTGTGGGCGGCGGCGCTGGCCCTGATCGCCGGGATCGGGGTCTCCCGGGTGGTGCTGGGCGTGCACTCGGTCGGCCAGGTCCTGGCCGGCTGGGCGGTCGGCGCCGCCGTGCTGGCCGCCGCGCTGTGGCTGGAGCCCCGGGTGGTGCCGTGGTGGACGGCCCGTTCCCTGCCCGAGCAGTTCGGGTTCAGCCTCGCCGTCGCGCTGGCGGCGCTGGGCGGCATGTGGGCCGCGGTCGAGGCGCTGGAGGGCTGGCGCTGGCCCACCGCCTGGGCGCGCGCGATCGCCCAGGCGGGCGGGAGCGTGGAGCCGATCACGCTGAGCGAGGGCGCCGCGGCCGCGGGCGGGCTGTTCGGCCTGCTGGCCGGGCTGTCGTACGCGGCGTCCCGGATCGGGTACGACGCGGGCGGCGAGCCCTGGCGGCGGCTGGCCCGGATCCCGGTCGGCGCCGCGGGCGCGATGGCGATCTACACGCTGGGGCTGTTCCTGGGCACCCAGCCCTTCCAGGCGTTCGTGGTGCAGGCGCTGCTGGCGCTGTGGGCCACCGCCGGCGCGCCGGAGGTGTTCGTCCGGCTGCGGCTGGCGCGCGGAACCCCCCGCGCCCTCACCCGGGCGGGTGAGGAGCGGGCGAGGATACGGCAATAGACTCGGGGCATCATGGCTCCGCAGATCTCTCCCAGCATCCTGTCCGCCGACTTCTCCCGGCTCGCCGACGACGTCGCGATCATCGCCGACGCCGCCGACTGGGTCCACGTCGATGTGATGGACAACCACTTCGTGCCCAACCTCACGCTCGGGCTGCCGGTCGTGGAGGCGCTCCTCAGGACCAGCGCGCTCCCGCTCGACTGCCATCTGATGATCGAGGACCCCGACCGGTGGGCGCCGCAGTACGCCGAGGCGGGCGCGGGCAGCGTCACCATCCACGCCGAGGCCGCCAAGGCCCCGGTCCGGACGCTGCGGGCCATCCGCTCGGCGGGGGCCCGCGCCGGGCTGGGCATCAACCCGGCCACGCCGGTGGAGCCCTACGAGGACATCCTCGGTGAGATCGACATGCTCCTGCTGATGACCGTGGAGCCCGGGTTCGGCGGCCAGAAGTTCCTCGATGTCGTGCTGCCCAAGGTCCGCCGCGCCCGCGCCCTCATCGGCGACCGGCCGGTGTGGCTGCAGGTGGACGGCGGCGTCAGCGCCGAGACCATCGAGCGGTGCGCCGAGGCGGGCGCCGACGTGTTCGTGGCGGGCAGCGCCGTGTACGGCGCCGAGGATCCGGCCGAGGCCGTGCGCAAGCTGCGCGGCCAGGCCGAGAAGGCCGCCCAGGGGGCGGGGCAGGGGGCCGCGGAGGGGGCCGCCGCCCGGTGAGCGCGCTGACCCTGCCGTGCCCGGCGGTGCTGTTCGACGTGGACGGCACCCTGGTCGACTCGACGCCCCTGGTGGAACGGGCGGCACGGCTGTGGGCGCCCCGGTACGGCATCGACGCCGAGGAGTTCCTCGTGGGCGCGCACGGCCGCCGCACCTCCGACCGCGTCGCCGACTTCCTGCCGCCCGAGCGGGTGCGGGCCGCCACCGAGCACCTGGACGCCCTGGAGGCCGAAGAGGTGGAGGGGGTCACGGCCATCGCGGGCGCCCTCGAGCTGCTCGCCGGGATGGACGGGCTGCCGTGGGCGGTGGTGACGTCCATGGACCCGGTCCAGCTCGCGGCGCGTACCGGGGCGGCCGGGATCCCGCTGCCGGAGGTGGTGGTCACCGCCTCCGACGTGAACGTCGGCAAGCCCGATCCGTCCGGCTACCTGCTGGCGGCGCGCCGTCTGGGGGTCGACCCCCGCGACTGCGTCGTGGTCGAGGACGCGCCCGCGGGGGTGCGGGCGGGCCGTTCGGCGGGGGCGACCGTCCTGGCCGTCACCACCAGCCACGACGCGTCCGAGCTGACCGAGGCCGATCTGCTGGTGCCCGATCTCACGCCGATCGCCGCGGTGCCCGGGGGCCTGCGCCTGTCCGTCCACCCTTCCCGCCGGGGCTGATCCGGCCTGTGAGAGCGGTCCGGTGAGGTGCGGCGCGCACGATAGTATAGTGAATTGGTAGGATTAGTCCTATATGCTCGTCGGCACCATGCCCGCCCCGCCACGGGGGTCCCGGGCCGAGGTGTCACAGGGAGCTTGGACAGATGCAGTTTGCACGGAGACGCCGGATCACGGCCCTGCTCGCCGGCCTGCTGGTGTTGCTCGGATCCGGGGCGCTCGCCGCCTGCGGCGGAGAGGACGAGTCGGGCTCCGGCGGCGCGCTGCGCGTGGGCTACCAGCGCTTCGGCGGGCTCAGCCTGGTCAAGGCGCGCGACGCCGCGTCCGGGGCGAAGTGGTCGCTGTTCGAGAGCGGCCCGGCGCTGACCGAGGCGCTCAAGGCCGGCTCGATCGACATCGGCCAGACCGGGGAGGCGCCGCCGATCTTCGCGGCGGCCGGCCGGATCGACTTCAAGATCATCGCCACCTCGGCGCCGGTGCCCAAGGGCGAGGCGGTGCTGGTGAAGGAGGCCAAGGGGTTCCGCTCGTTCAAGGACCTGCGCGGGCGGACCATCGGGCTCAACAAGGGCTCCAACGTGCACTGGCTGCTGGTACGGCTGCTGGAGGCCAACGGCATGACGATCGACGACGTCAAGGTCCGCTACCTCAAGCCCGCCGAGGGGCGCCCCGCCTTCGACAACGACCAGATCGACGCCTGGGTCATCTGGGACCCCTACTTCGCGCTGGCCGAGCGGCCCGGCGTGAAGATCCTCGCGGACGCGAGCGGCCTGGCCAACAACCGGGAGTACGTGCTGGTCTCGCCCGAGGCGCTGGAGAAGCGGCCCGACCAGATCAAGAAGTTCCTGCAGTCCTACCGGCAGGTCACCGACTGGGGGATCGCCAACCCGGCCGAGCGTGCCAAGATCCTCGCGCCCGAGCTGAAGATGGAGCCCTCCCCCACCGAGCGCGCGCTGGCCCGCAGCGCCCAGCCGCTCGCGCCCGTGGACGGCGCCATCGGCGCCGAACTGCAGAAGATCGCCGACGGGTTCACCGCGCTGGAGCTGATCCCCGGCAAGGTCGACATCGCGGGACGCGTCGACGGCCGGTACGCGGACATCCTCAAATGAGCGTCCGCGCGCAGAACCTCCGCAAGCCGGCCGGCGGCGACCCGGACGGGGACGCGCCGGACGGCGGCGAACCGGCCGGCCGCGAACCGGAGGCCGGCACGTCCAACGCCCGCGCATCCAAGGCCGGCACGTCCAAGGCCCGCAAGCCGAAGGCGCGCGCGGCGAACTTCCGCAAGCGCCGCCTGACCACCCCGGTCGTGCTGCTGGTCCTGTGGGAGGGCGCGGGCCGCGCGGGCGTGCTGTCGCACGAGAAGCTGCCCCCGCCCAGCCAGGTGCTCGAGGCGGGCTGGCGGCTGTCCAGCGACGGCACGCTCGCCGGCTACCTCGCCGACTCGCTCCAGCGCGCGGTGCTCGGGCTGCTCATCGGCGGGACGCTGGCACTGGTCCTGGGCTCGATCGCGGGGCTGGTGCGGCTGGGCGACGACCTGGTCGACCCGACCGTCCAGATGGCCCGGATGCTGCCGCACCTCGGCCTGGTCCCGCTGCTGATCATCTGGCTGGGCATCGGGGAGTCGCTGAAGGTCACGCTGGTCGCGCTGGGCGCGTTCTTCCCGATCTACCTCAACACCTACGCCGGGATCCGCGACATCGACGAGCGGCTGGTGGAGGCGGCCCGGACCTGCGGGCTGACCTGGCTGGAACGGCTCCGGCACGTGGTGCTGCCCGGCGCCACGCCCTCGCTGTTCCTGGGGCTGCGGCTGGCGTTCGCGGCCGGCTGGCTGAGCCTGGTCGTCGGCGAGCAGGTCAACGGCGACAGCGGGCTCGGCTTCATGATGATGGAGGCCCGCGAGTTCAGCCAGACCGAGGTCGTGGTGCTGGGCCTGCTGGTGTACGCGGGCCTCGGCCTGCTGTCGGACCTGGCGCTGCGGGCGGGGGAGAGGAGGGTCCTGGCGTGGCGACGCGGACTTCGAGCCTCGTAGTGGAGGCCGCCGGCGTGCGGCGCTCGTTCGGGGACACGGTCGTGCTGGACGGCGTCGACGTCTCCATCGACCGCGGCGAGGTGGTCGCGCTGCTGGGCGCCAGCGGCTCGGGCAAGAGCACCCTGCTGCGCATCCTGGCGGGCCTGGACGAGGAGGCCGGCGGCTCGGTGTCGGTGCCCGCCTCGCGGGCGGTGGTGTTCCAGGAGCACCGGCTGCTGCCGTGGAAGCGGGTGGCCGACAACGTGGCCCTGGGCGTGCGGACCGGGGACGCCGCCCAGCGCACCGCCGACGCGCTGGCCGAGGTCGGGCTGGCCGACCGCGGCGGCGCCTGGCCCGCCGAGCTGTCGGGCGGTCAGTCGCAGCGCGTCGCCATCGCCCGCGCCCTCATCCGGCGCCCGGACCTGCTCCTGCTGGACGAGCCGTTCGGCGCGCTGGACGCCCTGAACCGGCTGAAGATGCAGGCCCTCTTCGGGCGGCTGCGGGCGGCGCACGGTTTCGCGGCGCTGCTGGTCACCCATGACGTGGACGAGGCGATCCTGCTGGCGGACCGGCTGCTGGTCCTGGACGGCGGCCGCATCGCCGAGACGATCGAGGTGGACCTCGACCATCCGCGCGCCGTCGACGCCCCCGGCTTCGGGGCCCTGAGGCGGCGCCTGCTGACGCTGCTGCGCGTCCCGGCGAGCCCGGACGAGGAGCAGAACGAGGAGTAGAACACCGCCCGGCCCCGCCCCCTCGCCCGTGCCATAGCGCACCGGGCCAGGGGGCGGGGCATCGCTATGCGTCCGGTTCCTCCACCAGGCGGCTGAGGAGGTCGCGCAGCGCCTCCTGATCGCGCTCGGGCAGGTCGAAGACCTCGCCGGCGGTCTTGGCGATGTGCGCGTCGAGGGCCGCGCGCCTGCGCTCGCCCTCCTCCGTGAGCACCAGCTGCTTCACCCTGCGGTCCCTGGGGTCGGGTCGCCGCTCTACCAGGCCGCGCCGTTCCAGGCCGTCGACGATGCCGGTGACGTTGGAGGCGTCGCAGGCCAGCATGGTCGCCAGCTCCCGCATGGGCACGGGGGCGCGCAGGCTGGCCAGGGCCTGCGCCTGGGCGGGCGGCAGGCCGAGGTCGGTGTGCGCCGCGTCCAGCCCGCCGCGCAGCCGGGCGGTGAGTCGGAAGGTCAGTTCCAGCAGTTCCTGGCTGATCGGTCGGTCCGGTGCCGGCGGCGTGCTCATGTCCCGATCATAGGCAGCCGTTGGCGATACCGAATGTTGAGGTTCTCAAGCATTACCCTTAGGGTGGTCAATAGTTGAGATCCTCAATAATCGATGACTTCAAGGAGGGTGCCATGGTGGCGGAACGCAGCCGGACCGCCGGAACGGGCGCGCGGCGGCGCGGCCGGGTGATCGCCGTGGCCGCGACGGTGCTCGCGGCGGTGCTGGTGTGGCTGGTCGCGGTCGCGGCCGGCCAGGACCTGGTGGTCGCGCAGCCGGGACGGGAGGCGCAGGAGGTCGACGTGGTGCCCGTCCTGCTCTTCTCGCTCGTCCCGTCGCTGCTGGGCTGGGCGCTGCTGGCGGCGCTCGAGCGGTTCGCCGCCGCCCGCGCCCTGGTCGTCTGGACGGCCGCCGCCCTCGTGGTGCTGCTGGTCTCCTTCGTCCCGCTGCTCCAGGTGGAGGCCGCCGGGTCCACCAAGGCGACGCTGGCGCTGCTGCACGTGGTGGTGGCCGCGGTCCTCGTCCCGGGCTTCTGGCGCACGGCCGGGCGCCGGGAGCCCGCGGCGGCCGGGGGTTAGCGGCCGCGCCCGCCGGCCGGGCGCGGGGGCGTCCGGCCGGTGGGGCGCCGGGCCGGTGTGCTAACCTAGCAAGCGCTTGGTAAGTAGGGTTGCCCGCCGTGGCCTTACTCACATGGGGTGGGGAATGCCCGGCATGGCACACTGGTTGGCAGCAGTGAACGCGTGCTCCGGGGTCGGTGAAATTCCGAACCGGCGGTGACAGTCCGCGACCCGGCCGAAGCCATCGGCCGGTTGACCCGGTGGAACTCCGGGACCGACGGTGAAAGTCCGGATGGGAGGCAGCGCGCCGTACGCCCCTGTTCGGGGCGTTGCTCGACGTCACGACCCCCCGGAGCCTTCGCACGATGAAGGAGGCCCGGGAGATGTTCACCGGTATCGTCGAGGAGCTCGGCGAGATCGTGGCGATCGAGCCCGCGGGCGACTCGGCCGCGATCACCATCCACGGCCCGCTGGTCACCGAGGACGCCGTGCACGGCGCCTCGATCGCCGTCAACGGCGTCTGTCTCACCGTGGTCGAGGTCAAGGACGGCGCCTTCACCGCGGACGCCATCAAGGAGACCCTCGACAAGTCGAGCCTGGCGGCGCTGCGCCCCGGCTCCAAGGTCAACCTCGAACGCCCCGTGCGCCTCCATGACCGCCTCGGCGGCCACCTGGTCCAGGGCCACGTCGACGGCGTCGGCGAGATCCTCTCCCGCGAGCCCGGCGAGCGCTGGGAGGTCGTCACGATCTCCCTCCCCGGGGACCTGAGCCGCTACCTGGTCGACAAGGGCTCCATCACCGTCGACGGCATCAGCCTCACCGTGGTCGAGGCCGGCGCCGACCGCTTCAGCGTCGCGCTCATCCCCACCACGCTCGCCCTCACCACCCTGGGCCACAAGAAGCCCGGCGACCCGGTCAACCTCGAGGTCGACGTCGTCGCCAAGTACGTCGAACGCATGCTGGGCGACCGGACATGAACGTCCTGAACGCGGGCTTCGAGGTCTTCGGCGAGCACATCCTCTGGACCGACCTCGTCGGCAACGTGCTCTCCCTCGCCGTGGTCTGGCTGGCCATGCGCAAGACCCTCTGGACCTGGCCGGTGCAGCTGACCGGCGCCGCCCTGCTGCTGGCCGCCTCGCTGCACGCCCACGTCCCCGGCAACGCGCTCAAGCAGGTGCTGTTCATCGGCCTGGCCGTCTTCGGCTGGTGGAGCTGGACGCGCGGGCGCCGCGACGGCCAGGGGCTGCTGGCCATCCGCCCCGCCACCGCCCGCGAGCGGATCGTCCTGCTGACCGCCCTGGTCGTCGGCACCGCGGTGGTGGCGCAGCTGTTCACCCACATGGACTGGCTGAAGATCGCCTGGTCGCCGTGGGCGAACGCCTACATCTTCGTCGGCAGCGCGGTGGCGACCTTCGCCCAGAGCCGCGCGCTGGTCGACTTCTGGATCGTCTGGGTGCTGGTCGACCTGGTCGGTGTCCCGCTGGCGCTGAAGTCGGGACTGTACGTCTCGGCCGCGGTGTACGGCGTCTTCTTCGTCATGGTGATGATCGGGTTCCGCGACTGGCACCGGGAGGCCCGGGCACAGAACGCGCAGAACCCCCGACACGAGGCGGTGGCCGCGTGAGCACGAACGGTGTGGGCATGGGAACAGGCAACGGCAGCGGCGGGATCTTCGACCCGATCGAGGAGGCGGTCGCCGACATCGCGGCGGGCCGCGCGGTCGTGGTGGTCGACGACGAGGACCGGGAGAACGAGGGCGACATCATCTTCGCCGCGGCGAAGGCGACGCCCGAGCTGCTCACGTTCACGATCCGCTACACCAGCGGCGTGATCTGCGTGCCGATGGAGGGCGGTGACCTGGACCGGCTCCAGATCCCCCTGATGACGGCGCAGAACACCGAGCGGATGCGCACCGCGTACACCGTCAGCGTGGACGCCCGCGACGGCGTCAGCACCGGCATCTCCGCCGCCGACCGGGCGAAGACGATCAGGACGCTGTGCGACTCGGCGACCGAGCCGTACGAGCTGGTCCGCCCCGGCCACATCTTCCCGCTGCGCTACCACGAGGGCGGGGTGCTGCGGCGGCGCGGGCACACCGAGGCCGCCGTCGACCTGGCCCGGCTGGCCGGGCTGGCGCCCGCCGGGGTGCTGGCCGAGGTGGTGAACGAGGACGGCACCATGTCCCGGCTGCCGGAGCTGCAGATCTTCGCCAAGGAGCACGGCCTCAAGCTGATCTCGATCGAGCAGCTGGTCGAGTACCGCAAGCGCACCGAGTCGCTGGTGGAGCGGGTCGTGGAGACCCGCGTGCCGAACCGGTACGGGACCTGGCGCGCGGTCGGGTTCGCCAGCGCCATCGACGGCGGCGAGCACGTCGCGCTGGTCCACGGCGACCTCGGCGACGGCACCGACGTGCTCGTCCGGGCGCACTCGGAGTGCCTCACCGGCGACGTGCTGCACTCCGACCGCTGCGACTGCGGCACCCAGCTGGACGCCGCCATGGAGCGCATCGCCGAAGAGGGCCGCGGCGTCGTCCTGTACCTGCGCGGGCACGAGGGCCGCGGCATCGGCCTGCTGGCCAAGCTGCGGGCCTACGCGCTGCAGGACAACGGCTCCGACACCGTCGACGCCAACCTGGAGCTGGGCCTGCCCGCCGACGCCCGCGAGTACTCCAACGCCGCGCACATGCTGCGGGACCTGGGCGTGCGCTCGATCCGCGTGCTGACCAACAACCCCGCCAAGCTCAAGGGCCTGGAAGGCTTCGGCCTCGAGGTGCTGGGCCGCGAGGGCATGCCGGTCGTCGTCACCGAGCACAACCGCCGCTACCTGACGGTCAAGCGCGACCGTCTCGGACACCAGATCGAGGGGCTCTCATGAGCGGCGGAGCCGTTCGGGGGGTCCGGGGGACCGCCCCCAGGGAGGAAACATGAGTGGAGCGGGGCGTCCCGAGGACACCACCGTCGACGCCGGGGGCCTCACCCTCGGCATCGTCTGCACGCGCTGGCACGGGCACATCACCGACCGGCTCCTGGAACGCGCCCTGGACGCGGCCCGCGCCTGCGGGATCCGCGAGCCGGTCGTGGCGCGGGTCGCGGGCGCGCTGGAGCTGCCCGTGGTGGCCCAGCAGCTGGCCCGCGACCTGGACGCCGTGGTCTGCCTGGGCGCCGTGATCCGCGGGGAGACGGCGCACTTCGACTACGTCTGCGACTCGGTCACCTCCGGCGTGACCAGGGTCGCCCTGGACGAGGCCACCCCGGTCGGCAACGGCGTCCTGACCTGCGACGACCTGGACCAGGCGATCGCCCGGTCGGGCTTCCCCGACAGCAAGGAGGACAAGGGGTGGGAGTCGGTGGTGGCCGCCCTGGACACCGCCCTCACGCTGCGCCGGCTGCGTTCGGCGGCGGCCGTGTGAGGCGGTGCGGCACGCCGGTGGACGGGCCGGTCGGCGGAACCCCCGCCGTGACCGCGTAAGATCTGGGATGGACGGCGCGCCGGTGGACCGGCGCGGTAGGAACCGCCCGCCGGCTCGACCGGCGGGGGCGCACCACGGGATGGGAGGCGACGGTGGCCGCACCCGACATGGCACTGACCCTGCGAGGCGAGCGGCATCACGGTCACGCCGGGCATCGCGCGGAGCATCTGGGCTCCTGACGCAGTCCCCGGTTTCCCGAACGCAACATCCCGTCACGAAAGGTTTCCCCGTGCTGTCTCTCGTCCTGCCCAAGGGCTCCCTGGAGAAGGCGACCACCGCGCTGTTCGACGCCGCCGACCTGACCGTCCGGCGCGCCTCCGATCGCGACTACCGCGCGCAGATCGACGATCCGCGGATCGACCGGGTGCGGGTGCTGCGCCCGCAGGAGATCCCGACCTACCTCGAACAGGGCCTGTTCGACCTGGGCATCACCGGCCGCGACTGGATCACCGAGACCGACTCCGACGTGGTCAGCCTCGGCGAGCTGAAGTACTCCAAGGCCACCAGCAACCCGGTCCGGGTGATCATCGCGGTGCCGGAGGACGCGCCCTGGCAGCAGGTGTCCGACCTGCCGGAGGGCGTGCGGATCTCCACCGAGTTCCCGGCGATGACCCGCCGCTTCCTCGACAAGCACGGGGTGAAGGCCAAGGTCGTCCCGTCCTACGGCGCCACCGAGGCCAAGGTCCCCGACATCGTGGACGCGATCGTCGACCTCACCGAGACCGGCTCGTCGCTGCGCAAGAACGGTCTGCGCATCCTCGACACGCTGCTGACCAGCTACACCGAGCTGGTCGCCAACCGCGAGTCCTACGAGAACCCCGAGAAGCGGGCCGCGATGGAGGACATCGCCCTCCTGCTCCAGGGCGCCATCCGCGCCCGCGGCAACGTCCTGCTCAAGCTGAACATCGCCGACTCCGACCTGCGGGCGGTGCTGGACATCATGCCGTCGATGTCCTCGCCCACCGTCACCCCGCTGGCGGGCGGCGAGAAGCACGCGGTGGAGAGCGTGGTCGCCAAGCGCGGGGTCAACACGCTGATCCCGGCGCTGAAGGCGGTCGGCGCGCACGACATCCTCGAGATCCCCATCTCCAAGATCGTTGACTGACATTCCCGGGCTGCCGGTGGTGTGGCGCCCCCGCACCACCCGCGTGGTCGCCTACGCGACGGCGGGCGTGATCGTGCTGGGCATGGTCCTGCTCGCCGTCGTGGTGGCGCCCCAGTTCAAGGTGTTCGACCGGATCCTCATGGTCGGCTTCGGCCTGTTCCTCGGCTGGGTCCTGCACATGTTCGCGCGCTGCCGCGTGGTGGCCGACCGCACCGGCGTCACGATCGTCAACGCCTTCCGCACCCGCCGCCTGGAGTGGGCCGAGGTCGTGGACGTGTCCATGTCCAGGGGCGAGCCGTGGCCCACCGTCGACCTGGCCGACGGCACGTCCATCGGCGCCATGGGCATCAACGGCACCGAACGCGTCCTGGCCGCCCGCCAACTCGACGAACTCCAGGCGCTGGTCCACCGCCACGGCGAAGCCCCCGACCCCATCTAGGCCCCGGCCCTCGCGCTCCTGACGGCGGCGTTAGGGGTCAGGTGGCGGTGAGGAGGGTCACGGTGCCTGCGGTGATGAGGGCGGCGGCCCATAGGCGGTCCAGGTTGAACCAGGCCCTTCTCAGGATGGTCAGGCCGACGATCTCGTAGACGAGGACGGCGATCAGGCCCGCGGTGGCGAACATGGCCAGGGTGTGGACGCCGGTGATGAAGACGGCCGCCGACAGGTCGCTCGTGGCGGCGCCGTGGTGGTGATGGGGCGCCGGGGCGGTGGTCAGGACGGGCAGGATCATCAGGCCCGCGCCGTGGACGGACGACATCAGGAACGACCACCCGGCCAGCTGCCACAGGGAGAGGCGCATGCCGACCCAGCGGAAGTGGCGCCGCGACAGCAGCCGGTAGAGGCCGAAGCCGACCAGGACGACGCCGCCGACGATCGCGATGATCTGGGTGGTGGCGATGGAACGGGTCAGGGAGACCAGCACCGCCACCAGGCCCACCGAGGCGGCGTGGCCGGCGGCGATGGCCGGCAGGGACTGCAGGACGCGTGCGCGGCTGCGTTCCTGCAGTCCCCGGGCGACCGCGAAGAGCCACCCCATGGCGGGGTTGAGGCCGTGGAAGGCCCCCAGGGCCACCAGTGCGGCCAGCGAGCCGTTGGTCACGGGTAGCAGTAGGAGTCGGACGAGGCGTCCCCGCCCTGGAGCCGGACCTGGTGCGGGCGGAGGCCGCGGAAATCATCCCCGTGGGGGAAGAAGCGCTCGTCGAAGGTGAACCCCTCGGGTGTGGAGTCGAGCTTGGCCATCCAGGCGCCGACGCCGTCGGGGTAGAACTGGTCGTCCCACGCGCCGTACAGGGAGTTGGTGACGTGGACGCGGCGGCCGTCGCGGCTGACCTCGACCATCTGCGGGCCGCCCGCGAGGGGCAGGCCGGGCGCCGCCGGGTGCGGCGTGCGGTCGACGATGCCGCCGATGCGGACCGACCCGGCCTCGACCGGGGCGAACGGATCGGTCACGTCGTAGCGCTTGAGCTCCCCGGTGCCCCAGCACGACACGTACAGCCACCTGTCGTCGACCGAGAGGTCGATGTCGGTGATCAGCGGCGGCACGGCCCCGAAGGGCTGGATCACCGGTGGGAGCCGCGAGGGGTCGGCGGGTTCGGCGGGGACGGTGATGACCTTCTCGGCGGCCCAGGCGTCGCCGTCGCGGTGCCAGGCCCAGACCGAGGCGGACAGGTCCTCGACGCTGACGACGACGCTCGCGAAGCCGTACTGCTGGGTGGGGTCGTGGGCGGGCCGCACCTCCAGGACCATCTGTTGATCGTCGCCGAGGTCGACCGTCTGGACGTGGCGGCGCTTGCGCAGGTCCCAGAAGTGCAGGGCGTGGCCGTACTCGCGGCCGAGGAGCTGCTCCGCGACGACGCCGTCCTCGAGCATGGACGGGGTGCCCCACTCGGAGCTGACGAGCACGTCGTAGGCGATGTGCCACCAGGCGTCGTAGGCGAAGTACTGCGGGCCTCTGTCGACCTCCCAGCGGCCCAGGACCTCGAACGAGTTGTGGTCGAGGAGGGCGATGCCGCCGGGGCCGTCCTGGCCGTCGGCGCCGCCCAGCGCGGTGAGGTAGAGGCCCTCGGGGCCGCAGTGGACGGTGTGGGGCCGCGAGTAGCCGGCGTGCTCGGCCAGCTCGTCGGCCTCCAGGACCTTGACGACCTGGGGCGAGGCGGGCTGCTCCTTGGTGTCGATGATGTAGACCCTGGAGGAGCGAATGCCGGGGACGATCAGGTAGCGGCGCTCGACGTGCGGGTGCGGCGCGTACGGGCACAGGGCGCTGCTGCAGGCGTTCCAGCCGAAGTGGTGGAGTTCGTCCCCGGTGTAGGGGAGGTCCGTCCAGCCGACGACGTCCCCGTAGGTGGGGGAGGCGTCGTCCACGTCGAGGACGGCGACGGCGTCGGGTTTCGCGGCGGCGCGGTCGAAGGCCACCACGTAGGCCAGCTTCTCGGGGGGCGCGCCCGCCGCGTCGCGGGGTGAGGCGTAGAAGGTGGGGTCGGGCGTCCAGAGTGCCATGAGAGCTCCTCCCACTGCGCCGTGGGAGTCTCACCGGCGGGTCAGACGAGCGTCACAGGATGGCGGACCACGGCGCCGAACAGATAGCCGAACGTGTTGTACGGGGCGGTGTCCGGTTGCGTCGCGCCGGTCTCGTCGGTGGCGCGCGCCAGTAGTTCGTAGCGTCCGGTGGTGCCGGGACATCGCCACGGATATTCCCACCGTACCCAGCCGCCGGGTGCGTCAGCCCCGTGGATCCTGGCCCGGTGCCAGGTGGCGCCGCCGTCGGTGCTGATCGAGACGTGGCGGACGCGGCCGTTGCCCGACCAGGAGCGGCCGTGCAGCACGTGCGTGCGGCCCCGGGTCAGCGTGGCGTCCCAGGGGAGTTCGAAGGCGCTCTTGACGTTCATGCGGGTGAGCGGGGCGCTGCCCTCGGGCGGGTGGCCGGGGCCGAAGAGGCGGTAGAAACGGGTGTTCCAGGGGGAGTAGAGGGGCTGGTCGGAGACCTGGATGTCGCCCAGCCACTTGATCGACGCGATCCCCACCCAGGAGGGCACGACCAGCCGGACGGGGTAGCCGTGGTCGGGCGGCAGGGGAGCCCCGTTCATCTCGTAGGCGAGCAGGACGTCCTTGAGCGCCTTGGCGACGGGTAGGGGGCGGCGGACGCGGCCCAGGTTCTCGCCCCTGTCGATGTACTCGTCGTCGAGGCCGCGGGGGAGGAGGTCGACGGCCTCGCGGGTGAGCCCGGCGCGTTCCAGGACGGAGGCCAGCCGTACGCCGCGCCAGTGCGCCACGCCCACGGCGCCGAGCCGCCACGGGGTGCCGGAGACCTTCTGGCCCTGCTGGCTCGTGTAGAAGCCGCGGCCGTTGCCGGTGCACTCGATGAACGCGGTGATCGTTTCGGCGCGCATGCCGAGCAGGTCCTCGTAGGAGAACTCGACCGGGCGGGCCTCGGGCGGGGCGCCGTGCAGGCCGGTGCCCCACAGCCGCAGTCTCCAGGTGCGCGCGTCGATCAGCGGCGTGGAGACGTGGTTGCGGACGAAGAAGCGGTCGGCTCGCGTGAGGTACCCCTGGCCGCGCATCGCCTCCCAGCGGGTCTCGGCGTTGGTGCCGTGCTGGACGAAGAGTTCGGGCGGCAGCGGCTTGACGATCCCCGCGGCCGTGGCGGCGGGGCCGGTGGACGCGGCGGCGCGCGGGGCGGCCGCGGTGCCGGCGAGGGCGGCGCCGAGGCCCGCCCCGGCGGACAGGCGGAGGAGGCCGCGCCGGGAGGGCCGGCGCAGGCCCTGGAGCGGGTCGCGCGCGTTCGCGCGGCCCAGCTCGCGGGCCGTTTCGTAGGCGGTCTCGCCGGTGAGATCGTCCGGGTTCATGGACCGATGGTCGTCAGCGCCGCACCGGAAGTCAACTTTCCCTACTCAATTAAATGGCTTTATCTCCGGACTTTTCGGGGCATCCGTCAGTGAGAGTCCGTCCGCGAGGTGAGTAGCCTGTGATCGTGGGTGACAGGACGGCCGCGGCCGCGTTCGACATCGCAACCCCGGCGGAGCTGGCGGGCCTGCTCGACCGGCACGCCTACCTCTGCGACGACGGCCTGGCCACGGCCGGCTTCCTCGCGCTGCGCATGGGGCGGCCCCTGTTCCTGGAGGGCGAGGCCGGGGTCGGCAAGACCGAGCTGGCCAAGACCCTCGCCGCGGTGCTCGGCGCCCCCCTCATCCGGCTCCAGTGCTACGAGGGCCTCGACGCCTCCCAGGCCCTGTACGACTGGGACTTCCCCCGCCAGCTCCTCCACCTGCGCGCCGCCGAGGCCGCCGGGGTCACCGACGTCGCCCGTCTCGAGGGCGAGCTGTACGACCGCCGGTTCCTGATGGCGCGGCCCCTGCTCCAGGCCCTGGAGACCGCCCCCAGCGTCCTGCTGGTGGACGAGATCGACCGGGCCGACGACGAGTTCGAGGCGTTCCTGCTGGAGGTGCTGAGCGACTTCACGATCTCCGTGCCGGAGCTGGGCACCATCCGCGCCGAGCGGCCCCCGGTGGTCGTGGTCACCTCCAACCGCACCCGCGAGGTGCACGACGCGCTCAAGCGCCGCTGCCTCTACCACTGGCTGGAGCACCCCTCGTTCGACCGCGAGGTGGCGATCATCCGGCGCCGGCTGCCGGACGCGGCCGGGCGGCTGGCCGGGCAGGTGGCCCACGCCGCGCAGCGGCTGCGCGCCGCCGACCTGCTCAAGCCGCCCGGTGTCGCGGAGAGCCTGGACTGGACGGAGGCGCTGGTGGCGCTGGGCGTCCGCGAGCTCGACCCGGAGATCGCGGCGGTGACGCTCGGGACCGTCCTGAAGTACCGCGAGGACCAGGAGCGGGTGGTCGCCCAAGGTCTCGACGCCCTGCTCAACGGGGGGTGAGGATGCCCGGAGCGGCGCTCCCCGGCGGCGGCCCCGCCGTCCAGGGCAGGGACGTCACCGAGACGATGGTGGGTTTCGCGCGGACGCTGCGCGCCGCCGGAGGCGCCGCCGACCCCGAGCGCGTCCAGGCCATGCTCCGCGCCCTCGACCACCTCGACGTCCTGGACCGCGCGGACGTGTACTGGGCGGGACGGCTCACGCTGTGCGCCGACCCCGACGACCTGCCGCGCTACGACCGGTGCTTCGCGGCGTACTTCTCGGGCCTGACGGCGCGTCCGGGCCGCCGCACGCCGCCGCCGGTGGTCGTGCGGCACGTGCCCGTGGTGGCGCCGGGCCCGCCGGGCGAGGGCGAGGACGATCCGGGCGAGGTCCGGGTCGCCACCGCCAGCGGCGTCGAGGTGCTGCGCGAACGCGATGTCGCCAGGCTGGGACCGGAGGAGCGCGCCCAGGTCAACCGCTTGATCGCGGTGCTGGACGCGGCGACCGAGCGGCGCCGCTCGCGCCGGTTCGCGCCCGCCCCGCGGGGCCGTCTCGACCCGGGCCGCACCGTCCGGGAGACGCTGCGGCGCGGCGGCGAGATCTCGCTGCTGCGGCACCGCGCCCACCGCACCCGGCCGCGCCGCGTCGTGCTGCTGGTGGACGTCAGCGGCTCCATGAGCCCGTACGCCGACGCGCTGCTGCGGTTCGCGCACGCCGCCGCCCGCTCGGGCGGGGGAGGCCGCCCGGTCGAGGTGTTCAGCGTCGGCACGCGCCTGACCCGGCTCACCCGCGAGCTGCGGCACCGCGACCCGGACTCGGCGATGGCCGCCGCGTCCGCCGCGATCCCCGACTGGAGCGGCGGGACCCGGCTGGGCGAGGAGCTGAAGGAGTTCCTCGACCGCTTCGGCCAGCGCGGCATGGCCCGCGGCGCCATCGTGGTGATCGCCTCGGACGGCTGGGAGCGCGGCGACGCCGGGCTGCTCGGCGAGCAGATGGCCCGGCTGCACCGGCTCGCCCGCCGGGTCGTGTGGGCCAACCCCCACAAGGCGCGTCCCGGCTACGAGCCGCTGACCGCCGGGATGGCCGCCGCCCTCCCGCACATCGACGACTTCACCTCCGGGCACAGCCTGGCCGCTCTGGAGGACCTGGCCCGCCTGATCGGAGATCCGCATGCGTGACGTGCTCGACGACATCGCCGCCTGGTTCGCCGCGGGGGAGACCTTCGGCCTGGCCACGGTGGTCAACACCTTCCGCAGCGCGCCCCGTCCGGCGGGCGCGTCCATGGCCGTGTCGCCGTCGGGGGAGGTGACCGGGAGCGTGTCCGGCGGCTGCGTCGAGGGCGCGGTGTACGACCTGGCGCAGGAGGTGATGGAGTCGGGGCGGCCCGTCGTGCAGCGCTACGGCGTCAGCGACGACGACGCGTTCGCGGTCGGCCTGACCTGCGGCGGCATCCTGGACGTGCTGGTCGAGCCGGTGGGGCCCGCCACCTTCCCCGAGTTCGCGGACGTGGCCGCCGCGATCGCCGCGCGGGAGCCGGTCGCGGTCGCCACCGTCGTGGCGGGGCCGGGCGACGTCGGCGCCCGCCGCGTCATCTGGGCCGACCGGGCGAGCGGGTCGCTGGCGCCGGGCGCCGCGTACGCCGGCCGGCTCGACGCCGCGGTCGACGACGACGCGCGCGGCATGCTCGCCCAGGGGCTGACCGGCCAGCGCCACTACGGCCGGGAGGGGGAGCGGCGGCTGGACGAGCTGGCGGTGTTCGTGCACTCGTTCGCGCCGCCGCCGCGCCTGCTGGTCTTCGGCGCGATCGACTTCGCCGCCGCGGTGGCCCGGGTCGGCAAGTTCCTCGGCTACCACGTGACGGTGTGCGACGCCCGCCCGGTGTTCGCCACGCCCAAGCGGTTCCCGGACGCCGACGAGGTCGTGGTGAAGTGGCCGCACAAGTACCTGGACGGGACCGCGGTGGACGAGCGGACCGCGATCTGCGTGCTCACCCACGACCCGAAGTTCGACGTCCCGCTGCTGGAGGTCGCGCTGCGCACCAACGCCGGGTACGTCGGGGCCATGGGGTCGCGCCGCACCCACGACGACCGGATGAAGCGGCTGCGCGAGGCGGGGCTGACCGAGGGCGAGCTGTCCCGGCTGCGCTCGCCGATCGGGCTGGACCTGGGCGCCCGCACGCCCGAGGAGACCGCCGTGTCCATCGCCGCCGAGCTGATCCAGCTGCGCTGGGGCGGGTCGGGCCGTCCGCTGACCGACACCGAGGGCAGGATCCACGGCGACGTCCACGACCCGGAGGGGTGAGCGGGCTACCCTCGCCTGATGACGGTGCTGCGCGGAGCGGAGAACCCGGCCGGCGTGCTGCTGGCGGCCGGTGAGGGCAGCCGGCTCGGCCGGCCCAAGGCGCTGGTGGAGCTGGACGGCGAGCGCCTCGTCGACCGCGGCGTGCGGACGCTGCGCGAGGGCGGCTGCTCGCCGGTGCTGGTGGTCGCGGGCGCCGCGCAGGTCGAGGTGATCGGGGCGGTCGTGGTGCCCAACCCCGGCTGGCGCACCGGCATGGGCTCCTCGCTGCGCGCGGGGCTGGCGGCGCTGCCGCCGGGCTGCCCGGCCGTGGTCGTGGCGCTGGTCGACCAGCCGCGGGTCACGCCCGAGGCCGTGCGGCGGCTGATCGAGGCGTACCACCTGGGGGCCCGCGTCGCCGTCGCGTCCTACCACGGGCGGCCGCGCAACCCGGTGCTGATCGCCCGCGAGCATTTCGCGGCGGCGGCCGAGGCGGCCGAGGGCGACGCCGGGGCGCGGTCCTTCCTGCGCGCCCATCCGGAGCTGGTGACGCCGGTGCCGTGCGCGGACGTGGCCGCGCCCGACGACATCGACACCCCGGCCGACCTGGAGGCGTTCACCCGCTCCGAGGGCTGACGCGCGTCAGCCGAGCCCCTCGGTGACGGCGCGCTCGTAGGCCAGCAGCGTGTCGACGAACATGCGTCGCTGCTCGGGCGTGAGCGGTTCCAGCGCGGTGCGCCACGCGCCGGCGCCCTGCGCCAGCCAACCCTTGATCGACTCCAGGTGGGCGTCGGCGATGCTGACGATGGTGCGGCGCCGGTCGTCGGGGTCCTCGCGGCGCTCCAGGATGCCCTGGCGGCTCAGGTCGCCGACCATCAGGCTGGCGGTGGCCGGGGCGATCTCCAGCCGGGCGGCCAGCTCGTTCACGCTCATCGGCCCGTCGAACAGCAGGTAGGACAGCAGCGACAGGTGGCGCGGGGCCAGGTCGAACGAGCGCAGCTCGGCGGGGACCTTGATCCGCTTCACCCGGCCGACCATCCGCGGCATGAGCAGCAGCATGGTGCGGATGCCGTCCTCCACCCCGAGCCCCGCGGGCAGGGGGCGTTCGTCCGTTGACATACCTGGGCAACCCCAATAGCTTTGTTTCTAAAGTAGCTTTGTCTCTCAAGCAAAACCACTGTCCCGTACAAGGCTTCAGGAATTCAGGATAAGGGGGCGCCCCATGGCCGAAGAGTTCTCGCCGGCGGAGTTCAACCGGGCGATCATCGAGGAGTTCCGCGCGAACGGCGGCCGCGTCGGCGGCATGTTCGAGGGCGCCACGCTGG
Organism: Actinomadura rugatobispora; assembly: GCF_042656285.1. Lineage (GTDB taxonomy): Bacteria > Actinomycetota > Actinomycetes > Streptosporangiales > Streptosporangiaceae > Spirillospora > Spirillospora rugatobispora. The sequence continues at coordinate 6,099 of NZ_JBHSON010000088.1, read as the reverse complement.
TGCTGCTGACCACCACCGGATCCGGCACCGGGAGGCGCCGCACCAGCCCGCTCACGTACATGCCCGACGGCGACCGGATCCTGGTCTTCGCCTCCAACGCCGGCGGACCCGGCGACCCCGCCTGGTACGGCAACCTGCTCGCCGACTCCCGCGTCACCGTCGAGATCGGCACCGACGACGGCACGGGCGTCGAGACCTACGCCGCCACCGCGCTACCGCTGCACGGCGAGGAGCGCGACCGGCTCTACACCCTGCAGGGGGAACTCGTCCCCGCCTACGCCGAGTACCAGCGGATGACCGAGCGGGTCATCCCGGTCGTGGCCCTGTACCGCGCGGACTCCGCACGGTCGCTGGCCCTCGGCGACGTGATCGTCCAGGCGCACGCCACCCTGCGCGCCGACCTGGCCTCGCTGCGCGAGGAGGTCGAGGCGTACCTCACCGGCGCCGAACGCGGCGAGCGCCCCGAACCCGACGCGGCCGCCCGGCTGCGCACCCACTGCGTGGCCTTCTGCTCCGCCCTCGGCGAGCACCACGACGGCGAGGAGAACCGCGGCTTCCCGCCGCTGCGCCGCCTCCACCCCGAGCTCGGCCCCGTCCTGGACCGCCTGCGCCGCGAGCACGCCCAGGTGGCACGCCTGCGCGCCGAACTCCAGGAGACCCTCGACGGCATGGCCTCCGCCGACCCGGCCACCGTCCGCGCCCAGTTCGACCGCGTCACCGCCGACCTGGAGGCCCACTACGCCTACGAGGAGAGCGAACTGTTCACCACCCTCAACACCCTCACCCCCGCCGACTGGGCAGGGCCGACCACCGGCTGACCCGTCAGCGTTCGACGGACGCGGGCAGTACCGTCTCGTCCAGGGCGCCGCAGTCGACGGCCCGCTGGAGACGGGCGGTCAGGGCCTTGATGGTGGCGGGCTCGTCCAGGACGCCGCTGTCCTTGGCGGCGGCCTGCTCGTGCCAGGCCCGGACGCGGCCGATCACCTCGTCGACGCCGGTCAGGTGGTAGGCGTACACGGCGGCGTAGCGGCTGGGCAGGTGCGCCGGGTGCAGGTCCCAGCCCTGGTAGAAGCCGTGCCGCAGGGAGTGGCGGACGTGCGCGGCGTGCACCGCCCAGGTCTCGTTGACCTCGTCCGGCCCGTCGTTGCGGGGGATCACGTTGGTGGAGCCGTCCGACAGCCGGACGCCGGTGCCCGCGAACGCGACCTGCATGGCGTGCCGGGCGAAGTCGCACGCCGGGTGGTCGAGCCGCTGCTGCTCGGGCGGCAGGCCCAGCGCGGCGGTGTAGTCGAACACCCCGAAGTGGGCCGCGGTGAGCCGTTCGCCCGCCGCGCGGGCGATGGCGCGCAGCCCGATCCGGCCGTCCGCGTCGATGATCGCCTCGGTGGTCTCCACCTGGATCTCGAACCGCAGGATCCCGGAGGGCAGTCCCAGCGCGTTCTCCAGGCGGTCGAGGTAGTCGACGAAGAGCGTCACATGCTCGGCCGTGAGCACCTTGGGGAAGGTGATGGTGAACCCGCCGGGCAGCCGCCCGAGCCGGTCCCGCAGGGAGGTCAGGAAGCCGTCCAGGGTCCGCATCGCCCGGTCGTGGCCGCCGTCGGCGAACGACTTGATCCGCAGCCCCCAGTAGTGCGGCAGCCCCTTGACCTGGTACGCGGCGGCGACGGCCTCCACCACCTGGGTGATGTGGGCGTCCTCCTCGTCGTCGGAGCGGACGCCGTAGCCGTCCTCGAAGTCGATCCGCACGTCCTCCACCGGCTCGCCCGCCAGCTTGGCCGCCACCCGCTCGCGCACCGGCCCGGCGATCTCCGGATCGAGGCCGAACGCGGTGCCGAACGAGCCCGCGCCGGGCGTGTGGGTGTTGAGCAGCCGCAGCGCCTCGGCGCCGAAGTCGGCGGGCGTGGAGCGGGAGAACCGGTCGGCCGGGACGTACACCGTGTGCACCGGCTGCCGCCCCGTGGCCGGTCCCGGGAACTGCTCGCTGTGATCGTCGCGGACCGCGGTGATCCGGGCGGAAAGGTCATCGAACGAGGGGACGCTGAGGTTCACTCCGACATGATCCCCCAAGATCCGCCCGCGTGGGCACCCGGTTCGAGGTCGATCACGTCGATTCCGGTGGCGAACGCGTTCGGCGGGCAGGTCATCGGCTCGGCGCCCAGCCCGCGCCGCCGCCGGTCGCCCGGCGCCTGGTCGGCCGTGTAGACCTCCAGCCACGGATGCGCCGCGTCCACCCACAGGGCGGTGGTGCGCCCGCCGCCGGTCAGCCGGATCCAGGCCCGGCCGTCGGCGTCGCGGCGCAGCCCGGTGAAGGCGTTGTCGATGCTCTGGCCGCCGAGCTTGCGCCCGTCCCGCAGGTCGTAGGGGGTGCCGGCGACGTCCTCGGGCGGCCCGGACGGGATCATCCGGTCGTCGACCGGCAGCCACCGGTCCGCGGTCACCGTCACCGTGCAGTCGTCGATCGGCTCGTCCACGGTGAGGTACGGGTGGGCGCCGTGCCCGTACGGGGCGGTGCGGGTGCCGGTGTTGCGCGCGGAGACCGTGACGGTCAGGCCCCGCTCGGCGTCCAGCGCGTAGGCGACCTCCAGGTCGAGCCGGTACGGGTAGCCCGCGTGCCCCATCAGCCGGTGCCGCATCCGGACCCGGTCGCGTTCGCGGTCCGCCTCCGTCCAGGTGGCGTGCCGCACCAGCCCGTGGATCGCGCAGTCGTTCTTCGGCTCGGACAGGTCGAGCTGGTGGATGCGGCCGCCGTAGGCGTACCGGCCGCGGTCGATCCGGTTGGGCCACGGCACCAGCACCTGGCCGAGCGCCACCGGCACGGGCTCGTCGGCGCCGTGCGACAGCACCAGCGGGCGGCCCTCGCAGGTCAGCTCGCGCAGCCCCGCGCCCGCCTCGGTGACGACCGCGCGGTACGGTCCGGCGGCGATCTCGTACTGGGCGCCGGTGATCGGCCCGCCCGCGTCCGGCACCCCGTTGATCGACTCGGTCATGCGCCGAAACTACCCGGCCGCGACCTCGTCTCACGCGCCTTTCGGGGCAGCGGGCGCCGGGTCCCCGCCGTCCTCGGCGAGGGCGTGCAGGGCGTCCCGGAACACGTTCGCCGGCGGCGACACCAGCCCCGCCCCCACCTGGCCCGTGCCGGCCTCGCGCCCGGCGATGCCGGTGTCGATCACCGGGAGGATCCCGGTGCGCACCACCCGGGCGACGTCGACGCCCGCCGGGGTGCCGCGGAACGAGAGCAGCGGGATCTGCAGCGCCGGATGCTCGGCCAGCGTGATCTCGTACATCCGCTGGGTGGCGGCCAGCGCGTCGGGCACCTCGCCGCCCACGAACCGCACGATCGCCGGCGCGGCGGCCAGCGCGAACCCGCCCACCCCGGCGGTCTCGGTGATCGCCGAGTCGCCGATGTCGGGATTGGCGTCCGCCGGGCCGTAGTCGCCGAGGTAGAGGCCGTCGGGCACGCCGGCGGGCCCGGTGAACCAGCGGTCGCCGGTGCCCGACACCTGGATGCCGAAGTCGGTGCCGTTGCGGGCCATCGCCACGACCATGCTGGAGCCGGGCACCCCGCGGGCGGCGTCGGCGGCGGCCTTGGCGGCGGCCATCGCTGGGTTGAGGAAGAAGTGGTCGTTGCCGGCGGCGAAGCGCAGCGCCTCGGCGACCCGGTCGCGCGGCGCGTCCGCCTCGGCCAGGTCGGCGGCCAGCTCGCGCAGCAGCAGCGAGCTCGCCGCCCGGTTGCGGTTGTGCAGCTCGTCGCCCATCTGCAGCGCCTGCGCCATGATCGCCAGGAGGTCGAGCGGGCCGTGGCGGCGGACGGCCGAGCGCAGCACGGGCCCCAGCACCGCGCCCATCCAGCGCAGCCGCTCGATCACCTCGGGGCCGTACGCCCCGTACCGCAGGACCTTGCCCAGGCCCTCGTTCAGGGAGCAGCAGGCGGTGCCGCCGTGCTCGGCGTCCTCGACCACCAGCATCCACATGGACGGGCTCACCACGCCCGCCATGGGGCCGACGGCGCCGTGGTGGTGGCACGGTTCCAGCGTCGCCGCGCCCCGTTCCAGCGCGCGCTCGGCCTCCTCCGGGGAACCGGCGAGGCCCTCCAGGAGCATCGCGCCGACGAGCGCGCCGCGCATCGGCCCGGACGCCCGCTCCCACTCCAGGGGCGGGCCGGCGTGCAGGAACGCGCCGGGCTCCAGGCCCAGCACCTCCGCGGCGGGACGGACGTCGACCAGGTGGGGGCGGGCGCTGAGCATCCGCCCGACCGCCAGCTCGTTGGCCTCGGCGTGCCCCGGACGGCCCAGCACGGCGGCCAGCGCGCCCTCGGAGCCCTCGGGCGGCGGCCGCCAGTCGACCGCCTCCACCGGGACCGCCTGGCGCTCCAGGGACTCGGCCAGCACGCCGATCCCGGCCGCCACGACGCTCGGCTCTCGGGTGAGCAGGCCGCCGAGCCGCGGCCGGGATTCAGTCATCGGCGCCCTCCGTGCCCTCGCCCGTTCCTGGCGTGCCCTCGCACCACCGGATCGCGTGCCGTGCCGCCTCCGCGTTGGAGGCGAACACCGACGCGCCCGCCCCGCTCAGCGCCGCGGCCTGCGCGTCCCGTCCCTGCGGGTCGGCGGGCGTGCCGCACAGCGACACCGTGACGGCCAGGTCGTCCCGCCGCTCCAGCGCGGCGGCGATCGCGGGGGCCAGCGCGGCGGCCGGGTCGGGGTCGGCCCCGTACCCCAGGACGACGTCCAGCAGCAGCATCCCGCACCCGGGGTCGGCGGCGTGCCGGGCGACCGCCTCCAGCCGCAGCGCCGGGTCGATCATCGGGTGGGCGCGGCCCCGGGTGTAGGCGTCGTCGCCGAAGTCGACCAGCAGGTGCCCGCGCGCGGCCGGGTCGCCGCCGGTGGCCGCGGTGATGATCGCGGCGGCCTCGTCCCGCAGCGTCCCGCCCGAGAACAGGCCCCGCAGCCCGCCTGCGCCCCGCCGCGGCGCGAGCCGGGACGCCGGCCAGCGGGGCCAGGGCGGCACGGACCGGCCGAGCCTCTTCAGCGCCCGCTCCACGGCCCGGGTCAGATCGTCGTCGGGGCCGGGGAAGGCGAAGACCACCGGGGTGACGAGCCGCCGCGCGGCCTCCCGGACCAGATCGGCGACCTGCGGCGCGGGCGGCTTGGACACCAGCACGATCAGCTCGGTGCCCGGGTCGGCGTCCAGCGCCGCCAGGGCCGCCAGCGCCGACCGCCCGCTGACCTCCACCGACAGGTCGCGGCCGCCGACGCCCAGCGCGTGGCCGACCCCGACGTCGGCCGCGTCCAGCAGGCACATCACCTGCTGGGCGCCGGTGCCCGAGGCCGCGACCAGGCCCACCGGGCCCGGCCGGACGGCGTTGGCGAAGCCCAGCCCGGCGCCGCCGACCAGCGCCGTGCCGCAGTCGGGGCCCATCACGATCAGGCCGCGCCGGGCGGCGGCGTCCTTGAGCGCGATCTCCTGCTCCAGCGGCACGTTGTCGCTGAAGATCATGACGTTGAGCCCGGCCGCCAGCGCGTCCATGGCCTCGGGGACGACATGGGGGCCGGGCACCGACACCAGCGCGATCCCGGCCTCGGGGCGCCGCCGGGCGGCCGCCCCGGTCGTCCGCGCGGGCGGCGCCGCGCCCGGGACGCCCTCGGCGGCCGTCCCGCCCCGCCGCTCGCGGGACGAGCGCAGCAGCTCCTCCAGCGTGCCGCGGGCGGCGTCCAGCGCGGGATCGTCGTCGGCGCGGATCGCCACCACCAGGTCGGCGGGCCCCGCGCCGGCGGGCACCTCGAAGCCCATCCGGCCGAGCAGTTCCAGGTTCAGCTCCGTCGCCATGGCGGCCATCGCCCCGGACACGCCGGCGGCGTCCCCGACCTCCCGGCTGACCCGCATCAGGGTCACCGAGTCGTGGTACGCCCCCCGCCGCACCTCGACCCACCGCCTCACGGCGCCTCCTCGCCGGGGGACCCGCCCGCCGACTCGTCGTTCACGCCGACACCTTCTGCGCGCCCCGGCGGCCCGCCCCGCTCCGGGCGGCCTCGCCGCGGACGGCCCCGCCCCGGGCGCCGGCGATGCCCAGCCGGAAGGCGGGCAGCGCCAGCGCGGCGCCGC